>NZ_CP023747.1:2150625-2848750 GCF_008704995.1 Streptomyces nodosus
CATGAACGACCGGTTCCGGCCGTTCATGGAGTGCTGGGACGGCTGGCGCGGCATACGCATCGGCTCTCCCGTCGTCGTCATCTGGCATGGGGCAGGTGCCGAGGGACGACGTCGGCCCTCTGCGTGAGTGCGAGATTTCACGCACGTCACATGATGGAGCGGTTTTCGGACAATTGAACAGGCCGTTCCACCATGCGAACATCGCCGGGTCACCGGCTGGGGTTCACGGTGCGGCGGGGGAATCGGGGCTTCGAGCGGACAGATCGGTGGCCGCCGGCCCGGGTGCGGCGGGCTTCCTCGCCCTCCGCGACATATACGGAGCAGGCGTCGTTGCCCGCGGTGCTTACGGCTCATGCCCGGTGACCGGGCGTTCGAAACCGTCGTGTAACAGCCGAGTGTACGGTTCATCGCACCATCGGCCCTGGGTCATCCTACGGCGATACCGAACAGATTGCCGAGAGCGTAGGTCACTGCCGCCGCCGCGCCGCCGAGGGCGAGCTGCCGCAGCCCGCTGAACCACCAGGTGCGCGCCGTCACCCTGGCGACGACGGCGCCGCACAGGAAGAGCCCGACGAGGGCGACCAGGACGGCGGGCCACAGGACGCGGCCGCCGAGCAGATACGGCAGCAGGGGCAGCAGAGCGCCGAGCGCGAACGCTCCGAAGCTGGAGACGGCGGCCACCATCGGGGAGGGCAGATCGCCGGGGTCCACACCGAGTTCTTCGCGCGCGTGTATCTCCAGGGCCTGCTCGGGGTCGCGGGAGAGCTGCCGGGCGACCTCGCGGGCCAGGGCGGGCTCGACGCCACGGGCCTCGTAGAGCGCGGCCAGCTCCCGCTCCTCGTCCTCCGGGTGCTTCCTCAGCTCGCGCCGTTCGACGTCGAGCTCGGCCTCGACCAGCTCACGCTGGGAGGCGACGGAGGTGTACTCGCCGGCGGCCATCGAGAAGGCCCCGGCCGCCAGGCCCGCGAGCCCGGTGAGGATGATGCCCTGACGGCTGATGGCCCCGCCGGCGACGCCCGTCATCAGTGCCAGGTTGGACACCAGTCCGTCCATCGCGCCGAAGACGGCCGGGCGCAGCCAGCCGCCGTTGACATCGCGGTGGGTGTGGTTGTCCCGATGCGCCTCGTGCAGCGTCGCCTCGGTCTCGATGATGGCCATACCCGACTCCCCTGAGCCTCAATTGGACTTCTTCTACTTTTCGACAAGACCCAAGGTACGCCGCGCGCCGCCGCCCCGCCAGCAAGGAAAGGCTGGGCTAACCTGCGCTTTTACCCTTGATCGCTCATCCGTGGAGAGCCGCGCACAGCTGTCGGACGGGTGATGCTGAGGCCGGTCAGGCTGTGCACGGCCGCTCGGGTGGCACAGATCCGCTGAGGGGGTCGTCGTGCCCCCACCGGAGGGCGCCCGAGAGGAGTGGCAGCGGATGGCCGTCGCGTGTGTTCCCCCGGCCCCGGCTTCCGGGAGCTCCCCCACGCTGCGCGAGCGGGCCCGCGGCGCGCTGCTCGGCCTCGCCGTCGGAGACGCGCTGGGCGCACCCGCCGAGAACCTGCGGCCGTCCGAGATCCGCGCCCGCTGGGGCCGTATCACGGGGTACGTCGCCGAGCGGCCGTCCGGCACGGACGACACCGAGTACGCGATCTTCTCGGGACTGCTGCTGGCCCGGCACGGCTCGGCGCTGACCGTGGCACATGTGGAGGCGGCCTGGCACCAGTGGATCGCGGACCGGGACGAGGGGCCGTTCCGCGGGGCGGGCTTCAGCGAGCGCGGCACGCTGGAGAACCTCCGCCGGGGGCTCGCGGCGCCCATCTCGGCGCAGCACCGGCACGCCTGGAGCGACGGTCTCGCCATGCGGGCGGCGCCCTTCGGGGTCTTCGCCGCGGGCCGCCCCGGGGAGGCGGCCCGGCTGGTGGCGATCGACGGCTCGGTCAGCCACGAGGGCGAGGGCATCCACGGCGGCCGGGCGGTGGCGGCCGGGGTCGCGGCGGCGATGGCGGGGGCTCCCACCCACGCCGTGGTGGCCTCGGCCCTCTCGGTCGTCCCCGAGGACTCCTGGACGGCCCGCTCGCTGCGCCGTGCGGTCGCCGCGGCCCCCCGGGGCGCACGGGCGGTGCGCTCCGCGGTGGTGATCGGCGGCTATCCCTGGACGGACCTCGCCCCGGAGGCGGTGGCCCTGGCGTTCGGGGCGTATGCGGCGGCGGACGGCGCGTTCACGGAGGCGGTGCTCACCGCCGTCAACATGGGCCGCGACGCCGACACCACTGCGGCGGTCGCGGGCGCCCTGGCCGGTGCGGCCTGCGGGGTCGCGTCGATCCCGGCCGACTGGGCGGCGGCGATCGGCCCGGCCCGGGGCCGTTGTCTGCCCTCCATGGAGGGCCACCATGTGCTGGACGTGGCGGAGCTGCTGACTCCGGGCGACGGCGGCAGATGGGGGTCGGCGGTCGCCGGCCTGTGGAACGGATCGCCGCACCTGCGCCATGAGACACCCACGGAAGGTCCCACGGAAAGTCCCTGCACGGAGGAGGTGGAGTCATGACCGAGCTCCCGGTGCCGGGACCTGGTCCCCGGCGGGTGGAGGGGCTGCTGCTGGGGCTGGCGGCGGGGGACGCCGCGGGATGGCCCGCGGCCCGGCACCGGGCCGCCCGGATGCCGGAGTGGACCCGGCGGCTGACCCGGGAGCTGGACAGCTTCGCCGAGCAGAACGCGACCACCACCCTGCCGGTGCCGATCGCCCTCAACCAGCCCCCGGAGCCGCTGAGGCTGGGCCCCTCGGACGACGCCGAGTGGGCGGTGTTCACCGCTCAGGCCGTGCTACGGGCCGGGGCCCGCGGCGCGCCCGGGGACCCCGGCCGACGGTGCGGGACGCGGGCGGCCGTCGACCGTTCCTGGCGGGCGGTCGCCCGCGAGGTCGCCGCCGCGGCCGACCGGGCCCCCGAGGTCGAGTCGGCGCGGCTGACCCTGCGCGCCCGGATCTCGGTGCGCGCGGGTCTCGGCAACCTCGCCACCGGGCTGCGCCCGCCCGCCACCGGTCACGACAACCCGCACTACTTCGACGACGCGGCCTGTGTACGGGCCTGTGTCCTCGCGGTGGCGCATCGGGGGGAGCCCCGTCCCGCCGCCGAACTGGCCGAGTTCGACGCCCGCTACACCCAGGACGGCGACGGGGTGCACGGCGCCCGTGCCATGGCCGCGGCCCTCTCGCTCGCCCTGTCCGGGGAGACGGTGGACCGCTGTGTGGCGGCCGCGCTGGCCGAGCTTCCCGAGCACACCGAGATCGGCCGCAACGCCCGGCTCGCGCTGAAGCTGGCCGACGGCGACGACGGGGCTTTCGCCGTGGTCCCGCTGCTGGAACACCAGATCGTCGACCATGTCTACAGCTATGGCATCGCGGCCGCGGAGACCGTCCCGGTCGCGCTCGCCCTGGCGACCGCGGCCCGCGGCCGGATCGCCGAGGCCGTGCCCGCGGCGGCCTGTCTGTCGCGGGTCGCCGACTCCGCCCCGGCCCTGGCGGGCGCGCTGACCGGGGCGCTCGGCGGCGGCGCCGCGATCCCGGCCGCCTGGCGGGACGCCTGCCGCACCCTGTCCGGCTGTGCGCTCCCCCGCCTGAGAGGGACCGACCTCGTACACCTCGCCGAACTCCTGGAGACGACGGAACTGGCCGCCCCAGGTGGATGATTCGGGCATGACGCCCACTTCTGACGAGACGATCCCTCTCGACGAACGCATCACCGGCGCCCTGGTCGGCGCCGCCGTCGGCGACGCCCTCGGCGGGCCCGTCGAGGGCTACTCCCCCGAGCAGATCGTCGAGCGGCACGGCGGCCGGGTGCAGGGGATCGTCGGACCCTGGCACGGCGACGCCTGGCGCACGGCCCGCCCCGTCGCGCCGTACCACAAGGGCGACGGCCATGTCACCGACGACACCTTGATGACCCATGCGCTGGTCCGGGTGTACGGGGCCGTCCGCGATCATCTCGACGCCTACGCGGTCGCCGCGCATCTGGTGCCCGACCTGATGGACAACCCCCGCTGGATCCCGGAACTGGAGACCGAGGCGATTCCCCTCCAGCGGATCTTCCTGGCGGAGAAGTGGCTGGTGGCCCGGCTGCACCACGGACACGCCGACCCGCGCGAGGCCGGCGTCGGCAACATCATCAACTGCGGTGCCGCGATGTACATGGCGCCGGTCGGCCTGGTCAACGCGGCCCATCCGGCGGGCGCCTACGCCGAGGCGCTGGATGTGGCGGGGGCGCACCAGTCGTCGTACGGCAGGGAGGCGGCCGGGGTGTTCGCGGCGGCGGTGGCCGCGGCGTGCGCGCCGGGCGCCACCCCCGACTCGGTGGTGGCCGCCTGTCTGTCGCTGGCGAAGGACGGGACACGCGCCGCCCTGGAGACGGTGTGCGACGCGGCCTCCCGCTACACGGACTTCGAGTCGGCGCTGCGGCCCCTGCGCGAGGCGGTGGCGCCGTACGACACGGTGGGCCCCGACTACCGCGATCCGTCTCTGGGCGCCCGCCGCCCCTCCCGGCTGCACACCATCGAGGAACTCCCGGTGGCGCTGGGCATGATGATCGTGGCGCGCGGCGATTTCCGCCATGCGGTGCTCGGTGCGGTGAACTACGGCCGGGACTGCGACTCCATCGCGACGATGGCGGGCGCGCTCACCGGCGCCCTGGGCTCGGAGGTCCCCTCGGCCTGGGCGAAGGCGGTGGCGGAGGCGAGCCGGCTGGATCTGCACGCCCCGGCGCGGACCCTCACCGAGGTGGCGCGGGAGATCTTCGCCCGTGATGTGCGCCGGCGGCGGGCCCATGAGGCGGCGTTCGCCCGGATCGGGGGCTGAGATGCTCCGACTGACCTGGGTGCAGCCGGAGGATCTGCTCGGCCATGAGCTGCGGCAGGCGGAACAAGACGGCCGGGAGCCGTCGGCCGTCGCGGCGCGCTGGGCGGCGGCGCGGGGCCCGCTCGCGCCACGGCGCGCGGGCGCCTCGCCGCAGGCCGTGTCCCCGTATCTGCGGCTGCTGGCCGAGGACCTGCTGGACGAACTGGCGGACCTGCCCAGCAGCCTGGCGGAACACGAACCGACGGACCTGGCGAGGATCAAGGCGCTCTGCACCGAGTGGCCCCGCCGTCCCGCGCGGGGCCCCGCCGGGGGTGCCGTGCGGGCGGTTCCGGCCGAGGCGCGTCTGGAGGCCGCCTGGCTCGGCAGGGCCGCCGGCTGTCTGCTCGGCAAGCCCGTCGAGAAACTCCCCCTGGACGCGATCCGGGGGCTCGCCCGCGCCACCGGCAACTGGCCTCTGAACAACTGGTTCACGGCCCGGGGAGTCCCTCCGGAGCTGGCGGCGGCCCACCCCTTCAACCGTCGCTCCGCGGCCACCTCCCTCGCCGAGAACATCGACGGCATGCCCGAGGACGACGACCTCAACTACCCGTTGCTGAATCTGCTGTTGCTGGGCCGTCACGGAAAGTCCTTCACCGTCGGCGAGGTGGCCAGGCTCTGGCTGGACGAGCTTCCCGCCGGCCGTACCTTCACCGCCGAACGCGTCGCCTACCGCAATCTGCTGTGCGGCGTCGAACCCCCGCGCACCGCCCGCCACCGCAACCCCTTCCGCGAGTGGATCGGCGCCCTGATCCGCGCCGATGTGCACGGCTGGACCAACCCCGGCGACCCGGCCACCGCGGCGGAACAGGCCCATCGCGACGCCACCCTCACCCACACCGCGAACGGGGTCTACGCGGCCATGTTCAGTGCGGCCGTCATCGCCGAGGCGGCCGGCGGCGCCCGGGACGTCCACCACTGTCTGCGCACCGGCCTCGACGTCGTGCCGCCCTCCTCCCGTCTGGCCCGCGCCCTGCGTCACGCCCTCCATCTGGCCCGGGAGACCAGGGACTTCGACAGGGTCGTCGACGAACTCCACCGTGTGCACCGGGCGTACCACTGGGTCCATGCCGTCCCCAACACCGCGCTGATCGCCGCCGCGCTCACCCATGCCGACGGGGACTTCA
The DNA here is from genome assembly GCF_008704995.1 of Streptomyces nodosus. Taxonomy (NCBI): domain Bacteria; kingdom Bacillati; phylum Actinomycetota; class Actinomycetes; order Kitasatosporales; family Streptomycetaceae; genus Streptomyces; species Streptomyces nodosus. The sequence continues at coordinate 2,156,623 of NZ_CP023747.1, forward strand.
CCGGCTCCGTCTGCCGGGCCGTGTCCGGGGGCTGGGACACCGACTCCAACGGGGCGACGGCGGGCAGCATCGCCGGTCTGCTGGCCGGCCGCCCCGGCGCGCTCCCCGACCGCTGGACGTCCCCCCTCAAGAACCGGCTGTCCACCTCCGTGGGCGACTTCAACGGCATCGGTTTCGACGCGCTCGCCCACCTCACACACCGGGAGATCCACCGCTCATGACCGCGCCCCTCACCGGCCTGCGCGTCCTCGACATCGCCACCCTCTTCGCCGGTCCGCTGGCCGCCACCCTGCTCGGTGACTTCGGCGCCGAGGTCATCAAGGTCGAGCACCCGGCCAAACCGGACCCGTCCCGCGGACACGGCCCCGCGAAGAACGGGGTTGGCCTGTGGTGGAAGCTGCTGGGCCGCAACAAACGCACGATGACGCTGGATCTGTCGAAGCCCGGCGGCCGCGGCACGCTGCTGCGGCTCGCGGCCGGCGCCGATGTGATCGTGGAGAACTTCCGGCCGGGCACCCTGGAGAAATGGGGCCTGGGCTGGGACGAGCTGTCGGCCGCCAACCCCCGTCTGGTGCTCGCCCGGGTGACCGCCTTCGGCCAGTTCGGACCCTATGCGCACCGCCCCGGCTTCGGCACGCTCGCGGAGGCGATGAGCGGGTTCGCGGCCATCACCGGGGAGCCGGAGGCACCCCCGACGCTCCCGCCGTTCGGCCTCGCCGACTCGATCGCGGGCCTGGCGACGGCGTACGCGGTGATGACGGCGCTCGCCGCCCGCGACCGCACCGGCACGGGCCAGGTGGTGGACATGGCGATCGTGGAGCCGATGCTCACGGTCCTCGGGCCCCAGCCGATCTGGTACGACCAGCTGGGGCACGTCCAGCAGCGCACCGGCAACCGCTCCCCGAACAACGCCCCGCGCAACACCTATCGCACCGCGGACGGCGACTGGGTCGCCGTCTCAACCTCCGCCCAGTCCGTCGCCGAGCGGGTGATGCGGCTGGTCGGCCGCCCCGAGCTGATCGACGAGCCCTGGTTCGCGACGGGCGCGGACCGGGCCCGGCACGCGGATGTGCTCGACGAGGCGGTCGGCGCGTGGATCGCCCGCCGTACGCGTGCGGAGGTGCTGACGGAGTTCGAGCGGGCGGAGGCCGCGGTGGCGCCGGTGCAGGACGTACGGGAGGTGATGACCGACCCCCAGTACGCGGCGCTGCACACGATCACCACCATCCCCGACGACCCGGAACTGGGACGGCTGCGCATGCAGAACGTCCCGTTCCGGCTGTCCGCCACCCCCGGCAGGATCCGCTGGGCGGGCCGCCCCCATGGCGCGGACACCGAGGCGGTGCTGACCGAGCTGGGCCTGTCCGAAGGGGAGATCGCCGCGCTGCGGGCGGAGGGCGCCCTGTGACCGCGAGCCCCGGCTTCGCCCCGCTCACCTGGCTGTACGCCCCGGGGGACCGCCCGGAGGTGGTCGGCAAGGCGCTGCTGTCCGGGGCCGATGTGGTGCTGATCGACCTGGAGGACGCGGTCGCCCCGGACCGCAAGGAGTACGCCCGGGCGGCCACCGCGGAACGGCTGACCGGACGGCCGCCGGTGCCGGTCCATGTCCGGGTGAACGCGTTGGACAGCCCCTGGGCGCGGGCGGACCTCGCGGCGCTGGCGGCACTGCCCGGGCTGTGCGGTCTGCGCCTGCCGAAGGTGATGTCGCCCTCGGACGTGATCCGCGTGGCGGAACGCGCCGCCCCGTCGGCCGGCGGGACGCTGCCCCTCTACGCCCTGCTGGAGACGGCGCTGGGGGTGGAGCAGGCGTTCACCATCGCCTCGGCGCACCCGGCGGTACGGGGCATCGCGCTGGGCGAGTCGGATCTGCGGGCGGACCTGGGCGTCCGGGAGGAAGCGGGTCTTGACTGGTCACGGGCCCGTGTGGTGCTGGCCGCGCGGGCCGCGGCGCTGCCTCCCCCGGCCCAGTCGGTCTATCCGGACACCAGGGACATCGAGGGTCTTGCGGCCTCCTGCGCCCGGGGGCGTGCGCTGGGCTTTCTGGGGCGTGCGGCGATCCACCCCCGCCAGCTCCCGGTCATCGAGCGCGCCTATGCGCCCACCGCGGACGAGATCTCCCGGGCGGAGGAGGTGGTGAAGGCCGCGGCCAGGGAGCCGGGCGCCCAGGCACTGCCCGACGGCCGCTTCGTCGACACGGCGGTGGTGCGGGAGGCACGGCGCACGCTGTCCCTGGCCCGCCGGAGGCGCTGAGGGCCGGGAACAGGAACGGGCTGGGGCGCCGTATCGGTGGATACGGCGCCCCAGCCCGTTCTGCGACCGTTGCCCGGCCCTGCTCCTGCGCCGCCGGACCGGCGCCTCCGGCCCACACAGGCGCCGCCTGCCGACAGCGGATGATCCGCAGAAGCGACAACTCCCACGGACCCGGACTCGAAGCCCGCTCAGGCCTTCTCCGCCGCAGGTCCGGGGCCTCCGGCCGCCGCGGCGCCGACTGCCGGCACCGGGGGCCGCAGAAGCAGGTGGCTCGTACGGCCCCGGACTCGAAGCCCGCTCAGGCCTTCTTGGCCGCTCCGGCCTCTCCGGCAGGCTCGGCGTCGTCCGCGGACATGGCGGCGCCCACCGGCTCGGCGTCGTCCCGGGCCTCCGCGGCATCCGTCTCGGCGCGGGTCTTGGTGTCGACCTCGGCACCGGCCTCGGCGCCAGTCTTGGCATCGACCTTGGCGCCGGCCTTGGTGTCGTCCGCCGAGGCCTTCTTGCCGTCCACCGGCTCCGTCTTCTTCTCCGGCTCCCCGGAGACATCGCCGCCCGTGGACCCGTCCTCGTCGGCGGCGCCCGGTTCCACGATCTCCTCCTGGCCCGGCCGCAGCCGCGACGACACCACGAGGTAGACCACGGCGCACAGGAACACCAGCATCGCGGTCCAGACGTTCAGCCGCAGGCCCAGGATGTGGTGCGCGTCGTCGACCCGCATGTACTCGATCCAGCCGCGGCCCGCGCAGTACGCGGCCACATACAGCGCGAAGGTCCGGCCGTGGCCGAGCTTGAAGCGGCGGCCCGCCCAGATCACCAGGAAGCCGACGCCGACACACCACAGCGACTCGTAGAGGAACGTCGGGTGGTAGTACCCCGGCACCCGTCCGTCCGCCGACGAGGTGATGTGCAACGCCCACGGCAGATCCGTCGACCGTCCGTAGAGCTCCTGGTTGAACCAGTTGCCCCAGCGGCCGATCGCCTGGGCGAAGGCGATCCCGGGCGCGACGGCGTCGGCGTAGGCGGGCAGGGCGATGCCCCGGCGACGGCAGCCGATCCAGGCGCCGACGGCTCCGAGGGCGACCGCGCCCCAGATGCCGAGGCCGCCCTGCCAGACCTTGAAGGCGTCCACCCAGTCGCGGCCCTCGCTGAAGTACAGCTCGTAGTCCGTGATGACGTGGTACAGCCGTCCGCCGACAAGACCGAAGGGCACGGCCCAGACCGCGATGTCGGCCACCGTGCCGGACCGGCCGCCCCGGTCGATCCAGCGTTTGTTGCCGAGCCACACGGCTACGAAGACACCGATGATGATGCAGAAGGCGTAGCCGCGCAGCGGAATGGGGCCGAGATACAGCACACCGCGCGAGGGGCTGGGGATATAGGCAAGTTCCATGGCACTACGACGCTACCGTGCCGGGCCCGCGGCGTGGCAACCCACGGGGCTTACGGGTCCATAACGCAGATGGCCCCCGGGCAGCCCTGCGCCGGGGGCACCACTGGTCTCATGGGCCTCAGGACTTGTTCGCGGCCTCCACCATCTGCTTCAGCTTCGCGGGGGTCATCGACTGGTCCGCGTAGATGTTCTTGCCGCCGAACAGCACGGTCGGGGTCCCGGTGAAGCCGCTCTTCTCGAACGCGGCGTTCGACCTCGTCACCCAGCTGTCATGGGTGCCGTCCTTGACGCACTTCCGGAAGGCCGGGGTGTCCAGTCCGCTCACCTTTCCGGCCAGCTCGATGAGCTTGTCGTTGTCGGCGAAGGTGTCCTGGGTCTCGCTGGGCTGGTTGTCGTAGAGCACATCGTGGTACTCCCGGAATCTGCCGTCGTCCTGGGCGCAGGCGGCCGCATTGGCCGCGCGGCGGGATCCGCTGCCGCCCAGATTGCCGTCGATGAGGGTGGCCAGGTGGTACTCGACCTTGAGCTGTCCGGCGTCGACCAGCTGGTGGATCGTGGGGCGGTAGGCGGTCTCGAAGGCCCGGCAGGCCGGGCAGCGGAAGTCCTCCCACACCGTGAGGGTCGACCGGGCCGAGTCCATGCCGACCGGGATCGCGAGGCTGTCCTTGCCGATCGCCCCCGAGGGCGCGATGGCGGGTCCTGCGGAGCTCTGCTTGCCGCTCTTCCCGGCGTTCGCCGCCAGGACGCCCACCACCGTCGCCAGGGCCAGGACGCAGACGATCGCGGCGCCCACGATCAGCGTCCGGCGGCGCTTGTCCGCGGCCCTCCGCTTCTCTCGCTCGGCCGCCAGCCGTTCCCGGGCGTTGCGCTTTCCATCACGGTTGTTCTCGCTCACAACCGGCAGAACGAACCGGGGAGGCGCTGCGCGCCTCCCCGGCCCCAGGACCACCCGTTCGAGTGGAAATCCGCTCTTGAGGTCGTTTCCACCCTTATGGACGAGTCATGGGTGACTCATGGTCGGATCCCGCGGGTGTCCGCCGGGTCACGCCGTGCCGCGCACCCCTCGCGCCAGCTCGCCCGCCAGGGCCCGCACGGCCTCCAGTCCGGCCGTCTCGTCCTCCGCGTCCAGCATCCGCTTCACGAAGGCCGAGCCGACGATCACCCCGTCGGCGAAGCCGGCCACCTCGGCGGCCTGGGTGGCGTCGGAGACGCCGAGGCCGACACAGACCGGCAGCTCGGTGGTCGCCCGGGTACGGCGGACCAGGTCCTTGGCCTGGGCTCCGACCGAGTCGCGGGTGCCGGTGACGCCCATCAGCGAGGCCGCGTAGACAAAGCCGGAGCCGGCCGCGGTGATCTCGGCGAGCCGCCCGTCCTTGCTGCTGGGCGCGACCACGAAGACCGTGGCGAGCCCGTGCTTCTCGGCGTGCTCCCGCCACAGGGCGGACTCCTGCACGGGCAGGTCCGGCAGGATGCAGCCCGCGCCGCCCGCCTCGGCCAGCTCGGCGGTGAAGCGCTCCACACCGTAGCGGTCGATCGGGTTCCAGTAGGTCATCACCAGCACCGGCTTGCCGGTCGCCTGGTGCGCCTCGCGGACCGTGCGCATCACATCGGCGATCTTGACGCCACCGCGCAGGGCGATGTCGTCGGCGGTCTGGATGACGGGGCCGTCGAGGACCGGGTCGCTGTGCGGCAGGCCCACCTCGACGACATCGGCGCCGCCGTCGAAGACGGCCTTGATCGCGGCGATACCGCCGTCGACGGTCGGGAACCCGGCCGGAAGATAGGCGATGAGCGCCGAACGCCCCTCGGCCCTGGCGGCGGCGAGGGTGTCGGACAGCAGTCGGATGTTCCCGCTCACTTGGCGTCCCCCTCGATCTCGGCGGTGTCGCTGTCGGCGTCCGCGGCGACGGCCGCGTCGGTGTCGTAGAGGCCGAAGTACCGGGCGGCCGTGTCCATGTCCTTGTCGCCGCGCCCGGAGAGGTTGACCACGATCAGCCCGTCCTCACCCAGCTCCCGGCCGACCTCCAGGGCTCCGGCGAGCGCATGGGCGCTCTCGATGGCCGGGATGATCCCCTCGGTGCGGGACAGCAGGCGCAGGGCCGCCATGGCCGCGTCGTCGGTGACGGCCCGGTACTCGCCGCGGCCGCTGTCCTTGAGGTAGGCGTGCTCGGGGCCGATCCCCGGGTAGTCGAGGCCCGCGGAGATCGAGTACGGCTCGGTGATCTGCCCCTCCTCGTCCTGGAGGACATAGGACCGGGAGCCGTGCAGGATGCCCGGCTCGCCCGCGGTGAGGGTGGCGGCGTGCTCGCCGGTCTCGATGCCGTGACCGGCCGGCTCGCAGCCGATGAGGCGGACGGACGCGTCGGGAATGAAGGCGTGGAAGAGCCCGATGGCGTTGGAGCCGCCGCCCACACAGGCGACGGCGGCGTCGGGCAGCCGGCCGGCGCGCTCCAGCAGCTGGCGCCGCGCCTCCACCCCGATCACCCGGTGGAAGTCGCGCACCATGGCCGGGAAGGGGTGGGGCCCTGCCACGGTGCCGAAGAGGTAGTGGGTGCGGTCGACATTGGCGACCCAGTCGCGGAACGCCTCGTTGATGGCGTCCTTGAGGGTGCGGGAGCCGGACTTCACGGCCACGACCTCGGCGCCGAGCATCCGCATCCGGGCGACGTTGAGGGCCTGACGCCGGGTGTCGACCTCGCCCATGTAGATGGTGCAGTCGAGCCCGAAGAGGGCGCAGGCGGTGGCGGTGGCGACGCCGTGCTGACCGGCGCCGGTCTCCGCGATGACCCGCGTCTTGCCCATCCGCCGGGTGAGAAGGGCCTGGCCGAGCACATTGTTGATCTTGTGGGAGCCGGTGTGGTTGAGGTCCTCGCGCTTGAGGAACACCCGGGCGCCACCGGCGTGTTCGGCGAACCGCGGCACCTCGGTGAGGGCGCTCGGCCGCCCGGTGTAGTGGACGAGCAGTTCATCGAGCTCGCGCGCGAACTCGGGGTCGGCCTTGGCCTTGTCGTACTCGACGGCGACCTCGTCCACGGCGGCCACCAGGGCCTCCGGGATGAACTTGCCGCCGAACGCGCCGAAGTACCCCTCGGCGCTGGGGACCTGACCCTCCGGGTCGGGAAGGAAGAACTCGCTGGGCATGCGGACACCTCGCTGGGGCGGAGCCCCGGGGTCGGTGGGACTGTGGGGTGACGTCGATCGCGTGCGCCGCCCCCGGGCGACGGAAGATACCCGGGCACACCACAGGGGGACGGCCGGGCCCTCGGGGGTCCGGCTCAGCTCGCCCCGGGTGACCGGCGCGCACGCGGGCGACGCCATCGCATGCCGTTGACCTGGCCGGGCTCGTCACCGATGACATAGCGCACCCGCCGCCCGTGCACCCGCCGTGCGGGCGCACGGCAGCCTCGGGGCCGGCAGCCGCGGGCGAGCCGGGCGTACGGGTCCTTGGCCGTCACGGTGGTCGGAAGCGTCATCACGGGCAACCCTACCGGGGACGGCCGTCCGGGTGACACACGGTCACCGCGGGCCCGGCGGCCGGTCCCGGTGTCATGTCAGTCCCGCCCGTGCCGCAGCGCCGGGTGAGCACCCGCCGCCACCAGGTCGGCGACCGCGGTCTTCGGGTCGCGTCCGGTGACCAGCGACTCGCCCACCAGCACCGCGTCGGCGCCCGTGTTGGCATAGGCGATCAGATCGTGCGGCCCGCGCACCCCGGACTCGGCGACCTTCACGATCCGCTCGGGGATCTCGGGGGCGACCCGCTCGAAGGTGGAGCGGTCCACCTCCAGGGTCTTGAGGTTGCGCGCATTGACGCCGATCACCTTGGCACCGGCCTGGACCGCGCGCTCCACCTCCTCCTCGTCGTGCACCTCGACGAGCGGCGTGAGGCCGATGGACTCGGCGCGCTCGACCAGGGACTCCAGGGCGGGCTGGTCCAGGGCGGCGACGATCAGCAGCGCGAGGTCGGCCCCGTACGCACGGGCCTCCCAGAGCTGGTAGGAGGTGACGATGAAGTCCTTGCGCAGCACCGGGATGTCGACCCGGGCCCGCACGGCCTCCAGGTCGGCCAGTGAGCCGCCGAAGCGGCGGCGCTCGGTCAGTACGGAGATGACGGCCGCGCCGCCCGCCTCGTAGTCCGCGGCGAGCCCGGCCGGGTCGGCGATCGCGGCGAGCGCGCCCTTGGAGGGGCTGGACCGCTTGACCTCACAGATCACCTTGACCCCGTCGCCGCGCAGCGCGGCGACGCCGTCCTTGGCCGCGGGGGCCTTCGCCGCGCGCTCCTTGAGCTCGTCGAGGCTGACGCGCGCCTGCCGCTCCGCGAGGTCGGCCCGGACTCCGTCGATGATCTCGTCGAGCACACTCACGCGAGCGACCCCTTCCTGACGGTTGACGATTCAAGAAGCCCAAGGGGGGATTGGGCCCCGGCCACCGGACTGCCTCCACGGGCGGAAAACGATGGTCACTGTGATGGTATCCGGAGGAGGGCTTAGGCCTCGCATCCGGTTGACGCCGGTCCCACTACCTGGACATTCAATAGTTGATCAAGGATGCAACCAGCCACCGAACGGCAGGTTCCGGACAACCGTGAAGATCAGCAGCAGCGCTCCCAGGCTCCACAGGTGCACCGGCCCGAGGTCGATCCGCAAGGGCCGGCCGCGGACCGCGCGGACCGTCCAGAGGATCCACACCAGCGCGAAGAGCGGATAGCCGACGGCCGCCAGGGCGTTGTCCTGAAGCGCCGTCAGAAGGTCCCCGTGCACAAAGGCGTGGGCGCTGCGCAGTCCCCCGCAGCCCGGGCAGTAGACACCGGTGAAGCGCAGCAGCGGACAGGCCGGATAGTGGCCGGGTTCGTTGGGGTCCACCGCACCGACGTACGCGAAGGCGGCGACGACGGCCGCGAGCACACCGGCGGGCACGGCGGTCCGCCGCAGGACGGCACCCGCCCGGACGTCCGTACGGGGCGGCGTCCCGCCGAAGGATTCGGGGTTCACGCGAGGCATTCTGCCCGCCGCGCGCCGCCCCCGCTCACCGGCCCGGACACACCAAAGGCGGCGCCGGGGCCCGATGCCCCGGGGCCGCCTCCCCCCGACGGTCGCGGAGCGCTCAGCTGTCCGCGGACGCGCTCTCCGTCGCGTGCAGCGTCCGGGGCTGGCCGAGGCCCATCTGCCTCATGATGCCGCCGACGACGCCACCGAGGAGGATGATCACCAGGCCCGCCCAGAAGCCGATGGGCTGAGCCATCACGGTGAATGCGCCCGCGACACAGAAACCGATGAAGGCGATGATGACACCGGTCCAGGCGGCCGGGGTGTGACCGTGGTTGTTGCCCGCCATGACTTGCTCCTCGTTGGCTGTAAATGCTGGGGTGAGCCGGACGCTCGGGGCCATTGTCCCGTACCCGGGCCCACGCGCTGAGCCCGGGGTCGTCCTCACGACGACCGCCGGAGGGTGGGGCCCGGTCAGGCTCCGGTGGGGTCCTCGCCCCGGTCGAGCGCCTTCCACAGGTCCTCGGGCCGGTCGGGGTCGACGGGCCTGGCCTTGCGCGGGCGGGGGGTGCCGTCGCGCTCGTAACGGCCCGACATCGCCGGCCACAGCCGGCTGTAGCGCAGCGCGAGCAGGCCGGCGAGCAGGATCAGCGCACCGCCGAGAGCGGCGACATAGGGCCAGGCGGTGTGGGTGAGCGCGGTGGCGGTCGCCGCGGTGTCACCGGCCGCCCGTGCCGCCTTCTCGTCGAGCGCCGAGCCGTTCCCGGACCCGAGGAGGGCCGCGGCGACGGTGCCCGCTCCGGAGAGCGCGAGCAGCCCGGCGACCAGCAGGCGTCCGGCCCCGCGGACCGCGAGGACGGCGACCAGTGCGGCGAGGCCGACTATGGCGAGGGCCGCGGGAACGCCCGTGACCTCGCTGCCCGTGGCGGTCAGCGGGAAGGCGCCGCCGGCCACCGCGACGGTCCCCGACGACCAGCCCTGACGGGAGGCGAGCAGCGCCACGGCCGCACCGAGGGCCCCGCACAGCAGGGCGAGGGCGAGGCTGCGGCGGCCGGACCTGACGGGTACGGGGGCCTCGGATCGGGGGTGAGGTAGGGCAGTCACGTACTCCACTATCGCCCGAACCCCGGGCGAACCGTCACCCGGGGCCCTGGAACGGCCGGCTCGGCGGCCGGCGGGTCATCCCTGGCCCGGGCCGCCGAGACGGTTCGCCGTGTGCACCGCCCGCAGCACCGCCGCGGCCTTGTTGCGGCACTCCTGGTCCTCGGCGACCGGGTCGGAGTCGGCGACGATGCCCGCTCCGGCCTGGACGTACGCCGTGCCCTCGCGCAGCAGCGCGGTGCGGATGGCGATGGCGGTGTCGGAGTCGCCCGCGAAGTCGAGGTAGCCGACGCAGCCGCCGTACAACCCGCGCCGGGACGGCTCCAGTTCGTCGATGATCTGCATCGCGCGCGGCTTGGGCGCACCGGACAGCGTGCCGGCCGGGAAGCAGGCGGTCAGCACGTCGAAGGCGGTGCGCCCCTCGGCGACCCGGCCGGTCACGGTCGAGACGATGTGCATCACATGCGAGTACCGCTCCACGGACATGAAGTCGACGACCTCGACGGAGCCCGGCTCGCAGACCCGTCCCAGGTCGTTGCGGCCCAGGTCGACGAGCATCAGGTGCTCGGCGCGTTCCTTGGGGTCGGCGAGCAGCTCATCGGCGAGGGCCTGGTCCTCGCGGGGGGTGGCGCCACGGTGCCGGGTGCCCGCGATGGGGTGCACCATGGCCCGGCCGTCCTCGACCTTCACCAGGGCTTCGGGGCTGGATCCGACGACGTCGAAGCCGTCGAACCGCAGCAGATACATGTACGGGGACGGGTTGGTGGCCCGCAGCACCCGGTAGACGTCCAGGGCGCTCGCCGTGCACGGCGTCCGGAAGCGCTGCGAGGGCACGACCTGGAAGGCCTCGCCCGCGCGGATGCGCTCCTTGACGTCCTCGACGGCCGCCCGGAAGTCCGCGCCGCCCCATCGCGCCGTGTACGGGGGCAGTTCCGACGGCGGGAGGACGGCGGGCGGCTGGGCGACCGAACGGGACAGATCGGCCTCCATCGCGTCTAGGCGGGCCACGGCGTCCGCGTAGGCCTGGTCGACGCCCGTGTCGAGGTCGTTGTGGTTGATCGCGTTGGCGATCAGCAGGACCGAGCCCTCCCAGTGGTCCATGACCGCGAGGTCGCTGGTGAGGAGCATGGTCAGCTCGGGGAGGCGCAGCTCGTCGTGGTCGCCGGGGCCGATCTTCTCCAGGCGGCGCACGATGTCGTAGCCGAGATAGCCGACCATGCCGCCGGTGAAGGGCGGCAGGCCCTCCTGGTGGGGGGTGTGCAGCGCCTCGACGGTGGCCCTGAGCGCGGCCAGCGGGTCGCCGTCCACCGGGACACCGACGGGCGGGGTGCCGAGCCAGTGGGTCCGGCCGTCGCGCTCGGTCAGGGTGGCGGCGGAGCGCACCCCGACGAAGGAGTAGCGGGACCAGGAGCGGCCGTTCTCCGCGGACTCCAGCAGAAAGGTGCCGGGGCGCTCCCCGGCGAGCTTGCGGTAGAGCGCGACGGGGGTGTCGCCGTCGGCGAGGAGCTTGCGGGTGACCGGGATGACCCGACGGTCGGTGGCCAGCTTGCGGAACGTCTCGAGGTCCATGGCGGCAGACCCTACTGATCCGCGGCGGCCCGGCCGGCTGCCGCATGGGTCCCGCCGGGCGCGACGGCGTCCCCGAGGAGCACATCGGCGTCGAAACAGGTGCGGTCCCCGGTGTGGCAGGCGGCGCCGACCTGGTCGACCCGGACCAGCACGGTGTCCGCGTCGCAGTCCAGGGCCACCGACCTGACGTGCTGGACATGACCGGAGGTGTCGCCCTTGACCCAGTACTCCCGGCGGCTGCGCGACCAGTAGGTGCACCGCCCGGTGGTGAGGGTGCGGTGCAGCGCCTCGTCGTCCATCCAGCCGAGCATCAGCACCTCACCGGTGTCGTACTGCTGGGCGATCGCGGGGAACAGCCCGTCGGCGCCGCGCTTGAGGCGCGCCGCGATCTCGGGGGCCAGGCCGCTGGGCCTGCTGGGCGGAGGCGTACCGGTCATGTGGACCATTGTGCCGCGCCGGGAGGGCACACACGGGTGCCGTCCGGTGGGCGGACCGTCCGCACAGTCGTACGCTGGCTGCATGTCGACCCATGCCAAGCGTGAACGACTTCTGCTCGCCGACCTGTTGGAGGCGGAGGGCCCGGACGCCCCCACTCTGTGCGAGGGCTGGAAGACCCGTGACCTCGCCGCGCACGTCGTGGTGCGCGAGCGCCGCCCCGATGCCGCCGGGGGCATCCTGATCAAGCAGCTGGCGCCGCGCCTCGACCGGGTGATGGAGGAGTTCACCGGGAAGCCGTACGAGGAACTGCTCCAGCTCATCCGCACCGGCCCGCCCCGTTTCTCGCCGTTCGCGCTCAAGCAGATCGACGAGATGTCGAACGTCGTCGAGTTCTATGTCCACACCGAGGACGTCCGGCGGGCACAGCCCGACTGGACGCCGCGCGAGCTGGACCCGGTCTTCCAGGACGCGCTGTGGTCCCGGCTGGAGCGGACGGCCCGGCTGACCGGCCGGGGTGCCCCCACCGGCCTGGTGCTGCGCCGCCCCGACGGGCAGACGGCCGTGGCGCACCGGGGCGCACCGGTCGTGACGGTCACCGGCGAGCCCTCCGAGCTGCTGATGTTCGCACTGGGACGGCAGCGGGAGGCGAAGGTGGAGCTGGAGGGCGACCCGGACGCGATCGCCAAGGTCCGGGAGGCCAAGGAACTGGGCCTCTGACCGACGCCGGCCACCGCGGTGCACCGGGTGTCCCGGTGCACCGCGCGGATGCGGTCGCGGACGGCGACCGTCACCGTGGCGTACACCGCCGGGCCCACGGTGATGACCACGCCCCTCGCTCCTCACCTCCGCGAGCCCTCCGAAGCCGCGGACCGCGCGGTGGACACGGCGGTCGCAGAACCGATCGCGACGCCGCCCGCCCCGGGCGGTGGACACGGCGGTGGTCGTCGAGCCCGTCGCGGCGCCGCGACGGGGTGCGGCCCGGGTGGCGGCGCACCCGCCGCTGGGGTCCCGGCCGGCCGGGCGTGGCGTCCGGCGTCGTGTCGTCGAGCCGGGTGGTGCCGTGCCGTTCAGCCGGGGAGTTCGGCGCGGCGCAGGTCGGGGACGGCGAGGGCCAGGACGCCGCCGAGGCCGCAGATGGCCGCGCTGACCACGAAGACGGGCCCGGTGCCCCAGGCGCCGATGGCGGCGGCGGACAGCGGCATGCTCAGCGGTGCGAGGCCGAGGCTCACCACGCCGCCGACCGCGCTGACCCGGCCCAGATAGGCGGGGTCGGACTGGGTCTGCAGCAGGGAACCGCACAGGGCCCCGCTGAGCCCGGTGAGCAGTCCGACGAGCAGGGCGGTGCCCACGGCGGCGAGCAGGTTCGGCACCTGGGCGAGGGCGCCGATCGCGGCCGACCCCGCGAGGATGGTGACCGCCGCCAGCCGGCCGGCGTGTGGCAGCCGCCCCCGTACGGTCAGCACCAGCGCGGAGACACCCGCCCCGACACCGAATCCGGCGAGCACCCAGCCCATCCCGGAGGCGCCCCAGCCGCGCTCGTCGGCGAGCAGGGTCAGCCCGATGTTGAGCGGGCCGACGAAACCGAGGTCGCCGAGGACGATCGCGAGCATCAACGGGGCGAGAACGCGGTGGCCGCGGACGTAGCGCAGGCCGTCGCGGAGGTCCTGCCAGGGTGTTCCGCCCCCGGCCGGGGCCCCCTCGTCCGGTGCCGGGGCCCGATCCCGTATGCGGACGAGGACCAGCAGCGGCACGGAGACCGCGATCAGCAGCCCGGCCAGGGCGAACGCCGCGGCGGCCCCGCCGAGCGCCACGCCCAGGCCGCCGAGCGGCGCGCCGACGACATTGGCGAGCCGGATCGCGAGGCCGCGCATGCCCTGGACCCGGGCGAGCTGGTCCCGGGTGGTGATACGCGCCGGAAGGGCGCCCACGGCCGGCATGAACACGGCGTCCACGGCGCCGAAGACCACCGCGAGGACCGCCAGCAGCCACAGCCCCGGGTCGGCGAGGAACAGCACCGCCGCCACCGTGAGCACGGCCGCGCACCGCACGGCGTCGCTGCCGATGACCACCCGCCGCGGCCCGAACCGGTCCGCGATCACTCCCCCGCCCAGCATCAGCAGCGTCCGGGGTATCGCGCTGACCGCCGTGACCATTCCGGCCTGCGCGGGCGTACCGGACTGGACGGCGGCCCAGGACAGCGCGAGGAAGAAGACGTTGTCGCCCATCATCGACGCGGTGTAGGCGCCGATCCAGCGCAGGACGTTGCCGTCGCGGTGGGCGGGGCGGCCGGTCTCGACGGGCCCTCGGACGGATGTCGCGGGCGCGGTGGTCACGGGGTGGCCTCCTGGACGCGGAACGGGAATCCGTACAGATGCAGGGCGACGTTCTCGCGCCCCTCGGTGTCACCGGCGGCCTCACGGGCGCGCCCCTGTTCGTCGTACTTCTTCAGCAGGTCCTGCATCTCCCGCTTCAGCTCGGCCAGTTCCGGGGCGGTGAGCCGCAACAGCGACTCGGCGTCGTGCGCCGCCTCGTTCCACTCGGCCCCCCAGTGGGCGCGTTCGTCGAGGTAGGTGCGGTACAGATCGGCGCGCTGCGCCAGGAACAGCCGTGAGGCCGCCAGGTGCGCCGCCACCTTCTCCGGAGCGTCCTGGAAGTCCTGGTCGCGGATGGTGACGCCCTCCGAGGCGGGCTGCCACCAGCGCTCCCGGCCGTCCCCGCTGCGCGGCTCGGCCTCCTCGATCAGCCCGTGCTCGGCGAGCTTGCGCAGGTGGTAGCTGACCAGCGAGACGGCCTCGTCCACCTGCCCGGCGAGCTGGGAGGCGGTGGCCGCCTCGGTCACGAACAGCATCCGGTAGAGCTGCATACGGAGCGGATGGGCGAGCGCCTTGAGGGTGCCCAGGTCGGTGATCCGGCGGTTCTCCCTGCGAGCCATGACCTGGACCCTAGATGAGAAAGAAAAGTTGCGCAATTATTTTTGCGCAACTGGCCTTGCGCTTCTGGCTCCGCGGGGAAAAAGGGCCCGGCCCCGGTCATCTGGTGACCGGGGCCGGGAAAGAGGGGCGAGGCGTGCCGGACGCCGGGTCAGCGCACCGGGTGGCCGGCGGCCCTCAAGGTCTCCTTGACCTGGCCGATCCGCAGCTCCCCGAAGTGGAACACGGAGGCCGCCAGCACCGCGTCCGCGCCCGCGGCGACGGCCGGCGGGAAGTCGTCCGGCTTGCCGGCTCCCCCGGACGCGATCACGGGAACGGTCACATGCTTGCGCACCGCCGCGATCATCTCCAGGTCGTAGCCGTCCTTGGTGCCGTCCGCGTCCATCGAGTTGAGCAGGATCTCGCCCGCGCCCAGCTCCGCGGCCCGGTGCGCCCACTCGACCGCGTCGATGCCGGTCCCCTGCCGCCCACCGTGGGTGGTCACCTCGAAGCTCCCGGACGAGGTGCGGCGCGCGTCCACCGACAGCACCAGCACCTGCCGCCCGAACCGCTCGGCGATCTCCTGGATCAGCTCCGGGCGGGCGATCGCCGCCGTGTTGACGCCGACCTTGTCGGCACCCGCCCGCAGCAGCCGGTCCACGTCCTCGGCGGTACGGACGCCGCCGCCGACCGTCAGCGGGATGAACACCTGCTCGGCGGTGCGGCGCACCACGTCGTAGGTCGTCTCACGGTTGCCCGAGGACGCGGTGATGTCCAGGAAGGTCAGCTCGTCGGCGCCCTCGGCGTCGTACACCTTGGCCATCTCGACGGGGTCGCCCGCGTCGCGCAGGTTCTGGAAGTTGACGCCCTTGACGACTCGGCCGCCGTCCACGTCCAGGCAGGGAATGACTCGGACCGCCAGGGTCATGAATCCACGGCTCCTTCACGTGCTTCCGGCCCGACCGGGCCCCGGAAGGCTTCGAGTTCCACTTCGACCAGGATGCGCGGGTCGACGAACCCCTCCACCACCAGCAGGGTGGCGGCCGGACGCACCGAGTCGAACAGTTCCTTGTGGGCACGGCCCACCTCGTCGACGTCCCGCAGATGCGCCAGGTACATCCGGGTGCGGATCACCGATTCGACGCCGAGCCCGAACTCGCCGAGCGCCTCGACGGCGCCGGTGAAGGCCACCCTGGCCTGCTCATAGGGGTCACCCTCGCCGTACAGCACACGGCCCCGGAAGGACGAGGTGCCCGCCACCAGAACACGGTCGCCCGCCGCGACGGCGCGCGCGAAACCGAAGGACTCCTCCCAGGGACTTCCGCTCTGCACCCGCCGCACGGCCTCGGACGTCATGACACCAGGTCCTTCCGCATGACCTTCACGAGGTGGCCTCCAGGGCCTCTTCGAGGGTGAACGCCTTCGCGTACAGGGCCTTCCCGACGATGGCGCCCTCGACACCGAGCGGGACCAGCCCGGCGATCGCCCGCAGGTCGTCCAGGGAGGACACACCGCCGGAGGCCACGACCGGGCGGTCGGTGGCAGCGCAGACGTTCTTCAGCAGCTCCAGGTTCGGGCCCTGGAGCGTGCCGTCCTTGGCGATGTCGGTGACCACGTACCGCGCGCAGCCCTCCTTGTCGAGGCGCTCCAGCGTCTCGTAGAGGTCCCCGCCGTCGCGGGTCCAGCCGCGGCCGCGCAGGGTGGTGCCGCGCACGTCGAGGCCGACCGCGATCCGCTCGCCGTGCCCGGCGATGATCCGGGCGACCCACTCGGGGGTCTCCAGGGCGGCGGTGCCGATGTTGACGCGGGCGCAGCCGGTGGCGAGGGCGGCGGCCAGGGTGTCGTCGTCCCGGATGCCGCCGGACAGCTCCACCTTGACGTTCAGCTCCGCCATGCGCTCGGCGACCCCGGCGATCAGTGCGCGGTTGTCACCGGTACCGAACGCGGCGTCCAGGTCGACCAGATGCAGCCACTCGGCCCCCGACCGCTGCCAGGCGAGGGCGGCCTCCAGCGGCGAGCCGTAGGAGGTCTCCGTGCCGGACTCGCCGTGCACCAGGCGGACGGCCTGGCCGTCGCGGACGTCGACGGCGGGGAGGAGTTCGAGCTTGGCCATGGTCTACAGGGTTCCGATCCAGTTGGTGAGCAGCTGGGCTCCGGCGTCGCCGGACTTCTCGGGGTGGAACTGGGTGGCCCACAGGGGGCCGTTCTCCACGGCCGCCACGAACGGCTTGCCATGGGTCGACCAGCTCACCTTGGGCGCGTGCAGCAGGGGGTTGTTCGTCTCCAGCCGCCAGTCGTGGACGGCGTAGGAGTGCACGAAGTAGTACCGCGCGTCCGCGTCGAGACCGGCGAACAGCTCGGTGCCGGCCGGTGCCTCGACGGTGTTCCAGCCCATATGGGGCACGACGTCGGCCTGGAGCGGCTCGACGGTGCCGGGCCACTCGTCCAGGCCCTCGCTCTCGACCCCGTGCTCGATGCCGCGGCTGAACAGGATCTGCATGCCGACGCAGATGCCCAGCACCGGGCGCTCCCCGGCCAGCCGGCGGCCGATGATCCAGTCGCCGCGGGCCTCACGCAGTCCCTCCATGCAGGCCGCGAAGGCGCCGACGCCCGGCACCAGCAGACCGTCGGCGTTCAGGGCCCGCTCGAAGTCCCGGGTGATCTCCACCTCGGCGCCGGCGCGGGCGAGGGCCCGCTCGGCGGAGCGGACGTTGCCGAAGCCGTAGTCGAGGACCACGACCTTCCTGGCGGTGCTCAATTCCACACCTCCAGCCGCATGACGCCCGCGACCAGACACATCGCCGCACCGATCGAGAGCAGCACGATCAGGCTCTTGGGCATCTTCTGCTTGATGAAGGAAATGATCCCGCCGGCGAAGAAGAGGCCGACGACGATCAGAGCGGTCGATGTGCCGTTCACAGCGCACCCTTCGTGGACGGGATGATGCCGGCGGCCCGCGGGTCCCGCTCGCTCGCATAGCGCAGGGCCCGCGCCAGCGCCTTGAACTGGCACTCCACGATGTGGTGCGCGTTGCGCCCGTAGGGCACATGCACATGTAGGGCGACCTGGGCCTGGGCGACGAAGGACTCCAGGATGTGCCGGGTCATCGTGGTGTCGTACGCGCCGATCATCGGCGCCATGTTCTCCGGCTCGGTGTGCACCAGGTAGGGGCGGCCGGACAGGTCCACGGTGACCTGGGCCAGCGACTCGTCCAGCGGGACGGTGCAGTTGCCGAAGCGGTAGATCCCCACCTTGTCGCCGAGCGCCTGTTTGAAGGCGGCGCCGAGCGCGAGGGCCGTGTCCTCGATGGTGTGGTGGGAGTCGATGTGCAGATCCCCCTCGGTCTTCACGGTCAGGTCGAACAGCCCGTGCCGGCCGATCTGGTCGAGCATGTGGTCGTAGAAACCGACGCCGGTCGCGATGTCGGTTCTGCCGGTGCCGTCGAGGTCGATCTCGACGACGACCGAGGTCTCCTTGGTGGTGCGTTCCACGCGGCCCACGCGGCTCATGCGCTCTGCTCCTTCGGGGGTGTGGGGATGTCCCCCACAAAACACTCGAGTTCACGTACCGCGTCGAGGAACGCGTCGTTCTCCTGCGGGGTGCCGGTGGACACCCGCAGCCATCCCGGTACGCCGTTGTCCCGGACCAGGACGCCCCGGTCGAGGATCTTCCGCCAGGCCTCATGGGCGTCGGCGAACCGTCCGAACTGCACGAAGTTCGCGTCCGACTCGATCACCTCGTAGCCGGTGGCGCGCAGCTCGGCGACCAGCCGGTCCCGCTCGGACTTCAGCTGCTCGACGTACTTCAGCAGGGTGTCGGTGTGCTCCAGGGCGGCCAGGGCCGTCGCCTGGGTGACCGCCGAGAGGTGGTACGGCAGCCGGACGAGCTGGACGGCGTCCACCACCGCCGGGTGCGCGGCGAGATAGCCCAGGCGCAGGCCGGCGGCGCCGAACGCCTTGGACATGGTCCGCGAGACCACGAGATGCGGGCGGCCCTCGATGAGCGGCAGCAGCGAGTCGCCGTGGCTGAACTCGACGTACGCCTCGTCCACGATCACCATGGACGGCTTGGCCGCCTGGGCGGCCTCGTAGAGGGCGAGGACCGTCTCGGGGGGCACGGCGTTGCCGGTGGGGTTGTTGGGGGTGGTGACGAAGACGACGTCCGGCCGGTGCTCGGCGATCGCCCGCCGCGCGGCGGCGAGGTCGATGGTGAAGTCCTCGTTCCGGGGGCCGGGGATCCAGCCCGTGCCGGTACCACGCGCGATCAGCGCATGCATCGAGTACGAGGGTTCGAAGCCGATCGCGGTGCGGCCCGGCCCGCCGAAGGTCTGCAGCAGCTGCTGGATGACCTCGTTGGAGCCGTTGGCCGCCCAGACGTTCTCGAGGCCGACCCGGTGCCCGCCGGTCCTGGTCAGATACTCGGCGAGCCGGGTGCGCAGCTCGACCGCGTCCCGGTCCGGGTAACGGTTGAGGTCGCGGGCGGCCTCGCGCACCCGCTCGGCGATCCGCTCGACCAGCGGCTCGGGCAGCGGGTAGGGATTCTCATTGGTGTTCAGCCGTACGGGGACGTCCAGCTGGGGCGCGCCGTAGGGGGACTTGCCGCGCAGCTCGTCCCGTACGGGGAGATCGTCGATGCGGGTCACTTGCCTCGGGGAACCTTCCAGCCGAACCGTGCCTTGATCGCGGCTCCGTGCGCGGGCAGGTCCTCCGCCTCCGCCAGCGTCACCACATGGTGCGCGACCTCGGCCAGCGCCTCCTCGGTGTAGTCCACGATGTGGATGCCGCGCAGGAAGGACTGGACGGACAGGCCCGAGGAGTGGCAGGCGCAGCCGCCGGTCGGGAGCACATGGTTGGAGCCGGCCGCGTAGTCGCCGAGCGAGACCGGGGCCCAGGGGCCGACGAAGATCGCGCCCGCGTTGCGCACCCGGTCGGCGACCGCGGCGGCGTCGGCGGTCTGGATCTCCAGGTGCTCGGCGCCATAGGCGTCGACCACCTTCAGGCCCTCTTCGAGGCCGTCGACCAGCACGATCGCGGACTGCCGGCCGGCCAGCGCCGGGCGGATCCGGTCCTCGACGTGCTTGCTCGCCGCGACCTGCGGCTCCAGCTCCTTGTGCACGGCGTCGGCCAGCCCGACGGAGTCGGTGACCAGCACTGCGGCGGCGAGGGGGTCGTGCTCGGCCTGGCTGATCAGGTCCGAGGCGACATGCACCGGGTCGGCGGTGTCGTCCGCGAGGATCGCGATCTCGGTGGGTCCCGCCTCGGTGTCGATGCCGATCCGGCCGGTGAAGTAGCGCTTGGCCGCGGCGACCCAGATGTTGCCGGGGCCGGTGACCATGGTGGCGGGGGCGCAGGACTCGGTGCCGTAGGCGAACATGGCGACCGCGCTCGCCCCGCCGGCCGAGTACACCTCGTCGACGCCCAGCAGCACGCAGGCGGCGAGGATCGTCGGGTGCGGCAGGCCGCCGGCCGGGTCGCCGTCGAAGGCGGGGCGCTGGGCCGGGGAGGCGAGGGCGATCGACTGGACGCCGGCCTCCTGGGCGGGCACCACGTTCATGATCACGGACGAGGGGTAGACGGAGCGTCCGCCGGGCGCGTACAGCCCGACGCGCTCCACCGGCACCCACTTCTCGGTGACGGAGCCGCCGGGCACCACCCGGGTGGTGTGCGTGGTGCGGCGCTGCTCGCGGTGGACGAGACGGGCGCGGCGGATGGACTCCTCCAGGGCCGCGCGCACCTCCGGGTCGAGCCCGTCGAGTGCCTTGGCCAGTGCCTCGGCCGGGACCCGCACCGAGTCCAGACGGACGCCGTCGAACTGCTCGGCGAACTCGATCAGCGCCGCGTCGCCACGATGATGCACGGCTTCGCAGATCGGACGCACCTTCTCCAGGGCGGCCGCAACGTCGAAGTCGGCTCGGGGCAGCAGGCCGCGCAGGGCGAGTCCCTCGGGGAGGGCGTCGCCGCGCAGATCGATTCGGGAGATCACGGGGCCAATTCTCTCAGACGGCGCCGGCTCGTCGGGCGGCCGTATCAGTGACTGATACGGAGCGTGGGCGGCCGCACGGATCGCGTGGCCACCCCACACCGGACCCCGGCCTGCCCCGTCTCCGGCCGACCACGGGCCACACGCCGAACTCGACACCCACGACGCCGCCGCCACGACCGCACCGGGACGGGCGTGTCGCCCCGGCCACCGGCGGCCGGGGCACGGGCGCGACGGTGTCCCCGACAGGGGGCGTTGTCGTCGGCTCGGGGCGTGAGCACGCCCGACCGGGACGGGCGGCAGCGGTTTCGGCTCGGCACGTGACGGCATGCCCGACCAGGCGGACGGCGGCACTTCAGCTCGGGGCGTGTCGGCGTGACGGACTGGGGGGGGCGAGCGGCGGCTGGCTCGGGGCGCGACGGCGCGCGACCGGGGCGAGCGGCGGCGGTTTCGGCTTGGTGCGTGACAGCGTCCCCGACAACGGGGCGGCTCCGTCGGCTCGGGGCGTGTCGGTGTGTCGGACCGGGGGCGGGCAGCGGCCGGTGCGGGGCGTGACGGCGTGCCCGACGGCACGGGCGGCGGCGGTTCCGCTCGGCGGCTCCCCGGCGGGGGGGCGGGCGACGGTCGGCTCGGGGCGTGACCGGGGGTGCGGTGGCCGGATTTCGTCGTTCGGTGCGGCGTGGGCGGAAGGCCGGGTTCACCGAGGGCGTTCGGCCCGTTGCGCAGCGGGCATCAGGGACGTACCGAACCCGCGAGGGAGGTGTCGTGACCGAGGGTGCCGGCATCCGCACCGGGAACCTGCCCGAGGACCTGACGGCCGCCGAGGCCGGGATGTGGCAGGCCTTCCGCAACGGCAGCGTCTACGACCTGCGCGACGGGGACGCCGACGTGGACGATCCGCACGGCACCGTCGCCTGGGGACCCGAACGCACCGTACGGGCGCGGATCGTGGCCTGGCTGCTCCTGGACGGGCCGCCCGCGCTGCCGGGGCGGGTCTCCGCGCTGAAGCTGGCCGGCGTGCTGATCAGCGGCACGCTGGATCTCGCGGGCGGCACGATCGTGCCCTACGTGGAACTCCAGGGCTGCCGGTTCGAGAAGGAGGTCCTGCTGCCCGAGGCCCGCTTCACGACCGTACGGCTGGTGGACTGCTCGGTGCCGCGGCTGGAGGCGGCACGGCTGCAGACGGAGGGCGATCTGCATCTGCCGCGCTGCCGCTTCCACGGCGGGGTGCGGCTCACCGACGCGCACATCGGCACCGATCTGCTGCTCAACCAGGCCGTCGTCCACCAGGACCGGCGCGGCCGCTCGATCACGGGCGACGGGCTGACCGTCGGACAGGACCTCCAGGCCGAGATGCTGGAGTCGTACGGCGAACTCAGCCTGCGCAGCGCCACCGTCGGCGTCTCGCTGAGCCTGCGCGGCGCCCGGCTGGTCAATCCGTACGCCCGGCCGGCGCTCAACGCCCCGCAGCTGACGGTCGAACGGACCCTGTATCTGACCCCGGCGGGCCTCGGCAATCCGCTCCTGACCAGCGGCGTCACCCCCGCGCGCGGAACGCGGATGCAGCGCTTCGAGTGCCGGGGCGGGATCCGGCTGGACGACGGGCGGTTCGGGGACGCGGTCGATCTGGAGCAGGCCCGGTTCGTCCTCGAGGACGACCAGGAGCTGTCCCTGCGCCGGGTCCAGACCCCCGAGCTGCGCTTCCTGGGCGAACGGCCCGAGCGCGGCAAGGTGGTCCTCTCCGGCGCCCGGATCGTGATCCTGGTCGACCGGTGGACCAGCTGGCCGGGCCCCGGCAATCTGCACATGGGCGGCTTCACCTACGAGAACCTCGTACCGCTGGACGCGTTTCCGCTGGCCCGACGCCTCGAGTGGGTGTCGGCGGCGACCGCCGAGTACAACCCGGAGCCGTACGAGCGGCTCGCGACCGTGCTGCGCAACTCCGGTGAGGACGTGGACGCCCGCGAGGTGCTGCTCGCCAAGCAGCGGCGCCGCCGGGAGACGCTGCCGCTCGCGGCCAAGCTGTGGGGGTACGCGCAGGACTGGACGGTCGCCTACGGCTATCGGCCGGGGCGCGCGGCGGTGTGGATGGCGGTGCTGTGGGCGGCGGCGTCGATCGCGTTCTCGCATGCCGGCCATCCACCGGTCAACAAGGACAGCCACCCCGAGTGGAACTCCTCCCTCTTCGCCCTGGACCTGCTGCTGCCGGTCGTGGACCTCGGCCAGGCGGGCCAGTGGCAGCTGAGCGACGCCTGGCAGTGGCTGTCGACGGCGATGATCCTGGTGGGCTGGATCCTGGCGACCACGGTGGCCGCGGGAGCGACCCGGCTGCTGCGTCGGCGCTGACCACAGAACACCGACTTTGCCCACTCTTGACCATCGACGGTACAACCAAGCACGGATGTGGCATACCGGCTGGCGTGTCCCCGACCAGCGGCTTTCAATGGTCGGCACCATGGCAATGCTGCGCGTGTTCATCCGCAGGGCACGGATGAGCCGTCACCCCCTCCACCTCCCCGCGGGGCTCCCCGCGGACGACGAGGTCCTGCTCGACGCGCCCGACGAGCCTCTCGCCCCCGCCCTGGTCGCGGCGGGCCGCGGTGACCACGGCCCGGCGTCCGCGCTGCTCGCGGCCACCCGGAAGGCGGCCGACTGGGAGGACCGCGACCGCTATGTGACGCGGCTGGCGGCCTTCGCCCGCGCGCGCCACGAGTGGCTCGCGCGCTGGTGCGCCGCCGCCCCGGACGATCCGGACGCGCTGCTGGTGCGGGCGGAGCTGGCTCTCCTCCACGCCTGGGAGTCACCCGCCCGTGCCGAACTCCTGCACCGGGCGGCCCCGTTGATCGCGGCGGCCACCGGGGGCGACCCGCTCGACCCGGTGCCCTGGCGGGTGGCGCTCGACCAGGCCCGCGGCACCGGCGCGGGCCACCGTGTGTTCGAGCGGCTGTGGGGCGAGGCGGTGCGCCGCTCCCCGCACCACTACGGCTGCCATGTGGCCGCCCTGCACTACCTCTCCTCCGCCTGGCACGGCTCGCACCGCGAGTGCTTCGACTTCGCCGAGACCGCCGCGCAGGACACTCCGCACGGCTCCCTGATGCAGGCGCTGCCGCTGCGCGCGGCCTTCGCGTATCTGACGGACGGTGGCGGGGCCGTGGTGGGCCGCGACCGGCTGGACGCGGCCGCGGACCGGGCGATCGCGCTGTCGTCCCGCCACCCGGCGGCCGACCCCCGGCCCGCGGAGGTGCGCAATCTGCTCGCCTATGTGCTGGCCGCACTGGAGCGCCGGGAGGACGCGCTCACCCAACTGCGCCTGATCGGCCCCTATGTCACCTCGTTCCCCTGGGACCGTGCCGGCGACGATCCCCTCGGCGGATTCCTGGAGCTGCGGGACCGGATCGGGCGGGAGGTGACGTCCGCGTGGCGCCTGCCGCCGACGGGTCCGCCGCGGCCTCGCTTCGAGCGCACCGGACGCATGCGCTCCGGAGGCTATTAGGCTTGCCGGACGTGACCACCGCCCGACTGCCGCTCTTTCCGCTGAACTCGGTGCTGTTCCCGGGGCTCGTACTCCCGCTGAACATCTTCGAGGAGCGCTATCGCGCCATGATGCGCGATCTCCTGAAGACCCCCGAGGACGAACCGCGCCGGTTCGCCGTCGTCGCGATCCGCGACGGACACGAGGTGGCGCCCAGCGCTCCGGGCATGCCGGACCCGACGGCGCTGCCCGCGCAGGGCCCCGCCGCGGGCTTCGGCCCCGATCCGGCCACGGCGTTCCACGGGGTGGGCTGTGTGGCGGACGCGGCGACGATCCGGGAGCGGGCCGACGGCGCGTTCGAGGTGCTGGCCACGGGCACCACACGGGTCCGGGTGCGCTCGGTGGACTCCTCGGGTCCGTATCTGACGGCCGAGTTGGAGGAGTTGCCGGAGGAACCGGGCGACGAGGCGGGGGCACTGGCCGAGGGCGTGCTGCGGGCGTTCCGCCAGTACCAGAAGCGGCTGGCGGGCGCGCGGGAGCGGTCGCTGGCCGCGGGCACCGAGCTGCCCGACGAACCGGCGGTGGTGTCATATCTGGTGGCGGCCGCGGTGATGCTGGACACGCCCACCAGACAGCGGCTGCTCCAGGCCCCGGACACCTCCTCCCGGCTCCGTGACGAGCTGGCGCTGCTTCGCTCGGAGACCGCGATCATCCGTAGTCTGCCGTCGTTGCCCGCGTCGGACCTGACGCGGGGTCCGACGAGCCTCAACTGACACACGAGCCATGGGGGAGCAGGACCGGATGGCGAAGAAATCGAAGAAGCAGCAGTCGGGGGGCACCCCGGCCACGGTGGCGCTGACGAGCGCCGGGGTGGAGTTCACGGTCCACTCCTACGACCACGATCCGTCACACCCCTCCTACGGTGAGGAGGCCGCCGAGGCGATGGGCGTCTCCCCCGACCGGGTCTTCAAGACCCTGGTGGCGGACGTCGACGGGGCGCTGGTGGTCGGGGTCGTGCCGGTCGCGGGCTCGCTGGATCTGAAGGCGCTGGCCACGGCGGTGGGCGGCAAGCGGGCGGCGATGGCGGACCCGGCGCTGGCGGAGCGCACCACCGGCTATGTGCGGGGCGGCATCTCGCCCCTGGGCCAGCGCAAGAGGCTCCGTACGGTGCTCGACGCGTCGGCGTCCTCGCACCCCACGATCTGTGTCTCGGCGGGCCGCCGGGGCCTGGAGGTGGAGCTGGCCGCCGGCGACCTGGCCCGTCTCACGGAGGCGACGCTGGCGCCGATCGCGCGCGCCTGACCACTCGACGAACGCTCCGTCCTGAGTTAGTACGGAAATATGTCGAAGAGGACGCGCAAGCGCCTGTGGCGCAAGAAGAAGGGCCGTGCCAATCACGGCCACCGCCCGGCGTGACCCTCACGCCTCGATCCCGGCGCCGGACGGCCCCTCGGCTGCTCCGGCGCCCGCACACCCGTACGGGGTCAGAGGCCGCCCCGCGCGCGACGGCTCACGCCGGCGGCGGCGCGACCGGTTCGTACACCGTGATGTACGGGTCCGGGTCACGCGGACCGAACAGCGCCGTGAGCCCGAGGTGCACCAGCAACGCGGCCACCGGCCAGGCCAGCAGCGCCCCCTTCGCCCCCAGCTTCAGGGGTGCGGAGAAGGTCACGCCCTTGCCCACGGCCCGGGCGTGCGCGATCACATTCTGTGTGGGCCCGAGCCAGACCCCGACACGCCAGGCGAGCAGCGATCCGAGCAGCCCGCCCAGCAGCAGCCCCAGCACCAGCGGGACCCCGCCCCGCCTGCGCAGCAGAAAGACGGCCAGCCCGCTGAGCACACCGAACCCGAGCGCGAGAAGGGTGAACGTTCCGTCCACGCCGATGGCCTGCTCACCCTCGGTGTCCTTCAGATAGACGACCCAGTTCTGGTCGACCACGTCCGCCACCAGCGGCACCCTCGGCGCCAGCCACTGCCACACCACCCCGAGCAGCGCTCCGGCGATCGCGACGCCCACCATGACCAGGGCCGCCTCCCGCACCTCGGTCTTCATCCCGGGCCCGTCCACCCCGTACAAGGAGGTGGCACCGTGCGGAGCGGGCCCGTGCACCGCGGGAGCGGGGAGAGCCTGCCATGCGTCGCCCTGCGAGGAGTGCGGCGACTGTTCATGCGGCGGCGGAGGCGGAGTCAACGGAGCGGTCACCTTCACATCCTGCCAGTCGAGCGGGTCCAGAGCGTCATCGGACGGCCGCCCGTCGGTACGCCCAGGCGGCCACGGCCAGCGAGGCCGCACCGACGGCCGCGCACACCCCCAGGTCGCCGAGCACGGACATCCAGTCCGGGTGCTCCCCGAAGGTCTTCGCGAACGCCTCGACACCATAGGTGGAGGGCAGCAGATCCCGGGCGAACCGCACGCCCTCCGGCATCCTGTGGGCCGGGAGCACCCCCAGCAGCAGCGCCGCCGACATGCCCAGCTGTCCGAGCAGGGTGGCCAGTTCGGGCCGCGGCGCGAGCAGTCCGAGGGCGGCGCCGAGCCCGGCCAGCGCGGCCCCGGCGAGCGGGATCACGGCCGCCAGCACCCACAGATGGGAGAGCGGCAGCCCGAACAGCACACATCCGAAGACGGCGGTCACCACCGTCCCGGGCACGGTGAAGGACGCATAGGCCCCCGCCGCCCCCAGCACAACCGCGGCCGCGGGCACCGGCAGGGTGGCGTAGTGGTCGAGCCCGCCACTGCCGCGCAGCTGGCCGAAGTACTGCGCCAGCAGGTTCAGCCCGACATAGGCGACCACCAGGACGGACGAGCCGGCCACCACGGACCGGGCGTCGGCACCGCCGCTCACCACGCCGCGCATCATGATCATGATGCCGATCGACTGGAAGGTCGCCACGAACAGCAGCGGGATCCGTGCCACCCGCGCCCGGGACAGCTGCGCCCGGTACACGGCGGCGAGCGACGGCCACAGCCGCGCCTTCGGGCCGAGGGCGGCCCGGTCCGCCACACCGTCGTCCGCCGCCCCGGCGCCGGGCAGAACCCCGGCGGGTACGACACTCACGTCGTGCTGCTCCTCTTCGTCCCTGCCGTCGGCCCGCCCCGCACGGACACGGCGCCTCCTGCGTCGCCCCCGGGCTCCTCCACAAGCCCGGTGCCTCGCGCCGTCATGCCTTCACCAGCCCCTGGGTGCTGCCGCCGAGCGCCAGATAGACGTCCTCCAGGCTGGGGGTGGCCAGGGTGAAGTCGTCGAGAGCGGCGAAGGCGGCACCGCCGGTCACGGTGGCGACGGCGGCGCGTGCCTCCTCGGGGCCCATCCGCAGCGACCAGCGGCGCCCGGACTCCACGGCCCGGGCGCGCAGCGCCGCGACCTCGGGGACCTCCAGCGGTGCCCGCTCACGCCACACCAGTTCGACCCGTACCTCGCCCGCGACCCGTTCCTTGAGCCCGGCGGGGGTGTCACAGGCGATCACACGCCCCCGGTCGAGGACGGCGACCCGGTCGAGGACGGTCTCCGCCTCGATGACGTTGTGGGTGACCAGCAGCACGGTCGTCCCGCGCTCGGCCCGCCGCCGGTCCACCGCGGCCCACACGGCCCGCCGCGCGACCGGGTCCATCCCGGTGGTCGGCTCGTCCAGCACCAGCAGCGGCCGCTCCCCCACCAGCGCGGCCGCGACACAGGCGAGCCGGCGCTGACCGCCGGAGAGCCTTCTGAGCGGCCGTGCGGCGATCGGGGTGAGCCCCAGTTCGTCGAGGACGGCGTCCCTCTCCTCGCGCGCCTGCCGCAGACCGAGGCCGCGCAGCCGCCCGGTGGTCTCTGCGGCGAGGGAGACGGTCAGCTCGTCGAGGGCGGTGGACTCCTGCCCCAGATAGGCCAGGATCCGGGCGGCCCGTTCGGGATGGCGCACGATGTCGTGCCCGTGGATCTCCACGCTGCCCCGGTCGGGCCGCATCAGCCCGGTGAGCTGGCGTACCAGGGTGGACTTGCCGGCCCCGTTGGGGCCCAGCAGCCCGAAGATCTCACCCCGTCGGATGTCCAGCCGTACGTCGTCGGTGGCCCGCACCTCGGGCGTCCCGGGCGTACCACGCCGGCCTCGCACCGCCGGATAGGTCTTGGTCAGCCCGCGCACGGCGCACACGACGCGCCCACCCTGCGGTTGTGCCTGTGCGGTGCGCGTATTCACAAGGGACGAGGGTACGGGAGGCCGCCCGCCGGGCGGCTCCCGGGGCCCGGCCGGCCCCCGCCGGCCCACGGCACCGCGCGGGGCTCTTCCGCCCGACCGGGGTCCCCCGGTCGGGCGATGCCCGAGCTGTCAGTTTCCCACCGGGGTGTGCGGTGTCGCCGTCCGCTGGTCGATCTCGCGCCAGAATCCGGCCCGGATCGCATAGCGGTCCTGCTCGTCGATCTGGTCGTCCTTGTGCGCGAGCAGCCCGAAGCGCGCGGCGTAACGCAGCAGTTCCCCGTCGATGCGGTGCGGCACCCGTGGATACATGCCCGACAGCCGCTGCAAGTGCGCGGGATCGGTGAGCCGGCCGGTCCAGCGCCGTGCGAACACCTCCCCCACCTCGTAGGGGTCGCCGCCGACCGTGGTGATGTCCTCCTCCCGGTCGGCCCACCGCTGCTCCGCGGTGGTCAACTGCGCCAGCGTCGGCAGCGAGGCGGCCTCCGTGGTCTCGGCCGCGACGGGCCGGTCGACCCAGCCCTTGTCGGAGGACCACCGCAGCGTCGCCCCGGCGGGCTGGTGCACGGACTGCGCCCCGGGGGCCCGTAGCGCCGCCACGTCCTTCGGTGTCGGTACGCCCTTGGGGGCCTGCCCCCGCTCCTGGGGCCCACCCCGTGCGACGGCGCCCGGGACCTGCTCCGGCTCCGCGGCGGGCACATCGGTCGCGGCCGGGAGCGACGGCTCGGGCAGCGGCGCCGACAGGATCGCGGCGATCTCCGGCCGGGGCACCGGCGGGGGCGCGCACACCCCGCCCGGCTCCTTGGCGCGGACGGCCTGGGTGATCCACGTCCGGTCCAGCACCCGCCGCTCGTCGGCCTCGGCCACCAGGTCCTCGGACTGGTTGTAGTCGCCGTCCGCGGCCTGCACGGCCCACAGATGCACGGCGACCCCGTGCTCCTTGGCGGCCATCATGCCCGGCAGCAGGTCCCCGTCCCCGGTGACCAGCACCACGTCCGAGCAGGCCCGGTTGCGGGCCAGTTCGGTCAGTTCGGCGTGCATCGCGGCGTCGACGCCCTTCTGCGCCCACCGCCCGTCGCTGCGGGTCAGCGCGCCCAGCCGCACGGTCACCCGGGGCATCACCCGCAGCCGCCGGTGCTCCGGCTGCGGCACCCGGTCGGGGGCGCCGTCGAACCAGTAGATGCGCAGCAGCGGCCGTTCGGTGTCCGCCTCGGCGCGCTCGCGCAGCCCCTGGACGAGGGCGGTGTGGTCGACGGTGATCCGGGACCGCGAAGGCTCCCCGGCGAGCAGACTGGCGGCTGCCCCGAGCAGGTACCCGGCGTCCACCAGGACGATGCAGCGGTCCACGCGATCCACCCTCTTCCCGGGAGGTTTGCTTCGGGCTTCCTTCGAGTCTGCCCGACCGCGGGGAGGTTAACGGCCCGGACTCGATCTTCGGCGTGGCGAGGCACCGTACAGCCCTCCCACTGCCTTTGTCACGCAACGTGATTGCACGAAATGCGTTCTTTATCAGCCTATGTGAATCTGGTCCCGGCCCTGGCCCCTAGATCCCCCACAGGAGGCATCACCATGGCCAAGAACAAGAACCGCAAGCAGCAGGGCAGCTCGCAGAACCGCTCCGCGCAGCCCGAAGAGGCGCAGGAGCAGCGGACCGCACAGGAGACGCACCAGTCCCCGATGCCGCAGTCCCAGGGCGGCTCTTCCGGTGCTGCTCGTAGACAGCAGAAGCGTTTCGGCCACAACTGAGGCCCGTACCAGGCTCCTTGAGCCCGGGTACGCACCGAGGGGCGCACCCGCATGGTGGGTGCGCCCCTCGCGTGATCGTCGTCCGCGCGTGCTCAGCCGGCCAGGCAGGACGGGCCGAGCAGGACCTTCAGGTCGCCGTAGAGCGCGGGGTCCGGCTTGACCCGGTGCCGGTCCAGCCGGAGCACGGTGGTCCTGCTCGGCCCCTGGAGCTTGATCCGCACCTCGCTGTCGCCCTTGTGCTGGCTGAGGATCTCACCGAGACGGCTCACCATCGGCGGGGTGACCTTCATCGCCGGGATGGTGAGCACCACCGGCGCGTTGGTGCCCGCGGCCGAGAGGTCCGGCACCTGAAGCTCCATGGCGACCAGCCGCGGCACGTCCTCCCGCTTGTCGAGGCGGCCCTTGACGAACACCACCGCGTCCTCGACGAGTTGGGTCGACACCAACTGGTAGGTCGCCGGGAAGAACATGCACTCGATCGAGCCCGCGAGGTCCT
The DNA here is from genome assembly GCF_008704995.1 of Streptomyces nodosus. Classification (NCBI taxonomy): domain Bacteria; kingdom Bacillati; phylum Actinomycetota; class Actinomycetes; order Kitasatosporales; family Streptomycetaceae; genus Streptomyces; species Streptomyces nodosus. Next base: position 2,187,128 of record NZ_CP023747.1, read on the forward strand.
CGACGGTGGCGATCGCCCAGGCGTTGCCCTGCTTGGTCATCTTGCGCTGGAGGCCCGAGATGATGCCGCCGATGGTGACCACCGCGCCGTCCGCGTGCTCACCGCCGGTGAGCTGGGAGATGCCCGCGTCGGCCTTGTCGGACAGGACATGCTCCAGCCCGAAGAGCGGATGGTCGGAGACATACAGACCGAGCATCTCCCGCTCCTGGGCGAGCAGATAGGTCTTGTCCCACTCCTCGTCGGTGAAGACGACGTCGAGGCCGAAGCCGGGCTCGCTGTTCTCCTCCTCGCCCATGCCGCCGAAGAGGTCGAACTGCCCCTCGGCCTCCTTGCGCTTGACCGCGACCACATTGTCGATCATCGGTTCGTACTGCGCGGTGAGGCCCTTGCGGGTGTGCCCCATCTCGTCGAAGGCGCCGGCCTTGATCAGCGATTCGGTGGTGCGCTTGTTGCAGACCACCGCCTCGACCTTGTCGAGGTAGTCGGGGAAGGAGGCGTACTTCCCCTTGGCCTTGCGGGACTTGATGATCGACTCGACGACGTTGGTACCGACGTTGCGCACCGCGGAGAGCCCGAAGAGGATCACGTCGTCGCCCTGGGCGGCGAAGTTGGACTGGGACTCGTTGACGTTGGGCGGGAGCACCCGGATGCCCATGCGGCGGCACTCGTTGAGGTAGACCGCCGACTTGTCCTTGTCGTCCTTGACCGAGGTGAGCAGTCCGGCCATGTACTCGGCGGGGTGGTTGGCCTTCAGATAGGCGGTCCAGTACGACACCAGGCCGTACGCGGCCGAGTGGGCCTTGTTGAACGCGTAGCCGGCGAAGGGGACCAGCACGTCCCACAGGGCCTGGATGGCCTCGTCGCTGTAGCCGTTCTTCTGGGCACCGGCCTGGAAGATGGTGAAGTTCTTCGCCAGCTCCTCGGGCTTCTTCTTGCCCATCACGCGGCGGAGGATGTCGGCCTCGCCGAGCGAGTAGCCCGCGATGATCTGGGCGGCCTTCTGCACCTGCTCCTGGTAGACGATCAGGCCGTAGGTGACCGCGAGGACCTCCTCGAGGGGCTCCTCGAGCTCCTTGTGGATCGGCGTGATCTCCTGGAGCTTGTTCTTGCGCAGCGCGTAGTTGGTGTGCGAGTCCATGCCCATCGGGCCGGGACGGTAGAGCGCCGACACGGCCGAGATGTCTTCGAAGTTGTCGGGCTTCATCAGGCGCAGCAGCGAGCGCATGGGGCCGCCGTCGAACTGGAACACACCGAGTGTGTCGCCGCGCTGGAGCAGTTCGAAGGTCTTGGGGTCGTCCAGCGGGAGGCTGAGGAGATCGATGTCGATCCCCTTGTTGGACTTCACCATCTTGACGGCGTCATCCATGATCGTCAGGTTGCGCAGGCCGAGGAAGTCCATCTTCAGCAGGCCGAGCGACTCGCAGCTCGGGTAGTCCCACTGCGTGATGGTCACGCCGTCGGTGTGCCGGACCCAGACGGGCACATGCTCGGTGATGGTCTCGCTGGACATGATCACGCCGGCGGCATGCACGCCCATCTGCCGGACCAGGCCCTCGACGCCCTTGGCGGTGTCGATGACCTTCTTCACGTCCGGCTCGTTCTCGTACATCCCCCGGATCTCGCCCGCCTCGTTGTAGCGCGGGTGCGAGGGGTTGGTGATGCCGTCCAGATCGATGCCCTTGCCGAGGACATCGGCGGGCATCGCCTTGGTGAGCCGGTCGCCCATCGCGTACGGGTAGCCCAGCACACGCGCGGAGTCCTTGATCGCGTTCTTGGCCTTGATCTTGCCGTACGTGCCGATCATGGCGACCTTGTCGGCGCCGTACTTCTCCGTCACATACCTGATCACCTCGACGCGCCTGCGCTCGTCGAAGTCGATGTCGACGTCGGGCATCGAGATGCGCTCGGGGTTGAGGAACCGCTCGAAGATCAGGCCGTGCGGGATCGGATCGAGGTCGGTGATGCCCATGGCGTAGGCGACGATCGAGCCGGCCGCGGAGCCGCGGCCGGGACCGACCGCGATGCCGTTGTTCTTGGCCCACATGATGAAGTCGGCGACCACCAGGAAGTAGCCGGGGAAGCCCATCGAGATGATGACGTCCATCTCGTACTCGGCCTGCTTCTGGCGGTCCTCGGGGATGCCGCCGGGGAAGCGGCGCTCCATGCCGCGGCGGACCTCCTCCTTGAACCAGGTGATCTCCGTGTAGCCGTCGGGGATGTCGAACTTCGGCATCAGGTTCTTCTCGACGAACATGCCCGTGGTGTCGACCATCTCGGCGACGAGGAGCGTGTTGGCGCAGCCCTCCTGCCAGGCGTCCGAGGAGTCGATGGCGTACATCTCCTCGGTGGACTTCAGGTAGTAGCCGGTGCCGTCGAACTTGAAGCGGTCCGGGTCGGAGAGGTTCTTGCCGGTCTGGATGCACAGCAGGGCGTCATGGGCGGTCGCCTCGTGCGCGTAGGTGTAGTGCGAGTCATTGGTGACCAGCGGCGGGATGCCCAGCTTCCGGCCGATCTCCAGCAGTCCGTCGCGGACCTTGCGCTCGATGTCGATGCCGTGGTCCATCAGCTCCAGGAAGTAGCGGTCCTTGCCGAAGATGTCCTGGTAGTCGGCGGCCGCCTTCAGGGCCTCGTCGTACTGGCCGAGACGCAGCCGGGTCTGGAGCTCCCCGGACGGGCAGCCGGTGGAGGCGACGATGCCCTCGGACCACTGGGCGATCGTCTCCTTGTCCATCCGGGGCCACTTCTGGAGCCAGCCCTCGGCGTAGGCGTCCGAGGAGAGACGGAAGATGTTGTGCAGCCCGGTGCTGTTCACCGCCCACATCGTCTTGTGGGTGTAACCGCCGGAACCGGAGACGTCGTCCCGCTTCTGGTGCGGCTGGCCCCACTGGATCTTGCGCTTGTTGCGCCGGGACTCGGGGGCGACATACGCCTCGATCCCGATGATCGGGGTGACCCCGGCCTTCTTCGCGGTATGGAAGAAGTCGTACGCCCCGTGCAGGTTGCCGTGGTCGGACATGGCGATGTGCGTCATGCCCATCTCGTTGCAGGCGTTGAACATGTCCTTCAGCCGCGCGGCACCGTCCAGCAGCGAGTACTGGGTGTGGACGTGCAGGTGCGTGAACGGCGGCTTGGACACGGTTGCGGCCTCCATGGGCGAGTGGGCGGGGTGCCCGGCGCCTCCTCGAGAGGCGGGCGCCGAGGGGGGTCCGGAGGGCTGCGCGCAGCCCGGGGGACAGCGTCGAAGTCTATGCCCCCGGCACGGTCGGACGCCCGGACACCATGCCTTTGAGACACGTCCGGGAAGGAGCGGCCGGGTGACGGAGGGACGGACCGGGGACGCCCCCGGCGCCCGTGTCTCCGTACGGGCCCCCCGGGCACTCCCGCGTACCGTCGTCCGTTGGAACAGCACGGAAGATCGTTCCACTCTGACGCACCACCTGCACCTGGAGGCACCCAGCGATGTCGGTTCCGCAGCTCAGCGCCGAGCAACGCGGCCAGGAGATCCTCTCCGTCCTCGACACCGGCTTCGGCGAACTGCTCGCCGCCGACCCGGCCGCGGTCCTCGTGACGTTCCGCAGGATGGCCGCCTCCGCCTCCGCGTTCTACCGGGGCACGCCGTGCCTCTTCTTCCACGACCTGGCCGGCGAGAAGCGCGGCGGTCCCTATCTGGACGACCGCACCTCGCGGGTGTGGATCCACGGCGACCTGCATGTGGAGAGCTTCGGCACCTCCATGGACGCCACGGGCCGGCTGGTCTTCCGGGCGACCGGCTTCGACGAGGCCTATGTGGGCCCCTTCACCTGGGACCTGAAGCGCTTCGCCGCCTCGCTGGCGCTGCTCGGATACGAGAAGGCGCTCAGCGACGAACAGATCGGCGAGCTGGTCGGCCTCTATGCGACGGCGTACCGCGAGCGCATCCATGCGCTGGCGACCGGCGCCAAGAGCGACGAGGTGCCTCCCTTCACCCTGGACACCGCCCAGGGCCCGCTCCTGGACACGCTGCGCGACGCCCGCTCGGGGACCCGCTCCGGGCTGCTGGACTCCCTGACCGAGATCCGTGACTTCGAACGCCGCTTCGCCCCGGGCGGCGGCTCCGTGGAGCTGGACGCGGCGGGCCGCTACAAGGTGCTCGCGGCCTTCGACGGCTATCTGGAGACGCTGCCCGAGTCGTCCCTGACCCGCCCGGACTCCTACCGCGTCAAGGACGTCGTCGGCCGCCGAGGCATCGCTCTCGACTCCGCGGGCCTGCCCTCGTACGACATCCTCCTCGAAGGTCCCAGCGACGCCCTGGAGGACGATGTGGTGATCTCCATCAGACGGGCCAGGACCCCGGCCGTCTCCCGGCACATCACCGATGCGGCGATCCGCGACCGCTTCCAGCACCAGGGCCACCGCACGGTGGTCTCCCAGCGCGCCCTCCAGGCGCACGCCGACCCCTGGCTGGGCTGGACCGAGCTGGACGGCTCGGGCCAACTGGTGGCCGAGGTCTCGCCGTACGCCGTCGACCTGGACTGGAGCGACATCGACGACCCGGAGGAGATCGCGGCGGTCGTCGCCGACCTGGGCCGCGCCACGGCCGCGATGCACGCGGCGGCGGAGGACCGGTCCGGCGAGTCCCTGGTCCCCTTCTCCACCGAGCGGGCCATCGACGCGGCGATCGCCGCCGACGAGGACGGCTTCGCGGAGGTGCTGGTGGACTTCGCCCACGCCTACGGGGCCCGGGCGCGCGCCGATCACCGGATCTTCGTGGATCTGTTCCGTTCCGGACGGATCCCCGGCCTCCGGTCCGTCCCCGACCGCGCTCCCACAACGTTCCCGTCACACCTGGCGACCCTTTAAGGGCCCCTTACGGGAGCGCATGGGACACTCTCCACGCCATGGACATATCCGGGACCCAGCTCAGAGCCGTACGCGCGGCGCTGTTCACGGCGCTGGTCGTGACGCTCAGCACCGCGTCGCATGTGCTGCTGTCCGAGGTCCCGCTGCCGATGGGGACGGTGGCCGCGGTGGCCGCCGCCGTCTTCGTCGTCGCCTATGCGCTGGCCGACGGCGAGCGCGGCTTCGGCAGGATCGCCGTCCTGCTGGTTCCGCTGGAGCTGGCGGCGGACACGGTGTTCACCACGGGCCAGCACGCCTGTTACGGCGCGGCCGGCGGCCCGGTGGCCGGTCCGCTGCGCTCGGTCGGCCTGGACGTCCTGTGCAGCGGCGGCGGTGTGGGCACCCCGCTCGCCCGGGCCGCCGGCACCGACACCGACCGGGTCGCGGTGCTCCTGACGCACGCCGGCCCCTCGACCGCCTGGCTGCTGCTGGCCGCCCATGTGAGCGTGGGGCTCCTCGCCGCCGCCTGGCTGCGCCGCGGCGAGCGGGCACTGGCCCAGCTGCTGCGCGCGGTGGCCGCGACCACCTTCCGGCCGCTGCTGGTGGCGGTCGCCGCGGTGACGGTGCGGATCGCTCCGGTGCGCCGGGCCCCGCGCCCGGTCCCTCATGTCATCGCCTCCCGCACCCGCCTGTTGGTGCACTCCCTGGGGCGGCGGGGTCCGCCGTGCTCGCCGGCCTTCGGCTGAGGATCGCCTTCGGCCGAAGACGCGCCCTTTGAGCACGGACCCCCTTCACCCCCGCGCACCACGTGTGCGTGCGTCCCCATGGAGATCACCCATGAGCAAGCGGAACAACCAGGTCTCGAAGACGGCAGCCCGTGAGCGGCTGCGTCTGGAACGCGAGCGGCAGGCCAAGCGCGACAAGGTCAAGCGGCAGCTGGTGGTCGCCGGTTCGGTCGTGGCCGCCCTCGCCATAGCCGGCGGCATCGGCTACGCCGTCGTGCAGAACAACAAGCCGGACCACTGGGAGGCCGCCAAGAGCGACAAGGTCGTCGCCCCGGCCCACACCACGGGCAAGGACGGCACCACCGTCGTCATCGGCGAGAGCAGCGCCAAGAAGACCCTCAAGGTCTACGAGGACCTGCGCTGCCCGATCTGCGCCCAGTTCGAGCAGGTGGTCGGCCCCAGCGTGAAGAAGGACATCGACGACGGCAAGTTCAACCTCCAGTTCGTCGGCGGCACGTTCATCGACACCAACACCCGGGGCGAGGGCTCCAGGACGGCGCTGAGCGCCCTGGGCGCCGCGCTGAACGTCAGCCCGGAGGCGTTCCTCGACTACAAGGGCGCGCTGTACTCGGCCAAGTGGCACCCCGAGGAGACCGAGGACACCTTCAAGGACACCGCCTACCTGATCAAGGTCGCCGACACGGTTCCCGCCCTCAAGAAGAACGCCTCGTTCCAGAAGGACGTGAAGAACGGCACCTATGACGCCTGGGCGATGGCGATGTCGAAGGCCTTCGACACCAACAAGGACGATGTCACGGGCACCCCGAGCCTGGTCATGGACGGCAAGAAGGTGACCGCGCCCGGCAGCCAGAACGCACCGATGTCGGTGGACGAGTACACCGCGGCCATCGACGCGGCGCTCAAGGCCTGATCCCGGCGGGCGGGCGCCCTAGGCGACCGCCCGCCATCGGCCACCGGCCACCGGAGCGGGCGAACGTGGATGCGTTCGCCCGCTCTTGCCCGGTATCCGTGCGACCGGCTACAGGCTGTCGAGGAAGCCGAGCGCCACCCGCCAGGTCGCCTCGGCCGCCTCCTCGTCGTAGTCCGGCAGCTCGGGGTCGGTGTAGAGGTGCCCGGCTCCCGGGTACCGGTAGACCTCCACATCCGCGCCCGCTCTGCCCATCTGCAGATACCAGGCGCTCAGCCAGTCGTCCGGCTCGAACGGGTCCGGCTCGGCGACATGCAGCTGGACCGGCAGCCCGTCCACCGAGGCGTTCGAGGCGAGGTCCGAGGTGCCGTGCAGCAGCAGAAGTCCGCGCGCGTGCCGGTCGCCGAGCGCCAGGGTCTGCGCGGTGGCGGCGCCGAACGAGAACCCCGCATAGACCAGCCCGCGCCCCGAGTACGGCGCGGAGGCCAGAACGGCCCGTCTGAGCATCTCGTCCTTCCCGATCTCCTCCTTGAGCGCCCTGCCTTCCTCCACGGTCTCGAAGGTGCGGCCGTCGAACAGGTCGGGCGTCCACACCTCGTGCCCGGCGGCGCGCAGCCGGTCGGCGGCCGCCCGGACGGCGGGCCGCAGTCCGTATGTCGAGTGGAAGAGCATGATGTTCATGGGGCCATGGTGCCAGCCGGCACCGACAGCGCCGTGGGCAGCGGGTTCCCCGGGGGATCCAGGTCACATGTTCATGACGGCGTCAGCCGGTTACGTTCGAGGGCATGGAGAACGTCCTGCGCCCGGTGATCGTCGTCGGCGGCTCGGTCGTGCTCACCCTGGTCCTCGGGTGGGTCACGGACCTCCTGCTGCGCAAGGCGCATCAGCGGGACCCGGAGACGCCCCTGTGGCAGCTGCTTCGCCGTGGCCGTGTCCCCTATCAACTCGTCCTGTGCGCGGGCTTGTTGCGAGGCTCCTACGACCAGGCCCAGCTGATCGAGGCCCATCGGGTCGGCGTCGGACGGGCCCTGACGCTGGTGCTGATCGGCTCCACCGCCTGGACGGTGATCCATATCGCCTCCGCGGTCGTCGAGGCCTCGTACAGCCGCTATGCCCGCGCCCATCACGATCAGGCCCGGGTCCGGCGGGTGCGCACCCAGGTCTCGCTGATCACACGGGTGGTGGCAGCGGTCGTCGGCGTGGTCGCGGTGGCCGCCATGCTGCTGACGTTCCCCGCGATGCGGGCGGCCGGCGCCTCGCTGCTGGCCTCGGCCGGCATCCTCGGCATCGTCGCCGGTGTCGCCGCGCAGTCCACCCTCGGCAATCTCTTCGCCGGACTGCAGATCGCCTTCGGCGACATGGTGCGGCTCGGCGACACGGTCGTGGTGGACGGGGAATGGGGCACCATCGAGGAGATCACGCTGACGTTTCTGACGGTACGGACCTGGGACGAGCGCCGGATCACCATGCCGGTGTCGTACTTCACCTCGAAACCGTTCGAGAACTGGTCGCGCGGCAGCCCGCAGATGAGCGGCACCGTCTTCTTCCATCTCGACCACTCGGCGCCCCTGGGGGAGATGCGCGACAAGCTCCGCGACATCCTGCGTGAGTGCCCGGCGTGGGACGGCCGTGACTACACGCTCGCCGTCACCGACACCACGCCCAGCACCATGGAGGTGCGGGCGCTGGTGACCGCGAAGGACGCGAGCGACATCTGGACGGTCCGGGTCACGGTCCGCGAGCAGATGATCCGCTGGCTGGCCGAGGAGCACCCTTATGCGCTGCCGAGGGTCAACACGGCGGACGCGGCGCTGCCGGTGAACGGGAACGGGAACGGACAGCTGTCGCCCGACGGCGCGGCCCGCCGGCCGTTCCAGCCGCGGCGGGCGGGCCGGGGCTGAGCCGCCGGTCCTTCAGCGTTCCTGCTCCGCACCGCCGTCGACCCGGATGACCTGTGCGGTGATGTGTCGGGCTCCCGGGGAGGCCAGCCAGTGCAGGGTCTGGGCGATGTCTCCGGGAGTGCCGGCGCGGCCGGTCGAGGTCTCGGCGGCCGGCCGGTCGCGCCGCGCGGGGTCCGTCCCCGCACCGGGGAACCCGGTGTCCTCGACAGTGCCGGGGGCGACCACATTCACCGTGACCCCGCGCGGGCCCAGCTCCCGGGCCAGGTCGAAGGCGTACGGGTGCAGTGCGGCCTTGGACGCCCCGTACGCCCCGCTGCCCGAGCCGCGAAGGGCGGCGACGGAACTGAGGAACAGCACCCGCCCGCCGGGGGAGGCGAGCCGGTCGCGCACCGCCTCCGTCAGCAGGGCCGCGGTCAGCGTGTTGCGCCCGAAGGCGGCGGTCCAGGTCCGGGCGACGGCTTCCAGCCGGTCCTCGGCGCCGGTCGCGGGTGCCGGACCCATGGCCCCGCCCGCGGCGTTGACCAGGACGTCCACGGTGCCGAAGGTGTCGGCCACATGGCGGGCTACTCCGTGCACGGCGTGCGGATCGCTCAGGTCGGCCGCATGGGTGAGCGCTCCCGGCACCTCGGCCCGCTCCAGCACCTCCGCCCGCCGGCCGAGGAGCAGCACCCGGTCGCCGTCCGCGGCGAAGACCCGCGCCGTCGCGAGCCCGATGCCCGTACCGCCGCCGCTGATCACCACATTGCGCGCCATGATCCGCATCGTACAAAGGCGGCGGCCGGCGGGACGGTTGGCTCGGCGGGCCTTTCCGAGCGGGTGAACCGGCGGGCTCCCGGGCCTGTGGGAGGGACGGCGGCTCAGCGCAGGCTGCGCACATCCAGATGGCGCAGCACCCGGTCGACGATCTCCGGGTCCGCCCCCGCCTCGCTGCGCGCGGCCAGCACCTCCTGCCGTGCCGCGCTGAGCATCTCCCCCTGGATCCGGCGGAGCCGTTTCAGCCGGGTGACGCGCTGCCGGTGTGCCTCGCGCCGCTCCTCGTCCCCCAGTTCGGGGCTGATACGCACCCCGATGTCGAAGGCCCGCCGCACCAACTGCTCGGACAGTTCCTCCGGCAGTTCCTCGGCCGCCTCGATCTCCTTCAGCCGCTGTTTCGCCGCCCTGGCCGCGCGGATCGCCAGCGCCCGCTCGAATTCCTGCTCGACCTCCGTGTCGGCCTGCACCCCCAGCCGCTTCACCAGCCAGGGCAGCGTCAGGCCCTGGAGCACCAGGGTCGCCATGATCACCCCGAACGCGATGAAGACGATCTCGTCCCGGTCGGGGAAGGGCGCCCCGTCCTGCGTCCTGAGCGGGATGGCCAGGACCAGCGCCACCGAGGCCACACCCCGCATCCCGGACCACCACATCACGACGGTCTCCCGCCAGGTCATCGGGATGTCCTCGTCGTGGTCCCGCCGGGCGTGCAGCCGCTTGGTCAGCCAGGTCGCGGGCAGCAGATACACCAGCCGGACGAGCACCACGACGGCCACGACCGCGGCGGCCCAGCCGAGCATCTCGCCCCAGCGCCCGGACGCCGTCCGGATCGCATGGTGCAGTTCCAGCCCGATCAGCCCGAACGCGACCCCGGTGACCAGGGTGTCCACCACGTCCCAGAAGGTGTGTCCGGCGAGCCGCATCAGCACATCGTCCGGGTCGGTGGCGTACTCGGCCAGGAACAGCGCGGTGACGAGCACCGCCAGCACCCCGGAGCCGTGCAGCCGCTCCGCCAGGACATAGGACACATAGGGCACCAGCAGCGTCAGACCGACCTGCAGGGTGGCGTCGGCGAGCAGGTCCATCAGCTTGTCGGCGACCCAGCCGAGCGCGACCCCGACGACCAGGGCGACGACCGCGGAGAGCAGGAATTCCAGCACGGCCCCGGGCAGCGAGAACGTCCCGGTGACCACGGCGGCGATCGCGATGTGGTAGAGCACGATCGCCGTCACATCGTTGAACAGGCCTTCACCCTCCAGGATCGACACCAGCCGCCGGGGCAGCCCGAGCTGTCCCGCGACGGCGGTGGCCGCGATCGGGTCGGGCGGCGCGACCAGCGCGCCGAGCGCGACCGCCGCCGCGAGCGTCAGTCCCGGCACCACGGTGTGGGCGACGGCGGCCACACAGACGGTGGTGACGAACACCAGGGCCACGGCGAGCAGGAAGATCGGCCGTCTGTTGGCCGTGAACTGCCGCCAGGAGGTGCGGCGCACCGCGGCGTACAGCAGGGGCGGCAGCAGCGCGGGCAGGATCAGCCCGGGTGGGATGTTCACCTGGGGCACGAAGTCGAGCAGGGCCAGCGCGATACCGAGCAGGGTCATCAACACCGGTGCCGGTACCCCGAACCGGTCCCCGATCGGGACGCTCACCAGGGCCCCGAGCAACAGCACGAGCAACAGGGCCAGCTGTTCCACGGTCAGCGCTCCGGAGGGTTCGGCGTTCGACACGGGCGGTTTCCAGCCTGCCATGCCACCCCGCCGACGGGCCTCCGGCGCCTCCGGTCACCGCGAACGCCTCCGCCCCGGTCATGAGCGGGGCAGCGTCACCCTCCCGGTCACAGGGCCCCGGGGCGGGTCACAGAGCGCGGCGCATCGACCGGTGCGGTATCCCCGCGTCGGGGAACTCCGGCCCGTACGCCCGGTAGCCCAAGCACTCGTAGAACCCCAGCGCATGTGTCTGGGCGTGCAGGTCCACCGCCGAAAGACCCTGGTCACGTGCCGCGTCCTCGATCGCCCGTACGAGCGCCGCGCCGATACCGAGGCCGCGTGCCTCCCGGGTCACCGCGAGCCGGCCCAGGGAGCCCACGGAGGGGTCCCCGCCGTTCCTGGCCGCGGCGGCCTCCCCGGACAGCAGCCGGCCGGTGCCGAGCGGTACGCCGTCCTCCCGCAGGGCCAGCACATGCACGGCGTCGGCGTCATGGGCGTCGTACTCGATGTCCTCGGGAACACCCTGCTCGCCGACGAAGACCTCCTTGCGGACCCGGAAGCACGCCTCACGGTCGGCGAGGTCCGCCGCGACCCGCACGCGGTACGGGGCGCTCATGACCAGCTCTCCTCACGCACCGTGTCCAGCGCCTTCTGCAGGTCGGCGGGGTAGGCGCTCTCGAACTCCACCCACTGCGCGTCGCCGGGGTGCTCGAAGCCCAGCCGTACGGCGTGCAGCCACTGCCGGGTCAGGCCGAGCCGCCTGGCGATCGTCGGGTCCGCGCCATAGGTGAGATCGCCGACGCAGGGGTGCCGGTGGGCGGCCATATGGACCCGGATCTGATGGGTGCGCCCGGTCTCCAACTTGACGTCGAGCAGGGAGGCCGAACGGAACGCCTCGATGAGGTCGTAGTGCGTGACGGAGGGCTTGCCCTCGGCCGTGACCGCCCACTTGTAGTCATGGGTGGGGTGGCGGCCGATGGGCGCGTCGATGGTGCCGCTGGTCGGATCGGGGTGACCCTGGACCAGGGTGTGGTAGCGCTTGTCGACCGTGCGCTCCTTGAACTGCCGCTTGAGCGAGGTGTAGGCGCGCTCCGACTTGGCGACCACCATCAGTCCCGAGGTGCCGACGTCCAGACGGTGCACGATGCCCTGACGCTCGGCGGCACCGGAGGTCGAGATGCGGTATCCGGCGGCGGCGAGACCGCCGATCACGGTCGGGCCCGACCAGCCGGGCGACGGATGGGCGGCGACGCCGACCGGCTTGACGATCACGAGCACGTCCTCGTCGTCGTGCACGATCTCCATGCCCTCGACCGGCTCGGCGACCACCTGCACCGGGGCGGGCGCCGGCGGCATCTCCACCTCGAGCCAGGCGCCGCCGTGCACCCGCTCCGACTTGCCCACGGCCGTGCCGTCGACCAGCACCTTGCCCGCGGCGGCCAGCTCCGCCGCCTTCGTACGGGAGAAGCCGAACATGCGGGAGATGGCGGCGTCGACGCGCTCGCCCTCCAGGCCGTCGGGCACGGGCAGGGTACGGATCTCGGGAAGGGTGCTCACCCGTCGAGTATGCCGGACGGGTGAGACAGCGCCGTACGAGCCTCCCGGCCCCTCAGTCCTTGTGGATCGTCCCGTCCGGGTCGAGACCGCGGAAGGAGAGCAGCACGATCAGGGCACCGCCGCAGACGATCGCCGAGTCCGCCAGGTTGAAGACGGCGAAGCCCTTGGGCGCGATGAAGTCGACCACCGCGCCCTGGAAGACGCCCGGCGAGCGGAAGATCCGGTCGGTGAGGTTGCCCAGGGCGCCGCCGAGCAGCAGACCGAGCGCGATCGCCCAGGGCAGACTGTAGAGCTTGCGGGCGAGCCGGGCGATCACCACGATCACGGTGGCGGCGATCATCGTGAAGATCACGGTGAAGGCCTCTCCGAAGCCGAAGGCCGCACCCGGGTTGCGGATCGCCTCGAGCTTCAGCCAGTCCCCGATGATCCGGATCGGCGTGTGGTGCTCCAGCCTCGCCACCACGACCAGCTTGCTGACCAGGTCGAGGGCGTAGGCGAAGACGGCGACCGCGAACAGCACCGCGATCCGGCGCTTGCCCCGGGGGCGCTCGGCGGTGACGGCTCCCGTCCCCGCCGCGCCGGGGCCCTCGGCCGGGACCCGCTCGTCGGACTGCTCCGGTCCGGGCCCGGACGCGTCCGGGATATCCGGCGTACCGATGATGCGCTCCGCCTCTGTCAACGTGAGTCCCTCAACCTAGGTGCCTGACTGAGGACGAGACTACGACACCGCATGTCCCTGTCCGGTGTCCAGGACGGGATCACTGACGGCGTTCCTGCTTCTGTTTGCACTCCACGCACAGGGTGGCGCGCGGAAAGGCCTGCATTCGCGCCTTTCCGATGGGATTGCCGCAGCTCTCGCACAGTCCGTAGGTGCCGGCGTCGAGGCGCCCCAGGGCACGTTCGGTCTGTTCGAGCATCTCGCGCGCATTGGCGGCGAGCGCCATCTCGTGCTCGCGCGTGATGTTCTTGGTGCCGGTGTCGGCCTGGTCGTCGCCGGCCCCGTCCCCGGAGTCACGCATCAGACCGACCAGCGCCTGCTCGGACGCGTCGATCTCACCGCGCAGCCGAGTCGCCTCGGACTGGAGCTCCGCGCGCGCCTCGGACACCTCCTCGGGGGTCCAGGGGGTCTCGCCGGGGCGCACCGCCAGTTCGCCGGGCCCCGCCGCGACCAGCCGTGTCTGGGGGACCGTGCCGGAGTCCTTCGCCGCCGTGGCCGTGCCAGGAGTCTTCTTCGCAACCACCGTCGTGGCTCCCGTCTTTTTCGCGGCCCGTCGCGCGCCCGCCTTCTCGGCGGGGCGCTTCCCGGCCGCACGCTGGGTGAGGGTGCTTCTCGTGGTGCCGCCCTTCGCGGCACCGCTCGGTCCGGCAGCCGCCTCGGCCGAAGCCGGCTTCCCGGCGGAACTCTTCTTCCCCGCCGCCTTCTTCGCCACCGCCTCGCGCGACGAAACCTTCCCCGCCGCTATCTCCCGGCCAGAGGCCTTCTTCCCCGCCGCCTTACGAGGCGAAGCCTCAGCACCCGCCGCCCGGGCGACAGCCCCGCGAGCCACTGCATCCCCGGCAGAGGTCTTCTTCCCGGCCGCCTTGCGCGGCGAAGCCTCAGCACCCGCCTCGACGACAGCCTCGCCAGACACTTCCTCCCCGGCAGAAGGCTCCTTCCCGACCGCCTTACGAGGCCGCCCCGCCCCGGCCTCCTCAGTCACCGTCCCCGTGGCAGATGACTTCTTCCCGGCCGCGACCTTCTTGGCCGCCACCTTCCCGGGGGAAGACTTTCCCGCCACCGCCTTCTCACCGACGGCCTTCTTCCCCGCCGCCTTGCGCGGCGAAGCCTCGACACCCGCCGCGCCGGCGGCAGCCTCGCGAGCCACTGGCTCCTCGGCAGAGGTCTTCTTCCCGGACGCCCTTCGAGGCGAGGCCGTCCCGGCCACGGCCTTCCTGGCGGAAGGCTTCTTCTCGGCCGTCTTCTCGGCAACAGCCTTCTTCGCCGTCGGCTTCTCGGGCAGAGGCTTCCCGACCGCCGTCTTCCCGCCGGAGCTCTTCTTCCCCGCCGCCCTCCCGGCGGCAGGGTTCCCCACCGTCGTCTCCTCGACGGCAGCCCTTTCCCCAGCGGCTGGCCCCACCGAGAGACCCTTGCCCGCCGGCCTCTCGGCAGCGGCCTTCCGGCCCGTGGTCTTCCCCTTCCGGGCGTTCTTTCCTGCCGCGCTCCCGGAGGGGCTCTCCTTCGCCGCCGTCCTGTCGGCGACCGCCTTCTTCGCCGTCCCGGCGCCGGCCTTCTTCCCTGTCAGGGCAGACTCACGCTCCGCTGCCGTGGCTGAGGCCTTCTTCGCCGTCGCCCTGCCGGGGCGAGACCTCTCCGCCGTCTTCCCTGTGCCGGAGGTCTTCCCGCGGGCCGCCTCTGCCGTCGGGGCGGCCTCCGATCTCGCGCTTCTCCGCCGTGCGGCAGCCGGCACGGCCGTCCCCTTCCGGGCGGCCCCCGGCCTGCCCTTCCGGGCCGTCGCCGAGGCCGTGCCCCGCGTCCGCACCGACCCCACGGTGGGCCGCGCGGCGGCGTGGGCCGTCCGCGCCCCGTTGACGTCTCCGGCCGCCATACCGCCGGCGGCACCCGCACCCGCGGATCCTCCGGACGCCGACTGCTGTACGGCGATCTTCTTCGCCCTCATGGCCGCGGCCCCTTCACCCTCTGTGAACTCGCGCGCGAATCGTGCTGGGACGATAAATCGACTTCCGGCCCGCGGCAACGGGGCACGCCTACGATTCGCCCGCCACACGCGTGCCGCACGGCGAGCCTCCCTCCGTTGTGCCCAGCTCTCCGCCCGGTAATCCGTCGCACCCCGCTTCCAGGGACGCCGACACCGGCACCGCGCCATTCGGGTCACCCCGGCCCGGCGCCCCCGGGATGACCTGGACGAAGAAAACCGGTCCGCCGCGATCCACGGGGCGCCGTACACTGGGCGGAGCGAGAAGCGTGGATGGGGACGAGTAGCGCCGTACGCAGCCATGAGCGACCCGGGGACGGTGTGAGCCCGGGGGCCAGCGCGATGTGAAGATCACCCCGGAGCCGCCGGAAGAAAGCCCCCAGCACCGAGCCAGGGGCCGTAGAACCGGCATCGCGAACCCAATGAGGGGGCTCACCGGAGCGTACGACGCCACCGGGGAGCCAAGGAGGGTGGTACCGCGGGAGCGCGCCGCACACGGCGTGCGGGGAATGCACGAATCCCCCGGCTCTCGTCCCTCCGACGGAAGGCAGCACGTCCGCCGGAGGAAGCTCGTTGAACACAGAGCCGCAGTACCGCCAGGTGCCCGCCCAGGTCGACCTGCCCGCGCTCGAGCACGCCGTGCTCGACTTCTGGCGCGAGCAGAAGATCTTCGCCAAGAGCCTGGAGCAGTCCGAGGGCCGCCCCGAGTGGGTCTTCTACGAGGGCCCGCCCACCGCCAACGGCATGCCGGGCGCCCACCACATCGAGGCGCGCGTCTTCAAGGACGTCTTCCCGCGCTTCCGCACCATGCGCGGCTACCACGTGGGCCGCAAGGCCGGCTGGGACTGCCACGGCCTCCCGGTGGAGCTGGCGGTCGAGAAGGAGCTCGGCTTCAACGGCAAGCAGGACATCGAGGCGTACGGCATCGCCGAGTTCAACGCCAGGTGCCGCGAGTCCGTGGGCCGCCACACCGACGCCTTCGCCGAGCTGACGACCCGCATGGGCTACTGGGTCGACCTCGACGACGCCTACTGGACCATGGACCCCGAGTACGTCGAATCGGTCTGGTGGTCGCTCAAGGAGATCTTCGGCAAGGGCCTGCTGGTGCAGGACCACCGCGTCGCCCCCTGGTGCCCCCGCTGCGGCACCGGCCTCTCCGACCACGAGCTGGCACAGGGCTACGAGACGGTCGTGGACCCCTCGGTCTACGTCCGCTTCCCGCTCACCTCCGGTCCGCTGGCCGGCCGGGCCTCGCTCCTGGTGTGGACGACGACCCCCTGGACGCTGGTCTCCAACACCGCGGTCGCCGCGCACCCCGAGGTCACCTATGTGGTCGCGACGGACGGCGCGGAGCAGCTCGTCGTCGCCGAACCGCTCCTCGCCAAGGCACTGGGCGAGGGCTGGGAGCCGACCGGCGAGACCTTCACCGGCGCCGAGATGGAGCGCTGGACCTATCAGCGCCCGTTCGAGCTCGTTCCGTTCCCGGAGCCCGCCCACTACGTGGTGAACGCGGAGTACGTCACCACCGAGGACGGCACGGGTCTGGTCCACCAGTCCCCCGCCTTCGGTGAGGACGACCTCAAGGTGTGCCGCGCCTACGGCCTGCCCGTGGTCAACCCGGTACGCCCCGACGGCACCTTCGAGGAGGAGGTCCCGCTGGTCGGGGGCGTCTTCTTCAAGAAGGCGGACGAAAAGCTCACCGAGGACCTCCAGCAGCGCGGCCTGCTCTTCAGGCACCTCCCCTACGAGCACAGCTACCCGCACTGCTGGCGCTGCCACACCGCGCTCCTCTACTACGCGCAGCCGTCGTGGTACATCCGCACCACGGCCATCAAGGACCGTCTCCTGCGGGAGAACGAGAAGACCAACTGGTTCCCGGAGACCGTCAAGCACGGCCGGTACGGCGACTGGCTGACCAACAACATCGACTGGGCGCTGTCCCGCAACCGCTACTGGGGCACCCCGCTGCCGATCTGGCGCTGCGAGGAGGGCCATCTGACCTGCGTCGGCTCCCGCGCGGAGCTGACCGAGCTGACCGGCACCGACCAGTCGCAGCTGGACCCGCACCGCCCCTACATCGACGAGGTCACCTTCGCCTGCCCGCAGTGCGAGGGAACGGCCACCCGGGTGCCGGAGGTCATCGACGCCTGGTACGACTCGGGTTCGATGCCGTTCGCACAGTGGGGCTACCCGTACAAGAACAAGGAGCTGTTCGAGAGCCGCTACCCGGCGCAGTTCATCTCCGAGGCCATCGACCAGACCCGCGGCTGGTTCTACACACTGATGGCGGTCGGCACCCTGGTCTTCGACAAGTCGTCGTACGAGAACGTGGTCTGTCTGGGCCACATCCTCGCCGAGGACGGCCGCAAGATGTCCAAGCACCTGGGCAACATCCTCCAGCCGATCCCGCTGATGGACCAGCACGGCGCCGACGCGGTGCGCTGGTTCATGGCGGCCGGCGGCTCCCCCTGGGCGGCCCGCCGGGTGGGCCACGGCACCATCCAGGAGGTCGTCCGCAAGACCCTGCTGACCTACTGGAACACGGTCGCCTTCCAGGCCCTGTACGCCCGTACCTCCCACTGGGCGCCGAGCGAGGCCGACCCGGCCCCGGCGGACCGCCCGGTCCTGGACCGCTGGCTGCTGTCCGAGCTGCACGCGCTCACCGACCAGATGACGGAGGCGCTGGAGGCCTACGACACCCAGCGCGCCGGCAAGCTCCTGTCGGCCTTCGTCGACGACCTGTCGAACTGGTACGTCCGCCGCTCTCGTCGCCGCTTCTGGCAGGGCGACAAGGCCGCGCTGCGCACCCTGCACGAGGTCCTGGAGACGGTCACCCGGCTGATGGCGCCGATCACCCCGTTCATCACCGAGCGGGTCTGGCAGGACCTGGTCGTACCGGTGACTCCCGGCGCCCCCGAGTCGGTGCACCTGTCGTCCTGGCCGGAGGCGGACCTCTCCGCCGTCGACCCGGAACTGTCGAAGCAGATGACGCTGGTGCGCCGCCTGGTCGAACTGGGCCGCGCCACCCGCGCGGAGTCGGGCGTCAAGACCCGCCAGCCGCTGTCCCGGGCGCTGATCGCGGTGGCCGGCTTCGAGTCGCTGGACCCGGAGCTGCACGCACAGATCACCGAGGAGCTGAACGTCTCCTCGCTGGCGTCGCTCTCCGAGGTCGGCGGCTCGCTCGTCGACACCACGGCCAAGGCGAACTTCCGTGCGCTGGGCAAGCGCTTCGGCAAGCGCGTCCAGGACGTGGCGAAGGCCGTCGCCGGCGCCGACGCGGCGGCGCTGTCCCTGGCGCTGCGCGAGGGCACGGCATCGGTGGAGGTCGACGGCGAGACGATCAGCCTGGCCCCCGACGAGGTGATCATCACGGAGACCCCGCGCGAGGGCTGGTCGGTGGCCTCCGACTCGGGGGCCACGGTGGCCCTGGACCTGGAGATCACCGAGGAGCTGCGGCAGGCGGGCCTCGCCCGGGACGCGATCCGGCTGATCCAGGAGGCCCGCAAGAACAGCGGCCTGGACGTCGCCGACCGCATCGCGCTCCGCTGGACCGCGACGGACCCGGCGGTCATCGCGGCCCTGAGCGAGCACTCCGGTCTGATCGCCGACGAGGTCCTCGCGACGGACTTCGCCCAGGGCGAGGCGGACGGCACCTACGGGGAGCCGTTCACCGACGAGTCCCTCACCCTGACGTTCCGCCTGCACAAGGCCTGACGCTCGCACCGAAGGCCCGGGCCGCCGGATGTTCTCCGGCGGCCCGGGCCTTCGGCGTTGCGTGCGCACGCACACCCGCTCCCCCACCCGAACACCTGAGGCAGGAGTTCCGGACGCGCGTAGCACAAGGGCGGGGCCCCGGATCGATCCGGGGCCCCGCCCTGAAGGCTGCCGACGCCTACGTCGTACTCACTGCTGTCAGTTGTCGTCCTCGTCGATGAGGAACCCGCGCATCGGCGAGGGTGCCTGGCCCATCGGCGAGGGGCCCTGCGGACGGACCGGCGCCATCGGCTGGGTCATCGCCGGGGACATCTGCTGCTGACCGCCGAAGGACGGCGGGGGCGGTGCCGGAGGGCCGCCCATCGGCTGGCCGCCACCGTACGACGGGGCACCCGCACCTGCCGGAGCCATCGACGGCGTGGCCGGCGAAGGCAGGGAGGGCGCTGCCGGGGTGCGCGGCGGGGCCAGCGAGTCGTCGGCCTGGGTCTCCAGCTGACGCAGCTGCGACTCCAGGTACGACTTCAGCCGCGTGCGGTACTCGCGCTCGAAGCCGCGCAGGTCCTCGACCTTGCGCTCCAGCGTGGCGCGGGCGGACTCCAGGGAGCCCATCGCGACACGGTGCTTCTCCTGCGCGTCCCGCTCCAGGGCGTCGGCCTTGGCCCGGGCGTCGCGCTCCAGACCCTCGGCGCGGCTGCGGGCCTCGCCGACGATCTTGTTGGCCTCGGAGCGGGCCTCGGCGATCGCCTGGTCGGCGGTCTGCTGGGCCAGCGAGAGGACACGCGCGGCGCTGTCGCCACCGGGACCCTGGCCGGGCATGCCCGGACCACCGGGACCACCCGGGCCGCCCATGGGGCCACCCATCGGTCCGCCCATGGGGCCACCCATGGGCTGCTGCATCGGAGGCTGACCCATCGGGCCGGGACCCTGACCCATAGGACCAGGCCCCTGCCCCATCGGACCCTGGCCCATCGGGCCCTGACCCATAGGACCCTGGCCCATCGGGCCCTGTCCCATCGGACCCGGACCCTGACCCATAGGACCCTGCCCCATAGGACCGGGGCCCTGGCCCATAGGACCTTGACCCTGGCCCATCGGCCCCTGGCCCTGACCCATCGGGCCCTGCCCCTGACCCATCGGGCCCTGCCCCTGACCCATAGGACCCTGTCCCTGACCCATGGGACCCGGACCCTGGCCCATAGGACCGGGTCCCTGCGGACCGCCCTGACCGCCGCCGGGGCCGGCAGGCAGCTGCGGTGCACCGCTCGGCAGCTGGGGCGGGCCACCCATGGGGCCACCCATCGGCTGCTGCGGCGGGCCCGATATGCCGGCGGGCACGGGAGCACCCGGACCTCGCATACCCTGCGGCGGCTGCTGCTGGTCCTGCCCCTCCGGGGGCTTGCGCATGTTCTGCTGGTTCTGCGCGGCGGCACGAGTGGCGGCGGCCAGCTTGGCGCGCAGATCCTCGTTCTCCCGCAGCAGGCGGGTCAGTTCGGCTTCGACCTCGTCGAGGAAGGCATCGACCTCGTCCTCGTCATAGCCTTCTCGGAGGCGGACGGTCGTGAACTGCTTGTTCCGCACGTCCTCGGGGGTCAACGGCATCTCTTCACCTCAACGTAGTCATCGGCAGTCGGCAAGACCGTATCGTCCACGTTCACCTCGCGAGATTCCCCACGATGGACAGCAGGATGTAGACGATGATCATCAGCACGAAGAAGGACAGGTCGAGCGCCACGCCCCCGAGACGCAGCGGCGGGATGAACCGCCGCAGAAGCTTCAGCGGTGGATCGGTGACAGTGTAGGTGGCCTCCAGAACGACCACCATCGCCTTGCCGGGTTGCCATGAGCGGGCGAACTGGAACACATAGTCCATGACCAACCGGAAAATCAGCACGACGAGGAAGCACATCAGGACGATGTAGACAACCTCCAGGAACACACCCATGATCTGTGCTTCCCTCTCCCCTTGTTCCCGCGCTCTCCGGTGATGCGTCTCAGCTCTGGTTGAAGAACCCGCCCTCTGCGATGCGGGCCTTGTCCTCCGCCGTGACATCGACGTTAGCAGGCGAGAGGAGGAACACCTTCTGCGTCACTCGTTCGATACTGCCGTGAAGACCAAACACCAAACCGGCCGCAAAGTCGACAAGTCGCTTCGCGTCCGTGTCATCCATCTCGGTCAGATTCATGATCACCGGCGTGCCCTCGCGGAAGTGTTCCCCGATGGTACGGGCCTCGTTGTAGGTCCGCGGGTGCAGCGTGGTGATCCGGTAGGGCTCTCGCTCGGACACGACCTTGGGCATGATCACCGGCGCATTCTTTTCCAGGCTCTGGCGTTCTTGTGTGATGGATGCCACGGGCGCGATGCGAGCCGGACGCCCCGATTCCGCCGGGAGCGAAGCGGGTTGGGGAACCGGGTCGCGCTGCGCCGGAGGCTGGACCATGCGCACCGATTCATCCCTTTGGGACTGAAGTGCCTGGTGTGACTGATGTGACGGCTCATGCCGTCTGCGATCCCGCTCGGGCTCCGGGTCGAGTTCGGGCTCGAAGTCGTCGTCGGGGTCGAATCCCCGGCCGTCGTACCCATCGTCCTCCACGAGGCCGAGGTAGACCGCCATCTTGCGCATCGCGCCGGCCATGCTCTGAGTCCTCCGCTCTGTGGTGGATCCGCGACGACCGCCAAGTGCCCGCGATCCACAAGGTCGTTACGCCCGCTATCGGCTGCAATGACCATATTTTCTGCTGTGGTCCGACTTCTTGGCGACGTTACCCGAGCCGGGGGCGGACTCCGAGTACCGCAGTACCGACGCGCACATGTGTCGCCCCGGCGGCCACGGCCTGTTCGAGGTCCGAACTCATCCCCGCCGAGACCATGGTTGCAGCCGGATGAGCCCGGCGCAGGTCGGTCGACAAATCCATCAACCGCTCGAAGGCCGCCTGTTGACGCCCCGCATACTCCCCGGCGAGCGGAGCGACGGTCATGAGGCCGTCCAGCCTCAGCCCCGGAGCCTCGGCGACGAGGTCGCCCAACTCTTCGACCCCCTCGGGGGCCACACCTCCGCGCTCTCCCCGCCCGCCTTCGCCCGCGTCGAGCGCGACCTGGAGGAGACACCCCAGCTCGCGACCGGCCCGCACCGCCTCCTTCGACAGGGCCGCGACCAGCCGGGAACGATCGATCGACTGCACCACACCCGCGTAACCGACCACGGATCGCACCTTATTGGTCTGCAATTGACCGACAAAATGCCATGTGAGCGAAAGATCCGAACATGCCGCCGCCTTGGGCGCCGCGTCCTGATCGCGGTTCTCGGCCACATGACGCACACCGAGCTCCGACAGAATCCGCACATCGTCGGCGGGATAGGTCTTGGTGACCACGATCAGGGTCACCTCTTCCCGCCTGCGCCCGGCGGCCGCGCACGCGGCCACGATGCGCTCCTCGACCTCGGCGAGATTCGCGGTGATGTATTCCTTACGGTCCTTCATGCCTCATCAGTCCAGCCAGACATAACCCGCGAGCCGCCCGGTGGTGCGGTCGCGGCGGTACGAGAAGTGATCGGCCGACTCACGCGTGCACACCGGCGACTGCTCCCGGTCGGGCACCCCGAGCCGTTCGAGCTGGGCATGCACCCCGGCGGTCACATCGACCGCCGGGGTGCCCCAGCTGGTCTCGGAGTGCGCCGCCGGCTCGACGGCGGACACCTCGGCGCGCATCGCCTCCGGCACCTCGTAGCACCGGCCGCAGACCGCGGGGCCCGTGCGCGCGACCACACGGGACGGCTCGGCGCCCAGTTCCATCATCGCTCGCACGGCGGCGGGCACGACCCCGGCGACCATGCCGGGCCGGCCGGCGTGGGCCGCGGCCACCACACCGGCGACCGGGTCGGCGAGCAGAACAGGTGTGCAGTCGGCGGTGAGCACGGCGAGTGCCAGGCCGCGCCGGACGGTGACGATCGCGTCCACCTCGGGCACCGGCCTTTCACCCCAAGGAGCGTCGACCACGGCCACATCCGGCCCGTGCACCTGGTTCATCCACACCACCAGGTCGGGGTCGAGCCCCAGCGACCGCGCCGCCCGTTCCCTGTTGGTACGGACCGCGTCGGGGTCGTCCCCGACCGCGCCGCCGAGATTGAACTCCTCGTACGGAGCGGCGCTCACTCCGCCCCACCGGTCGGTGAAGGCGAAATGCGCGCCGCTGACGGTGTCGAGCTGACCTATCACTTGAGGAAGTCCGGCACGTCCAGCTCCTCGGCCGCGCTGTCCGAGTAGGTCCGCGACGGCGGGATCGGCGGGGCGATGGGGAGTTCGGCCACCGGCTCGGGGGCGGGCTCCGGCGCCTCCTTCGGTGTGACGCTGCCGAGCGCGCCGAAGGTCGGACGGCTCTCCGCCGGCCTGACCACCGGCTCCTCACGCTTGGCCGCGGACGAGCCGAGCACGTTCTCCCGCTTGGCCGGGGGCTGGCCGCCGTCGAAGCCGGCGGCGATCACGGTGACCCGCACCTCGTCGCCCAGCGCGTCGTCGATCACCGCACCGAAGATGATGTTGGCCTCGGGGTGCGCGGCCTCGCTCACCAGCTGGGCGGCCTCGTTGATCTCGAAGAGACCGAGGTCGGACCCGCCGGAGATGGACAGCAGCACTCCGCGGGCGCCGTCGATGGACGCCTCGAGCAGCGGTGAGGAGATCGCCATCTCGGCCGCGGCCACCGCGCGGTCGTCGCCGCGCGCCGAGCCGATGCCCATGAGGGCCGAACCGGCCTCGGACATCACGGACTTGACGTCGGCGAAGTCCAGGTTGATCAGGCCGGGGGTGGTGATGAGGTCCGTGATGCCCTGGACACCGGAGAGCAGGACCTGGTCGGCCGACTTGAAGGCGTCCAGGACGGAGACCTGACGGTCGGAGATCGACAGCAGCCGGTCGTTGGGGATGACGATGAGGGTGTCGACCTCTTCGCGGAGCTCGGCGATGCCGTCCTCGGCCTGGTTGGCGCGGCGCCGCCCCTCGAAGGTGAACGGCCGGGTGACCACGCCGATGGTGAGGGCGCCGAGGGAGCGTGCGATGTTGGCCACGACGGGTGCGCCGCCGGTGCCGGTGCCGCCGCCCTCGCCGGCCGTCACGAAGACCATGTCGGCCCCCTTGAGAACCTCCTCGATCTCCTCGCGGTGGTCCTCGGCGGCCTTGCGGCCGACGGCCGGGTTGGCCCCGGCCCCGAGTCCGCGGGTGAGTTCGCGGCCGACGTCCAGCTTGACGTCGGCGTCGCTCATCAACAGAGCTTGCGCGTCGGTGTTGATGGCGATGAACTCGACGCCTTTGAGACCGACTTCGATCATCCGGTTGATGGCATTGACACCACCGCCGCCGACACCGATGACCTTGATGACTGCGAGGTAGTTCTGCGGTGCTGCCACGTCGAAGGCCTCTCGCCTCGAATTACGTTGCCGTCGTCCCGCGGGTGGCCCGCGGTGCGGCGGCAGATGCCGATGGGGACGGTCCGAACGCCGGCCCGAACCCTAACCCTGAAGTTTAGAGTTACCAGTGTGTCTGTTCCCTGGACTCTTCCGAACAGGACACTAAGTCGACACCTGGCGCCCGTTCAACGAACACGCCGAACCTCCCGTTTTTCTTTTCACCCTATGTGATCAGCCATGGCCCCGCCCAACCAGGGACGAGCTCGTGCGACTGTGCGTCAACTGCCCGATGACGCCGGGGCGGTGGGCACGCTGACGTCGAAGTGCCGTGCCCGGGGCGCGGTTTTCATCAGCGCGGCCAGTGTGGCCGCCTTCGCCCGGCCCCGCTCGGAGCTGCCCCAGACGACGGTCCGGCCGCCGCTCAGCTCCAGCGAGACGGCGTCGTAGGAACGGACCTTGACGGTGCGCAGGTCACGGGCGACGTCGGCGGGAAGGTCCCGGGTGACACGGGCCGCCTCACGGACCAGCCGCGTGGTGCCGAAGCGGCTCAGCGAGGCGGACCGGGTCACCGTCAGTTCCAGCGCGGGAACGGACTTCGGACGCTGGGGGATCGTGGCGTACCGCACGCCCCCCTTGTCCACTTCGATGAACTTCCCACCGCTTGCGAGAATCAGAACGGGAGTACGTTCAGTCACGTTCAGCCCGATTCCGTGCGGCCAGGAGCGTACGACCTCCACCGAGTCGATCCGGGGCAATTCCCGGCGCAGACGCGCCTCGATCTCATCGGTGTCCAGAGAGATCAGGGGTGTTCCGAGCCGCACACCGGCGGCCTCGCGCACCTGAGCGTCGGTCATGACCCGCGTCCCGGAGACGGACACACGGGTCAGGCGCAACCATGAGGAGCCGTACAGCAGCCAGACCGAACCGCCCGTCGCCATCACCACCAAGAAAAGGATGATGAGCATACGGAGACGGAACAGCCGTGCCGCACGGGGCGGCCGGAGCGAGCCGGACTCGGGCTTCTGCCGTGCACCGCGCTCGGCGGTCGTCGGTCCGGCCACGCTCCCTGCCTTCCGTCATGCGTACCTGGTGCCGTCGGGCCCTACTGCCGGCGCGAGGCGATCGCCTCGTACACCATCCCGACGAGCAGCTCGTCGGCGTCCCGGCGGCCGAACTCCGCGGCGGCACGGGACATCTCGTACAGCCGGTGCTGATCGGTGAGCACGGGCAGCACGTTCTGCTGGAGCCACTCCAATGTCAGCTCCGCGTCGTCGACCAGCAGTCCACCGCCGGCCTTGACCAGCGGCTGGGCGTTCAGCCGCTGTTCGCCGTTGCCGATGGGCAGCGGGACATAGGCGGCCGGCAGTCCGACGGCGGAGAGCTCGGCGACGGTCATCGCACCCGCGCGGCAGAGCATCATGTCGGCCGCGGCATACGCGAGGTCCATCCGGTCCACATACGATACCGGGATGTAGGGGGGCATACCCCGCATCCGGTGCACCTGCGGCAGTTCGTTCTTCGGGCCGACCGCGTGCAGGATCTGGACGCCGGACTGCTGGAGGTAGGGAGCGGCCTGCTGCACCACCTCGTTGAGCCGACGGGCGCCCTGCGAGCCACCGGAGACCAGCAGCGTCGGCAGGTTCGGGTCGAGACCGAACGCGGCCCGCGCCTCGGGACGCACCGCGGCACGGTCCAGGGTGGCGATGGAGCGGCGCAGCGGGATGCCGATGTACCGGGCGCCCCGCAGCTTGCTGTCCGGGGTGGAGACGGCCACCTGGGCGGCGTACCGCGAGCCGATCTTGTTGGCCAGCCCGGGGCGCGCGTTGGCTTCGTGGATGACGATCGGCACGCCGAGCCGCTTGGCGGCCAGATAGCCGGGCAGGGCGACATAGCCGCCGAAGCCGACGACGACGTCCGCCTTGGTGCGCTCCAGAATCTGCTCGGCCGCCTTGATCGTGCCGCGCAGCCGCCCGGGGACGGTGATCAGCTCGGGGGTGGGCTTGCGCGGCAGGGGCACGGCGGGGATCAGAGCCAGTTCATAGCCCCGCTCGGGGACGAGCCGGGTCTCCAGGCCGCGTTCCGTGCCCAGTGCCGTGACCCCCACGGACGGGTCCTGCCGCCGCAGGGCGTCCGCGAGGGCGAGCGCGGGCTCGATGTGGCCGGCGGTCCCCCCACCGGCGAGTACGACATGCACCGAAATTCACCGCTCTCCGGACGAACGCACCACTGGGGCACGCCGTCGCATCGTGTTCCATCTCCGAGGTCCCGGAGGGCCTCCCGCCCGCTTTCTACCAAAGCGGGGTTGCCGCATCGCAAGCGCCGCCCGCGCAGCGGGCTCGTCACGCGCGAAAGCGATCAGCAGCCCGATGGCGAACATGGTCGGCAGCAGGGCGGACCCTCCGTAGGAGAACAGCGGGAGAGGGACGCCGGCGATCGGCAGCAGGCCGAGCACCGCACCGATGTTGATCACCGCCTGAGCGGTGATCCAGGTCGTCACGCCTCCCGCGGCATACCTCACGAAGGGGTCCTCCGTGCGTCCGGCCACGCGGATACCCGCATAGCCTAGAGCCGCGAAGAGGGCGAGTACCGACAGCGTCCCCACAAGGCCCAGTTCCTCACCGGTGACAGCGAAGATGAAGTCGGTGTGGGCTTCGGGGAGTTGCCCCCATTTCTCCACACTGGCCCCCAGTCCGGACCCGAAGATCCCGCCGGATGCCAGGGCGTAGATGCCGTGCACGGCCTGCCAGCACTGATCACGGGGACCGGGATCGGTGGCGCCGATGCACTCCAGGCGCGCCAGCCGGTGGGGGCTGGTCCTGATGGCGATGGCGGAGAGCACCACGGCGACGCTCAGCACCCCGGCGAACAGCCGGGTGGGCGCCCCCGCGGTCCACAGCAGCCCGAACAGGATCGCGGTCAGGATGATCGCCGTTCCCATGTCGCCGCCGAGCATGATCAGCCCGAGCAGCAGGAGGGTCATCGGGACCAGCGGCACCAGCATGTGCTTCCACTGTGTGAGCAGCCGCCTCTCCTGCTTGCGGGCGATCAGGTCCGCGCCCCAGAGCACCAGCGCGAGCTTGCCGAACTCGCTGGGCTGGATCATGAAGGAACCGCCGAGGGAGATCCAGTTCTGGTTCCCGTTGACCGTGATCCCGATCCCGGGCACCTGGACGAGGACCAGCAGGACGACGGATCCGGCCAGGATCGGGTAGGCGAACGCCCGGTGGAGCTTCACGGGAATCCGGGCGGCGACGAGCAGCAGCAGGGCGCCGATCGAGGCCGCCAGGAACTGCTTCCGGAAGAAGTAGGAGCCGGGCAGCGACATCTGCAGCGCGGTGATCTGCGAGGCCGAGTAGACCATCACCAGGCCCAGCACGGTGATCAGCGGGCTGGCACCGAGGACCAGATAGTAGGCGGTGAGGGGCCGGTCCAGAGCGCGTCGCACCCGCGTCTGGAACCGGATCACGGGGTTGTCGCGCGAAACGCGGGAGGGCCGCCGCCCCGGCGCGCGCCGGACCGTACCGCTGCCGGCCATCACCGGCTCCCGCCGTCGCCGTGGGGCGTTCTCCCGCACGGCGCGGGCCCTGGCGGCAGGACGGGCCGGCGCGCCGCCGTACCGGCGGCCGAGAACCGCCGACGAGACCCCGACCACATCCCTGTCACGCGTCCCTCCCAAGGGTTCCGGGCGCGCCCGGAACGGCCCCGGACGCGCCGTCAGGCGTCCGCGGAGCCGAGTTCGCGGACGGCCTCCGCGAACGCGTCCCCGCGCTTGTTGTAGTTCGCAAACATGTCCATGGAGGCGCAGGCGGGAGCCAGCAGCACCGTGTCCCCGGTGTGTGCGAGTCCCTGTGCCTCCCGTACAGCCGCACGCATCGCCCCAGTGTCGGTCCGTTCGAGGTCGACGACGGGTACTTCCGGCGCGTGTCGCGCAAGGGCTTCGCGGATCAGGGCACGATCCGCGCCGATCAGCACCACGCCCCGGAGCCGCTCGGCCGACTCCGCGACCAACTCGTCGAAGGACGCGCCCTTGGCGAGCCCGCCGGCGATCCACACGATCGACCCGTAGGCCGCCAACGAGGCCTGGGCCGCGTGGGTGTTGGTGGCCTTGGAGTCGTCGATGTAGGCGACGCCGTCCACGTCCGCCACATGCGCGATGCGGTGGGCGTCCGGGGTGAAGGCCCGCAGGCCGTCCCGTACGGCCTCGGCGGGCACCCCGAAGGCTCGTGCGAGGGCCGCCGCGGCAAGGGCGTTGGCGATGTTGTGCGGGGCCGGCGGGTGGACGTCGGAGACCTCCGCCAGCTCCTGTGCGTTCTTCTGCCGGTCCGCCACGAAGGCGCGGTCGACCAGGATGCCGTCCACCACGCCGAATTGGGACGGGGCGGGCGTGCCGAGCGTGAAACCGACGGCCCGGCAGCCCTCCTCGACGTCCGCCGCGCGCACCAGGTCCTCGGTGGCCTTGTCGGCGGCGTTGTAGACGCAGGCGACCCGATTGCCCTCGTAGACACGGCCCTTGTCGGCGGCGTACGCCTCCATGGAGCCGTGCCAGTCGAGGTGATCGGGCGCCAGGTTGAGCACGGCCGCCGAGTGGGCGCGCAGCGAGGGAGCCCAGTGGAGCTGGTAGCTCGACAGCTCCACCGCCAGGACGTCGTACCGCTCCTCGCCGAGCACGACGTCCAGCAGCGAGACCCCGATGTTGCCGACCGCGGCCGTGCGCAGGCCCGCGGCCTCGAGGATCGAGGCGAGCATCTGCACGGTCGTGGTCTTGCCGTTGGTCCCCGTGACGGCGAGCCAGGGGGCCGCGTCGGGGCCGCGCAGCCGCCAGGCCAGTTCGACGTCGCCCCAGACCGGGACGCCCGCCTCGGCCGCGGCGGCGAACAGCGGCTTGTCCGGCTTCCAGCCGGGTGCGGTGACGATCAGCTCGGTGCCTTCGGGCAGGGTGGTGTCACCGAGGCGGACGGCGATCCCGAGCGCCTCCAGCTCCGCGGCCTGCTGCCGGGCCCGCTCGTCGTCACCGTCGTTGACGACGGTCACGACGGCGCCGAGCCCGTGCAGCGCCTTCGCCGCCGGGAGGCCGGAGACCCCGAGTCCCGCGACGGTGACGTGCTTCCCCTGCCAGTCGGTCACTTTTCGGCTGCCCATCCCGCGTAGAAGATGCCAAGGCCCACGATGACGCAAATGCCCTGAATGATCCAGAAGCGGACCACGACCAGCACTTCGGACCAGCCCTTGAGCTCGAAGTGGTGCTGGAGCGGAGCCATCCGGAAGACGCGCTTCCCGGTGAGGCGGAACGAGCCGACCTGGATGACCACCGACATGGTGATCAGGACGAAGAGACCGCCCAGCAGCGCGAGCAGCAGCTCGGTGCGGGAGCAGATGGCCAGACCCGCGAGCGCGCCGCCCAGGGCCAGCGAGCCGGTGTCACCCATGAAGATCTTGGCGGGCGAGGTGTTCCACCACAGGAAGCCGAGGCAGGCGCCCATGAGCGCGGAGGAGACCACGGCGAGGTCGAGCGGATCTCGCACCTCGTAGCAGGCGGCCGGGTTGATCAGGGTCTGGGCGTTGGCACAGGACTCCTGCCACTGCCAGACGCCGATGAACGTGTAGGCACCGAAGACCAGCACGGAGGCGCCGGTGGCGAGGCCGTCGAGTCCGTCGGTGAGGTTCACGCCGTTCGACATGGCGAGGATCATGAACAGCGCCCAGACCACGAACAGCACCGGGCCGATGGTCCAGCCGAAGTCCTGCACGAAGGAGAGCTTGGTGGAGGCCGGGGTGTTGCCCCGGGCATCCGCGAACTGCAGGGCCAGCACCGCGAAGGCGATACCGCCGATCAGCTGGCCGGCCATCTTCGCCTTGGCCCGCAGGCCCAGCGAGCGCCGCTTGACGATCTTGATGTAGTCGTCCAGGAAGCCGACCAGGCCCATGCCGCCCATCAGGCCGAGCACCAGCAGCCCGGAGAAGGTCGGCGGTTTACCCGTGATCACCTTGGACAGGAAGTACGCGGCGATGGTCGCCAGGATGAACGCGATACCACCCATGGTGGGGGTACCGCGCTTGCTGGCGTGCTCACGGGGACCGTCGTCCCGGATGTACTGGCCGTAGCCCTTGCGGGCCAGCAGCTTGATCAGCAGCGGGGTGCCGATCAGGGTGAGGAACAGACCAATGACTCCTGCGAACAGGATCTGTTTCATCATCGGACGGCAACCTCACCCTCGGCACCGGTCTCGAGCAGCGCCTGCGCCACGCTCTCCAGACCGACCGACCGGGACGCCTTCACGAGTACGACGTCTCCCGGGCGCAACTCGCTGCGCAACAGGTCGATCGCCGCCTGTGCGTCGGACACGTGCACCGACTCCTCACCCCACGAACCCTCGTTATATGCGCCCAGTTGCAGCCAGGACGCTTCCCTGCCCCCGACCGCGACGAGCTTGCTGACGTTGAGCCGGACGGCGAGCCGTCCGACCGCGTCGTGCTCGGCGAGCGCCTCGTCCCCGAGCTCGGCCATCTTGCCGAGCACCGCCCACGTGCGCCGTCCCTCGCCCATCGCCGCGAGCGCGCGCAGGGCGGCTCGCATGGACTCGGGGTTCGCGTTGTAGGCGTCGTTGACGACCGTCACGCCGTCCGGGCGCTCGGTGACCTCCATCCGCCAACGGGAGAGGGTGCCCGCCTCGGAGAGCGCGAGGGCGATCTCGTCTGCGGACATGCCCAGCTCATGGGCGACGGCGGCCGCGGCGAGCGCGTTCGACACGTGGTGCTCACCGTACAGGCGCATGGTCACATCGCTTGCACCGGAGGGTGTGTGAAGTCTGAAGGCGGGCTGTCCGGTGTCCGTGAGTCTCACGTTCTCGGCGCGTACGTCCGCTTCGTCGGACTCTCCGAAAAGAAGCACCTTCGCCTTCGTTCGGGACGCCATGGCCCGTACCAACGGGTCGTCGGCGTTGAGGATCGCGACGCCGCCCTCGTCCCCACCGGGGAGGCTCTCGACCAGCTCGCCCTTCGCCTGTGCGATCTGCTCCCGGCCGCCGAACTCGCCGATGTGGGCGGTGCCGACATTGAGCACCAGGCCGATCCTCGGCGGGGTCAGTCCGGTGAGGTGGCGGATGTGGCCGATGCCACGCGCGCCCATCTCCAGGACCAGGAACCGCGTCCGCTCGGTGGCGGCGAGGGCGGTCAGCGGCAGCCCGATCTCGTTGTTGAGCGAGCCGGGCGTCCAGACGGTGGGCGCCTTGCGCTGGAGCACCTGGGCGATCAGGTCCTTGGTGCTGGTCTTGCCGGCGGAGCCGGTGAGGGCCACCAGGGTCGCCCCGAGCCGCCGGACGACATGGCGCGCCAGGGCGCCGAGGGCGGCCTGCACATCGTCCACGACGATCGCGGGCACGCCGACGGGGCGGGACGCCAGCACGGCCACGGCGCCCGCCTCGACGACCGCCGGGGCGAAGTCGTGTCCGTCCACGCGTTCGCCGACGAAGGCGACGAAGAGGCCGCCGGGCTCCACCTCTCGGGAGTCCCGGACGACCGGCCCGGTGACTTGGACGGACGGGTCCGGTATGTCATGCGTCTGCCCGCCGACGACTTCTGCGATCTCGGCGAGGGAGAGGGCGATCACAAGTTCATCCCTGGGTTTTCTGGATAGCTTCGCGAAGCACCTGGCGGTCGTCGAAGGGACGGACCACCGAGGCGATGTCCTGACCCTGTTCGTGGCCCTTGCCCGCGACCAGCACGGTGTCCCCGGGCCGCGCGAGAGCGACGGCCGCGGCGATGGCCGCGGCCCGGTCCTCGAAGACCTGCACCTCACCGCGCTGGTCCGCGGGCACGGAGGCCGCACCCTGGAGCATGGTGGCGAGGATCGCGAGGGGGTCCTCGGAGCGGGGGTTGTCGGAGGTCAGCAGGGCGGTGTCGGCGAGCCGGGCCGCGGCGGCGCCCATCGGGGCGCGTTTGGTGGTGTCCCGGTCCCCGCCGCAGCCGAGCACGACGTGCAGTCTGCCCTTGGTGATCTTACGCAGGGCGCGCAGCACCGATTCCACGGCGTCGGTCTTGTGGGCGTAGTCCACGACCGCGAGATAGGGCTGCCCGGCGTCCACGCGCTCCAGCCGGCCCGGGACGCCCGGCACGGCGGCGATGCCGTCGGCCGCGGTCTGAGGGTCGGCCCCGGCCGCGGCGAGCGCGACGATCGCGGCGAGGGTGTTCGCCACGTTGAAGGAGCCCGGCAGCGGCGACCTCGCGGAGATCCTCAGGCCCTCGGGGCCGAGCACGGTGAAGGTGGAGTCCAGCGGGCCGATCCGGACGTCCACGGCGCGCCAGTCGGCGTCGGGTGCGCCCTCGGCGGAGTAGGTGACGACCGGGACGCCGGCCTCCGCGGCGAGTCTGCGTCCGTACTCGTCGTCGTGGTTGACGACGCCGAGCCTGCTGCGCCGGTCGGTGAACAGCTGTGCCTTGGCCCGGTAGTAGTCCTCCATGTCGGAGTGGAACTCCATGTGTTCCGGGCTGAGGTTGGTGAAGACGGCGATGTCGAAGACGCAGCCGTCGACGCGGCCGAGGACCAGCGCATGGCTGGAGACCTCCATGGCCACCGCCTCGACCCCGCGCTCCCGCATGACCGCGAACAGCGCCTGAAGATCGGTGGCTTCGGGAGTGGTGCGCTCGGACTTGATGCGCTCGTCGCCGATGCGGGTCTCGACGGTGCCGATCAGTCCCACCCGTGGCCCGCCGTGCTCGGCGGACCCGGCGCCGCGCCCCTCGCGCGCCGCCTCGTCGGCGGCAGCGGTGTCCGCGCTCCGGGCGGCCCTGAGGCCGCCCTCGACGAGATAGGCGGTGGTGGTCTTGCCGGAGGTGCCGGTGATGCCGATCTGGAGCAGATCGCGGCCCGGGTGACCGTAGATCGCGGCCGCCAGCTCGCCCATCCGCCCGCGCGGGTCGTCGGCCACCAGCACCGGCAGCCCGGTGGCGGCGGCGCGCTCGGCACCGGTGGGGTCGGTGAGCACGGCGACGGCGCCGAGGCCGGCGGCCTGGGCGGCGAAGTCGGCGCCGTGCAGTCGGGCGCCGGGCAGCGCGGCGTACAGGTCGCCGGGGCGGACGGCGCGGGAGTCATGGGTGATGCCCGTCACCCGGGCGGTGCCCTGCGGGGCGGCGACACCCAGCTGACCGGCGAGCTCCGCGAGAGGTGTGGCGGAGACATGAACCGGTCGCGGCGGCCCCTGAGGGTTCACGGGGGCGCCCTTCCGGGCGGTTTGGGACTGATCAGCGTGCGACACGGCGGTGAGCGTACCGGGCTCACCCCCGCCGGAGCTAAAAGAGCGCCCGGGGGCTGTGTGGTCCGGCAGGGGTGACCGGGCGGGCGAGGACGGAGGCTGGGCCTGGTTCCCGGGATCGGGAGTGATCGTTGTCACGAGCGTGTTCCTGGTCGGTCTTTCCCGTAGTGCTGATCATGGCGTGAAAGTGACGGGCAGGTTCGCGGCGGCGGCCCCGGTGGGCGGGACCTGGAGGGTCTTGAGGGCGAACTCCATGACCTGCTTGAAGACGGGTCCGCAGATCTGTCCGCCGAAGTAGCTGCCCTTGGTGGCGTTCTGGATGGCGCAGTAGACGGTGACCCGGGGCTTGTCGGCGGGGGCGAACCCGGCGAAGGAGGAGGTGTAGCCGCGGTACTTGCCGGTGGCCGGATCCACGCGGTTGGCCGTGCCCGTCTTGCCCGCGACCCGGTAACCGGGGATCCGTGCCGCGGCGCCGGTGCCCTGTTCGTCGTCCACCACCGACTCCAGCATCTCGGCAAGGGTCCTGGCCGTCTTCTCGCTGACGACCCTGGTCCGCTCGGGCTTCGGGGCCGGTGTGAAGCGACCGTCCGGGCCCTTGGTGCCGCGCACCAGGGTGGGTTCCACGCGGACCCCGCCGTTGGCGATGGTGGAGTAGACGGACGCGGCCTGCAGCGCGCTGATCGAGACGCCCTGACCGAAGGGAATGGTGTACTGCTGCGAGGTCGACCAGGTGTCGGGCGGTGCCAGGATGCCCTTGGTCTCGCCGGGGAACCCCAGTCCGGTGGAACTGCCGATGCCGAACTTGCGCAGATACGAGTAGAGGACCTGGTTGGCCTCCGCCTGGGTCTTGCCCAGCTGGCCGGTCGCCAGGATGGTGCCGATGTTGCTGGACTTGGCGAGGACCCCGTTCAGTGTCAGATACCAGGTGGCGTGGTCCACGTCGTCCTGGAAGAGGCGGTCGCCGCGGTGCAGCCGGTTGGGCACGGTGACATGCGTCATCGGGGTGGCGGCGTTCTCCTCCAGCACCGCCGCCATCGACATGACCTTGGCGGTGGAACCGGGCTCGTAGGCGTCCTGGAGGGCCGCGTTGCCCAGGTCCGCCGGGTTGGCCCTGGAGAGGTCGTTGGGGTTGAAGCCGGGCGAGTTCGCCATGGCCAGGATCTGACCGGTCCCGGTGTCCGTCACCACCACGTATCCGCGGTCCGCGTGGGACTTCTTCACCTGCTCGGTGATGGCGCTCTGCGCGGCCCACTGGATGTCGCGGTCGAGGGTCAGCTCCACGTCCGAGCCGGCCACGGCGGGCGTCTCGGTGGAGGCCGCGGTGGGCACCAGTCGGCCGCCCGACTGGGCATAGCGGATCTTGCCGTCCTTGCCCGCCAGCGCCTCGTCGAGCTGCTGCTCGATGCCGCCGCCGCCCCGCCCCTCGGCGTTGACCCAGCCCAGTGTGCCGGCGGCGAGGTCGCCGTTCGGGTAGACCCGCTTGCTGGTGGGCTCGGCCAGGACACCGGCCAGGACGTTGACCGTGCTCCGGTCGGACAGGGCCTTGGCCGCCAGGGTGCTCTTCAGATCCTTGATCTGGTTCCAGACCTGCGGGGTCTGCCGGCGTGCCAGCAGGACATAGCGGGTGTTCGGGGTCTTGAGCTGGCGGGTGACCACGGCGACGTCCTGGCCGATGATCGGGGCGAGCAGCGCGGCGGCCTGCGCGGGCGCGTCCCGCACCTCGGTGGCCTCGGGGGTGAACAGCGTCGGGTCGGCCGTGATGTCGTAGGCGTCCACGCTGGAGGCCAGCTCGACGCCGTTGCGGTCCGTGATCTCACCGCGTACGGCCGACAAGGTGCGGCCGACATAGCGGTTCAGGTCGGCCTTGGCCGCGTAGGCGTGCGCGTCCACTCCCTGCACCTGGACCAGACGGACCACGAAGGCGAGCAGCACCAGGGTCAGGCCGAGGCTGACCAGACGCAGCCGGGGGCGGGGGCTGCCGAGGCGGATGGTGCGTCCCGCGGCTGCCCGGGGCGGGGCCGGGCGGCGCGCGGATGGACGGGGGCCGGGGGCCGGGCGGCGCCGGGCGTCGGGGCGCGCGGGCCGGGCAGGGCCGGGCACGCGGCGGCGTGGCGGTTCCCTGGTGGACACTTCCGTCACCTGCCGGGGGTCGTGGAGGGATGTACGGGCGGGGTGGTGGCGATGGTCCTGGGCACGGCGGGGGCCCTCGGGGAGGGCGTGACCGTGGGCGCGGCGGAGGCCGCCGGGGAGTGCGTGGCGGAGGGCGCCGGGGAGTGCGTGGCGGAGGGCGTGGCGGAGGGCGGGACCGGGGAGCCGGCCGTCGGTCCGGCGCCTCCCGCGGGTGACGGCGCCGCCGGCGCGGTCGGGGAGGGGCCGGGCACCTCGGGCGGGCGCAGCGACGCGGGACCGGCCGCCGACGGGTCGGCGGCGGTGCTGTCCGAGGCGGGCTCGGCGGCTGCCGAGGGGACGCCCTTGACGCTGCCGTCGGGGTCGAGGAAGGCGGGGTCGCCGCCGGGGACCATGCCGAGTTCATGGGCGCGGCGCTGCAGGGCGTCGGGGGCCGAGTAGGCGTCCACGTCCCGCTGGAGGGCCTGCTCCTCGTCGGTGAGGCTCTTGGTCCCGCGCTGCAGGTCACCGATCTTGAACGCGCCCTCGCTGAGCGCGGAGTTCAGCATGAGGAGCCCGATGAGTCC
Organism: Streptomyces nodosus; assembly: GCF_008704995.1. Taxonomy (NCBI): domain Bacteria; kingdom Bacillati; phylum Actinomycetota; class Actinomycetes; order Kitasatosporales; family Streptomycetaceae; genus Streptomyces; species Streptomyces nodosus. Next base: position 2,223,260 of record NZ_CP023747.1, read on the forward strand.
GCCGCCCAGCAACAGGACGACCAGCAGGACGAAGGGGGTGCGGGCGGCGCCGCCGCCGCGGGCGGCGGGGATCAGCCGGGCGAGCCGGGCGGCCCGCCCTCTGAGCTTCGGTGTTCTGGTCACGCGCCCACCCCCTTCGTCCGACTCACTCGGCGTCCTCGCGGATGCGTTCGGCGCCGCGCAGGCGTGCCGGGGCCGCTCGGCGGTTCGCGGCGACCTCCTCCTCGGTGGGAAGTTCGGCACCGCGGGTCAGAAGCTTGAGCCGGGGCTGATAGCGCTCGGGGACGACCGGCAGACCGGGGGGCGCGGTGGTCGCGGCACCGGCCGCGAGTACCTGCTTGACCAGCCGGTCCTCGAGCGAGTGATAGGAGAGGACGGCGATCCGGCCGCCGACCGCCAGCGCCTTCACGGCCGCGGGGATCGCCCTTTCCAGGACGGCGAGTTCCCCGTTGACCTCGATGCGCAGCGCCTGGAAGGTGCGCTTGGCCGGGTTGCCCCCGGTGCGCTTGGCCGCCTGCGGCAGCGCGTCGCGGATCAGCGTCACGAGCCGCGCGCTGTTGGTGAAGGGCTCCTTCTCGCGCTCCCGCACGATCGCGGACACGATCCGCTTGGCCTGCTTCTCCTCGCCGTAGGCCCGCAGGATCCGCACGAGTTCGCCCGCCGGATAGGTGTTGAGGACCTCGGCGGCGCTCAGGCCCGTCGTCTGGTCCATGCGCATGTCCAGCGGGGCGTCCTGCGCATAGGCGAAACCCCGGTCCGCCTCGTCGAGTTGCATGGAGGAGACGCCGAGGTCGAAGAGCACGCCCTGGACGCGTGGCAGGCCCAGCCGGTCGAGCACGGCGGGCAGTTCGTCGTAGACCGCGTGCACCAGGGTGGCGCGCTCCCCGAAAGGGGCGAGCCGCCGGCCGGACAGCCGCAGCGCTTCCTTGTCGCGGTCGAGCGCCACGAGCCGGGCGTCGGGGAAGCGGGTCAGCAGCGCCTCGCTGTGGCCGCCGAGGCCCAGGGTGCAGTCGACGACCACGGCCCCCGGCTCGGCGAGGGCCGGGGCCAGCATGTCCAGACATGCCTGGAGCATGACGGGCACGTGTCGGCTCTTGCTCAAGGGGGCCTCTCAGATCCGGCACGCCGGTCCGCACCGCCGGATCCCCCGCTGCTCTCGGGGGGAGGCCTGCCGGCGCCGGAAGCGTCAGCCGGCCGGGAGCGGGGAGGAAGCCGAGCCGTACGTACGCGCCGCGCACGTGGGGAGAAACCGGCGCACCGCCGGCTCTTCGGGTGAACAGTCCGCGGGGAAGTTTCTCGCCTCCCGCTTCGCGTCACTTTAGTCGACCCCGTCCCGCGGTCAATCAACCGGCCTGCGCGTCGCGTGCCCGGGCCGGGGCGCGGTTCGAGGCCGTGGGATTCACCCGTACGGGCGGAGGTTTCACAGCGCGTGTGGGGTGCGTCACAACAAGCGGCGGTGGCGTTCTTTGTCCGCTCTCACAGCAGGCCGGGTCCGGCGGCGGCCAGTAACGTCATCGGTATGACGACATCCGCATCCGTTCCCGCCGGCACCGAGAGCGCCGTGGTCGGCACCGTCACCGATCGCCTCGTGGAGGCCAACGGGCGGTACGCCGCCGCGTTCAGCGATCCCGGGATGGACGCCCGCCCCGTTCTCCGCGTCGCTGTGGTGGCCTGCATGGACGCCCGGCTCGACCTGCACGCCGCGCTCGGCCTCGAGCTGGGCGACTGCCACACCATCCGCAACGCGGGCGGCGTCGTCACCGACGACGTGATCCGCTCCCTGACCATCAGCCAGCGGGCGCTGGGCACCAGCAGCATCGTCCTCATCCACCACACCGGCTGCGGTCTTGAGTCCCTGACCGAGGATTTCCGGCACGACCTGGAGATGGAGGTCGGCCAGCGGCCCGCCTGGGCGGTCGAGGCCTTCCGCGACGTCGAACAGGACGTGCGGCAGTCGATGCAGCGGGTGCGCACCTCCCCCTTCCTGCTGCACACCGGCGATGTGCGGGGTTTTGTCTTCGATGTGAAGACGGGCCTGCTGCGGGAGATCGACCCCGCCTGACGTTGTGCGGCCCGCCCGCCGGGCCGCACACCGCACTGCCCTCAGCCATCCTTTCGGACATGTGTCCCAGCTCTCGCCCGCCGGAAAGACCGCAAGACCGACATGTCACCGCCAGTTGTCCACAGGCGAGTGACACGAACCGGTAACGGCAACAAGAATGCGGGGGTGACGTCACGCGGAGCCTTTCGCGTGGTGTCCGTGTTTCGGGGTGGGCCGGTCCGCGACGTCGAGCGTCGGCCCAGGAGCAAAAACGGGCCGAGGAGGGCCGGTGACGACCTATGACGATCGGGCGAGCCTGGGGAATTCCCCCGCTCGAGCGGAGCCGAGGGTGGGCGATGATCTGACCGCCACCATGGAGCGCGTCCGCAGTTCGGTGGAAGCAGTGATCGAGGGCAAACCCGAGGTCGTGCGGCTTTCGCTGACGGTGCTGCTCGCCGAGGGACATCTTCTGATCGAGGATGTTCCCGGCGTCGGCAAGACGATGCTCGCCAAGGCGCTGGCCCGCTCCATCGACTGCTCGGTGCGGCGCATCCAGTTCACGCCCGATCTGCTGCCCTCGGACATCACCGGCGTCTCCATCTGGGACCAGCAGCGCCGGGACTTCGAGTTCAAGCCCGGCGCGATCTTCGCCCAGATCGTGATCGGTGACGAGATCAACCGCGCCTCGCCCAAGACCCAGTCCGCGCTCCTGGAGTCCCTGGAGGAGCGCCAGGTCACCATCGACGGCACCACCTATGAACTGCCCAGCCCCTTCATGGTGGTCGCCACCCAGAACCCGGTGGAGATGGAGGGCACCTATCCGCTGCCCGAGGCGCAGCGCGACCGTTTCATGGCCCGTGTCTCCATCGGCTACCCGAGCGCGGACGCCGAGCTGCAGATGCTGGACATCCACGGCGGGGTGAACCCGCTGGACGATCTCCAGCCGGTGGCGCACGCCCACGACATCCTGAAGCTGGTGGAGGCCGTCCGGAACGTCCATGTCGCGGAGTCGGTCCGGCGCTATGCGGTGGACCTGGTCGCCGCCACCCGCACCCACCCCGACCTCAGGCTCGGCGCCTCCCCGCGTGCCACGCTGCACCTGCTGCGCGCGGCCCGGGCCGCCGCCGCGCTGAACGGCCGGGAGTACGCGCTGCCCGACGATGTGCAGGCCCTGGCCGTGGCGATCCTGGCCCACCGTCTGCTGCCCACCGCCCAGGCCCAGCTCAACCGCCGTACGGCGGAGCAGGTCGTGGAGGAGATCCTCCAGGGCACCCCGGTGCCGACGGTCGCCGGACAGCAGTCCGGCCTCGCCGTGGGCGGCGGTTACGGCCGGCAGCAGTTCCGGAGGCCGTGATGACGCACGGGGGGACGGCGCGCGCCCCGGCGGAGGGCGGGGGCGGGCTGCGCACCACGCTCGCCGGGCTGACCACGCGCGGACGCTCGTTCCTGGCCGCCGGTGTCGCGGCCGCGATCTGCGCCTATGTCCTCGGCCAGAGCGATCTGCTGCGGGTCGGTCTGCTGCTGGCGGCGCTGCCCCTGGTGTGCGCCACGGTGCTGCACCGCACCCGCTACCGGGTCGCGAGCAGCCGCAGGCTCTCCCCCGCGCATGTGCCCGCGGGCTCCGAGGCCCGGGTCCATCTGCGGATGGACAATGTCTCGCGGCTGCCCACCGGGCTGCTGATGCTCCAGGACCGGGTGCCGTATGTGCTCGGGCCGCGCCCGCGTTTCGTCCTGGACCGGATGGAGGCGGGCGGACGACGCGAGGTGTCCTACCGCGTCCGCTCCGATCTGCGCGGCCGCTACCCGCTGGGCCCGCTCCAGCTGCGTCTGACCGATCCGTTCGGCATGTGCGAACTGACCCGTTCCTTCTCCACCTACGACACCCTGACGGTCGTCCCGCGGGTGGAGCCGTTGCCCCCGGTGCGGCTCACGGGCGAGGCGAGGGGATACGGCGACGGGAGGGAACGCTCGCTGGCACTGGCCGGTGACGACGATGTGATCCCGCGCGGCTACCGGCACGGCGACGATCTGCGCCGGGTGCACTGGCGCTCCACCGCGCGCCACGGCGAGCTGATGGTGCGCCGCGAGGAACAGCCGCAGCGGGCCCGGTGCACGGTACTGCTCGACGCCCGGGGCACCGCCTACCCGGGGTCGGGACCCGACTCGGCCTTCGAGTGGGCGGTGTCGGGCGCGGCGTCCACGCTGGTGCACATGCTCGAACGCGGCTTCTCCGTAAGACTGTTGACCGATACGGGCAGTTCGGTTCCGGGAGCGGGCTCGGACGGGTTCGCCGGCGCCAGCCAGGAGACCGCGGACGCGGCGGGGCTGATGATGGACACGCTCGCGGTGATCGACCACTCGGACGGCACGCGCCTGTCCCCCGCCTATGACGTGCTGCGCGGCGGGCACGAGGGGCTGCTGGTGGCCTTCTTCGGCGATCTCGACGAGGAACAGGCCGCGGTGGCCGCGAAGATGAGCAGGCGCAGCGGGGGCGCGCTCGCCTTTGTGCTGGACCCGCGGGCCTGGGGAGGTGAACCGGCCGAGGGGCCGGAGTTGTCGGAGACGGGCGAGGAGCGGTTGCGGATGCTGCGTGAGGCGGGCTGGACCGCCCTGGCGGTGCCCCCGGGCGCCTCGTTGACGGAGCTGTGGCGGACCGCCGACCGGCAGCGCACCCGCCCGGGCGCCCTGAGCGGTGCGCAGGGGTGGTCATGAGCGGGCGGGCCCGGCTGGCGCTGTGCGCCGCGACGGCGACGCTGATGGCGGCGTGCGCCCTGATCCCGCTGGTGACCCCCGCGACCTGGATCCTCCAGGCGGCTTTCCTGGTGGCGGTGCAGTCCGGGGTGGGCGTACTGGCCCGGCGGATGCCGTCGGCTCGGGTGCTGGCCCTCGGATGTCAGGCGCTGGTCTCCCTGGTGCTGCTCACCGCGCTGTTCGTCCATGACGAGTCCATCGCCGGGTTCGTCCCGGGGCCCGACGCCTTCGCCCGCTTCGGGGAACTGCTGCAGTCGGGCGTGGACGACGTGGGGCACTATGCGGCCCCGGCGCCGCTGACACCGGGGATCCGGCTGATGGTCGTCGGCGGGGTGCTGGTGATCGGGCTGCTGGTGGACGCGCTGGCGGTGACGTTCCGCGCGGCGGCCCCGGCCGGGCTGCCGCTGCTCGCGCTGTACTCGGTGGCCGCGGGCCTCTCGGACGGCGGCGAGGACTGGCTGTGGTTCCTGGTCGCCGGGGCCGGCTATCTGATGCTGCTGCTGGCCGAGGGCCGCGACCGGCTCTCCCAGTGGGGCCGGGTCTTCGGCGGTGCCTCCCGCTCCCCGGGCGTGGAATCCGGCGGCGCCGTCGCCCCCGTCCGCGCCGGGCGGCGCATCGGTGTGGTCGCGCTGGGCCTCGCTCTGGCGGTGCCGGTCGCCCTGCCCTCGCTCCCGAACGGCCTGCTGGACTCCGAGGGCCGCGTCGGCGGCATCGGCGACGGCGGCACCATCCGGGCGGTGAACCCCCTGGTGTCGCTGCGCGACAGCCTCAATGTCAACGAGGACCGCCAGGTCATGGTGTACCGCACCGACACGGACAACACCCGGGACATGTATCTGCGGATCGTGGCCCTGGACGACTTCGACGGCACCACCTGGAAACCCGCCCAGCGTCATGTCACCAGCGTGCCCCGCACGTTCCCCACCCCGAGCGGCCTCGCGGGCGACGTGCGACGGGCCGAGATCGAGACGCGGATCTCGGCGGCGGACTGGTACGCCCAGAACTGGCTGCCGATGCCGTATCCGGCGACGGGCGTGAAGCTCAAGGGCAGCTGGCGGTACGAGCCGGTGGGCCGGACGCTGGTGGGCGACCGCGGGCAGAACACCCGTGGTCTGCAGTACGACGTCAAGAGCCTGATCGTGCAGCCGACCGCGGAGCAGCTGGCCACGGCTCCGGAGCCGCCGCCGACGCTGAAGCGCGAGTTCACCAAGGTGCCGTCGTCCCTGCCGGAGGACGTGGCCCGGACGGCCCGCAAGGTGACGAAGGGTGCCTCCAACCGCTACGAGCAGGCCGTCAGGCTCCAGGACTACTTCGCCTTCGACGGCGGCTTCACCTACAGCACCCAGGTGAAGGTCGGCAAGGGACCGAGCGCGATCAGCCGGTTCCTGGAGAACAAGGAGGGCTTCTGCGTCCACTTCTCCTTCGCGATGGCCGCCATGGCGCGAACCCTCGGCATACCGGCCCGGGTCGCGGTGGGCTTCACCCCGGGTTCGCCGCAGGCGGACGGTTCGATGGCGGTGGGCCTGCGGGACGCGCACGCCTGGCCCGAGCTGTACTTCGAGGGTGTGGGCTGGACCCGTTTCGAGCCGACCCCGAACCGCGGCACGACCCCGGCGTACGCCCGGTCGGACACGCCGAGCACGGAGAACCCGGCCGCCACGGAACCGTCGGGGTCCTCCTCCACGGCACCGTCCGCGGCCCCGTCGGTGGGTGAGAGCTGCTCGGCCGTCGCGCGCAAGCTGGAGGCGTGTCCGAGCCAGTCCTCGAACTCCCTGACGGTCTCCGGGGGCGGCGGTCCGCCCTGGTACCAGACCCTGGGGTGGACCCTGCTGGGGCTGGTGCTGGTCGCGGTGCCCCTGGTGCCGATGCTGTGGCGGCTGCGGAGCCGGGCGAGACGGCTGTCCTCCGCCCGGCACGCGCCGTCCGCCTCGCCGCAGCCGTGGGTACGCCGCCGGGAGCGTGGGGACGGCGGGCGGTCCGCCGGGATCGAGATGGCGGTCCTGCCGGGCGAGGCTCCCCCGGCCGCGGTGACCGAGGCGGCCGTGGACCACACCCTGGCCGTGTGGCACGAGCTCACGGACACGGCGTGGGACTACGGCATCGCACCCGATGACGCGCTGACCCCGCGGAAGGCCGCCGCGCGGATCGCGCGGCTCGGCCGGCTGGACGCACCGGCCACCGCGGCGGTGCACCGGGTCGCCGACGCGGTGGAACAGGTGCTGTTCGCCCCGCAGCCGCGCGCCCAGGACCGGCTGGCCGACGATGTCCGCACGGTGCGGGCGGCGCTGCGGTCCACGGCGGACCGCCGGACCCGGGTGCGCGCGGTCCTGGCACCGCGGTCGGCGCTGCGCGCGGTCTGGGCCGCCGGAGAGCGCTGGGCGGCCTTCACGGCTCGCTGGTCGGAACGCCGGGCCGCCCTGGTACGGCGCCTGGTACCACGACCGTCGGACCAGCGAGGCGGCTGACGTCCGGCCCAGGCTGACGTCCGTCCCCGTCGGCCCCGCTTCCGGGGCCGACGGGGCCCTCTCCCGTGCGTCCCCGACCACCGGGGCCGCCGAGGGGACGGCAGACCCGCGGTGCGTCCCGAGAACGGCGCGAAGCCGACCCTCAGTGCCCCGGGGAAACGAGGGCACGGGGGCACGGGGCACGGGGCACGACAAAGGGGCGACCACCTCACGGTGATCGCCCCTGTACGTTGCGTTCGGGCGCGGGAACCCGGGTGGAGCCCCTAGTGGCCCTGTTCGTCCCGGCGCCGCTGCCAGCGCTCTTCGATGCGGTCCATCATCGACCGCCGCTGCCGGACCTGTCGACGAGGTCCCGGCTGGGCGCCGGGCGCCGGCTGCTCACCCGGCTTGGGAGCCTTGCGCCATCCCGTCACGACGAGGACCGCACACCCCAGCATGACGAGGAATCCCACCACGCTGATCCAGATCTGCTTGGCGACCATTCCGGCCATGAGCAGCGCAATACCCACCAGGAAGCCCACGGCTGCCTGGTACACCCGCCGTCGGGTGTAGGTACGCAGCCCGCTTCCCTCAAGCGCTGTCGCGAACTTGGGATCTTCGGCGTACAGCGCTCGCTCCATCTGCTCGAGCATGCGCTGCTCGTGCTCCGAGAGCGGCACGGAGTCCTCCTCATCGTGCAGTCGCCGGGGCGACCGGGGGTCCCCTTCAGGATAGGCAGGGAATCGCCCCCTTGAAACCCGCCCCTCTACGCCAATTGGCCAACCGGAACCCGCCATGGCCGTCCGGGCTCACTGAGGCTTCCATTCCCCGGTGGCCGACCCGTCATGCCGGATGGTCTCCCTCGATCATACGGCGCCACGCGGCCGATCGGGGGACCTGTGGCGTACTCCATCCGCCGCCAAGCCCCTGATCAGCAGGGGCGTCCCGGGACCCTGCGGGCCGCTCACGCCCCGGCCGCGTCCCGGGGCTCGCCGAGCACATGGAGCTGGGTGGCCACGGAGTGGAAGGCGGGGGCCTCGGCCGCCGCGGCCTCCAGCCTGAGCAGCGCCTCCAGCGCGCCCGGTTCGGTGTCCACCAGGACCCCGGGCACCAGGTCCGAGAAGACCCGGACGCCGTGCACGGCCGCGACACGCAGACCCGCGTCCTCGACGAGCCCGGTGAGCTGCTCGGCGCTGAAGCGGTGCGGCACGGGGTCGCTCTGTCCCCAGCGGCCGTTCGGGTCCTGGAGCGCGTGCTTGGCCTCCTTGAAGTGCCCGGCGAGTGCCCGCGCGAGCACGGCGCCACCGAGCCCCGCGGCGAGCAGGCTGAGAACGCCGTCGGGGCGCAGCGCGGCGACCACGTTGCGGACGCCTTCGGCGGGCTCGTCCACATACTCCAGGACGCCGTGGCACAACACCGCGTCGTAGCCGCCGCGCTCGACCACGTCGAAGAGTCCATGGGCGTCGCCCTGGACGCCCTGGACCCGGTCGGCGACCCCGGCCTCGCCGGCCCGGCGCTCCAGGGCGAACAGGGCGTTGGGGCTGGGGTCGACGACGGTGACACGGTGACCGAGGCGGGCGACGGGCACGGCGAAGTTGCCGCTGCCGCCACCGGTGTCGAGGACGTCCAGCACGTCCCGCCCCGTGGCCTTGACGCGGCGGTCGAGGGCGTCCTTGAGAACCTCCCAGACCACGGCGGTACGGAGAGAGGCGCGGGGGCGCATCGGGTCCGACACGGCAGTTGACTCCTCGGCGCGGCACCACCCGGTGCGGGCGGAGCGATCGGACGGCCTTTCGCCCCGGTACCAGGGCGAAAGGCTTCAGACCTCTCCACCCTATTGCCTGCGCACCATGCCCGGCGGCCCCGTCCACCCGCCGAACAGCGCGCCGCCCCGGCGAGCGGTCGAGGCCTTCTCCCCCCGGACTCGCCCGCCGGGACCCGGCCGGTCCGTGCGCGGGGTTCAGCCCGTGTCCGGCAGCTCCCTGCTCCCCTTCCGCCGCGGGGGCGGCAGCGACGGCTGGAGCACCAGCATCCGCTCCACCAGCCTCAGGAACATCCCCACATCGCGGATCAGGTCGTCGGCGTCACGGGGACCGGCCGCCCCCGGTATGCCGGCCTCGGCGCGGGCCCTGCGGGCGGCACCGGAGGCGAACAGGGCACTCCACTCGGCGAGTTCGGGCGCCATCTCCGGAAGCACCTCCCAGGCGCTCCGGATCCTGGCGCGGCGTCGCGCCGTGGGCTCCGGGCGCCCGCGCGCCGCGAGCACGGCGGCGGCGGTGCGCAGGGCCGCCAGATGGGCCGTGGCATAGCGCTCGTTGGGCGTCCCGAGGGTGGACGCCTCGTCCAGTCCGGCGCGGGCCTGGGCGAGCAGGCCGAGCGCGGCGGGCGGGGCCGTGGTCCGGCGAGGCACGGGGTGCACATCGCTCGCCGGTCCGGTCGATGAGGGGTAGGGGGCTGGTCCGGTGACGCGTCGCCGACGTGCGGCGGCTGTGGGGTGGCCGGCCATGACGAACCTCCTGTCGTCCGGGTGACGGCACTGGGGCCGTATGCGCCCATCGTGGGACATGCCACTGACAATCCGGTCCGACCTGGTCTTTCGCCTCGGCCGTACGGCGGTCGCGCCGTCCGTCACGGTCCTGGTGGCGGACGGAGGAAGCGCCGGTCCGCGGTCGGCCGCGTCTCCGCGGGCCGCCCGAACCGGCGCTTCGCCGTGTTCCCCCGTTCCGTACCCCCGTACCCCCGTGTTTCCCCCGCAGGCCCCTCGTCCGGTCCTTCCCCCGGGCCCACGTGCCTCGCTTCCGCCGGTCCCGCCGACGGAAGGAGCGGCCAGGGGAGGGCACCCGCTCCGCCGCCCCGTGCCGGCGGTGCCGGTGCCGCACCCCTTCCCGTGTCCCCACTCTCTCGTCCACGCAGGTCGGGCCCCATCCGCGCAGCTACTCATCTCCTCCTCTAGGTACGGATACTCAGGTCTGCGCACCCGCCCCCACGACGCCCCGCCGCCCCTCGGGAACGTGCTGGTCACAGGCCCGCCGCCGGGCTGTCGGCGGCGGCCGATAAAGTCACCGGCATGGCACGGATCGCGGTGATCGGCGCCGGGACGGGCGCGATGGCGGCCGCCGCCCGGCTGGCCGTCGCGGGCCACCGGGTGGTGGTGTACGAACGGACGGAGACATATGGCGGCGCGGTGCGCCGTTTCACCCGGGACGGATTCTCCTTCGACACGGGACCGGGCCTGCTGCCGCTGCCCGCGGTGTACCGCGACCTGTTCGTCAAGACCGGCAAGGAGCCGCTGGAGGCCTGTGTCGATCTGGTCCAGGTGGACCCGTCGGCTCGGCATCTCTTCGCGGACGGCACCGAGGCCCCGCTGCCGAACGCGTCACGTGCCGGTGTCGTCTCCGCGCTGGACGCGGCGCTCGGCGCGGGCGCGGGCGGGCGCTGGGGGGACTTCCTGGTGCGGGCCCGGGAGACCTGGGACCGCGCCCGCCGACCGCTGCTGGAGGAGCCGCTGTGGCCCGACTGGCCCGTGCTCGGGGAGCGCGAGCCCTATCCGGCGGTGCCGCACAAGCGGCTGCTGCGCACGCGGCGGGCCGGCACGCTCGCCGAGATCGGCGCCTGGGAGCTGCGGGATCCGCGTCTGGCGGCGCTGCTGGAGAGCGATGCCCTGGCACACGGCCTGGACCCGCGGACCACTCCGGCGAGCGCGGCCGTGCTGCCGTATCTGGAGCATGCCTTCGGCACCTGGTACGTGCGCGGCGGGATGCGGGAGCTGGCGCGGGCCCTCTATGAGCGGTGCCTGGCCCGGAGGGTGGAGTTCGTCTTCGGCGCCGAGGTCACCGGGATCGTCGAGAAGGACGGCCGGGCGGCCGGGGTGGAGCTGTCCGGGGGCGACGGCGAGGGCACGGTGATGGCGGCGGACCATGTGGTGGCCGGGGTCGCGCCCGCCGTCCTGGACCGTCTGGTCCCGGGCGCGGCGGCCGTGCGGGCGGCGGGCGAGGTCGCACCGCAGGGCGCGATGCCCAGCCGGCTGACGGTGCTGCTGGCGCTGCGCGGCGGCCGGCCGGAGGGCACCGCGCACCGGACGGTGGTCCATACGACCGACCGCGAGGGCGAGCTGGACCGGCTCTTCGGCCCGGCCCCCGGGATCCCCTCCGTCCCCACGGTGACCGTGCTGCGCCCCGACGACCCCGCGCTGGTGCCCGACTCCGGACACGAGGCCGTGACGCTGACGGTCACGGTGCCCTCGGGACAGGCCGTGTCCGCGTCCGGTGTGGACCGGATCCTCGATGCCGCGGAGCGTGCGGTGCCGGGCCTCGGGGAGCGTGTGCTGTGGCGCGAGGCGCGCACCCCGGCCGATGTCGCCGAGGAGACCGGTGCGGTCGGCGGTGCGGTCCCGGCTCCGGCCCTGGCCGCGGCCGGCGGCCGTCTGCTGCACCCGTCCAACAGCACCCGGATACCGGGACTGTTCACGGTCGGCGGCTGGTCCCACCCCGGTGGCGGTCTCCCCCATGCCGGCATGTCGGGCGCCCTGGTGGCCGGGCTGATCGTGGAGGGACCGGACTTCCGGGGCTCGCAGTGACTCCGGGGCTCACCGGGACGCGCCGAGACTTCCCCCGTGAGCTTCCGGCCGTTCAGAAGCGGTACTGCTCGTCGTAACCGTGCCCGTGCGCGCCGCCGTTGCTCTGCGCTGCCCCGTTGCCCTGTGAGGCGCCGGTGTCCTGGTACGGATACGGCTGCTCCGGCGGCAGTTCACCGCCGTAGGTGTTCTCGTCGGTGCGCTGCTGAGGGACCCAGGCACCGCCGGCCGGGGTCTCGCCGTAGCCGCCGCCCGCGTACTGGTCCTGGCCGTACTGCTGTTGTCCGTACTGCTGCTGGTCCCCGTACGAGGGGTCGTAGGAGCCGCCGCCGTAGTTCTGCGTGCCGGCGTACGGGTCGGAGTAACCGGCGTACTGCTGCTGGCCGTTGTCATAGCCGTACTGCTGCTGGTCGTAGCCGGAGTACCCGTCGTAGGCGTAGGCGCCCTGGTCCTGGGGCTGAGGCTGGCCGGCTCCGGCGTAGGAGGCGTCGGTCTGCTGGTCCGCGGGCTGACCGGCGCCGGGGTAGGAGCCCTCGGCGGCGTCGGCGGCGGAGGCGGCGAACGCCTTGTCGGTGTAGACGCCGTAGGAGCCGGTCTCCTCGGGCAGGGGCTGCGGTTCGTACACCGCGGTCGCCTCGGCCGTGGCCCCCGCGTGCTCCATGCCGTCCACGGACTTCCCGGGGGCCTCCCCGCCCGGGGCGGAGGGCCGGGTGAAGACGTCGTCGTGGTCGTCGTAGGTCCCGTCCAGGTGGTAGGCCGCGGTGACGGTCGCCTCGAAGGCGGAGACGTCCGGCGCGGCCTGCGCCGCCTCCTCCGGAGGGGCCTCCTCGCCCCGGCGGCGCTTACTGCCGCCGCCCTCGTTCTCGCGCTGGCGGTTGCCGACCGCCCAGCCTGCGGCGAAGCCCTGACGGAACGACAGGGTGACATAGGTCTGTCCGACCGCGAACGCGATCGCGCCCAGCCCGATGACCACCACGGAGGGGATCAGAACGCCGAACACGACGCCGAGGAAGCCGCCGAACGCGAGCAGTCGCCAGCGCAGACGTGCCTTGTACTGCAGCAGCACCTCACCGAGCAGCCACAACGCGACGATGCCGAACGCGATGTAGAGGACCGTCCAGCCCATGTACGCCCCTCTCCCAGTGACCGCTAGGCAGTGTGTCGTACGCCGGTGCGGCCGGTCTAGGTCCGCTGAGAATGGTGCAGACCCAGATTTTCGTAGATTTCCAGCGTCGCCGTGGAGTTGTTCAGTGTAATGAAGTGCAGTCCGGGGACGCCCTCGGCCAGTAGTCTCGCGCAGAACTCCGTGGCGAACTCGATCCCGACCGAGCGTACAGCCGCCGGATCGTCCTTCGCGCCGAGGATCCGCTCTTTCAGATCCGCGGGGATGGCGGCGTTGCTGAGCTGAGGCAGCCGCTCCAGCAGGCGGACGCTGGTGACCGGCATGATCTCGGGGATGACGGGGGTCGTGCAACCCGCGGCGGCGACCCGGTCGCGCAGCCGCAGATAGGACTCCGGCCGGAAGAACATCTGGGTGATCGCATAGTCGGCGCCGGCCCGGCACTTGTCGACGAAGTGCGCGACGTCACTGTCCCAGTCGGGGGAACGCGGGTGCCTCTCGGGGAAGGCGGCGACGCCCACACAGAAGTCACCCGACTCCTTGATGAGCCGGACGAGTTCGGCCGCATAGGTCAGACCCCGGGGGTGCGGGACCCAGCTGCCCATGGGGTCGCCGGGCGGGTCCCCGCGCACGGCGAGCATGTTGCGGATCCCGGCGTCCGCGTACTGGCCGATGATGTTGCGCAGTTCCGCGACGGAGTGGTTGACCGCGGTGAGGTGGGCGACCGGGGTGAGCGTCGTGTCCTCGACGATCTGCTCGGTCTCCTTGACCGTGCCCGCGCGGGTGGAACCTCCCGCGCCGTAGGTCACGGAGACGAAGTCCGGGGCGACCGCCTCGACCCTTCTCAGCGCGCCCCACAGGTTCCGCTCCCCCTTGGGGGTCTTCGGCGCCGAGAACTCGAAGGAGTAGGTCGTCCTGCCGGAGGCCAGGATGTCGCGCACCGTCCGTGCGCGGTCGGTCCTGGTCGATGCGGTTCCGAGGGCCATAGTCGCAGGTTAGCCAGGGGACGGCCGTCCCCCAACCGGACGCAGGGAATTTGCCCGAATTGTCGACTCCTTGTCCACCTGTCGGACAGTGTCGTCCGGATCACCCCGTGTGCGGCGCCCCGGCGGACCGCAGCCGCCGGTCGAATTCCGCCGCGGCCGCGCCCGGGTCGTCCGCCTCGGTGATCGCCCGGACGACGACCGCACGGCGGGCCCCGGCCTCCAGCACCTGGTCGAGGTTGTCCAGGTCGATGCCGCCGATGGCGAACCAGGGGCGGTCGGTGCCGAGGGCGGCGGTGTGCCGGACCAGGCCGAGACCGGGGGCGGGGCGGCCGGGCTTGGTGGGGGTGGGCCAGCAGGGGCCCGTGCAGAAGTAGTCCACGCCCTCCTGGACGGCGGCGGCCTCGGCCTCCGCCTCGGAGTGCGTGGAGCGGCCTATGAGCACGTCCTCGCCGAGAAGGGCGCGGGCCGCGGGAACGGGGAGGTCGCCCTGGCCCAGGTGCAGGACGTCCGAGGCGGCGGCGTGGGCGACGTCCGCGCGGTCGTTGACCGCCAGCAGCTTGCCGTGGCGGGCGCAGGCGTCGGCGAGGACCTGGAGGTGCTCCAGCTCCTCGGCGGCCTCCATGCCCTTGTCCCGCAGCTGCACGATGTCGACCCCGCCGGCCAGGACCGCGTCGAGGAACTCGGCGAGGTCGCCCTGGCGTCTGCGGGCGTCCGTGCACAGATAGAGGCGGGCGTCCGCGAGACGGGCGGTGCGGGCGGAGTCGGGCACGTCGGGGTCCCCCGTGGTCGATGGCGTACGGGCCGTGGTGGGCCGTGGGTCGTGGCCCGGGGGCCGCGGCCCGTACGCCGGACGGTCGTTCTCAGGATCGGATCAGACGGCGAGCGCCTGCGCGCGGCGCTTCACCTCCGTACCGCGATTCTCGCTGAGGGCCTGTGCAGGGGTGCCGGGCAGGGTCGGGTCGGGGGTGAAGAGCCACTCCAGCATCTCTTCGACCGTGAAGCCGTCGTCCCGCAGCAGCGTCAGGGTCCCGGACAGGCCCTTGACCACCTTGTCCCCGTCGATGAAGGCGGCGGGGACGTGCAGCGCCCGGTTCTCACCACGGCGTACGGCGATGAGCTGGCCGTCCTTGACCAGCTGCCGCACGCGAGTCACCTCGACGCCGAACGATTCGGCGATGTCGGGGAGGGTGAGCCAGCCGGGGACGAGAGCGTCGATCTTTGTGTCAATCTCGGTCACGGGATCAAGCGTGCCATCCCGGACCGACAGTCGGAAGCGGGGCACCTCCGGCCGGGGGTCAGGGTTGCCTCCGGCGGAGCACGCGGGACCGCCGTCAGGGCCGTGGCCCGGCCCCCGTCCGCGCCCGCCCGCGGGCCGTCAGGCCGTCGCCTCCTTGAGCGGGCGCGACGGGTCCGACAGCAGGTCCGGGTCCATCGGGGTGCCCGCCTCGATCAGCCGACGGCCCTGGGCCAGGTCCCGGGGGCGGCCCACCGCCAGAAGGGCCACCAGCCGGCCCGACCGCAGCCAGCACACCGACCAGGCCGCGCCCTCCGGGTCACCGCGCCACACCGTGGAGTCGGCGGCCCCGTGGTGGCCCACGTACTGGACGAAACGGCCGAACTGCTCCGACCAGAAGTACGGCACCGGGTCGTACGCCACCGGCGTCTCCCCGACGATGTTCGCGGCCACCGTGCGCGGCCCCTGGAGGGCGTTGTCCCAGTGGTGGACCAGCAGACGCTGCTCGTAGCGCCCCGACGGGAAGGAGGCGCAGTCCCCGACCGCGTACACATCGGGGACCGAGGCGCGCAGATGGTCGTCGGCCAGCACCTCGCTCTGGGCGCCGAGGGCGATGCCCGATCCGGCGAGCCAGGCCGTGGCCGGGCGCGCCCCGATGCCCACGACCACCGCGTCCGCCCGCACCCGGGTGCCGTCGTCGAGCACCACGGCCCCCGCCTCGACGCGTTCCACCCGTGCCCGGGTGCGCAGCTCGGCGCCGCTGTCCGCGTACCAGGCCGTCATGGGTTCGGCCACCTCCGCGGGCAGCGCCCCGGCGAGCGGCCGGTCCGCGGCCTCCACCACGGTGACCGCGCACCCCGCCTCCCGGGCGGCGGTGGCGAACTCGGCGCCGATCCAGCCGGCGCCCACCACCACGATGTCGTGCTGCTCGGCGAGGACCGGCCGCAGTCGCTCGGCGTCGTCCAGCGTGCGCAGCAGATGCACCCCGGGCACGCCCTCGGCGCCCGGCAGCCGGATCGGCTCGGCGCCGGTCGCGACGACCAGCACGTCGTAGGGCACCGGGCCCTCGGCGGTGTCCAGCTCATGGTCGCCGGGGCGGACCCGGAGCACCTCGCGGCCCAGCCGGAGCTCGATGCCCAGCGCCTCGAAGTCGACGTCGAGCGCGGAGCCCTCGGCCTTGCCGAGCAGGACCGCCTTGGACAGCGGCGGTCTGTCGTACGGCTGGTGCGGCTCCGCGCCGATCAGCGTCACCCCGCCGGTGAAGCCCTGTTCCCGCAGGGCGACCGCGGTCTGCACCCCTGCCATGCCCGCGCCCACCACGACGACGCGCCGTGCCCGGTCACCCCGTGTCTGCCTCTGCTCGCTCACCTGATCACCATAGACAACTGACGGTTCGTCAGTCAGCGGGCGTGCTGAGTGAGCTGTTCCACAGCGTTGCGCGGCGGTCCTCCTGCGGTCCGATGCCGGGGCGAGCAGCGGGCCGCCGGGCGTCCCGCTCCGGACGGAGGCTGCCTTACCGAGGCGAACGGGACGGGCTAGGGTGGCCCCCGTAAAGCACTCGCGGGAGCCCGGCGCACCGGGCTGAGAGGGAGGCTGGCGGCCTCCGACCGTACGAACCTGATCCGGGTCATGCCGGCGAAGGGAGGGGGCTGGACGCCCATGTCGCCCACACCCACATCAGATGTCCTCGTCGTCGGGGGCGGCGTCATCGGACTGGTGACCGCCTGGCGGGCGGCGCAGCGCGGTCTCGCCACCGCCGTGGTGGATCCCGAACCGGGCGGAGGGGCGGCCCGGGTGGCCGCCGGGATGCTCGCCGCCGTCACCGAACTGCACTACGGGGAGCAGACGCTGCTCGGCCTCAACCTCCGTTCGGCGCGGCGTTATCCGGACTTCGCCGCCGAGCTGACCGAGGTCACCGGCCAGGACCTCGGCTACCGCCGGTGCGGCACGCTCGCCGTCGCGCTGGACGCCGACGACCGCACGCATCTGCGGGAGCTGCACGCCCTGCAACAGCGGTCGGGGCTCGCCTCCCAGTGGCTGAGCGGACGCGAGTGCCGCCGGCTGGAGCCGATGCTGGCGCCGGGGGTGCGCGGGGGGCTCCGTGTCGACGGCGACCACCAGGTGGACCCGCGCCGGCTCGCCTCGGCCCTGGTCACCGCGTGCGAACGCGCCGGGGTCGTCTTCCACCGGGCGTGGGCGGAGCGGCTGACGGTGGTGCGGGAGCGGGCCGCCGGGGTGCGGACCGCCGACGGCACCGAACTCGCCGCGGGACGGGTCGTCCTCGCCGCGGGCAGCCTCAGCGGGCGCCTCGCGGGCCTCCCGGAGCAGGTGCGGCCGCCCGTGCGCCCCGTGAAGGGACAGGTGCTGCGGCTGGCCGTGCCGGAGCGGTACGCGCCGTTCCTGAGCCGTACCGTGCGCGCCGTGGTCCGCGGCGGCCAGCTGTATCTGGTGCCGCGCGAGAACGGCGAGCTGGTGGTCGGCGCCACCAGCGAGGAACTGGGCTGGGACACCACGGTCACCGCGGGCGGGGTGTACGAGCTGCTGCGGGACGCGCACGAGCTGGTTCCCGGGATCACCGAACTGCCGCTCACCGAGACCCGCGCCGGGCTGCGCCCGGGCTCCCCGGACAACGCGCCGCTGCTCGGTCCGACGGAGCTGGACGGTCTGCTGCTGGCCACCGGCCACCACCGCAACGGCGTGCTGCTCACCCCGGTGACCGGCGACGTCATGGCACATGTGCTGACCACCGGGGAGCTCCCGGAGGAGGCCCGGCCCTTCGCCCCCGGGCGCTTCACCGCCGCCGCCCTCGCGGAGCAGCCGGCGTGAACACCACGGAGCAGCCCGCAGGCACACCGCCGAACACCGCCGGGCCCCTCGTACGGCCATCGGGTCGTACGGCCGTCGGCCCGTCCGCACACCACGGAGCGACCAGCATGAACATCTCGGTCAACGGGGAGCCGCGTCAGGTGGCTCCCGGCACCCCGCTCGACGACGTCGTCCGCACCCTCACCGCGGCGCCCTCGGGGGTGGCCGCCGCCCTCAACGAGACCGTCGTCCCGCGCACCCGTTGGTCGTCGACCTCCCTCGCCGAGGGGGACCGTGTCGAGATCCTCACCGCCGTCCAGGGAGGCTGACCATGGCCGACGATCCCCTCGTCCTCGGCGGCATCTCCCTTTCCTCCCGGCTGATCATGGGCACGGGCGGCGCGCCGAGCCTCGATGTGCTGGAGCGGGCCCTGGTGGCCTCCGGCACGGAGCTGACGACGGTCGCGATGCGGCGCGTCGACGCCTCGGTGCACGGCTCGGTGCTGTCCGTGCTCGACCGGCTGGGCATCCGGGTGCTGCCCAACACGGCGGGCTGCTTCACCGCGGGCGAGGCCGTGCTCACCGCCCGGCTGGCGCGCGAGGCGCTCGGCACCGCCCTGGTCAAACTGGAGGTCATCGCCGACGAACGGACCCTGCTGCCGGACCCGGTCGAGACGCTGGACGCGGCCGAGACCCTGGTGGACGACGGGTTCACGGTGCTGCCGTACACCAATGACGACCCCGTCCTCGCGCGCAGGCTGGAGGACGTCGGCTGTGCGGCGATCATGCCGCTCGGCTCACCGATCGGCTCCGGGCTCGGCATCCGCAACCCGCACAACTTCCAGCTGATCGTCGAGCATGCGCGGGTGCCGGTGATCCTGGACGCCGGCGCGGGCACGGCCTCGGACGCGGCCCTCGCGATGGAGCTGGGGTGCGCGGGCGTGATGCTGGCCTCGGCGGTGACCCGGGCGCAGGAACCGGTGCTGATGGCGGAGGCGATGCGGCACGCGGTGGAGGCGGGCCGGCTCGCGCGGCGGGCGGGGCGTATCCCGCGCCGGCACTTCGCGGAGGCCTCGTCCCCCACGGAGGGCATCGCCCGGCTCGACCCGGAGCGGCCCGCCTTCTGAGCCCGCGCCCACCGGGTGCCAGGGCGCGAGCCCCCGGCGCGACGGGCCGGCGTACGCCGCCCGCGCGCCGGCGCGGGCGGGGCGCGTCACAGCTCGGCTGCAGTCCCGCGCCGGGGCGGCCGTCGGGGCCGGGCCCGTCGGTGTGCCCTCGTAGACTCAACCGCGTGGATACGACCCTTCAGGACCCCCTCGTCGGGCAGGTGCTCGACGGCCGCTACCGCGTCGAGGCGCGGATCGCCGCCGGCGGGATGGCCACGGTCTACCGGGCCGTGGACACCCGCCTCGACCGCGTCCTCGCGCTCAAGGTGATGCACCCGACGCTGGCCGCCGACCGCTCGTTCGTGGAGCGCTTCATACGCGAGGCCAAGTCGGCCGCACACCTCGCCCACCCGAATGTGGTGCAGGTCTTCGACCAGGGCACCGACAGGTCGTACGTCTATCTCGCCATGGAGTACATCGCCGGGTGCACCCTGCGCGATGTGCTGCGCGAGCGCGGGGCGCTGCAGCCGCGCGCCGCCCTGGACATCCTGGAGCCGGTGCTGGCCGCCCTGGGCGCCGCGCACCGCGCCGGGTTCGTGCACCGCGACATGAAGCCGGAGAACGTCCTCATAGGGGACGACGGCAGGGTCAAGGTGGCCGACTTCGGCCTGGTCAGGGCCGTGAACACGGTCACCGACACCACGGGTGCGGTCCTCGGCACGGTCTCCTATCTCGCGCCGGAGCAGATCGAGAACGGCACCGCCGACCCCCGGGTGGACGTGTACGCGTGCGGGGTCGTTCTCTACGAGATGCTCACCGGCGCCAAGCCCCGGGCGGGCGAGTCGCCCGCCCAGGTCCTGTACCAGCATCTGCACGAGGACGTGCCGGCGCCGTCGGCCGCCGCGCCGGGGCTGTCCGTGGAACTGGACGAACTGGTCGCCTCGGCGACCGCGCGCAACCCCGAGCTGCGCCCGGACGACGCGGTGGCGCTGCTCGGCCAGGTCCTCCGGGTGCGTGCCGCGCTCACCGAGGAGCAGCTGGACGCCGTGCCGCCGGGCGCCGTGGCCCAGGAGCACGACAACGCCGAGGACCGGACCAGCGTGATCCCTCGGCTGCTCCCGGCGGCCCCGGTCCATGAGGACGACGGTCCGGCGCTGAACCGGACGAGCCGGCTGGAGACTCGGCCGGACGAGCCCGCGGGCCGCTTCCGCCGTCCCCGGGGCGGGCTGATCGCCCTGGTGGTCGCCGCGCTGGTGCTGGTCGGCGCGGGGGCCGGCGTCTGGTACATCAACACCGGTCAGTTCACCAAGGTCCCCCCGCTGCTGGCGAAGACCGAGGCCGAGGCGCGGACCCGGCTGAAGAAGGCCGGGCTGGAGGTCAAGCAGGTCGAGCACGCCTACAGCGACACCGTGAAGCGCGGCACGGTGATCAGCAGCGACCCGGAGACGGGCGCGCGGATCCGCACCCATGACGCGGTGACGCTGACCGTCTCGGACGGCCCCCGGACGGTCGCGGTGCCCGATGTGAAGGGCCGGCCGCTGGCCGAGGCGCAGGACCTGCTCAAGAAGAGCGGCCTGGTCCCCGGCATGGTCACCGAGGAGTTCAGCGAGGACGTGCCCAAGGGTTCCGTGACCGGCACGGACCCGGCGGCCGGCACCGAGCGCCGTGGTGGATCGGCGATCGCGCTGAAGGTCAGCAAGGGCAGCCCGGTGGAGGTGCCCGATGTGACCGGTGAGTCCGTCGACGACGCCACGGCGGAACTCCAGGACGCGGGTCTTCAGGTGAAGATCTCCGACACCCCGGTGACCTCGGACCTCGACGCCGGACAGGTCGTCCGGCAGTCGCCGGACGCCGGAGCGCGGACCGGCAAGGGCGACACCGTCACCCTGACGATCTCCAAGGGCCCCGAGCGGGTCGAGGTGCCGGACGTGGTCGGCCGCAATGTCGACGAGGCCCGGAAGACCCTGGAGGCGGCGGGCTTCAAGGTGGAGGAGGACCGCGGACTGCTGGGTCTGTTCGGCGACACGGTCAAGAGCCAGTCGGTCGAGGGCGGGCAGAAGGCGCCGAAGGGGACGACCATCACCCTCAAGATCCGCTGACCTGTCGCCTCCGTGGGGGCGCATGACACCCTTGAGGGGTGAGAACTCAGCAGTCCCGTGGCCCTCTCGGCTCCCTCGGTGTGCCCCGCAATCCCATCGGCGGGCATGTGCCCGTGGCCGGCGGGCTGAACTCCGTCGGGCTCGCCTACGCACATGACCTCGGCGCCGAGACCGTACAGGTCTTTGTGGCCAATCCGCGCGGCTGGGCGACCCCGGCCGGCGATCCCCGGCAGGACGAGGCGTTCCGCGCGGCGTGCGCCGACGGGGCCGTACCGGCCTATGTGCATGCGCCGTATCTGATCAACTTCGGTTCGCACACCGAGGCGACCGTGGAGAAGTCCGTGGCGTCCCTGCGGCACTCGCTGCGCCGGGGCCGTGCGATCGGGGCGCTGGGCGTCGTCGTGCACACCGGCAGCGCCACCGGCGGGCGGGAGCGGGCCGTCGCGCTGGAGCAGGTGCGCGAGCGGATGCTCCCGCTGCTGGACGAGCTGACGCATGACGACGACCCGTATCTGCTGCTGGAGCCGACGGCGGGGCAGGGCGCCTCCCTGTGCTCGCGCGTCCCGGACCTCGGGCCGTACTTCGAGGCCCTGGACGCGCATCCCAAGCTGGGCGTCTGCCTGGACACCTGCCATGTCTTCGCCGCCGGGCACGACCTGACCGGGCCGAACGGGATGCACCGGACGCTGGATCTGCTGGTGGACACCGTCGGCACGGGACGGCTGAAGCTGATCCATGCCAATGACTCCCAGGACGTGGTGGGCGCCCACAAGGACCGGCACGCCAACATCGGCTCCGGCCACATCGGGGAGGACCCGTTCCGCGCGCTGATGACCCATCCGGCGACCGAGGGCGTTCCGCTGGTCATCGAGACACCCGGTGGCAAGGAGGGGCACACGGCGGATGTGGAACGGCTGAAGAAACTCCGCGACGGCTGACCGCCCGGACCGGCGCGCTCCGGGGGGCGTCGGAGGGCGGAGCGTCGCCCGCCGGGAGCGCGCCCGCCGGGAGTCAGAGCTCGGGGCCGTCCCCGGGCTCCTCCTGGTAGGAGTAGCGCTGCTGCTTCCACGGGTCGCCGATGTTGTGGTAGCCGCGCTCCTCCCAGAAGCCACGGCGGTCGGCGGTCATGTACTCGACGCCGCGGACCCACTTGGGGCCCTTCCAGGCGTACAGATGGGGGACGACCAGGCGCAGCGGAAAACCGTGCTCCGCGGTGAGCAGTTCGCCGTCCCTGTGGGTGGCGAAGATCGTGCGCTCCGAGGTGAAGTCGGCGAGGCGCAGATTGGCGCTGTAGCCGTACTCGGCCCAGACCATGACATGCGTGGCGGAGGGCGCGGGCGGGGCGATCTCCAGGATCGTACGGGCGGGAATACCACCCCATTCCGCCCCGATCATGCTGAACTTCGTCACACAGTGCAGATCGGCCACCACGGTGGCATAGGGCAGGGCCGTGAACTCCTCATGGTTCCAGCAGTGCTTCTCGCCGTCCGCGGTGAGGCCGAAGACCCTGAACTCCCAACGCTCGGCCCGGAACTTGGGCACCGGACCGTAGTGCGTGACCGGCCAGCCCCGCTGCAGTCGCTGTCCCGGCGGGAGCTCGAACCGTGCCGCTTCTCCTGATTCGTGCTCCACCGGCTGACTCATGACTCCCATCCTGACAGACCACAGAGGGTGCACATGACCAGCTCGGACCCGAATCAGGCAAATCCCACTAAGCATGGACTTACTGGACACCGTGTGACCCCGGTGCGATCATGCGGCGCAACCCTCCCGTCCCCGCCTGGAAGGAGCCCGCGCGATGCAGGGCGACCCGGAGGTCATCGAATTCCTCAACGAGCAGCTCACCGGCGAGCTGACCGCGATCAACCAGTACTTCCTGCACGCGAAGATGCAGGAGCACCGGGGCTGGTACAAGCTCGCCGAGTACACCCGGCGCGAGTCCTTCGACGAGATGCGGCACGCCGAGGTCCTCACCGACCGCATCCTCCTGCTGGAGGGACTGCCGAACTACCAGCGGCTCTTCCATGTGCGGGTGGGACAGAGCCTCAAGGAGATGTTCGAGTCCGACCGGCAGATCGAGGTGGAGGCGATCGACCGGCTCAGGCGCGGCATCCGGATCATGCGGGAGAAGGGCGACATCACGTCCGCGAACATCTTCGAGCGGATCCTGGAGGACGAGGAGCACCACATCGACTATCTGGACACCCAGCTGGAACTGGTGGACAAGCTCGGCGAGGCGCTCTACATCGCCCAGTTCATCGAGCAGCCGGACGACTCGGACTCGGCCTGAACGGGCTCAGGCGGCCTCGTCCAGACCTCGCGCCTGCGGGCCCTGCCGGCCAACCAGCTCGGCGAGCACCGGCTCTCCCGGACCGGACGGGGTGTGGCGGGGGCACGCCCCACGGCCGAGCAGCGCCTGGATCCGCCGCACACAGGAGCCGCAGTCCGTGCCCGCCTTGCAGGCCGACGCGATCTGCCGGGGGGTGCGGGCGCCGTTCTCCGCATGCTGCTGGACCTGCTGCTCCGTGACACCGAAGCAACTGCAGACGTACATGCGGTTCACCTCCCGGCGGGATTCCTGGCCACAGCCTTCCGATGATCGGTAAGGCAAACCTAACCTTACCTTCCCGCGGGAACCCGTGGAAGCGGGACGGGGCGCGGATCGTATGTGATCCGCGCCCCATTCCGGCTTGCTGCGTCTGCGACCGCCTCGGCGGCTACTGGTCCCGGTACATCTCGGCGACCAGGAAGGCCAGGTCCAGGGACTGGCTGCGGTTCAGGCGCGGGTCGCACGCCGTCTCATAGCGCTGGTGCAGATCGTCGACGAAGATCTCGTCGCCGCCGCCCACGCACTCGGTGACATCGTCGCCGGTCAGCTCCACATGGATACCGCCCGGGTGGGTGCCCAGCGCCTTGTGGACCTCGAAGAAGCCCTTGACCTCGTCGAGCACGTCGTCGAAGCGGCGGGTCTTGTGGCCGGAGGCCGCCTCGAAGGTGTTGCCGTGCATCGGGTCGGTCACCCAGGCCACCACCGCACCCGACGCCGTGACCTTCTCGACCAGCTCGGGGAGCCGGTCGCGGATCTTGTCGGCGCCCATCCGGACGATGAAGGTCAGCCGGCCGGGATCACGCTCCGGGTCGAGCCGCTCGATGTACTGCAGCGCCTCCGCGGCCGTGGTGGTCGGGCCGAGCTTGATGCCGATCGGGTTGCTGATCCGGGAGGCGAACTCGATGTGCGCGCCGTCCATCTGACGGGTGCGCTCGCCGATCCACACCATGTGCCCGGAGACGTCGTACAGCCGGCCGGTGCGCGAGTCGACCCGGGTCAGCGCCGACTCGTAGTCGAGCAGCAGCGCCTCGTGCGAGGAGAAGAACTCGACGGTCTTGAACTCCTCCGGGTCGGTCCCGCAGGCACGCATGAAGTTCAGCGCGTTGTCGATCTCCCGGGCCAGCTGCTCGTAGCGCTGCCCGGACGGCGAGGACCGCACGAAGTCCTGGTTCCAGGCGTGCACCTGGCGCAGGTCGGCGTAGCCGCCGGTGGTGAAGGCGCGCACCAGGTTGAGCGTGGAGGAGGACGCGTGGTACATCCGCTTCAGCCGCTCGGGGTCGGGGATCCGCTCCGCCTCGGTGAACGCGAAGCCGTTGACCGAGTCGCCCCGGTAGACCGGCAGGGTCACACCGTCGCGGGTCTCCATGGGCTTGGAGCGCGGCTTGGAGTACTGGCCGGCGATACGACCGACCTTCACCACGGGCACCGAGGCCGCGTAGGTGAGCACGGCGCCCATCTGGAGCAGGGTCTTGAGCTTGGCGCGAATCTGATCCGCGCCGACGGCGTCGAAGGACTCCGCGCAGTCGCCGCCCTGGAGCAGGAACGCCTCGCCCCTGGCGACGGCTCCCATCCGGGCGCGCAGCTGGTCGCACTCGCCCGCGAAGACGAGCGGCGGATACGACTGGAGCTCCGCGATCACTGCGCGCAGAGCCTCGGGGTCGGGGTACTCGGGCTGCTGCGCCGCGGGCAGGTCTCGCCAGGTCGCCTTGGCGGCGACGGCTTGGGAATCAGCGTTCACGGTCACGTGGTCAACACTACGGGGTCGGGTCGAGTGATCCGCCGCATTGCCCGACTGCTGAGACGAGCCGTGGGCCGGGACGCGCCGCGCCCACGGCGGATCCCGCGGCCGTGGGGAGCCCCTGCGCCCGTCCGGAGCGGCGTCCTGCGCCCGGTGCCGTCCCCGCGCGGGCCGGGAGCGGGTGTCTCGCCATCCGGGACGGGCGTCCAGGCGCACGGGCGTGGGCCGCTGCACGGTCCGGCCGGTGTCCGGTAGGGTGCCGCCCATGTTCGCGCACTCGACCCAGAACCAGAACTGGTGGTGGACCGCTCATCCGGCGGCCCACTGACTGCGCGTACGCATCACTTCGCGAAGGCCGCCCGAGGGGCGGCCTTCGGCGTTCTCGTGACCGGCCGTTCCTCCGCAGAGAAGGAACCCGTCGTATGAATCTGCTCGCCCTGCTGGACGATCCCCGCCCGTTCGCCCTGCTCCGCCGCCGTACTCCCGGGCGGGACCAGGACACCGTCGAGGTGCTGATCGGCCCGGTCCACCCCTGTGAACGTCTCGCCGACCTCCCCGACGAGGGGCTGGCCCTGGTGCCGTACCGCCAGATCCGTGAGCGTGGTTTCGACGTCCGCGACGACGGCACACCGCTGCTGGCCCTGCGGCCCGAGGAGTCGTACGAGCTTCCCCTCGAGCAGGCCCTGGCGCAGCTGCCACGGCATGACGTCCGGGTCGAGGACGGCGGCTTCGACGTCACCGACGAGGAGTACGCCGGGATCGTCGGCCGGGTGCTGCGCGAGGAGATCGGGCGGGGCGAAGGCGCGAACTTCGTGATCCGGCGCACCTATGAGGGCATGATCCCGGGCTTCGGCCGGGCCGACGCCCTGGCGCTGTTCCGGCGGCTGCTGTTCGGGGAGCGGGGCGCCTACTGGACCTTCCTCGTGCACACCGGAACCGGACGGACCCTGGTGGGGGCCAGCCCCGAGGTGCATGTACGGATGTCCGGCGGTAGGGGCGGGCGCGAGGCGCTCCCGGCCGAGGGCGGTGACGGGCGAGGGGCGGGCACCGTCGTGATGAATCCGATCAGCGGGACGTACCGCTATCCCTCCGGCGGCCCCACCCCCGAGGACCTGCTCGCCTTCCTCGCCGACGCCAAGGAGACCGAGGAGCTCTCGATGGTGGTCGACGAGGAGCTCAAGATGATGTGCACGGTCGGTGACATGGGCGGGGTGGTGATCGGGCCGCGACTGAAGGAGATGGCCCATCTCGCCCACACCGAGTACGAGTTGCGCGGCCGGTCCACGCTGGATGTGCGCGAGGTGCTGAGGCGGACCATGTTCGCGGCGACCGTCACCGGCTCACCGGTGCAGAACGCCTGCCGGGTGATCGAACGGCACGAGTCCGGCGGACGCGGCTACTACGCGGGGGCGCTCGCGCTGCTCGGGCGGGACGCGGGAGGCGCTCAGACCCTCGACTCCCCCATCCTCATCCGCACCGCCGACATCGACGCGGACGGGCGGCTGCGGGTACCGGTCGGCGCCACCCTGGTGCGCGGCTCGGACCCTGCGGGCGAGGTCGCGGAGACCCATGCCAAGGCGGCCGGGGTGCTCGCGGCGCTGGGGGTGCGTCCGGCACGGCCGCGCGAGGAGCGGGAACGGCCGGTTCTCGCGGACGACCCGCGGGTGCGGGCGGCGCTGGACGGGCGGCGGGAGAAACTCGCGCCGTTCTGGCTGCGGATGCAGGAGCGGGCCGGCGACCTCACCGGGCATGCCTTGGTGGTCGACGGCGAGGACACCTTCACCGCGATGCTGGCGCATGTGCTGCGGTCCACGGGTCTGGAGGTGACGGTGCGCCGCTATGACGAGCCGGGGCTTCGGGAGGCGGTGACGGCCCATGAGGGGCCGGTGGTCCTCGGGCCAGGACCGGGCGATCCCTCGGAGCTGAAGGACCCCAGGGTGCGGCTGCTGCGGGAGCTGACGGCCGAGCTCCTCCGGGGCCACCGGCACGGGGTGCTGGGCGTCTGTCTGGGCCATGAGCTGATCGCGGCCGAACTGGGTCTGGACATCGTGCGCAAGGAGGTGCCCCACCAGGGCGCGCAGAGCGAGATCGATCTGTTCGGGCGGCGGGAGACCGTCGGCTTCTACAACAGCTTCGTGGCGCGCTGCGACGACGAAACGACGACCGGACTGGCCGCCCGGGGCGTCGAGGTCTGCCGCGCCGGCAACGGGGAGGTGCACGCGCTGCGCGGACCGGGGTTCGCGGGCGTCCAGTTCCACCCGGAGTCGGTGCTGTCGGTGGGCGGCGCCGCAGTCGTACGGGAACTGCTCGGCCGGCTCACCGCGGTGGGCACCGACCCGGTCGCGGAGCAGCAGTCGGTCTCCTAGAACCGACGTGCGGGTGCATACCTGGGGGCGCGCGCAGGACCGGTGCGCGCCCCCAGGGCAAGGCCGTTCGGGAAGCACTCGGGAGGAACGGGAGCCGGGCCGGAACGCCGGGCCGGGGTCAGCCGAAGAACACGCCGACCTCGTCGTAGAGCGCGGGGTCGACCGTCTTCAGCCTGGCCGTGGCCTCCGCGATCGGGACCCGGACGACATCGGTGCCGCGCAGGGCGACCATCTTACCGAAGTCGCCGTCGCGGACCGCCTCGATGGCGTGCAGACCGAAGCGGGTGGCGAGCCAGCGGTCGAAGGCGCTGGGCGTGCCGCCGCGCTGGACATGGCCGAGGACCGTCGTCCGGGCCTCCTTGCCGGTCCGCCTCTCGATCTCCTTCGCCAGCCACTCGCCGACGCCCGAGAGGCGGACATGCCCGAACGAGTCGAGCGACCCGTCCTTGAGCACCATGTCGCCGTCCCTGGGCATCGCGCCCTCGGCCACCACCACGATCGGCGCGTACGACGCCTTGAAACGGGACGTCACCCATGCGCAGACCCGGTCCACCTCGAAGCGCTGCTCGGGGATGAGGATGACATTGGCCCCGCCGGCCAGGCCCGCATGGAGGGCGATCCAGCCCGCGTGCCGGCCCATCACCTCGACGACCAGCACCCGCATGTGCGACTCCGCCGTGGTGTGCAGGCGGTCGATCGCCTCGGTCGCGATGTTGACGGCGGTGTCGAAGCCGAAGGTGTAGTCCGTGGCGGAGAGGTCGTTGTCGATGGTCTTGGGCACCCCCACGACCCGGACGCCGTACTCGTCGGCGAGACGGGCCGCGACCCCGAGGGTGTCCTCGCCGCCGATCGCGATCAGCGCGTCGACCTCCTCCTTGGCGAGATTCTCCTTGATGCGCCGGATGCCGTTCTCCTGCTTGAGCGGATTGGTGCGCGAGGAGCCGAGGATCGTGCCGCCGCGCGGCAGGATGCCACGGACGGCGGGGATGTCGAGCTGGACGGTGTCGCCTTCGAGGGGGCCCCGCCAGCCGTCCCGGAAACCGACGAAGTCATAGCCGTACTCCTGCACGCCCTTGCGTACGACGCCCCGGATGACGGCGTTGAGCCCGGGGCAGTCACCGCCTCCGGTCAATACTCCGACCCGCATGGAAATGTCCCTTCGCCGCGGTTGCCTGATGCGGGTCACGCTAATGGTGACCCACGTCACTTCGGCATGCCACGACAGGTCAATTCCGGTGAAATGCCGGGTAGTTGATCACCGCGAATCCACTCGAAAGTGTGAAGTCGCCGGTCGGGCCCACTCCGCCACCCCGTCCTACTCCCCGTCGAGTCCCCGCTCGATCGCGTACCGCACCAGTTCCACCCTGTTGTGCAGCTGGAGCTTGCCCAGGGTGTTCTGGACGTGGTTCTGCACGGTGCGGTGCGAGATGACCAGGCGTTCGGCGATCTGCTTGTAGCTCAGGCCCTTGGCGACCAGCCTCAGCACCTCGGTCTCACGGTCGGTCAGTCGGGGCGCGTCCGGCTCGCCGGTGCCCGCGGCGGGGGCGGGTTCGGAGGCCAGCCGGCGGTACTCGCCGAGGACCAGGCCCGCGAGACCGGGGGTGAACACCGGGTCGCCGGCCGCCGTGCGGCGCACCGCGTCGACCAGTTCCCCGGTGGAGGCCGACTTCAGCAGATACCCCGTGGCGCCCGACTTCACCGCCTCCAGCACATCCGCGTGCTCTCCGCTCGCGGACAGCACCAGCACCCGCAGCGACGGGTCGGCGCCGACGAGCTCCCTGCAGACCCGCACGCCCGGCTTCAGGGGCAGGTTCAGGTCCAGGACGAGGACGTCCGGTGCGGCGGCCCGGGCGCGGCGCACCGCCTGCTCGCCGTCGCCCGCGGTGGCGACCACCGCGAAACCGGACTCGGTCAGATCGCGTGCGACGGCGTCCCGCCACATGGGATGGTCGTCGACGACCATCACCTTGATCGGGTCCTGCCGCCCCTCGATCGGGTCCGCCGTCATCGTCTCTCCGCCTTCCCCCGTGAGGGCCTCGGGGCCTTCGGGCCCTTCCCCTCGTTCGGAATCTTCAGTTCCACTTCCGTGCCCTGGCCCGGCACCGAGATCAGCTCAGCGGTGCCGCCGATGTCCCGCAGCCGGCCGCGGATCGACTGGGCCACCCCCAGCCGGCCCTCGCTCTCGGCCTGGGCGAGCCGCCCCTCCGGGATGCCGGGTCCGTCGTCCCGCACGGTCACCAGGATCCCGTCCGGTTCGTCCTCGACCAGGATCCACGCGCTCGCCCCGTCCCCCGCGTGCCTGCGCACATTGTCCAGGGCGGCGCCGACGGCGGCGGCCAGTTCGCGCGCCACGGCCGGGGCGAGCGGCACCGGGGAGCCGGGCCCGGAGAGGGTGACCCGGGCACCGGCGTACGGGGCGAGCAGCACACACAGGTCGAGGGGCCCCTCCTCGGCGTACGGTTCCTCGGCCGCGCGGACCACCGCGCCGAGCGCCGCGTCCTCCGGGACCCGTGCCGGGGGCGGGGTGCCGCCGGAGACCAGGGTGCGCAGGGCGACCTCCTGCTCCCCGGCCAGCCGGCCCAGTTCGGCCGCCTCGCCGCCGAGGGCGGATCCGCGCCGCTGCACCATGGCGAGCACCTGGAGCACACCGTCGTGGATGTCCCGGGCCAGCCGCTCCCGTTCGCGGGTGGCGGCCTCGATCTCCAGGGCGCGGGCGAGGGTGCGTTCGGAGGCGCGGGCGACCTCGACGACATAACCGATCGCGATGGCGGCGACCCAGACCAGCACCACGTTGTGGACGGTGTCGCGGGTCGGTACGCCGCGTTCGACCAGGTTGGCCAGGGCGACCGCGGAGGAGGCGAAGGCCGCCCAGCGCCAGCCGCCCTTGACCGCGAAGGCGAGGACGGACCCGGCGGTCCAGATCGACGGCAGGGTCGGGCCGCCCGAGAGGATCCGCTCGTGGGAGTCGGCGAGGGGGGTGAGCAGAATGCCCGTGAGCGCGACGAGGAGGTCGACCGCCAGGAACGGCCGGGTGCAGCGCGCGGCGTTCGCGACCCTGGGGAGCGTGGCCAGGGTCCACACGCTCAGCACGACGTAGTACGCGATCGCCACGCCGGGCCGGTCGAAGGCCTCGTAGGCGGTGGCGAAGAGCCCGATCGCATACAGCAGCGTCAGTACGCGGTACGCGGTGAGCGCACGCCACAACGGCTGCTCCACCGACATCCTGATGACTCGCTCGCGCCTGACCATGTCCCCCACCCCGGTCGGACGGAAGGCGTCCTGGGTCCTGGGCGGTCCGGGAAGTCCCCCGGGAACCCGGCCCCCGTTCCCTCCCCGTCCCGCTACGCCTGTCCGGCTGCCTTCTGTGCCTGCTGCTCGGCCTTCTCCGCCTTCGCCGCGTCCGCGATCTGCCGTTTGGCGGCGGTCGCGTAGATGTCGACGTACTCCTGGCCGGAGAGCTTCATGATCTCGTAGATGACCTCGTCGGTCACCGCGCGCAGGACGAAGCGGTCGTTCTCCATGTCCCGGTAGCGGCTGAAGTCGAGCGGCTTGCCGATGCGGATGCCCGGGCGCATCAGCTTGGGCACGACCTTCCCCGGCGGCTGGATCTTCTCCGTGTCGATCATGGCGACCGGGATCACGGGTGCGCCGGTGGCGAGCGCCACCCGCGCCAGACCGCCGGGCTTGCCCCGGTAGAGGCGGCCGTCGGGGGAGCGGGTGCCCTCCGGATAGATGCCGAAGAGTTCGCCCCGCTCCACCACCTCGATGCCGCTCCTGATGGCGGCCTCACCCGCGCCGCGCACTCCGGAGCGGTCCACCGGGAGCTGGCCGACGCCCTTGAAGAACGCGGCGGTCAGCCGGCCCTTCAATCCCGGCGTGGTGAAGTACTCGGCCTTGGCAATGAAGGTCACCTTGCGGTCGAGGACCGCGGGCAGGAAGAACGAGTCCGAGAACGACAGATGATTGCTCGCCAGGATCGCGGGACCCTCGGCGGGAATGTTCTCCAGGCCCTCCACCCAGGGCCTGAAGACAAGCTTCAGCGACCCTCCGATGAATACCTTCATCGCGCCGTACAACAACCCGTGCCTCCCGTATGCGTCGCACAGACCTTAACCCGGGCGGTCCGCCCGTGGAGAGGCCTGCGGCCCTGGCCGGTGTCGGTGGGGTCGCGTACGGTGAAGTACCTGCAATCGACGTGCCCAGCCCCCTTTTCACGAACAGGAGACCGAAGGTGCCGGTCCTCCCTGGAGCCGAGCCGTACCGCCACGACGGCGGGGAGACCGGTGTCCTCCTCTGCCACGGCTTCACCGGTTCCCCCCAGTCGCTGCGCCCCTGGGCGGAGTATCTCGCCGAGCGCGGACTGACCGTCTCACTGCCGCTGCTGCCCGGGCACGGCACCCGCTGGGAGGACATGCAGCTCACCGGCTGGCCGGACTGGTACGCGGAGGTGGACCGCGAGCTGCGGGTCCTGCGCGAGCGCTGTGCGCGGGTGTTCGTGGCCGGCCTCTCCATGGGCGGCGCCCTGGCCCTGCGGCTCGCCGCCAGACACGGTGACGCGGTGTCCGGTGTGATCGTTGTCAACCCGGCCGCCGCGCTGCACGGCCTCGCGGCCCGTGCCCTCCCGGTGGTCCGCCACCTCCTCCCTTCCACGAAGGGCATCGCCAGCGACATCGCCAGGGTGGGCAGCACGGAGCTGGGATACGACAGGGTGCCGCTGCGCGCGGCGGACTCCCTGCGCGCCTTCCTCCGCAGGGTCGACGGGGAGCTGCCGGAGGTGACCCAGCCGCTGCTGCTTCTGCACAGCACCCAGGACCATGTGGTGCCGCCGTCCGACTCGGCGCGGATCCTCAGCCGGGTCTCCTCCACGGACGTCACGGAGATCCTGCTGGAACAGAGCTACCACGTGGCGACGTTGGACCATGACGCGGACCGGATCTTCGAGGAGAGCCATGCATTCATCGGCCGGCTCGCGCCAAGTGTCGGCAAGGAAGGGACGGCCGTAGGTGGCTGAGCACGACTCCGGTCGCGAGGACCGCGAGCCGGAAGAGAAGGGCGTGCCTCTCGACGAGGAGGCGGTCTGGGCGGCGATCGTCGCCGGCTACGGCGCGGAGCCCCCGGACCCGCCCGGTGCGAGGCCGTTCCGCTCGGTCGAGGATCTGGCCCTGCCCGAGATGGAGACGGACGGCGGCGCCGAAGAGACGAAGGCCGAGAAGGGGAAGGCCAAGAAGGAGCAGGCCGAGGAGGAGAAGGCCGGGAGCGGGAGCGCGGAGCAGGGCGGCGCCCAGGACGACGCGGCCGAGCCGGCCGAGCCGGCCGGGCCGCTGGGCAGCTCGGTGTCCTTCGCACCCGGCGTGGGGGGCCCGCGGGACTACTCCTTGCGCCAGCCCTCCGACGACGACTTCGACGAGGGCGACGAGGGTCACTTCGTCCCGCCGGAGCCGCCGCCGCTCCCCGACGCGGACACCACGGCGAAGTTCGCTTGGCTCGCGGTGATCGGCGGCCCGCTCCTGCTCCTGCTGGCCGTGCTGCTCGGCTGGGAGATGACCTGGTGGCTGGCCCTCATCGGCATCGGCGGCTTCCTGGGCGGTTTTCTGACCCTGGTGGTGCGGATGAACACCGACGAGGAGGACGACGACCCCGGCCGGGGCGCCGTGGTCTGACCGGGCCCTTTGTTCGACCGGGCCCGAGGACCGGCCGGTGCCGTAGCGGCCGGTGTCTACGCGGACGGGACCCTGAGGGCGGCCAGGACCGGAAGATGGTCCGTGGCCGCCCTCAGGTCCCTCTCCGACACCGCCGGGTGCCCCTGGAGATCTCCGCCCCGGGACGGGAGCGGGACACCGCAGCCGAGGATCTCGATGCCCGGCGTGGCGAAGATCGCGTCGATGCGCCGACGGGGATCGGTGGGCGAGAAGGTGTACTCGGCGCCCCGGGGCGCGGTGGCCCAGCAGTCCCGGAGGTGGTCCGCGAGGCGGGTGAAGGTGCGGCCCTTGGGGCGTTCGTTGAGGTCACCGCCCGCGACGGCGTGCTCCACGCCCATCCCGGCGAGCCGGTCGAGCAGCATCCCTCCCTGGGCGTACCGCTCCTCCTCCGCCAGGCTCAGATGAAAGCTGAGGACGCCGAGCCGGGCGCCGCCGAACCGTACGACGGCCGTGGCCAGACCCCTTCGGTGCAGTCCGGGGGTGAGCGGCAGCAGTACGTCCTCGGTGCGCTCGACCGTGGCACGCAGCGAGCAGAGGATCGCCGGGCCCGCCGCCGTGGCACCGCCGGTGAGCATCACCAGACCGGAGGCCGCCGCGAGCCGGGCGAGTTTCTTGCGCCAGCGGAAGAACCGGGGGGCCTCCTGGACCAGCACCAGATCGGGCTCGCAGGCGCTGATCACCCGGGCGAGCGCGTCGGTGTCGTCGCGCATCGAGCGGATGTTGTAGCCGAGGACCCGGATGACGGCCGAACCGTCGGGTTCCGTACGGGAGTTGGGCAGCAGCATCGTCGCCATGCCGATCAAGATACGCCGCACCGCCCCGGGGGATGTGCCGGACGGACGGGGACCCGGGGCGCCGGGTCCCGCGGGGGGTGACCCGGATCCGCCGGTCGCCGTCGATGGTGCGACGCCCGCCGTCCCCAAGGCCGGGGTTCGGCGGGCGCTGTCGCACGGTGGTCCGCTACATGATCGGGTCGGGCTCCCGGGCCAGGTCCGCGGCGCCCACCAGGCCCGCGTCATTGCCCAGTCGGGCGCCGATGACCTCGGCGACCGGACGCCAGTTGCCGCCGACCAACCAGCGCTTGTAGGACTTACGGATCGGTTCGAGGACGAGTTCGCCCTCGTCCGAGAGACCGCCGCCCACGATGAAGGCGGAGGGGTCGAAGAGCGAGGCGAGGTCGGCGAGTCCGGCGCCGGCCCAGCGGGCGAGTTCACGGTAGGAGTCGACGGCCACCGGGTCTCCCTGGCGGGCGGCCATGGAGATGTGCTTGCCCTCGATGCCGTCCGGGGTGCCGTCGCCGAGCGAGAGCAGCAACTCGGCGCTCTCGGGGGTGGCGTTGGCGCGCTGCTTCGCATACCGGACGAGGGCGCGCCCGGAGGCGTACTGCTCCCAGCAGCCCTGTGAGCCGCAGCCGCACAGCAGTCCGTCGGGAACCATCCGGATGTGGCCGAACTCGGCGGCCACGCCGAAGTGCCCGCGGCGCAGCTTGTTGCCGATGATGATGCCGCCGCCGAGGCCGGTGCCCAGCGTGATGCAGATGACGTTGCGGTGGCCCTTGCCCGCACCGAACTTGTACTCGCCCCAGGCGGCCGCGTTGGCGTCGTTCTCGACGACCACCGGGAGGCCCACGCGGGCCTCGACCTCTTCCTTCAGCGGCTCCTGGCGCCAGTCGATGTTCGGCGCGAAGTAGACCGTGGAACGCTGGCGGTTGACGTATCCTGCGGCACCGATCCCGACTCCGACGATCTCGTGTCCGGCACGGGCGCCCTCGACGGCAGCGGCTATGGCGTCCACGATGGCCTCGGGAGTGCCCGGAGTCGGCACCTTGTGGGTCGAGAGGATGTTGCCTTCCTCGTCGACCACACCGGCCGCGATCTTCGTGCCGCCGATGTCGACGCCGATGGTGAGTCCCATGAATCCCTCAGTTTCGGTCGAGCCCCGCTAGGGCCAACGGTACCCGAGGGGGCCGGGGTCGTCCGATCACTCCCGGTGTCCGGGAGCCCCGAAAAGGGCCCCGGACCCGCAGGGACGCTCCCGCCGCACTCCGGCGCCCCGGCAGGCGGTCTCCGCCCCTCGCGACGCCCGTCCCCGTACCGAGCGACGCCCGTCCTTGTGCCGAACGCCCGTCCGCCGCGGCCCTAGTCCAGGTCGATGCGCTCCCCCGGACCCGGGCCGTCGTCCTCGCCCCGGTCGTCGCCCGGTGTCCCGGGGCCGAAGCCGCCGAAGGAACGGGCGGTCCAGCGCCGCTCCTGGGTCTCGACGGCCGAGCGGTAGGCGGCGAGCAGCTCCGAGCCGGCCGCGGCGAGATGGTCGAAGACCTCCGGGTTGCGCTCGATCACCGGTTCCACGGCGGCCTTGGCCTGCTGCACCGCCTCCTGCACCATCTGCTGGGCCGCGCCCGAGGCGAGGGCGCCGAACAGCGGGTTCTGGAGATCGGACAGCTTGTCGGTGACCGCGTCGACGAGCCTGCGCAGCTCCTCGGCGGCCGAGCCGGGCGGCGGGCCGCCGCGGGCACGGCGGCGGGCCTTCTCCGCGGCGAGGTCCTCGGCACACGCCTTCGCCCAGGCGTCGGCGTCGACCGTCCGTTCCTCGGGGCTCCCGGCGCCGCCCGGACCCGGGGGAACCCCACCGTCGGCGGCCGGCTCGTGAGCGGTGTCGGACCTGGGGCGCTCTTCGCTCATGACGGACTCCTGACTGAGGCTCGTACTCTCGACGTTACCCGAACGGGGGTACGCGATTCACCGCGTACCCCGCCGTTCCCGGCGCCCCCCCGGGCGGGCGCCGGTCACCCACGGCGCGGCCACAGCTCCGGGTCCGGGGCGAAGCGGATGCGCAGCTCGCCCTCGCGCAGGGCCGCACCCGCCACGGTGCAGCGGCGCAGCGCCGACGGCAGCGGAACGATCCGGCGGAAGGACCCCGCGCTCACCACGATCTCGTCGCCGCGCCGCACCAGGTCCAGCTCCTCGCGTATCGCGCCGGGCAGCGGGATGTGCCATACGAGCACACCGTCCTCGGCGATCCGGTCCCGTACGGGCCACTCGACCGCGGCCTCGGCCGGGCCCACGGCCGGGACCGGGAGCACCGCGAGATCGTCGGTGCCCCGCGGGTCCCGGCCGAGGTGCGGCACGCCGTGGACGGCCCGGAGGCCGTACGTGCCCTGCCACTCCTCCAGGGTCTTGCGCTGCTGGGCGGCCAGGCTCGCGACCCAGGTGTCCTGGCCGGTGTCGGGCAGCACCCGGTTGGCGACCAGGAACTCGGGGCGCAGGGCGCGCAGGGCGAGCCCGGTGACGGCCGTACGGACCGCGTCGGCACCGGCCGGACCCGGCTCGGCGACCAGCCACACGCTGGTGGCCCGGTCGGCCATCACGGCTTCCACGGCGGCCAGCTCCACGTCCCAGCGGCCGGCGGTCTCGTACAGCCACTCGGCGGGCATCGGGACGCCGGCGAGCCGGCCGAGGACGGGGCGCAGGGCGCGGGCGGCCTGCCGCTCCGGCGGGAGCAGCCGGCGCAGATAGCGGCGCAGCTCCTCGGGCAGGGCGAGCAGCACCAGCGCCTGCGGGACGGGCGGCAGATCGACGACGAGCAGGTCGTACGCCTCCGAGAGCGCGGCGTCGCGCAGGGCGCGCAGCAGGGCCAGCTCCTCGGCGCCGGGGAGGGGGGTGACCTCCTCGGCGTCCAGCCGGGCCGCGCCGAGCAGGTCGAGCGCGCCGGCGGCGCGGTCCTGGAAGGCGATGAGGTCCGCACGGAAGCGGGCGGCGGCGTCCGGACGCCAGACGGTGAGCCCGGGCGCCGCCTCGACCGGGGTGGCGCCGGTGGGGACGCCGAGCACGGCACCGGGGGTGTCGGTGCGGTCGGCGCTGAGCAGGAGGGTACGGGTGCCCTGGCGGGCGGCTGCCAGCGCGGTGGCCGCGGCGACGGTGCTCCGGCCGGAGCCGCCGGAGCCGGTGATCAGGAGGGTGCGCATGAGGGTGAACGCTACCGGGGCCCGGCCGACGGACTGAGCAGGGACATCACCGAGCGCGGTGTCCGGGCACCGCCGCGGCGGCCACCGCCCCGTACCCGCCCGGACCGCACGGGCGGCGGGTTCCGCTCACGGCCGGAGGGACCGGACGGCGGACCCGCGGGGGCGGGGAGGGACCGGGCCGGCCTCGCGCGGCCCCGGAGCCGGCGCCGAGGCGGCGGACGGCACGGGTTCCGGACGGGCTACTCGGCGTCGCCCGACTCCACCCGCTTCTTCAGCCCCGCCAGCGCCCGGTCGATGATGACCTTCTCGGCCTTGCGCTTGATCATGCCGAGCATCGGGATCTTCACGTCCACCGTCAGCCGGTAGGTGACCTCGGTGCCGCCCGAGCCGGCCGGCTTCAGCAGATAGGAGCCGTCCAGGGAGCGGAGCATCTGGGACTTGACCAGGGTCCAGGAGACCTCGCTGTCACCCGTCCAGGTGTACGCCAGCGTCTGGTCGTCCTTGATCGCGCCCGCGTCCATGACCAGGCGCACCTGCTCGGCGCGGCCCCGGTCGTCCGTCGCGAGGACCTCGGCCTCCTTCACCTCGCCCGTCCAGTCCGGGTAGCGCGCGAAGTCGGCGATCACCCGCATGACGTCGGCCGGCGCGGCCTTGATCGTGATGCTCGAACTGGTGTGTTCCGCCATCGCCGTGGCTCCTCCAGATGCGGTCCGGTGAGGGAGGGTGGGTGCGCACGTGTGTGCAGCGTGAAGGCTACCGCGCACACGCCGCGCGGCTGTCATCCCGCCTGCGGTTCGGACGGCGGCCGGTCGCCGCCCCGCCCGGCCCGGGCCCGGCCGCTCACCACTCCAGCGCCCAGGGCCGCCCGCTCCCCGCGAAGTGCCCCACGTTCACGCACTCCGTGGCCCCGATCCGCATCCGCCGGACCAGCGGCTGGTGGACATGGCCGAAGAGCGCGTACCGCGGACGCGTGCGGCGGATCGCGTCCAGCAGGGCCCGGCTGCCGCGCTCGAAGCGGCGCGCCACCGTGTCGTACACCAGCTCGGGCACCTCCGGCGGGATATGGGTGCACAGCACGTCCACCTCGCCCACCGCCTCGATCTTCGCCGCGTACTCCTCGTCGCTGATCTCGTACGGGGTCCTCATGGGGGTGCGCAGGCCTCCGCCGACGAAGCCGAAGGTCCAGCCGCCGATCTCCACCCGGTCGCCGTCCAGCACGGTGGTGCCCCGCCCGGCGTACTCCGGCCACAGGGTCGGCACATCGACATTGCCGTAGGTGGCGTACGTCGGCGTCGGGAACGCGGCGAAGAGTTCGGCGTACTGCCGGCGGACCGCCTTCTCGATGACGGTGGTGCGGTCGCCGCCGACACCGGCCCACAGTCCGGCCCCGAAGGCCCGCGCCTCCTCGAAGCGGCGGGCGGTGCGCAGTTCCACCAGGCGGTCGGCGTTCTCCCGGCCGAACAGATCGGGGAAGATCCCGCGCGAGTGGTCGGCATAGTCGAGGAACAGGACCAGGTCCCCCAGGCAGATCAACGCGTCCGCACCGTCACCGGCCCTGGCCAGGTCCCGCGCATTGCCGTGCACATCGCTGACCACATGTACACGCGTCCTCGTGTTGCCGCCCGGTGTGAGTGCCATGACGATCAAGGGTAAGCGCGTGGGGCAAACGTGAACAGTGACGGACGGACCTGTAGTTACTGGCCAGTCAGTAACGGTGTGGACTACTGTGCGCCAAGGACACGCCCCTCCATGTGACGCGCGGAACATCTCGTCGGGTTCCCCTGTCCCCGAAGCATACCGACGGGTAACGTCCGAGCAGTCCAGTCCTGCCCAGGGTTCCGGCCGACGACCCCCTGAACCCTGCGCCCCCGCCCGAGCCTTGGACCGCACCGTCGCAGCACACAGAGTCGTGGCGACGGCGCCCTATGAGGAGCAGCAGTCTTGCGCGAGTTCAGCCTTCCTGCTTTGTACGAGGTCCCCTCGGACGGCAATCTGACCGACATCGTCCGCAGAAACGCCGCTCAGCACCCCGATGTCGCCGTCATCGCCCGCAAGGCGGCCGGCGGCGCCTGGCAGGACGTCACCGCCGCCGCCTTCCTCACCGAGGTACGGGACGTGGCGAAGGGGCTGATCGCCTCCGGTGTCCAGCCGGGCGACCGGGTGGGGCTGATGTCCCGGACCCGCTACGAGTAGACGCTGCTGGACTTCGCGATCTGGAGCGCGGGCGCGATCACCGTGCCGGTGTACGAGACCAGTTCGCCGGAGCAGGTGCAGTGGATCCTCGGCGACTCGGGGGCGACCGCCTGCGTGGTGGAGCTGGACGCCCATGCCGCGGCCGTCGAGTCGGTGCGCGACCGGCTGCCCGCGCTCAAGCACGTCTGGGAGATCGAGGCCGGGGGCGTGGCGGAGCTGCGCCGCGCCGGCCGGGATGTCAGCGACGCGACGGTGGAGGAGCGCAGTTCGCTCGCCAAGGCCGACGACCCGGCCACCATCGTCTACACCAGCGGCACCACCGGGCGCCCCAAGGGCTGTGTGCTCACCCACCGCAGCTTCTTCGCCGAGTGCGGCAACATCGTCGAGCGGCTGCGGCCCCTCTTCCGTACCGGCGAGTGCTCGGTCCTGCTGTTCCTGCCGCTCGCGCATGTCTTCGGGCGGCTGGTGCAGATCGCGCCGATGATGGCGCCCATCAAGCTGGGCTGCCTCCCGGACATCAAGCACCTCACCGATGAACTCGCCGCGTTCCGGCCGACGTTGATCCTGGGTGTGCCCCGGGTCTTCGAGAAGGTCTACAACGGGGCGCGCGCCAAGGCGCAGGCCGACGGCAAGGGCAGGATCTTCGACAAGGCGGCGGACACGGCGATCGCGTACAGCCGCGCCCTGGACACCCCGTCCGGTCCGTCGCTGGGGCTGCGGATCATGCACACGGTGTTCGACAAGCTCGTCTACAGCAAGCTGCGCGCGGTGCTGGGCGGGCGCGGCGAGTACGCCATCTCCGGCGGCGCCCCGCTGGGCGAGCGCCTCGGCCACTTCTTCCGCGGCATCGGCTTCACCGTCCTGGAGGGCTACGGACTGACCGAGTCCTGCGCCGCCACCGCGTTCAACCCCTGGGACCGGCAGAAGATCGGCACGGTCGGGCAGCCGCTGCCCGGATCCGTGATCCGGATCGCCGACGACGGCGAGGTGCTGCTGCACGGCGAGCATCTGTTCAAGGAGTACTGGAACAACGAGGCCGCGACCGCCGAGGCGCTGGCCGACGGCTGGTTCCACACCGGCGACATCGGCACCCTCGACGAGGACGGCTACCTCAGGATCACCGGCCGCAAGAAGGAGCTCATCGTCACCGCGGGCGGCAAGAACGTGGCCCCGGCGGTGATCGAGGACCGTATCCGGGCGCACGCACTGGTCGCGGAGTGCATGGTGGTGGGCGACGGGCGGCCGTTCGTGGGCGCGCTGATCACCCTGGACGAGGAGTTCCTGGGCCGCTGGGCCGCCGAGCACGGCAAGCCGGCGGGCTCCACCGCGGCGTCGCTGCGCGAGGACCCGGAGCTGCTCGCCGCGGTCCAGACCGCGGTCGACGACGGCAACGCGGCGGTGTCGAAGGCGGAGTCGGTGCGGAAGTTCCGCATTCTCTCCTCCCAGTTCACCGAGGACTCGGGGCATCTCACCCCGTCCCTGAAGCTCAAGCGCAATGTGGTCGCCGAGGACTTCGCGGACGAGATCGAGGCCCTCTACCGCAAGGAGCGGGCCCCGGGCGTCACCTCCTGAGGCACCGCCCCCGCCGGGTTCCTACAGCAGTTCCTTCAGGCGCTCCGCCAGCAGATCCCAGCGCCACTTCTCCTCGACCCACCGTCGGCCCCGCTCCCCCATCCTGCGGCGCAGTTCCGGATCGCCCAGGAGCGTCACGACCCGGTCGGCGGTCTCCTCGGCGGAGCCGCCCCGCACCACCCAGCCGGTCTCGCCGTCGAGCACCGCGTCCGGTGCTCCTCCGGAGTCGCCGGCCACCACCGGGAGACCTGTCGCGGACGCCTCCAGATAGACGATGCCGAGGCCCTCGACGTCCAGACCGCCCCGGCGGGTGCGGCAGGGCATCGCGAAGACGTCGCCCGCCCCGAAGTGGGCCGGCAGCTCCGCCCAGGGGACGGCGCCCGTGAAGCGGACCGCGTGGGCGACCCCGGTCTCGTCCGCGAGCCTGCGCAGGTCCCTCTCGTAGGGCCCGCCCCCGACGATCAGCAGCACCGTGTCCGGCTGTTTGCCCAGGACGCGGGGCATCGCCCGGATCAGGGTGTCCTGGCCCTTGCGCGGGACCAGCCGGGAGACGCAGACCACCACCGGGCGGTCCGTGAGACCCAGCCGGGCACGGACCTCGTCGCCGCCCGAACCGGGGTGGAAGGTCCGCTCGTCGACGCCCGGCGGCAGTTGCACCATGCGTGCGGCCGCCTGCGGCGTCAGTGCGGAGGCGATCCGGGAGCGGGTGTACTCGCCGAGGTAGGTGATCGTGTCCGTGGACTCGCCGATCCGGCGCAGCAGGCCCCGCGCGGCGGGCAGTTGGGCCCAGCCCGCCTCATGGCCGTGGGTGGTCGCCACCAGCCGCTCCGCCCCGGCCCGCCGCAGCGCGGGCGCCATCAGGCCGAGCGGGGCCGCCGCCCCGAACCACACCGAGGTGCAGCCGTGCTCCCGCAGCAGCCCCACGGCCCGCCGGGTCGCGCCCGGCGTGGGCAGCAGCATCGTCGTCCGGTCCCGTACGACGGTGAAGGGCTGCTCGGCGTCGAAGGCGGCCGTCACCTCGGCGCCCTCGCGGCCACGCTTCCAGGTGGACGCGTAGACCACCAGCCGCCCGGGATCCGTCCGCAGTGCCATGTTGTGCAGGAACGCCTGGATACCACCCGGGCGGGGCGGGAAGTCGTTGGTCACGATGAGGGTCTTGTGCATCGACGTCGACAGTACCGAACACGATGTGCCAACCGTACGGACAGCTCGATACGGTGGCCCCGGCGCCGGACGGCCGTGCTGTCCGGCCCTCGCACGGTCCGCCGGGGGATCATGGCCCCGCACGGCCCAGAGCGAGACGGCCCAGAGCGACACGACACGGACGCGCCAGGACAGGGGCACGAGGTGGACACTGCGGAGGCACGCCGGTCACCGGTCCTGCTGCTCGCCGTCTGGGCCCTGACCAGGCTGGTGCTGCTGCTCTTCGTCCTCAAGGTGTGGACCTTCCCCGGCCCGGACGTCACCAGCGATGTCTCCGTGATCTACCAGGGCTGGTACGACACCCTGCGCTCCGGGTCGTTCCCACACGACGACGTC
Organism: Streptomyces nodosus; assembly: GCF_008704995.1. Lineage (NCBI taxonomy): Bacteria > Bacillati > Actinomycetota > Actinomycetes > Kitasatosporales > Streptomycetaceae > Streptomyces > Streptomyces nodosus. The sequence continues at coordinate 2,265,818 of NZ_CP023747.1, forward strand.
ACCTGGCAGTACCCGCCCGCCGGTGCGCTCGCGATCCTCTCCCCCGCGCTGCTGCCGTTCCTGGACTATGCGCATGCCTTCGCCGTGCTGGCCTGCCTCGCCGACCTCGCGGTCCTGTGCCTACTCCGGTACGCGGGGACGCGCCCCGGCAGGACGCCCCGGGGCGCCTGGGTGTGGGTGGTGGGCGTCGCACTGCTCGGCCCCACCGTGTACGCCCGCTACGACGTGATGGTGACGGCGGTGGCGGTCGCCGCGCTGCTGGCCGGGCTGCGCCGGCCCCGGGTGCTGGGGGCGCTCGTGGGCCTGGGCGCACTGCTGAAGGTGTGGCCGGTGCTGCTGCTGGCGGGCGTCGCCCGGCGTCGGGTCTGGCTCTCGGCCGCGGCGACGGCGGGCTCCCTGGCGCTGCTCTTCGCCCTCACCGCGCCCGGCGCCTTCGCCTTCCTCACCGCCCAGCGCGACCGGGGCACCGAGGTGGAGTCCCTGGGCGCGCTGGTCTTCCATGTGGCCCGGCACTTCGGGTGGGAGGGCCGGGTGCTGCTCAACTACGGCTCGGTGGAGTTCCTCGGCCCGCACGTCGACCTGGTCAGCTCGGGGGCCCTCTTCCTGAGCGTGATCGGCTTCGGCTGGCTGCTGCTGTGGCGGGTGAGCGCCGGCCGGCTGCCGGCCCGGGCGCTGACCGACGCGGCCTTCGTCGCGGTCCTGCTGTTCACGGTCACCAGCCGGGTGATCAGTCCGCAGTACCTGGTGTGGCTGGTCGGGCTGGCGGCCGTCTGCCTCTGCTTCCGCGACAGCCGGATGACGCTGCCCGGCCATCTGGTCCTGGGCGCGTGCCTGGCCACCGTCCTGGAGTTCCCGGTCTTCTTCGCGAACGTCGTCGCCAGTGACGGGCTCGGCATCACTCTCCTCCTGGTGCGCAACGGCCTCCTGGTGCTGGCCACCGTCACCGCCGCGCTCCAGCTGTGGCGCGGCACCGTCTCCCAGCCGCTCCCGACCGTCCCCCCTCAGGCCACCCGCTCCCAGGAGACCCTCAGCTCGTCCTGACGCCGCGCCCGCACCGGCAGCAGCACGAGGGGCGGGGTGTCAGCTCAGCCGGGTCTTCAGATAGGCCCCCCACTGGCGGGTGAACTCCTGCGGTGTCGTCCCGAGCACCGTGCGCAGGGCGTCCTCGACCGCTCCTGCGCGCCGTCGGTGTGCGCCCACCGCGCGGTAGAAGGCGTTCAGCCGGGCCTCGCCCCAGCGGTCGGCGATCATCAGGCAGGCCGTCCAGCCGCCCTCATAGGCCAGGGCGAGCTTTCCCGCGTCCCCGGCGAAAGCGAAGTCCGCGTCCTTCGGCAGCGCGGCCGGGATCTGTCCCTGCGCGACGGAGCGGCCCAGTTCGGGGGCCACCTGGAGGGGGGTGCGGCCGCTGTCGCGGTAGCCGACCCAGTCCGCGTAGCCCTCGGAGAGCCACAGGGGTGTGGCCGGTGTGGTGTGGGCCCGGGTGGCGACATGGGTGGTCTCATGCGTGAGGACGACCTGTCCGCCCAGATCCCCGAGGAGGCGGTAGGCGTCCGGGTTGACGACGATCCGGTCCGCGGGCGTCCGGCCCCTGCCGCCCGTCTCCCCGGTGGTGACGGCCGCGATCCCACGGTAGGCGGACGCCTGCGCGCCGAGCAGTCCCGCCATCCCCTCCAGCGACTTCGGTACCAGCACCACCACCCGTCCCGGCCAGTCGGCGCCCCACGCCCCGGTGACGGCGGGCACCGCCCGGTCCGCGAGCGCGGCGAACGTCCGCAGGGTGCCTTTCGGCTGCCCCACCCCGAGAACGAGGCTGTGCGCTCCGTGGACCGCCTCCACGGTGCCCTGCTCCCACAGCTGCCGGCCGCTTTTCCCGGCGGGTTCGTCGGAGCTGACGTACCAGTGTCCGGCGGTGCGGGTCAGCCGCAGCGTGCGGTCCGCGGTGACCGGCGCGCGGTCGTACCCCTCGATGCGGTACCGCAGTTCGGCCTCGGCCCCGGCCCGGTCCCCGGTGCGGTGCACGGCCGTGACCCGATACGACCAGGCCGCCAGCGGCACTGCGCGCAGACGGTCGAACTCGGCCCCGCCCGCGGCGGACCGGCCGGCACCGGCGTCCACGCCCTGCGCCCCGGTCGCCAGGAACGCGGAACGGTCGCCCTTCAGGACGGCCGCCGCCCGCCGGTCGAGGACCTCTTGCACGGCGGCGGTCCCCGGGTCCGGTGCGGGACGGCCCGCGCAGCCGGTGAGCCCGGAGAGCAGCAGCACACAGACCGCCACGACTCCCGGCACCCGCCCACGACCAGCCACCGTCCGATCGTACGCGCCCGCCCGGACCCGGATCCGCGCCGCTTCAGGGCCTGATGACCGAGGAGACCGGCAACATCCCGACCGGGTCGTAGCGGACCGCGGCGCCCGGGTGGGGGGCGTGGATGACCTGTCCGCCGCCGGCATACATCGCCACATGGCTGGCGTCCGAGCGGTAGAGGACCAGATCACCGGGCCGTGCCTGGGAGAGCGGCACCCGGCGCCCGGCGTACCGCTGTTCCTGCGAGGTGCGCGGCAGCCCGATGCCCGCCCGTGCGTACGACCACTGCATGAGGCCCGAACAGTCGAAGCCGCGCGGCCCGTTGGCGCCCCACACATAGGGGCGGCCGAGCGCGGAGCGGGCCGCGGCGAGGGCGGCCGCGGCGCGGGAGTCGGGCGGGACGACCCCGGTGAGATCGGGCAGGTCGCCGTCGGAGCGGGACGCCCGCTGATACGCGTCGCGCTCCGCGGACGGCAGGGCGTTGAGCAGCCGCTGCGCCGCCGCGAGTTTCCGCTCCACGTCCTTCTTGTGGCGCGCCACCGCCTTGCGGGTCTTCTCCAGCTCGGCCAACTCTCCGGCCACCTGCACGCGTTCCTGGGCCAGCTCCCTCAGGGCGCCCCTGAGGCCCTTGAGCTGCCCGGCCTCACGGACACCGATCCGGTCGAGCACGGAGGCCCTGTCGAGGTAGTCGGCGGGATCGTCGGAGAACAGCAACGCCAGGGAGGAGGCAAGACCCCCGGAGCGGTACTGGGCCCCGGCGAGCACCCCGAGCACGTCCCGCATGCCGTTGACGCGGTCCTGCTGCCGGGCGATCCGGTCCTGTGCCCGGCTGACCTGCTCGCGCAGCGAACCCGCCCTCTCCCCGGCCTTGTTGTACGCCTCGGTGGACCGTTCGGCCTCCTGGTACAGCCGGTCCACGGTGGCCCGGGGATCGTGCGGCACCGCGTCCGCGGGCCCCGCACCGAAGGCCGCGGCGGCCGCGGCGGCGGACAAGACGGCGACGGTGGCGCCACGGCCCCGGCCGAGGCCGGGCGATACAAGGCGGCGATGAGACCCCACGACCGGTCGCACTCCCTTCCGCTGACACTCCCCGCCCTCTGACGGGGAAACGCGGCAGACAGTAGCCCGGTGATCACTCCTGGTCCAAAGACCTCGATCTGCGCCCGGCATGCGACACCCCGCCGCTGACGCAGGTCATCGGCGGGGTGCGGGGGTCAGCGGTGGTCTCCGGAATTCGCCCGTTCGGGCGGGTTGCGGCGACTTTCTGACGGAGCGTCAGATACGGACGCCGAACTGGAACGGCATGTTGTTGATCGACTCGTAGCGCACGACGGTGCCGGTGCGCGGTGCGTGCAGCACCTGGCCGTTACCCGCGTAGAAGCCGACATGGTGCTGGTCTCCGTAGAAGATGACCAGGTCACCGACCTTGAGGTCGCTCTGGCTGTAGATACGGGTACCGGCGTTGGCCTGCGCCTCCGAGGTCCGCGGGATGGACATGCCGGCCTGGGCGAAGGCCCAAGAGGTCAGACCGGAGCAGTCGAAGGAGGAAGGACCGCTGGCGCCGTAGACGTAGGGGGAGCCGATCCTGCTCTGGGCGGCGGCATAGGCCGAGGCGGCCCGGCCCGAGGCGGTGCCGACGGAGGCGCCGGCGGAGCCGGTGGAGGTGTCGAGGGCGGCGCGCTCGCTGGCGCGGCTGGCGCGGTTCTGCTCCTCCTGGAGGGCGGCCCGCTCCTGGGCGGTGAGGGTGAGCAGAAGCTTCTGCGCCTCGGCGAGCTTGCCCTGGACCTCCTTCTTCTTCTTGCCCAGTTCGGTCCGGGTGGAGGCGAGGTCCTTGAGCTTGTCGCTGGCCTCCTGACGCTCCTGGGCCAGCTCGCGCTGCTTCTTCTGGATCTTCTTCAGCGCCTCGACCTGCTGACCGCTCAGCTGGTCGAGCGTGGAGGCCTTGTCCAGGAAGTCGTCCGGGTTCGAGGAGAGGAAGAGCTGGACGGAGGGGTCGATGCTGCCGGTGCGGTACTGAGCACTGGCCATCGTGCCTATGCCGTCCCGCAGTTGGTTGAGATCCTCCTGGCCGCGGGCGACCTTGTCCTGCAGCGCGGAGATCTCCTTCTCCAGCTTGTCCTGCTTCTCCTTGGCCCCGTTGTACTTCTCGGTCGCCTTCTCCGCCTGCTGGTAGAGGTCGTCGACCTTGGTCTTGACCTCGTCCTTGTTCGGCTTGGCGCTGGGGGCGGCGTTGGCGGCCTGGGCACTGAGGGCCACGGCTGCGGCGGCGACGGTGGTGAGCACGGTCACACGCGTGCGGCTCGGCTGCTTGGGTCGACGGTGGGACGCCACGGGGGCGAGCTCCTTCTTCCTTCAGCCGCCTACCGACACACCGGCGGGCGGTGCCCCTCCGCCGTCACCCCTCATGAGTGATCACCCGAGCGGAGGTTCGAGCCTCGACCATAGTGACCCTCTTGTGATCAGTTCAAATCCTCACCTGAAAAATCTCGGTCACCGTCCGCATTCTTTACACATAACTCACGTGCGGTGACGCGGCCTTGACACTACGTTGCGTGAAGACTTCCCCAATCGGGGCATCCCCGGGCGGATGTTGCGGTTGACACTTACGGCACCCATGGGACGTACGGGCCATGGAGAGGCTTCGGGGCTTCGCTCCCTAAACATGGGATCGACGACATCGAATCGACGGTCGTTCTGCCCGGACAACGGCAAGGACGCCCGGTTTCACCCGAGAGTCAGACGCCTGAGCAGCATCACCGACGCGACCGGGCGCGCTCCCGCCCTGGCGACCCCGTCGGCCACCTCGCGATCGGTGGAGGCCACGATGACCGGCCGGCCTGGCGGCTCGGCGCGCACCAGCTGACGGATCAACTCATCGGCCGTGACGCCCGGCTTGGAGAACAGCACCCGCACCCCGCGCGGCGGCGCGAGCAGAACCGGCGCGGCCAGTTCCGCCCCGTCGAAGACACAGGTGACCTCGGCACCGGTCTGCGCGGCGAGCTGCGAGAGCTGCCCCAGCAGCCTGAGCCGCTGCTTCTCCAGCGGCATCTGCGGATAGCCGGTCTTGGTGACGTTGTAGCCGTCGACGACCAGATGCGCCTGCGGCAACGCGAGCAACTGGTCCAGGATCGCGGGGTCGTTCTCGGACAGCGCGCGGGCGGCGATGTCCTTGGGTGTCATCCGCCCCGGCTCCACGGCGTCCACGGTCTGGGCCGGGCGCACGGAGACCGGCGGCAGCGCCAACTCCCGCCGCAGCCCCTGGGCCGCGTCCAGCACGGTGTCCAGGAGCAGCCGCACCCGCATGTCCTCGACGCTGCGCCCCTCACGCGCCGCCCGGCGACTGGCCTCCAGGGCGGCCTCCGTCTCACCGAGGCGCGCCTTGAGCCGCCGGGTCTCGCTCTCGGCGGCGGACAGCTGCGCCTGACCCTCGGCCCGCACCGCCTCGACCTCGCCCTGGAGCTTGCGCAGGGCCGCCTCGCCGCGCTTGACGTCGCTGAGAGCGGCCCGCAGCTTACGGTGAAGCGATTCAGCTTCCTTGCGCGCCGCGTCCAGCTCCGTCCGCAGCCGCTCGGACTCGGCGCGGGTCTGGCCGCGGGCGGCCACCAGCTCCTCGCGCAGCCGGTCCAGCTCGGCCCGGCTCTCCTCGTCGACGCGCTCGGCGTCCGCGCGCAGGGCCTCCTCACCGGCGGCGGTCACCAGCTTCACCCAGCCCGCCGGGCGCAGCACATAGGCCACGGCCGCCACATCGAGCGGGTCCGCGGCCGGGGGCGGCGAGCCGGAGTCCAGGGCGCCGACCAGCTCGGGCTGGGTCTCCCTGAGCTGTTCCGCGATGCGCTGCCGGAACAGCGCATCGGTCTCCAGGGCCGCCGCCATGGCGTTGCCGGCGAACTTCGCCCTGCGACTGGGGGTGAACCGGGCGTACTGCCTCAGCTGTGCGGGCAGCTCCACGAGGGTCAGCCCACCGAAGCCGTCGGACACGATCTGCACCACACGGCGCCGCACACCGTCGGGCAGCGGACGGTCGAGCACCTCAGCGGTGCCGTCGACCGGCTCCCCGCCCGTGGTCTCCACCATCCGTCACCCCACTGTCCCCACAGGGCCGGCTCCGTCAGGAGCCGGTGCCCGGCCTGTCCACCAGTTCCACCTGATCCACGGCGTTGCACCAGCGGCAACGCACCGACTCGATGGTCTCACTGACCACCTCGCGCTCCTCGACCCTCGGTTCTCCGGCCAGATCGAGGTGGACGTACTCGACGACCTTCGACGAACGCGTGACGTCGAAGCGCGTGAGGTTGCCGCAGAGCGTGCACCGCCAGCGGGTCGTCCCGGTCGGCAGGGGAACCGTCATCGTGGCTGTTTCCTTCTTCCAGTCTCCGTGATGCGCCAGCTTCCCTGGAGCGTGTGGGTGGTAACCCTACGGCCTGACGGGCGGTCGCCGCCCGCCCGTCCCGAGCGGCGAGGCACTCTGCGCCGATCGGTCCGGTTACGCCATGCTCTGTCCCATGATCAGCACCTGGACCAGGGCGGCCACCGGAGCACTGCGGGCACATCCGGCCCCGATGACCTACGGACTGATCGGCCTGTGCTGTCTGATCTTCGTGGCCGGACCGGCCTCGGGTCTGGATCCGTCCTACGGCACCGGGGACGCGCTGCTGGCCGCGCAGCGCGCCTACTTCGCCCGCTGGGGCGTGGTGCCCGCGGAGCTGTTCGACGGGAACCCCCGGGCGCTGTTCACCCCTGCGACGGCGCTGTTCGTGCACGGAAGCTGGGTGCATCTGCTGGGCAACATGCTCTTCCTCTACGTCTTCGGAGCCATGGCGGAGGAGCGGATGGGCCACCTGGAGTTCACGCTGTTCTACCTGGGCTGCGGCTATCTGGCGCTGCTCGGGTACGCGGCGGCCAACGCCGGCTCGACGGAGACCCTGGTCGGGGCGTCCGGGGCGATCTCCGCGGTGCTCGGCGCGTTCCTGTTCCTCTTCCCCAGGGCCAGGGTGACCAGTCTCTTCCCGTTCCTGTTCTTCCTGCCGCTGCGTTTCCCCGCCTGGGTGGTGCTGCCCTTCTGGGCGGGCCTGCAGTGGATGGCGGCCCGCCGCGCCACCCAGGGCCCCGGGGTGGCCTACCTCGCCCATCTGGTCGGCTTCTCCCTGGGCTTCCTCTACGCCTGGGTGCGCCATGGCCGTACGAGTAGGGTGAAACCCCCAGCCCAGGCCCCCGAGGGAGAGCACCAGCCATGATCACCGCGATCGTCCTCATCAAGACCAGCGTGGACCGGATCCCCGAGATCGCCGAGCAGATCGCCTCGCTGGACTCCGTCAGCGAGGTGTTCTCCGTGACCGGTACCTACGATCTGATCGCGATGGTGCGGGTGCGGCAGCACGAGGATCTCGCGGACGTCATCCCGGGGCGGATCAGCAAGATCCCCGGAGTGGAGGCCACGGACACGCATGTCGCGTTCCGCACCTACTCGCAGCACGACCTGGAGGCGGCGTTCGCGATCGGCCTCGACGCCTGATCCCACGAACACCGCCCCGCGCCGGCCCGGGGTCACCCAGGGTCACACCGCCGGGACGCAGCGGCCGCCCTCCGTGCGGTACTCCCACTTCGCACCGTTCTCGACCAGCTCCCGCACCGCGGCCAGAAAGCGCTCGATGTGCTCGTCGGGCGTGCCCGCGCCGAAGCTGACCCGGATCGCGTTCAGGGAGGTCTCTCCGGGGGCCGCCTCGGGGGCGCCGCATTCCCCCTGACTCTGGGGGTCCCCGCCCAGCAGCAGGCGCACCAGCGGGTGGGCGCAGAAGAGTCCGTCGCGGACCCCGATGCCGTACTCGGCGGACAGCGCCGCGGCGAAGTGGGAGCTGTTCCAGCCCTCGACGACGAAGGAGATGACTCCGACGCGCGGGGCGTCGTCGCCGAAGAGGGAGAGCACCCTGGCCTCGGGGACCTCGGCGAGCCCCTCCCTGATCCTGCGGATCAGCTGCTGCTCCCGGGCGACGAGGGTGTCGAAGCCGGCCTGGGTGAGCGCGGTGCAGGCGGAGGCGATGGAGTAGGCGCCGATCACATTGGGCGAGCCGGCCTCGTGCCGGGCGGCGCTCTCGTGCCAGTCGACCCGCACCGCCCCGTCCTGGAGCCGGGTGACCTTCCGGCTGGCGCCGCCGCCCGCGAGGTACGGCTCGGCCCGGCGCAGCCAGTCGGCACGGCCGGCCAGCACTCCGGAGCCGAAGGGCGCGTACAGCTTGTGGCCGGAGAAGGCGACCCAGTCGACGTCCAGCCCGCGCACGGACACCGGGTGGTGCGGGGCGAGTTGGGCGGCGTCCAGGACGATACGGGCGCCGTGGGCATGGGCGGCCGCCGCGAGTTCACGCACCGGCCACAGCTCTCCGGTGACATTGGAGGCACCGGTGACACAGACCAGGGCCGGGCCGTGGGGTGCGCGGTCCGCAAGGGCACGTTCCAGGGTCCGCACGGCCTCCTGCGGGGTGCGCGGGGCGTCCAGGCAGGTCACCCGGTCCTCCGGCCAGGGCAGCAGTGCGGCGTGGTGCTCGGTCTCGAAGACGAAGACCCGGCAGTCGGCGGGCAGGGCGGCGGCGAGCAGATTGAGCGAGTCGGTGGTGGACCGGGTGAAGATCACCTGGTCCTCGGGACGGCAGTCGAGGAACTCGGCGATGGTCCCGCGGGCGTTCTCGAAGAGGTCCGTGGACAACTGCGAGAGGTAGCCGGCGCCCCGGTGGACGCTGCCGTAGTACGGCGCGTACGCCGCCACGTCGTCCCAGACCCGCTGGAGCGCGGGGGCGCTGGCCGCGTAGTCGAGGGCGGCATAGGTGACCTCGCCACCCGTGACGAGCGGGACGGTGACATCACGCCCCAGAACGGGCAGCGGGGAACAAACGGACCGGTCGGCGGCAGCGGTGGAGACGGACATGGGTGCACTCCCGTGAAAGCAGGCGGAATCACCGTGCCGGACGGCGCGCTCGACGTCGGTACGACGGTGCGCGACGGCGCCATGGCACAGGAAAAGGTGAAAGGTGAAGAGGGGTTGCGGAGGCGGGGCTCTGCGGCCCTAGGGCCTGTCTGACCATTCGCGTCGGAGAAGGCCGCGGCGTCTGGTGCCGTGCATCGCAAGGCGGAGGGTCGCCCCCGTACTGGGCGTACGTGGGCGTCCCGACAACGCGGCGAGGTGCGGTGCCAGACGTCGCGGGCCCGGCGGGAATGGCCAGACAGGCCCTAGCACATTCGCTTGCTCACGGAAGGCTCCCTCGAACGACCAGGACCCCTGGTGATACGAGGGGTCCGCGCTTGCCGCGGACCTCGCTGCCCACGGCCTGGTCTTCACCCGGGGCACCCCGCCACGGACGGAGGGTTGCCGGACAGTCGGCCGGGGCCGAATGACTGTCGCTCATGACCTGTTCAGGACGGTACGTGAAGTGATCTCCGGGCCGCAACTCATGTCCGGATGGCGGGACGTGGGCCTGCCCCGGCCCGTGGGCCGCCGCGCGGAGCGGGCGGGGAGAGCGGCACGGCGGTGTGCGGGCCGGCGCCCGTGCGGCGAGGCGGGTCGCGGGCCGGGGGAACCACACACCTCCTCGGCCCGCCCGCCGCAGGCGCTACGCGTTGCTCGCGGCCACCCACCGGTCCAGGGCGCGCTGCGCCGCCCCCGAGTCGATCGACTCCGCTGCCTTCTCCATCCCGGCCCGCAACCGGTCCGCCAGTGGGCCGTCCCCGGCCTCCAGCGCCACCAGTGCGGCGGCCGAGTTCAACAGGACCGCATCCCGCACCGGGCCCGTCTCACCCGCCAGCAGCCGTCGGGCGACCTCCGCGTTGTACGACGCGTCGGCGCCCCGCAGGGCTTCCACCGGCACCATCTCGATACCGACGTCCCGGGGGTCGAACGTCTCCTCGGTGACCTTGCCGTCGCGCACGATCCACACCCGTGACGTCGAGGTGGTCGTCAGCTCGTCCAGGCCGTCGTCGCCCCGGAAGACCAGGGAGGAGTTGCCGCGCTCGGCGAAGACGCCCGCCACGATCGGCGCCATCCGCGGATCCGCGACGCCCACCGCCTGTGCCTTCACCTTCGCCGGGTTGGTCAGCGGGCCCAGCACATTGAACGTGGTGCGGATGCCCAGCTGGCCACGTGCCGCGGCGACATGCCGCAGCGCCGGGTGGAACTTCACCGCGAAGCAGAAGGTGATCCCGGCCTCCTCGGCCACCTCGGCCACCCGCTCCACCGTCAGCCCCAGATTGACCCCGAGCTTCTCCAGCACGTCCGAGGAGCCGGACGCGGAGGACGCGGCCCGATTGCCGTGCTTGACGACCTTCGCGCCGGTGCCGGCCACCACGATCGAGGACATCGTGGAGATGTTCACCGTCCTCGCGCCGTCGCCCCCGGTGCCCACGATGTCGACGGTCGCTCCGGGCACCTCGATCACATTCGCGTGCTCGTACATCGCCCGGACGACGCCGGTGATCTCCTCGACCGTCTCGCCCTTGGCCCGCAGCGCCACCAGGAACCCGGCGATCTGGGCGTCCGTCGCCTCGCCGCGCATGATCCGGTCCATCGCCCAGGCCGTGTCGTCCGCGCTCTGGTCGTGGCCGCCGAGCAGGCCGTTCAGTACGCCGGGCCAGGAACGGCCCGCCGCGGTGTCGCCTCCAGCGGGGTTCACAGCGCTCATCAGCCGCTCCTGGGTGGGTGTGTCCCTGACGGGACGCGAGTGTGTCGACTTGCTCCACCCTATCCAGCGCGGAGCACGGCGAAGGGCCCCGTCCAGTGCATGGACGGGGCCCTTCGACCGTGGCGTGGCGTGTGCAGCGATCAGTGGTGGCCGTGGCCGCTGGTGATCTCCTTGTACTCCTCGGCCGTGGGCTTGGGGATCTGGTTGGTCTCCCCGTAGTAGCCGCTGCTGAGCTTGGCGCGCAGCTTCTCCGAGCTCTTCAGCTTCCGCTCGACACCGTTCTCGTCGACCAGCGGGCCGACCTCGACCGGCTGGTACTGGTGGTGCGCCGTGAGCGTGTGCAGCTGCTCCTGGCTGAGCGGCTCGTGGACCTCGATGAACTCACCGTGCGGCAGCCGCTTGATGATGCCCGACTCGCGGCCGTGCAGCACCTTGTCGCGGTCCCGGCGCTGGAGGCCGAGGCAGATCCGCTTGGTGATGACGAACACGATGACCGGCAGCACGAAGAAGGCGATGCGGACGAACCAGGTGATCGCGTTGATCGACAGGTGGAAGTGGGTGGCCCAGAGGTCGTTTCCACCACCCACCAGCAGCACGAAGTACCAGGAGATCCACGCGGCACCGAAGGCGGTACGCGTCGGCGCGTTGCGCGGGCGGTCCAGGATGTGGTGCTCGCGCTTGTCGCCGGTGACCCAGGACTCGATGAACGGGTAGACCGCGATCGCGACCAGGACCAGCGGGAAGATCATCAGTGGGATGAACACACCCAGGACGAGCGTGTGGCCCAGGAAGTCGATCTCCCAGCCCGGCATCACACGGATCAGGCCCTCGGAGAAGCCCATGTACCAGTCCGGCTGTGCGCCGGTGGACACCTGGTCGGCACGGTAGGGGCCGATGCCCCAGATCGGGTTGATCGTGGCGATCGCCGCGACGGCCGTGATGACACCGAAGACCAGGAAGAAGAAGCCGCCGGCCTTGGCCATGTACACCGGCAGCAGCGGCATGCCGACGACGTTGTTGTTCGTCTTTCCGGGGCCCGCGAACTGGGTGTGCTTGTGGTAGAAGACCAGGATCAGGTGGCCGACCACCAGGCCGAGCATGATGCCCGGCAGCAGCAGGATGTGGACCGAGTAGAAGCGGGCCACGAAGTCGCCGCCCGGGAACTCCCCGCCGAAGAGGAAGAACGACAGGTACGTGCCGACGATCGGCACGGACAGGATCGCGCCCTCCATGAAGCGGACACCAGTGCCGGAGAGCAGGTCGTCCGGGAGCGAGTAACCGGTGAAGCCGGTGAACATGCCCAGGACGAACAGCAGGAAGCCGAACAGCCAGTTGACCTCACGCGGCTTGCGGAACGCGCCCGTGAAGAACACGCGCATCATGTGCACGAACATGCCGGCGAGGAAGATCAGCGCCGCCCAGTGGTGGATCTGCCGGATCAGCAGACCACCGCGGACGTCGAAGCTGATGTGCATCGTCGAGTTGAAGGCCTCGCTCATCAGCTGGCCCTGCAGCGGCACATAGCTGCCGTTGTAGACCACCTCGTTCATCGACGGGTGGAAGAACAGCGTCAGATACACACCCGTGAGGATGATGATGATGAAGCTGTAGAGGCAGACCTCGCCCAACATGAACGACCAGTGGTCGGGGAAGATCTTCCGCATGTTGGACTTGGCCAGGGAGTAGATCCCCAGGCGGCCGTCGGCCCAGTCGGCGATGCGCTCGCCGGCCGGCGCCCTTCCGCGCGAAGCGGAGTCGTTGGTCGTCGTAGTACTCATCCGCGCTCCCAGAAAGCAGGACCGACGGGCTCCGCGAAGTCGCCGAGCGCTTCGAGGTAACCGTCCGCGTTGACGCCGATGCGCAGCTGCGGCAGGGCGTGACCGGCCGGGCCGAAGATGACCCGGGCACCGTCGGAGAGGTCGAAGGTGGACTGGTGGCACGGGCAGAGGGCGTGGTGCGTCTGCTGCTCGTACAGGGAGATCGGGCAACCGACGTGGGTGCAGATCTTCGAGTAGGCCACGATGCCCTCGTGGGACCACTCGAGTTCCTGCTTGTCCTTGATGTTCTCCGGCTGGAGCCGGACGATCATCAGGGCCGCCTTGGCGATCTGCGTCTGGAAGTCCTCGTCGTGCTCCTCCAGGCCCTCGGGCTTGGCGAAGGTGAGCGACCCGACCGCGACGTCCGAGGGACGCAGCGGCTGGTTGGTGTTCATGTTGACGAGGAGCTTGCCCTTGGACCACATGGTGTGCCGCAGCTTGGTCCCGGGCAGCGGGCCCAGGTCGCGCAGCAGCACCACGCCGGAGAGCGGGAACAGCGCGAGCGCGCCGAACATCGTGTTACGGATCAGCTTGCGGCGACCGAGCTGGGACTCCTTGGCGCCCTGCTGGAAGTCGTCGAGGACCTTCGCCTTGACCTCCGGCGGCGCCTCGATCGGGTGCCGCTCGTCGGCGACCTCGACGTCGGACATCAGGGTGCGGGCCCAGTGGACCGCGGCCGCGCCGATGGCGAACAGCGCCACGCCCAGCGTCAGGCCCAGCGCGAAGTTCATCGCGCTGATGTGCCCGATCGGGAAGACGTAGATCGACTTGTTCGGCTCGATGGTGACGTACGAGGCGATGAAGCCCACGGTGGCCAGCATCGACAGCGTGAACAGCAGGGCGACCGTGCGCTCGGAGCGCTTGGCGGCCCGCTCGTCGATGTCCTGGATGCGGTGCTCGTGGGGCGGCAGGCCCGGGTCGGCGAACGGGTGGTTCTCGTCCGCGACGGTCACGGCGGCACCGTGCGTGGCGTCCTGCTCGACAGGCAGGTTCTCTTCTGGAATGTCGTGGCTACTCATGACTTCTTGGCCTTTGCGGTCCGAGCGGCGACCCAGACGGCGACCGCGATCAGCGCGCCGAGGCCGAAGATCCAGGCGAACAGGCCTTCGGAAACCGGGCCGAGACCGCCCAGCGTGAGGCCACCGGGGCTCTCGGTCTGGTCGCCGTTGACCGCGTCGAGGTACGCGATGATGTCCTTCTTGTTCTGCTGCGACATCGTGGTGTCGGGGAAGGACGGCATGTTCTGCGGGCCGGTCTGCATGGCCTCGTAGATGTGCTTGGGGGCGACGCCCTCCAGGCTCGGTGCGTACTTGCCGTGCGTCAGCGCGCCACCCTTACCGGTGAAGTTGTGGCACTGGGCACAGTTGGTACGGAACAGCTCGCCACCCTTGGCGATGTCGGCACCCTCGGGGCTGTAGTCGCTCTTGGCCGGGACGGCCGGGCCGGCGCCGAGGGAGGCGACGTACGCCGCGAGCTGGTCGATCTGGGCCTGCGTGTAGATGGCCTTCTTCTTCGGCACCTGGGGGCCCTGCGAGGTGGCGGCGGGCATCCGGCCGGTGCCGACCTGGAAGTCGACGGCCGCCGAGCCCACGCCCACGAGGGACGGGCCGTCGGAGGAGCCCTGACCGCCGGTGCCGTGGCAACTGGCGCAGCCCACCTGGTAGAGCTTCTTGCCCTCCTCGATGGCGAGGGACTGGGCGGTGTCATCGGCCTGGGCCTTCTCGGCGGGCGCGAACGCGGCGTACAACCCCCCGGAGACCGTCAGCGCGATGAGTAGGACGACGAGCGCCGCCAGCGGATGGCGTCGTCGTGCGGAGAGCTTTTTCACGGATTACCCCGGTGTCAGGATCTTCTGCGTCGATGCTTCTGGGAATGGATCGGATCGTCGAGGGCGATCGGTTCTCCCCTTTCGGGTGAACGTCCGCCGCACGCGACGGCCGACTACTTGATCATGTAGATCGTGGCGAAGAGGCCGATCCAGACGACATCGACGAAGTGCCAGTAGTAGGACACGACGATGGCGGCGGTCGCCTGCTCATGGGTGAACCTCCGCGCCGCGTAGGTGCGGCCGAGGACCAGGAGGAAGGCGATGAGACCTCCCGTCACGTGCAGACCGTGGAAGCCGGTGGTCAGGTAGAACACCGAGCCGTACGGGTCCGAGGAGAGCGAGAGGCCGTCCTCCTTGACCAGCTCGGTGTACTCGAAGATCTGTCCACCGATGAAGATCGCACCCATGATGAAGGTGACGATGAACCAGCCCCGGAGCTTCTTCACGTCACCGCGCTCGGCGGCGAACACGCCGAGCTGGCAGGTCAGGGAGGAAAGCACCAGGATCGTGGTGTTCGTCGCCGAGAACGGGAAGTTGAGATGGCTCGCCATCTCCTTCCAGTGAGTCGGCCCGGTCACCGATCGCAGGGTGAAGTACATCGCGAAGAGGGCCGCGAAGAACATCAGCTCGGAACTCAGCCAGATGATGGTTCCGACGCTGGTGAGGTTCGGTCGATTGACCGACGGGTGCGCGTGCCCGGTTTCTACTGTCGTTGCTGTCGCCACGCCGACATTATGTCGGTCGCTTATCCCGCCCTCACCCCCGGGGGTGCCCTTCGGAGTGTCCATAGCGTGTGGACTGCCCGTATGGCCCACCGAAGGCCCGGTCCGAACGGCTGTTGACCAAGTGGTCCAGGGGGGTAGCATCCGCCCCAACGGTCCCGTTCCGTACGACGCTGACCTCCCGGAGGAAGCATGCAGCCGACCGCCACGGTGCTGGTCTACAGCGACGACTCCCGCACGCGCGAGCAAGTGCGGCTCGCGGCCGGGCGGAGGCCGGCTCCGGACGTCCCGGAGGTCGAGTTCCTGGAGTGCGCGACGCCCGCCGCGGTCCTCAGGGAGCTGGACCGGGGCGGCATCGACATCTGCGTCCTGGACGGCGAGGCCGTGCCGATGGGCGGGATGGGCGTCTGCCGGCAGATCAAGGACGAGGTCTTCAACTGCCCGCCGACGCTGGTGCTGATCGCACGCCCGCAGGACGCCTGGCTGGCCACCTGGAGCCGGGCCGACGCGGCGGTGACGCTGCCGGTCGAGCCGGTCGAGTTCGCCTCCGCGCTGGCCTCCCTGCTGCGGCGCAAGGCACTGGTCGGCACCTCCTGACGCGTTCCGCGGGCTGAGGGTCTCCGGCGGCGCCGGCACCCGTCTCACCCGGGGTACCGGGTCACGCGGCACATGGCTCCGCGCCCCTTGCCGGGGGCGCGGAAGGCCGGTCGCGGGGCGCGGGGCGCCCCCTGCGCGCTGCCGCTCGGGACCTCGGGGCGTCGACCGCCGTCTCACACCATCTCGGGACGCAGTCTCGCGCGGTCCTGGACGCTCGGGCCCACGGGGGTGCCTCCGATGAGGGCGCTTCCCTTGCGCCACTTGGTCCAGTCGACGTTCCAGTCGCCGAAGCCGTTGCCGAACGGCTCCATCTCCTTGCCCTGGGAGTTGACGACCTTGACGATGTCGCCCGGCTTCACGGTGTTGTAGAACCACTGGGCGTTCGGGGTGCTCATCCCGGTGCAGCCGTGGCTGACGTTGGCATAGCCCTGGGAGCCGACGGACCAGGGCGCGGCGTGCACATACTCGCCGCTCCAGGTGACCCGGGCCGCCCAGTAGACGTTGAGGTCATAGGACTCGCGGGACCCCTCGGCGATGCCGACGGTGCTTCCGCGCATCCGTACGAGGTATTCCTTGGCCAGCACGACCTTGATGCCGTTGCGGGTCGCGAAGCCGGGCTTGCCGGTGGTGATGGGGATGCGGCTGATGACCTGGTCGTCCTTGTAGACCGTCATCTGGTGGGCGCCGGCGTCCGTGACGGCGATGAGGCGGTCGCCCGTGGTGAGCTTCACGTCCTTGGCGTCCCCGCCCCAGAGCTGGTCGGAGATCTTCACCCCGGCGAGGTTGCTGTGCGCCTTGATCGTGGTGTGGACGGGCCAGTAGTCCTTGGGGCGGTAGTGCAGCGTCTTGTCGTCCACCCAGTACCAGGAGCCCTGGACCGCGGGGGTGGAGTCCACCTTGAGAGCGCTCTCGACGATGGCCCGGGCCGCCTTGTCCTTGACGGGCTCGCTGAGCTCGGCGGTCACGGGCTGGCCGACGCCGTAGGTCCCGGACTCGGGGCCGAAGGTGACATTGACCTTCTTGCTCTTGGGGGTACTGGTGTCGAACTCGATGAGCTTGCGGCCGGGGGCGCCGTCCTCGTCCTCCGTGCTCACCTGCACCCGGTAGTGGGTGCCCGCGGCCAGCGGTGAGGTGCTGTGCCAGCGGCTGCCGTCGGCGGAGAGCTCACCGGAGACATACCGTCCGCGCGCGTCGGTCGCCGTGACGTCCGTGATGCGCCCGTCGTCGTCCGCGGAGGTGATCTCCAGGGGTTTGTCCGGGTCGGCCTTCTTGCCGGCGCCGGAGGGGGCGTTGTAGGAGATGTCGTCCGCGGCGTCGTAAGGCTTCTGCGCGAGCGGGTTCCCGCCGGACCCGCAGGCGACGAGGCCCGTGCCGAGGGCTATCACCAGCAGGGCGCAGCGGAGAACCGTGCGATGTCGCGGGCGCGTGTCGGACGCATCGGCGCCCCGGGGGAACACTGTCTCGTTCATGCCCTCACGCTATGGACGTCCGTCGTCCGCGGCGCGCCGAGTGATCCGTGCGAGGGACGGAGGTCGTGGCAAAAGAGGGAGCCCGGACCCTCCTGACGGAGTGTCCGGGCTCTCTTGCGCTCGGCGCGTGCTACTGGGTGCGGTTCTCGCCGCGGTAGTACTCGAAGACCCAGCCCCACAGACCCACCAGGAGGATGGGGAGGGAGAAGTACAGCAGCCACCAGCCGACCGCGATACCCAGGAAGGCGAACGCTCCACCGATGCCGAGGGCGAGCGGCTGCCAGCTGTGCGGGCTGAAGAAGCCCAGCTCACCGGCGTCGTCCGCGACGTCGGCCTCCTTGTTGTCCTGGGCGCCCGTGTCGACCCGCCGGGCCGTGAAGGCCAGGTAGTAGCCGATCATGATGCTCAGGCCGAAGGCCAGGAAGAGCGCGGTGGTACCGGCCGGCTCCTTGGACCAGACGCCGTAGACGACGGCCATGACCAGCAGGAAGACGGCCAGCCAGAGGAACATCTTGCCCTGGATCTTCACTTGCCGGCCTC
Organism: Streptomyces nodosus; assembly: GCF_008704995.1. Taxonomy (NCBI): domain Bacteria; kingdom Bacillati; phylum Actinomycetota; class Actinomycetes; order Kitasatosporales; family Streptomycetaceae; genus Streptomyces; species Streptomyces nodosus. Next base: position 2,283,756 of record NZ_CP023747.1, read on the forward strand.
CTTGCCACCGGTGACGGCCTTGCTGCCCGCACCCGCGTACTCGAGCTGCTCGAGCGCCGTGATCTCGGGGTGATGCAGGTCGAAGGCGGGGGATTCGGAACGGATCCGGGGCAGGGTGAGGAAGTTGTGCCGCGGGGGCGGGCACGAGGTGGCCCACTCCAGCGAACGGCCGTAGCCCCAGGGGTCGTCGACCTCGACCTTCTTGCCGTACTTGGCCGTCTTCCAGATGTTGTAGAGGAACGGCAGGATCGACATTCCGAGCAGGAACGAGGCGATCGTCGAGACCGTGTTCAGGACGGTGAAGCCGTCGGCCGCCAGGTAGTCGGCGTAACGACGCGGCATGCCCTCGGCACCCAGCCAGTGCTGCACCAGGAAGGTGCCGTGGAAGCCGATGAACAGCGTCCAGAAGGTGATCTTGCCCAGGCGCTCGTCGAGCATCTTGCCCGTCATCTTCGGCCACCAGAAGTGGAAGCCGGCGAACATCGCGAAGACGACCGTTCCGAAGACCACGTAGTGGAAGTGCGCCACCACGAAGTACGAGTCGGAGATGTGGAAGTCCAGCGGCGGCGAGGCCAGGATGACACCGGTCAGACCGCCGAAGGCGAAGGTGATCAGGAAGCCGGTCACCCAGAGCATCGGTGTCTCGAAGGACAACGAGCCCTTCCACATCGTTCCGATCCAGTTGAAGAACTTCACACCGGTGGGTACGGCGATGAGGAACGTCATGAAGGAGAAGAACGGGAGGAGCACGCCACCGGTGACATACATGTGGTGGGCCCACACCGTCACGGAGAGGCCGGCGATGGCGATGGTGGCGCCGATCAGGCCCATGTAACCGAACATCGGCTTACGGGCGAAGACCGGGATGATCTCGGAGACGATGCCGAAGAACGGCAGGGCGATGATGTAGACCTCGGGATGGCCGAAGAACCAGAAGAGGTGTTGCCACAGCAGGGCGCCGCCGTTGGCCGCGTCGAAGATGTGGGCACCGAACTTGCGGTCCACCTCGAGGGCGAACAGCGCGGCGGCCAGCACCGGGAAGGCCAGCAGCACCAGCACACCGGTCAGCAGCACGTTCCACACGAAGATCGGCATGCGGAACATGGTCATGCCGGGGGCACGCATGCAGATGATCGTGGTGATGAAGTTGACCGAGCCGAGGATGGTGCCGAAGCCGGAGAAGGCCAGACCCATGATCCACATGTCGCCGCCGACACCCGGGGAGTGGACCGCGTCCGACAGCGGGGCGTAGGCGAACCAGCCGAAGTCGGCCGCGCCCTGCGGGGTGAGGAAGCCGGCGACCGCGATCAGCGAGCCGAACAGGTAGAGCCAGTAGGCGAACATGTTCAGCCGCGGGAACGCCACATCGGGCGCGCCGATCTGCAGCGGCATGATCCAGTTGGCGAAACCGGCGAACAGCGGCGTCGCGAACATCAGCAGCATGATCGTGCCGTGCATCGTGAACGCCTGGTTGAACTGCTCGTTCGACATGATCTGCAGGCCCGGGCGGGCCAGCTCAGCGCGCATGAGCAGAGCCATGACGCCACCGATGATGAAGAACGCGAACGACGTGACCAGGTACAGCGTGCCGATCGTCTTGTGGTCGGTGGTGGTCAGCCACTTGACGGCGGCGACACCGGGTTGCCTGCGGCGTACCGGCGGCTCGATTGCGTGCGAGCCCTCGGTTGCGGCGGCACCCTGGGGTTCATTGAGGATGCTCACAGGTTGTTCGTCTCCCGGTTCTTCTCGTGGCTCGTCTGCGCGATGCCCGCGGGAATGTAACCGGTCTGCCCCTTCTTGGCGAGGTCCTTGAGATGCTGCTCGTAGCGCTCGGGGGAGACGACCTTCACGTTGAACAGCATCCGGGAGTGGTCGACGCCGCAGAGTTCGGCGCACTTGCCCAGGAAGGTGCCCTCCTTGTTGGGGGTCACCTGGAAGGCGTTGGTGTGGCCCGGGATGACGTCCTGCTTCATCAGGAACGGCACCACCCAGAAGGAGTGGATGACGTCACGCGAGGTGAGGACGAAGCGGACCGTCTTGCCCTTGGGGAGCCACAGGGTGGGACCCGGGTTGCCGGTCTGCGGGTTCCGCGTGGCGGGGGTGCCGAAGTCGTAGACACCGCCGGCGTTCACCGGGAAGTCCTTCTTGTACCGGTCCGGGATCGCGTCCAGGTTCGGATCGGTCTTGGCGTCTCCCGTCACACCGGCGACCGGCTCGACGTAGTTGAAGCCCCAGCTCCACTGGTAGCCGATGACGTTGACGGTGAGGTCGGGCTTCTTGGAGGTGTCCATGAGCTTCGACTCGTCACGGGCCGTGAAGTAGAAGAGCACCGAGACGATGATGAGGGGGACGACCGTGTACAGCGCCTCGATCGGCATGTTGTACCGGGTCTGCGGAGGGACCTCGACCTTGGTGCGGCTGCGTCGGTGGAAGAACGCGCTCCACAGGATCAGGCCCCAGACCAGGCAGCCGACAACGAGCGCGGCCGCCCAGGACCCCTGCCACAGGGAGAGGATCATCGGAGCCTCTTCCGTGGTCGGGGTGGGCATACCAAGGCGGGGGAAGTCCTTGTATGTGCAACCGGTGGCGGTCGCCAGGACCAGGCCCGCGGTCAGTGCCTGCAGCAGCTTCCGCCGCATCGGGCGCCGCGGCGAGCGGTCGGAGCCGTTGGGACTCACGTAGCGCCTTCCCGAGAGTCTCGCCCGCGCGGTTGGCTGCGGCCTTCTCGCTGGTCGGTCGCCGCCCTGCGTCGGGCAGGGGTTTGGATGTTTATGCGGACCAAACCCTACTGGACGCCATTTGGAGCCGCGCGGGGAGGGTACCCAACGCGCCGCCGGTCACCCCGAAGAGGCGGAATGACCGGTTCTGGCCCGCATCTGACAGGGCCTTCGGGTGCCTTTCGAGCCGCCGGTTCGCAGGGGTTAGCGTGGCGGTGTGTCCTACTTCGACGCCGCTTCCGCGGCCCCCCTGCACCCCGTGGCCCGCCAGGCCCTGACGGCCTCGCTCGACGAGGGCTGGGCCGATCCGTCCCGTCTGTACCGGGAGGGGCGCCGGGCCCGGCTCCTGCTGGACGCGGCACGTGAGGCGGCGGCGGAGGCGGTGGGCTGCCGCCCGGACGAACTGGTGTTCACCACCTCCGGCACCCGGGCGGTGCACTCCGGGATCGAGGGGGCGCTGGCGGGCCGCCGCCGGGTGGGCCGCCACCTGATCGTGTCCGCGGTCGAACACTCTTCGGTGCTCCACTCCGCGGAGGTGCTGCAACGCGACGGGGGCACCGTGACCCGGGTGCCGGTCTCCCGCGCGGGCGCCGTCACCCCGGAGGCGTACGGAGCGGCGCTGCGTCCGGACACCGCGCTGGCCTGTCTCCAGTCGGCCAACCACGAGGTGGGGACCGTGCAGCCGGTGGCCGAGGTGGCCGAGGTGTGCCGGGCGGCGGGGGTGCCGCTGCTGGTGGACGCGGCGCAGTCGCTGGGCTGGGGTCCGGTGGACGACGGCTGGTCGCTGCTGACGGCCAGTGCGCACAAATGGGGCGGCCCCTCGGGTGTCGGGCTTCTGGCCGTACGCAAGGGGGTGCGCTTCGCCCCTCAAGGGCCCGCGGACGAACGGGAGTCGGGGCGGGCCGCCGGCTTCGAGAACATTCCGGCGATCGTGGCGGCCGCGGCCTCGCTACGGGCGGTGCGGGAGCAGGCTGCCGGCGAGTCGGTGCGGCTGCGGGAGCTGACGGAGCGCATCCGGGCGCGGGTGCCGGAGCTGGTCCCCGATGTGGAGGTGGTGGGCGACCCGCGGCGCCGTCTGCCCGGGATCGTCACCTTCTCCTGTCTCTATGTCGACGGGGAAAGCCTGTTGCACGAGCTGGACCGGGCGGATTTCTCGGTTTCGTCCGGATCGTCCTGCACCAGCAGCACGCTGACACCGAGCCATGTCCTCAAGGCGATGGGGGTGCTCAGCGAGGGCAATGTCCGGATCTCGCTGCCGTCCGGGACCTCGGCCGAGGAGGTCGACCGGTTCCTCTCGGTGCTGCCGGACGCGGTGGCGACGGTGCGCGGGAAGCTGGGCGCACCGTCCCCGAGGACCGCCGCCGACCGGGACGCCCTGGTCGTCGACGCCCTCGGCAAGCGCTGCCCGATCCCGGTGATCGAACTGGCGAAGGTCATCGGGGATGTGCCGGTCGGGGCCAGGGTGCGGGTGCTCTCGGACGACGAGGCGGCGCGTCTGGACATCCCGGCCTGGTGCGAGATGCGGGAGCAGGAGTACCTCGGGGAGGAGCCGGCGGAGCGGGGCTCCGCCTATACGGTCCGCCGGCTCTCCTAGTACTCCCGTAGTACTCCTGCTACTCCGGGCGCGCCGCCTCCTTCGGGGGAGGCGGCGCGGGTGCCGGGTCAGATCAGGAACTTCTGGACCTCGAGCGCGGCCTCGTCGCCGTAGGCCTTGGTGAAGCGGTCCATGAAGTGGGCGCGGCGCAGCTGGTACTCCTGGGTGCCCAGGGTCTCGATGACCAGGGTCGCCAGCATGCAGCCGACCTGGGCCGCGCGCTCGTGCGAGACGCCCCAGACCAGGCCCGACAGAAAGCCCGCGCGGAAGGCGTCCCCGACGCCCGTCGGGTCGACCTTGGCCGTCTCCTCGGGCACCCCGACCTCGACCGGGTCCTCGCCGGACCGCTCGATGCGCACGCCCCGGGAGCCGAGGGTGGTCACCCGGTGGCCCACCTTGGCCAGGATCTCGGCGTCGGTCAGGCCCGTCTTGGTCTCGATGAGCCCCTTCTCGTACTCGTTGGAGAAGAGGTAGGTCGCCCCGTCCAGCAGTATCCGGATCTCGTCGCCGTTCATGCGTGCGATCTGCTGCGAGAAGTCCGCGGCGAACGGGATGGACCGGCTGCGGCACTCCTCCGTGTGGCGCATCATCGCCTCCGGATCGTCGGCGCCGATCAGCACCAGATCGAGACCGCCCACCCGGTCGGCCACCGTCTTGAGCTCGATGAGGCGGGCCTCGCTCATCGCACCGGTGTAGAAGGAGCCGATCTGGTTGTGGTCGGCGTCGGTGGTGCACACGAAGCGGGCGGTGTGCTGGGTCTCGGAGATGCGCACCGACGTCGTGTCCACGCCGTGCCGGTCCAGCCATGCCCGGTACTCGTCGAAGTCCGAGCCGGCCGCGCCGACCAGGATCGGCGCGGTGCCGAGCTGCCCCATGCCGAAGGCGATGTTCGCGCCCACCCCGCCGCGGCGCACGTCCAGGCGGTCGACCAGGAAGGAGAGCGAGACCGTGTGCAGCTGGTCGGCGACGAGCTGGTCCGAGAAACGCCCGGGGAAGGTCATGAGGTGGTCGGTGGCGATGGAGCCGGTGACTGCGATACGCACGGCGAGGACACGCTCCTGTGGAGGAGAGGGGGATTGACAGTTCACGCTACCCGTTCCGCACGGACCGTGACAGGACGGCCCCGGGCGCGCCCCGGAGGTCTTCGACCGGGGCCGGACCGGACCGGGGAGCGGGAGCCGGTGCCGCGGGGCACGGCGCCGGGGCCCATGAGCCGGTGCCGCGAGGCTCGCTGCCGGCGCCCGTGGGCCCGGTCCGATCCCGGACGAGAGGTCCCGGGGAACCGTGCGCTCCCCCGCCACGTCCCACCCTCGTCCCCGCGCGCCGGGGACGAGGTACGACCCCGCCGTGGCCGCTCGTGGCACGGCGGGGCCGGCCGGGACGGCAGTGGAGCCGAAGGAGCGATGCGGTGAACACCGAGCAACCCGACGAGGCGAACGACGCCCTCGAGACCGCCGAGGACGGGGACGGAAGCGCGCCCCGCCGACGGCGCTCCCTGGTCGTCGCCTCGGTCGCGGCGGCGGTCCTGCTCGCCGGGGGCGGCGGGGTCCTGCTCGCCACGGGCGCGTCCGGGGGAACCGGGGGATCCGCCGCGCCGGGCGGGGACGGCGCTCCCCCGCCGCTGGTCCTCGACGGGCGGGGCGAGGGCGCCGCCCCCGGTATCGCGGTGGGCGAGCCCGACCCGTACGGCACGGAGTACAAGGTGACGGGCAGCCTCCCCGACGGCCCGGACTCCGCCCCCGTGTACTGGGCGAAGGGCCGGGTGACGCGGGACGAGGTGGCGCGGCTCGCCGAGGCGCTGGACCTGCTCGGCACACCACGGCTGGTGGGCTCCGTCTGGCAGGTGGGGACCGCCGAGGACGGTGCCGAACCGTATCTGCGGGTGGACCGGGACGCGCCGGGGCAGTGGACGTACAGCGCGCGTCCGCAGGGGAGCGACAACTGCCTCCGGGGCAGGCCCTGCAAGCCGTCCGGCTCCGCCGCGACGGGCGCGGGGACCGGGCCGGTGAGCGGGACGACCGCGAAGAGGGCGGCCGCTCCCGTGCTGACGGCGGCCGGTCAGGGCGACGCACGGCTGGACGCGTCCCAGCTCATGGGGCAGGCGCGGGTGGTGAACGCCGAGCCGCGGGTGGGCGGGCTGCCCACCGCCGGCTGGACGACCGGCCTCCGGATCGGCTCCGACGGCACGGTCATCGGCGGGAGCGGCAGGCTGAAGGCACCGGTCGAGGGAGCCGTGTATCCGGTCGTCGACGCGCGGCGGGCGCTGGACCTGCCGCACGGGACGACCCCCTCGTACGGCCGCAAGGGCATCGGCGGCTGTATCGGGCCCGTACCGCTGAAGGACCGGGACGAGGCTCCGTGCACGGCGTCCACCGTTGCCCCGGAGCGGCCGTCGGCGTCCGTGCGGGGAGCGGTGTTCGGGCTGGCCGCGGAGGCGGTGGCAGGCCGGCCGGTACTGGTGCCGTCATGGCTGTTCCAGGTGCGGCCGGCGGGGGGCGCGGAGGACATCACGGTGACGCGTCCGGCGGTCGACCCGCGGTACACGACCCCGCCGCGGGCCGCCTCGACCGGGGATCCGGGCACGGGTGGACCCGGCAGGAGCGACCAGTCCACCGGGGCTTCCGCACGACGTGCCGTGGAGGTCCTGGGCTACGACGCCGACGGCCGGGACCTCACCGTGTCCTACCAGGGCGGTGTGTGTGCCGACTATGCGGTGTCCGTGGACGAGGGCTCCGGCGAGGTGACGGTCACCGTGACCGAGACGTCCGCTCCGGGCCGGATCTGCATCATGGTCGCCAAGCAGTACCGGGAGACGGTGCGGCTCCGGGAGCCGCTCGGGGACCGTGCGGTGGTGGGCGGTGACGGCGAGCCGGTGCCCAGGGGCGTCCCGGCCGGCCCGTCACCGCCGTCCGCCGACGGGCCGGGCCCGGTCCGGTCGTAGGGAACGCGGAACCGCGGCGGAGGAGCCCCGGACACACGAAGGCGGCGTCCCCTTGCGGAGGGGGCGCCGCCTTCGGTCCGCGCACCGTGGCCGGTCGCGGTGTGCTCAGCTGAAGGAGTCGCCGCAGGCGCAGGAGCCCGTCGCGTTCGGGTTGTCGATGGTGAAGCCCTGCTTCTCGATGGTGTCGACGAAGTCGATGGTGGCGCCGCCCAGGTAGGGGGCGCTCATACGGTCGGTGACGACCTTGACTCCGTCGAAGTCCTTCTTCACGTCGCCGTCGAGGGAGCGCTCGTCGAAGAAGAGCTGGTAGCGCAGGCCGGAGCAGCCGCCGGGCTGGACGGCGACGCGCAGCGCCAGGTCCTCACGGCCTTCCTGGTCGAGCAGGGCCTTGACCTTGGCCGCAGCGGCGTCGGTCAGGATGATGCCGTCGGTGACGGTGGTGGTCTCGTCCTGTACGGACATCTACATCTCTCCCGGGTTGTACGGAGACTGCTTGCCGACGGGTGCAACCGGCGCGGCCGCGGATTCATTCCGGGCCGGGAGCATGTCTTTTCGCTTCTCCCTCATGCTCGCACACCCGGCGGAACCCGCACAGCGGCCTGTGGACGGGCCTCGTCCGTCGGAGGGACGGCGTCCGCCCGCCGGGGGATCCATGTCTCGGTCCGGGATTCACGTCACATGGACGCTATCGCCGTCGTCAATCTGACGTGAAGCGGTTATGATAGATAGCGTCATTTCGACGAAAAGGCGTGTCCCGCATGTCCCGCCGACCCGTCCGAGGGCCGGCGAGCCGCAGAACAGAAAGGGTGCGTGTCGTGACCACCGCCCAACCCCAGGAGCTCGACGTCCAGCCGACGCCCCTCGCCCTGCTGTTGCTCGGCCGTGAGGCCGATCCGAGGAGCGAGCGAGGCGTGGAGTGTCCCGGCGACCTGCCCTCCCCGTCCGACCCGGACCTGGTCGAGCGCGCCCGGGTGGCCAAGGAGAAGCTCGGGGACAAGGTCTTCGTGCTCGGCCACCACTACCAGCGCGACGAGGTCATCCAGTTCGCCGATGTCACGGGCGACTCCTTCAAGCTGGCCCGGGAGGCCGCGGCGCGGCCGGAGGCCGAGTACATCGTCTTCTGCGGTGTGCACTTCATGGCGGAGTCGGCGGACATCCTCACCTCCGACGAGCAGAAGGTGGTCCTGCCGGACCTGGCGGCCGGCTGCTCCATGGCCGACATGGCGACGGCCGAACAGGTCGCCGAGTGCTGGGACGTGCTGACCGAGGCGGGCGTCGCCGAGCAGGTGGTGCCGGTCTCGTACATGAACTCGTCCGCCGACATCAAGGCGTTCACGGGTCGGCACGGCGGCACCATCTGCACCTCCTCGAACGCGAAGCGGGCCCTGGAGTGGGCCTTCCAGCAGGGCGAGAAGGTCCTGTTCCTCCCGGACCAGCACCTGGGCCGCAACACGGCGGTACGGGACCTGGGCATGTCGCTCGAGGACTGCGTCGTCTACAACCCGCACAAGCCGAACGGCGGGCTGACGGCCGAGGAGCTGCGCGCCGCCACGATGATCCTGTGGCGTGGCCACTGCTCGGTGCACGGCCGCTTCAACCTGGACTCGGTGAACGACGTCCGGGAGCGGATCCCCGGGGTGAACGTGCTGGTCCACCCCGAGTGCCGGCACGAGGTCGTGGCCGCCGCGGACCACGTCGGCTCGACGGAGTACATCATCAAGGCGCTGGAGGCGGCACCGGCGGGCTCCAAGTGGGCCATCGGCACCGAGCTCAACCTCGTACGGCGGCTGGCAAATCGTTTCGCCTCGGAGGACAAGGAGATCGTCTTCCTCGACCGGACGGTGTGCTTCTGCTCGACGATGAACCGCATCGACCTGCCGCACCTGGTGTGGGCACTGGAGTCGCTGGCGGAGGGCAACCTGGTCAACCGCATCGAGGTGGACAAGGAGACGGAGTCCTTCGCGAAGCTGGCCCTGGAACGCATGCTGGCGCTGCCGTAGCGCTCCCGCGCCGATGGGGCCGTGTCCCACCCCGCGAAAGACGGCGAGGCCCGGCCCGCACATCCGTGCGGGCCGGGCCTCTGCCCTGTCGGGACGTCACACGCTCGCGTGCTCCGGCTCCCCGGACTCGTCGGCCCGGGTCACCTCGGCCGGCTCGCTCGGCGCGGTGGGGGTCCCGTCGCGCTTCGCCCGCTTCGCGGCCTTCTTCTCGGCGCGGCGTTCCTTGCGGAGCTCCAGCATCGCGTAGAGGGTCGGGACCAGCAGGAGGGTCAGCAAGGTCGAGGTGATCAGACCGCCGATCACCACCACCGCCAGCGGCTGGGAGATGAAGCCGCCCTCGCCCGTGACGCCCAGGGCCATCGGCAGCAGCGCGAAGATGGTGGCCAGAGCGGTCATCAGGATGGGGCGCAGCCGGTGACGGCCACCCTCGATCACGGCCTCGACGATGCCGTACCCCTGGGTGCGGTACTGGTTGATCAGGTCGATCAGCACGATCGCGTTGGTCACCACGATGCCGATCAGCATCAGCATGCCGATCATCGCCGGAACACCCATCGGGGTGCCCGTGACGATCAGGAGACCGATCGCGCCCGTCGCCGCGAACGGGATGGAGACCAGCAGGATCAGCGGCTGGGCCAGGCTGCGGAACGTCGCCACCAGCAGCATGAACACGATCGCCACGGCCGCCAGCATCGCCAGGCCGAGGTTCTTGAACGCGTCGTCCTGGTCCTGCGAGACACCACCGATCTGCGCGGTCGCGCCGGACGGCAGCTTCAGAGCGTCGATCTTCGACTGGAGCTCCGTGCTCACCGCGCCGGTGTTGTCACCCGTCGGGCGCGCGGTGATCGTCGCCGCCCGCTGACCGTCGATCCGGGTCATCGACACCGGACCGTCCACCAGCTTCACATCGGCGATGTCACCGAGCTTGACCGCGCCGAGGCTCAGGTTCTTCAGCTGGTTCAGCGTCGTGGCCGGCTTCGCCGCCCGGATGACGATGTCCCGCTCGGTGTCGTCGATGATCGCCTTGCCGGACGGGGTGCCCTGCACCGCCTGGCCGACCGCGGCGCCCAGCGTCTGGTCGTTGAAACCGGCCGCCGCCGCACGGGAGTTGGCCTTGACCGAGATACGGGGCACGCTCTGCGCCAGGTCGCTCGTCACATCGGTGACGTTCTTGAGCTTCGCGACCTCGGTGCGGACGTCCGCCGCGGCCTTGCGCAGGGTGTCCGCGTCGGCCGCCTTGACGACCACGCTCAGGTCCTGGCTGCCGAAGCCGTCCCCGGCCGACACCGTGGTGGTGCCGACCCCGGAGAGCGAGGCCAGCCCGTCCTCGATGCGGTTCTGCACGTCCGTACCCTTGGCCGAGTCGTCGAGCATCACCGAGTACGACGCCTGGTTGGTGTCCGTGCCGCCGCCGAAGGCGGCCATGAAACCGGACGAACCGATCGTCACCTGGTAGTCCTTGACGCCCTTCGTCCCGGAGAGCATCTTCTCGACCTTGCGCACCGAGGCGTCGGTCGCCGCCAGGCTGGTGCCCGGCTTGAGCTTCTGACTGATGCTGAGGACCTGCTGCTCGCCCTGGTCGAAGAAGTTCGTCTTCAGCAGGGGCGCCATGCCGAAGGTCGCGACCAGCACGACCACCGCGATGGCCACACTGGTGAGGCGGCGGCGGGTCGCGAAGCGCAGCACCGGAACGTACAGGCGCTGAAGGCGGCTCTTCGCCTCCTTCTCCTCCGCGGCGCGGCGGGCCGCCTCCGCGTCCTCGGGCGTGCCCTTCGGGGCCCGCAGGAACCAGTACGACAGGACCGGGACCACCGTCAGCGACACCAGCAGCGAGGCCAGCAGCGCCGCCGTCACGGTGAGGGAGAACGAGCCGAACAGCTCGCCCACCATGCCGCCGACCAGGCCGATCGGCAGGAAGACCGCGACCGTCGTCAGCGTGGAGGAGGTCACCGCTCCGGCCACCTCGCGGACCGCGGTGAGGATCGCGCTCTGGCGCTCCTCGCCGTAGCCGAGGTGCCGCTTGATGTTCTCCAGGACCACGATGGAGTCGTCGACGACCCGGCCGATGGCGATGGTGAGCGCGCCGAGCGTCAGCATGTTCAGCGAGAGGTCGCGCGTCCACAGCACGATCAGGGCCAGGACCACCGACAGCGGGATCGAGACCGCCGTGACGAGGGTGGAACGGATCGACGCCAGGAAGACCAGGATCACCAGCACCGCGAAGAGCAGACCCAGCGCGCCCTCGGTCGTCAGACCGGAGATGGCCTTGGAGACCGCCGGGCCCTGGTCGCTGACCACGGTGAGGGTGGCGCCGCTGCCGAGGTCCTTGCGCAGGTCCGGCAGCTTGTCCTTGACGGCGTCGGAGATGGCGACCGCGCTGCCGTCGTGGTCCATGGTGACGACCACGGCGAGGCTGGGCTTGCCGTCGGTCCGGGTGATGGCGTCGGTCCTGGCCTCCTGCTGCCGGACCGTGGCGACGTCACCGAGGCGTACGGGCTTGCCGCTGCCGCCGGGCTCTCCCGCCACCATCAGGTCCTGGATCTGCCGCAGCGAGGTGAAGCCGCCGCCGACCTGGACGGTGCGGTTGGCGCCGTCCTCGTCGAAGGAGCCCGCGGGGACCGTGGCGCCGCCCGCCTGAAGGGCCTGGCCGAGCTGGGCCGTGGACAGGCCCGCCCGGGCGAGCTTGGCCTGGTCGGGCGTGACGGTGACCTGGAGGTCGCGTGCACCGTTGACGGTGACCTGGCCGACCCCGCTGATGTCCTTCAGCGCGGGCACCACCGTCTTGTCCAGCTGGTCGGCCAGGGCCTGCTGGTCCTTGTCGGAGGTGACGGCGAGCACCACGGTCGGCATGTCGTCCGTCGAACCCGCGATGACCTGCGGTTCGACCGAGTTCGGGAGCCGGACGCGGGCCCGGTTGACGGCCTGCTGGACGTCGGCGACGAGCTGCTTGGTGTCGTTGCCGTAGTCGAAGGACGCCATGATGACGGCGTTGCCCTCGCTCGCCCGGGAGGTGATGCCCTTGATCCCGGTGACACCCTGAAGGCTGTCCTCGAGGGGCTCGACGACCTGCTTCTCGACGACGTCCGGGGAGGCGCCCTGGTACGGCGCCAGGACGGAGACCATGGGCAGGTCGATGGTGGGCAGGAGTTGCTGCTTGAGCTGCGGGATGGCGATCGCCCCGAAGACGATCGCAATGATCGACATCAGACCTATCAGGGCCCGTTGCGCGAGGCTGAATCGTGACAGCCAGGACATGGGTCGGCGTCTCTCTCTGTCGCTGAGAAGAAGGGTCAGAGCGCAGATGAGGCGCCCTCCCCTACACCTTGGGCCACCGCGGAGGGCCGATCCGTCGCCCCAGAGTCCATTTCCTCGGGGGCTCCTACTACGGGCGCAGTACGGCCCGGCCGGGCCCGGTCCACCCGTGGACGTACCGGGCCGGCCTCCCCTCAGAGCTCCGAACAAAAGTGGGGCCCGGCGGGCGGCGCCCACTTTTGTTCGGAGCTCTCAGTCCACCCTGGGGCGTACCAGTCCCGACTCGTAGGCGATGACCACCAGTTGGGCCCGGTCACGGGCGCCCAGCTTGGCCATGGCCCGGTTGACATGGGTCTTCACGGTGAGCGGGCTGACCTCCAGCCGTTCGGCGATCTCGTCGTTGGAGTGGCCGCCGGCCACCTGGACGAGGACCTCGCGCTCGCGTCCGGTGAGGGTGCCGAGCCGGTCGGAGCGGGCCGGGTCGTGCCGGTCGTCGCCGTCGCCCTGGGCGAGGAACCGGGCGATGAGCCCCTTGGTGGCGGCGGGCGACAGCAGGGCCTCGCCCCCGGCCGCGACCCGGATGGCGCTCAGCAGTTCGTCGGGTTCCGATCCCTTGCCGAGGAAGCCGGACGCCCCGGCCCGCAGCGACTGCACCACATAGTCGTCGACCTCGAAGGTCGTCAGGATGACCACACGGACCTGGGCGAGAGCGGGATCGTCGCTGATCAGGCGGGTGGCGGCGAGGCCGTCCGTGCCGGGCATCCGGATGTCCATGAGGACCACGTCGGGGCGCTGCTCCCCGGCCAGCCGGACCGCCTCCGCCCCGTCGGACGCCTCCCCGACCACCTCCATGTCGGGTTCCGAGTCGACCAGCACACGGAAGGCACTGCGCAGCAGCGCCTGGTCGTCGGCGAGCAGGACACGGATGGTCATACGGGGTCTCCCTGGAGCGCGGTCACACGGACCCGCCGGCCGCGGTCGTCACATGGTGGTCGACCGGCAGGATCGCATGGACCCGGAAGCCGCCTCCGTAGCGGGGACCGGCGCTGAGGGTGCCGCCGAGCGCGGTGGTGCGCTCCCGCATGCCGAGCAGCCCGTGTCCGCCGGGTCCCGGGTGTCCGTCCCGCCCGTCGTCGTCCCGCTGCCCGGTGCCGTCGCCCGCTCCGTCGTCGAGCACGGTGACCTCCACGTTCGGCCCCACGCGTACGACACTGACCTCGGCCTTCGCCGACCGGCCCGCGTGCTTGCGGACATTGGTGAGGGCTTCCTGGATGACCCGGTAGGCGGCCAGGTCGACGGCGGCCGACAGGGCGGTGTCATGGTCGGCGCGGGCGACCTCGACGGGAAGACCGGCGTTGCGGAAGGTGTCCGCGAGTTCGTCGAGGTGGGCCAGGCCCGGGGCGGGCTCGGTGGGGGCCTCGGGATCGCCGGACTGACGGAGCAGACCCACGGTGGCGCGCAGTTCGTCGAGCGCGGAGCGGCTGGCCTGGCGCACATGGGCGAGGGCCTCCTTGGCCTGGTCGGGCCGCTTGTCCATGACATGGGCGGCGACCCCGGCCTGCACATTGACCAGGGCGATGTGATGGGCCACGACATCGTGCAGATCGCGGGCGATGCGGAGCCGTTCCTCGGCGACGCGGCGGCGGGCCTCCTCCTCCCGGGTGCGTTCGGCCCGCTCGGCGCGTTCCCTGATGGCATGGACGAAGGCGCGGCGGCTGCGCAGGGCGTCACCGGCGGCCGCGGCCATGCCGGTCCAGGCGAAGACGCCGAGGTTCTCCTGGGCGTACCACGGCAGGGGGCCGGCGAGCATGGCGGCGCCGGTCAGGGCGGTCATGGTGAGCAGTCCGACCCGCCAGGTGGTGGGGCGGTCGGTGGTGGAGGCGACGGTGTAGAGCGCGATAACCGTGGCCATCACCACGGGGGCGCGGGGGTCGGCGGTGACGAGTTCCACCAGGGAGAGCGCGGCCGTGACGGCGAGGACGGCCAGGGGGTTGCGCCGCCGCAGGGCCAGCGTCGCCGCGGCCAGCACCATCAGGGCCAGGCTGAGCGCATCGGGGGTGCGGGCGCCCCAGGTGGGGCCGTCCTCGCCATGGGGGTCGACGAAGGAACCGGCCACCATGCAGAGGAGTACGGCGACCGCGAGAACGGCGTCCAGGGCCAGAGGGTGGGCGCGGAAGCCGTCCCGGGTGCGTTCGAGGGTGCTCACCCCAGCAAAGGGTACGGGCCGGCCGCCGGGCACGGAACGGGCGGCGTCCGCCCCGCCCGGGAGCCGCCCCGTGCCCGTCTTCCGGGCGGGGCGGCGGGGGCTCGGTGGTCAGCCCGGGATCAGGCCGTCGTCGCTGAGCATGTCGCGGACCTCCTCGAGGGAGGCGTCCGGCGACGGGAGGATCAGCTGGGACGGTTCCAGGGAGTCGTCCGGGAGGGGGGTGCCCAGCCGGCGGACCGCCTCCAGGAGGGATCCCAGGGTGCGGCGGAAGCCCTGCTCGTCCCCGCTCTCCACCTCCCGGAGCAGCTCGTCGTCCAGCTTGTTCAGCTCGGTGAGGTGGCCGTCGTCCAGCTTCACCTGGCCTTCCCCCATGATCCGTACGATCATGCCGCCCTCCTCAGGCGTGGGACGCGGTGGGTGACAGGGTCACTGCTTGTCGAAGCGCGGGGTGTCCTGCGGCTGGGACTGGGTCTGCCCCTGGCCCGCGCCGCCCTCGATGGCCTGGGGCTGTGCGGAGCCGCCGGCCAGTTCCGCCTTCATGCGCTGCAGTTCCAGCTCCACGTCCGTGCCGCCGGAGAGCCGGTCCAGCTCGGCCTGGATGTCGTCCTTCGCCAGTCCGGAGGAGTCGTCCAGGGCGCCGGAGGCCAGCAGTTCGTCGATCGCCCCGGCGCGGGCCTGGAGCTGCGCCGTCTTGTCCTCGGCCCGCTGGATGGCCAGACCGACGTCGCCCATCTCCTCGGAGATGCCGGAGAAGGCCTCGCCGATACGGGTCTGCGCCTGCGCCGCGGTGTACGTCGCCTTGATGGTCTCCTTCTTCGTGCGGAAGGCGTCCACCTTCGCCTGGAGACGCTGGGCCGCCAGGGTGAGCTTCTCCTCCTCGCCCTGGAGGGTCTGGTGCTGGGTCTCCAGATCCGTGACCTGCTGCTGGAGCGCGGCGCGCCGGGACAGCGCCTCACGGGCCAGGTCCTCCCGGCCGAGCGCCAACGCCTTGCGGCCCTGGTCCTCGAGCTTGGAGGACTGGCCCTGCAACTGGTTGAGCTGCAGCTCCAGGCGCTTACGGCTGGTCGCCACGTCCGCGACGCCGCGACGCACCTTCTGCAACAGCTCCAGCTGCTTCTGGTACGAGTAATCGAGGGTCTCGCGCGGGTCCTCGGCCCGGTCAAGGGCCTTGTTCGCCTTCGCGCGGAAGATCATCCCCATACGCTTCATGACACCGCTCATGGGCTTCGCGCGCCCCCTTCTGACGGACTCCAGCTCACACGTCTGCGACAGAACCCACAGTACGGGCCCTGCCTCTATTACCGCACTGTCCGGGGACGGATGCGGTCATCCCCAAGGACGACTGCATGCGCTCCCCGCTCCGGCGCAGGGATTAGGTGTCCCCCGAGGTTACCCACGGACGGACTCCCGGTTCTCCCCCGGTCTCCTCCGCGAGAACGGCGGTGTCGCCCTTCGCGACCCCTGTGTCCTCGTACAGACGACCGGTGTTGCCGGATCGTTCCCCAACCCGCTGGGGTCCATGCGGGGCCAACCCGTACCCTTGGGATTTGTGTTCCGTAGCCGTGCCAAGGAAGAGAAGGCCCAGACCGCCGACAAGGCGCCGGTGACCGACTCCAAGCAGATCCGTGACCCGCAGGCCCCGAAGGGCAGGCCCACGCCCAAGCGCAGTGAGGCCCAGGCCCAGCGGCGCAGCGTGGCCAACACGCCGACCACCCGCAAGGAGGCCGCCAAGCGGCAACGCGACGAGCGCCGCGTGCTGATGGAGAAGCAGCGCCAAGCGCTGGCCGGGAACGGCGACGAACGGTATCTGCCGGTGCGGGACCGGGGGCCGGTGCGCAAGTTCGCCCGTGATTTCGTCGACACCCGCTTCAACGTCGCGGAGTTCTTCCTCCCGATGGCCGTGATCATCCTGGTGCTGACCGTGGTCCAGGAGAGCCGGGCGCAGAACCTCGCACTGCTGCTGTGGATGATCGTGATCCTGCTGATCGTGATCGACTCGATCCTGTCCAGCGTCCGGCTGCGCAAGCGGCTGAACGAGCGCTTCCCGGACCAGAACAAGAGGGGCGCGATCCCCTACGCGCTGATGCGCTCTCTCCAGATGCGCCGGCTCCGGCTGCCGAAGCCGCAGCTCAAGCGCGGAGAGCGGCCCTGAGCACGGATTCCTTCACCGGGGAGGCGGCGGACGCCTGGTTGAGCGGGCTGGGGGGCCTGCGCGACCTCGTGCGGCAGGAACTGGTGACCCGGCAGCTCGACGAGCAGATATCCGGGCGGTTCCGGGTCGGGCAGCGGCTGCGGGTGCTCGACGTGGGCATGGGCCAGGGCACCCAGGCCCTGCGCCTGGCCCGGGTCGGCCACCAGGTCACCGGGCTGGAACAGGACCAGAAGATGATCTCCGCGGCCCGCGAGGCGCTGTCCCGCGAGCCGGACGGCATACGGTCCCGGGTGCGGATCATCGAGGGCGACGGCCGGGACACCGGGGTGCACTTCCTGCCGGGCAGCTTCGACCTCGTGCTGTGCCACGGGGTGCTGATGTACGTCGAGGAACCCGATCCGCTGGTGGCGGGGCTGGCCCGGATGCTGGCGCCCGGCGGCCTGCTGTCGCTGCTGGTCCGCAACGGGAACGCGCTGGCGGTGCGGCCGGGGCTGTCCGGGGACTGGGCGGGGGCGCTCAGCGCGTTCGACACCATGACGTACACCAACCGGCTCGGCCTCGAGGTGCGCGCGGACCGGCTGGAGTCGCTGACCTCGACGCTCGCGGGGATCGGGGCACCGCTGCACACCTGGTACGGGGTGCGGATCTTCACCGATCTGGCGGTGGACGGGGCGGAGCCGCCCGCCGAGGTGGAGACGCTGCTGGCGGCCGAGGAGCGGGCCGGGCGGACGGATCCCTACCGCGGCGTCGCGGCACTGCTGCATCTGTGCGGGGTACGGGACTGAGGACCTCCCCCGCACGGCAGGGGGACACCGCCGCGGACGACCCGTCGTCGCAGGTGGGCGCGTCACCGCGGGTGGGCGCAGCCACGGCCGGGGGCCGCCGTTCGGGCGTACCGGACAAGCGCGGGCGGCGCCCCGCGCCGACACTCGGGGCATGGCCCCTTCCCGTACCCGCACCCGTACGCGTGCCCTGAGCCGGCGGTACGCGCCGACGCTGGTCTGTCCGCTGGTGCTGCTCGGCGGCTGCACCGGTTCCGACCCCTCGCCCCAGGCGGGCGGTTCGCCGACCCCGCAGGCGGCCACCCCCTCGCCCAGTCCGGCCACGGCGACCGATCTGCAGAGCGAGTACCAGAAGGTCATCAGGAACGTGCTGCCGTCCGTCGTGCAGATCCAGGCCGGCAACTCCCTGGGGTCCGGCGTGGTCTACGACGGCAGGGGGGACATCGTCACCAATGCGCATGTGGTCGGGAACTCGCAGACCTTCAAGGTGACCACGGCCAACAGCCGGACCGCGCTCACCGCGCGCCTGGTCTCCTCGTACCCGGACCAGGATCTCGCCGTCATCAGGCTGGAGAAGGTGCCGAAGGGGCTGAAGGCGGCGGTCTTCGGGGACTCGGCCAAGGTCGAGGTGGGGCAGATCGTCCTCGCCATGGGCTCGCCGCTCGGGCTGTCGTCCAGCGTGACCCAGGGCATCGTCTCGGCGACCGGGCGGACCGTCAGCGAGGGGGGAACCACGGGCGCCACCATCGCGAACATGGTGCAGACCTCGGCGGCGATCAACCCGGGCAACAGCGGGGGCGCGCTCGTCAATCTCGACAGCGAGGTCATCGGCATCCCCACACTCGCCGCGATCGACCCCGAGCTGGGCAACAGCGCGGCGCCCGGCATCGGGTTCGCGATCCCGGCGTCCACGGTGAAGACCATCGCCGACCAGATCGTCAGGACCGGCAGGGTCACGGTCTCGGGGCGGGCCGCGCTCGACATCACCGGCCGCACCGTGGTGAACAGCTCCTACCAGCCGGTCGGAGTGACGGTGGTCGAGGTCAAAAGCGGTGGCGCGGCCGCGCGGGCGGGCCTGCGGACCGGGGACATCATCACCAGGTTGGGTGACACGGACGTCACCACCATCACCTCGCTCGCCGAGGCGCTCGCCCGTGACAAGCCGGGGCAGCGGACGACGGTCACCTACACCCGGAACGGGAACTCGACGACCACCGAGGTCACCCTGGGCGAGCAGTAGCGGGGACGGGCGAGGGCCGTGCGGCCCTCGCCCCGCGGACTACGCCTCCTCGGCGTGCAGGTTCATCGGCCCGTAGATCTCCGTGCTGTCCTCGAACAGCCGCACCTGGTCGGCGCCCCCGTCGGCCAGTTCCCTCCAGTGCTCCCCGATCCAGGACTCGGCGTCCCCCTGCGTGGTGAACTCCTCGGGCACGACCGCGGGCTGGACCTCCGCCCCGTCGGCCTTCTCGAACCGCCACGTCCATGCCGCCATGTACGCCTCCAAGATGTGAGCACATGCAGAGCAACGGCCGGACCACCGGACCCGGCTGCCGCACTGAGCCTAGCCGGACGGGCGACACCCGCGGCGACCCGGGAAAATCGGGTCCGTGGAACTGACTCTGCTCGGAACCGGTGCCCCGGCGGGGCTCCCCCGCCCCGACTGCCCCTGTGCGGCCTGCGCCCGTGCGCTCGGCCCGGAGGCGCGCGCGGCGACCGCGCTGCTGGTGGACGGGGTGCTGCTGCTGGATCTGACGCCGGGCGCGGCCTTCGCGGCGGCGCGCGCCGGGCGGTCGCTGGCCGGGGTGCGCCAGGTGTTGCTGACCCATCCGCACGACGGGCCCCCGGTCGAGGTCCCGGCGGGCCTGCCGACGCCCGTACGGGTGCCGGACGGACGGGACCTGGCCCTGCTGACCGGGCACCGGGTGCGGGCCCTGGCGATGGACGCGCCGGGCACCGGGTACGCGGTGACCGGTCCGGACGGGCGGCGGCTGCTGTATCTGCCGCCGGGCGCGGCCCCCGCGGGCGTCGAGGAGCCGGCGGCGCCGTACGACATGGTGGTCGGCGATGTCCTGGGGCGGCCGGACGGACTCGCGCGGCTGCGCGCGGTGGGGGCGCTGGGGCCGACCACCGATGTGGTCGCGGTCCATCTCGGTCACGAGGTGCCGCCGGGTGCCGAGCTGCGGCGGCGGCTGGCCGCGGCGGGGGCGCGGGCGGTGCCGGACGGGACGACGCTGGCGGTCGGCGCCTATGAGGCCGTGCCGGACGTGCCGCGGCGCACCCTGGTGCTGGGCGGGGCCCGCTCGGGCAAGTCGGTGGAGGCGGAGCGGCGGCTGGAGGCGTTCCCCGATGTGCTGTACGTCGCGACGGGCGGCACGCGGGGCGGGGACACCGAGTGGGCGGCGCGGGTGGCCGCGCACCGGGAGCGGCGGCCCGGCTCCTGGTGCACCACCGAGACCTGCGACCTGGTGCCCCTGCTGGGGCAGGACGGGCCGCCGCTGCTGATCGACTGTCTGTCGCTGTGGCTGACCGATGCGATGGACGCGGTGAACGCCTGGGACGACGCGGAGTGGTCGGACGGCGGTGAGCGGGCGCTGCGGGCCCGGGTGGCGGAGCTGACGGCGGCGGTGCGCGCCACGCGCAGGATGGTCGTCGCGGTCTCCAACGAGGTCGGTTCCGGCATCGTCCCGGCGACGGCGTCCGGCCGCCGCTACCGGGACGAACTCGGCCGTCTGAACGCCGCGTTCGCGGCGGAGTGCGAGCAGGTGCTGCTGGTGGTGGCCGGGCAGGCGCTGGCCCTACGCGGCTGAGACGGCCTTGCGGGCGATGACCCGGTAGGCGTTCGAGAAGCGGGTGCGCCGCAGCAGCGGGGCCAGCGTGTGGTCCAGGACCGCGGCCGTCGCCACCAGCGGGGTCGCTGCGCCCGTCAGGGCCGAGCGCAGCAGGCCGCGGAACACCGGCCCGGGGGCGTCCGGTGCCGGCAGCGCCCGGTCCAGGGCGAGCGCCAGGGTGCCCGAGAGGTCGTACGGCCGGTGCGCCTCGCGGCGGTCCGTGGTGACGATCACACAGCCCAGGGCCTCCACCTCGGCCAGCAGATTGACCAGCGGCATCAGATGGAGGGGGCCGGGCCGGCCGTACCCCGCCCCCCACAGGCCGGGCAGCGCGGCGAACGCGCAGCCGGGGTCGGGGACTTCGACGAGCAGATGGCCGCCGGGGCGCAGCACCGTCAGGGCGGCGCGCAGTTCCGCGCGGGGGTCGGGGGTGTGCTCCAGATGCTGGAACATGCTGACGACGTCATAGCGGGAGCGCAGCCGCGCGAGGATCTCCGGGTCGGTGAGATTCCCGTGGTGGGCCTCCTCGATACGGCCCGCGGTCCGTGCCCGCTCGATGCCCGGGTCGTCGTCGAGGCCGTCGAAGGAGGTGTACGGGAGGATCTCCCTGGCCGCCCGGGGGAAGCGGCCGTCCCCGGTGCCGATGTCGAGCCAGCTCTCCGGCTCCGGGAAGGGCAGCATGGCGCGGGCCGCGGCCCGGTGGCGCCGGGCGGTGCCGGGGGCGGTGAGGAGCCGTTCGGCGAGGCCGTCGAGCGGATGCGCCCCGGGGAGGTCCCGGTGGTGGGGGGTGAGTGCCCCGGCGGTGCGGTGGGGGTTCCGGAAGGCGTGGCCGCAGTCCCGGCACTCGTCGACGGCGACGGCGCCGGACGTGGGGTGGACCGGGCCGGGGATGCGCAGCCGGGTGCGCAGCCGCGTCGAGCCGCACCAGGGGCAGTCGGCGCGGCGCCGCTCCTGGAACCACTCGGGGCCCTGGGCGGGTTCACCGGGGCACCCGGCACTGCGGCCGGTGTCCGGCGGGTGCGGGACGGCGGGCATGGGCGGCTCCTGTGGACGGCGGTGACGGGGTGCGGCCGTGCGACGGACGAGCACGACGAACCATGCCAGAACGGTACGTACGGGAACCCGCCCGGGGATGCAAGGACGTGCCGTCGACGTGGCGCCCCGGTGGTCGATCCCTGGCGGTACTGTTCGGCGAATGAGCTCGCTTAATCTCGACGACTTCACCGATCTGATCGAGCGCCCGGACGGCGGGGTGCGCCGCGACGCGGAGGCACGCCGGGAGCGTCAGATCGTGCCGCCCGGGGCGCTGGGCCGCCTCGACGAACTGGGCGAGTGGCTGGCGGCCGCGCAGTCCGCCGTGCCGGTGCGGCCGATCGGGCGACCGCGGGTGGTGGTGTTCGCGGGCGACCACGGGGTCGCCGCGCTCGGGGTGTCGGCGCGGTCCGCGGGCACCGCGGACCGGCTGGTGCGGGCGCTGCTGGAGGGCGGCAGCCCGGCGTCGGTCCTGGCGCGCCAGCTGGACGTCCCGGTGCGGGTGGTCGACATGGCGCTCGACTGCGATCCGGAGGGGCTGCCGGAGGAGGTCGTGCGGCACCGGGTGCGCCGTGGCAGCGGGCGGATCGATGTCGAGGACGCGCTGACGCCCGAGGAGGCGGAGGCGGCGTTCCGGGCGGGGATGGCGATCGCGGACGAGGAGGCGGACGCCGGGACGGATCTGCTGGTGCTCGGCGATGTCAGCGTGGGCGGGACGACCCCCGCGGCCGTGCTGATCGCCGCGCTGTGCGGGACGGACGCCTCCGTGGTGACCGGGCGGGGCGGTCTGGCGATCGACGACCTGGCCTGGATGCGCAAGTGTGCGGCCGTGCGGGACGCACTGCGCAGGGCCCGGCCGGTGCTGGGCGACCAGTTGCAGTTGCTGGCGGCGGTGGGCGGCGCCGACCTGGCCGCGATCACGGGCTTTCTGCTGCAGTGCGCGGTGCGCAAGACCCCGGTGATCCTGGACGGGGTGGTCTCGGCGGCGTGCGCGCTGGTCGGCCAGCGGATCGCGTTCCGCGCGCCGGACTGGTGGCTGGCCGGGCAGCGCAGCGGGGAGCCGGCGCAGGCCAAGGCGCTGGACCGGATGGCGCTGGAACCGCTGCTCGACCACGGTGTGTCGGTCGGTGAGGGGACCGGCGCCCTGCTGGCGCTGCCGCTGGTCAGGGCGGCGGCGGCGCTGTCGGCCGAGCTCCCGGAGAAGCCGCCCGCGCCGCCCGCCGGGACCGAGGAGACGGAAGAGGCCGCAGGGGCCGAAGCAGCCGCAGGGACCGGGGAGGCCGCAGGGACCGGGGAGAGCGCGGAGAAGGAGTAGGCGGGCGGCGGGGCGCGGACTCCGGCCCGTACCGTTCCCCCGCACACCCCCGAGCGCCCCATATCATCGCGCTTCATGGGAGATGCCCGTTTTCATGCGGAACAGGAACGCGCGGACCGGCCGGAGAGCGGGGCACGGCGGTCCAGCCGGACCTCCCGGCGGGCCGCCGCGTCCGCCGTCTGGTATCTGCGTGCCGTCGCCTTCGTCAACTTCCTCTCCGCCGTATGGGTCTCCCTGGGGCAGGACGTGCGCCGGCACAACCAGGAGGACCTCTTCACGCCGTATCTGCTGACCGCGGGTTTCGCCTCGGGTGTGTTCACGATGTTCCTCGCGGTCACCATGCGCCGCCGCAAGCGGGCCGCCTGGATCCTCAACCTGGTGCTCAGCGGGCCGTTCCTGTTGCTGTTCGCCCTCACCATGACCTTCCCGGAGATCCGGCAGTACCCGCAGAACTGGGTCTCCCTGGTGCTCACCGCGGCCTTCGTCGGCGCGCTGCTGGCCGGGCGGCGGGAGTTCTACGCCAAGGGCGACCGCTCCAACCCCAGACTCGCGGCCGTCGTCGCGGCCAGCGGGCTGCTCGCCACCTCGCTGCTCGCCGCCCTGCTGGTGACGGTCACCAACACCGCGCACGACGCCGGACGTTCCACCTTCCCCGAGCGCTGGCGCTACGGCACCCTGCGGCTGGTCTCGGTCACCGTGGACGGCTCGCGCTACCCGGGGATCGCACCGCCCGCCTGGGTCAATGTCACCGTCAACGCCTTCAGCACCCTGCTGGTCCTCGCCGTCCTGTACGCCGCGTTCCGCTCCCGGCGGGCCGTCGACCCGATCGGCGAGGGCGACGAGAAAGAACTGCGGGCCCTGCTCGACCGGCACGGCGAGCGGGACTCGCTCGGCTACTTCGCACTGCGCCGGGAGAAGAGCGTGATCTGGTCGCCCACCGGCAAGGCGGCGGTCGTCTACCGGGTGGTCGGCGGGGTCTCGCTGGCCTCCGGCGATCCGCTCGGCGACCCGGAGGCCTGGCCCGGCGCCATCGAACCCTGGCTCGCCCAGGCGCGTGAGCACGGCTGGATCCCGGCCGTGATGGGCGCGAGCGAGGAGGCCGGGACCGTGTACGCACGGCACGGCCTGGACGCGCTGGAGCTCGGTGACGAAGCCATCGTGGAGGTCGGCGAGTTCACCCTCGAGGGCCGGGCCATGCGCACCGTCCGCCAGGCCTACAACCGGGTCGGGCGCGCCGGGTACACGGTCCGGGTCAGGCGCCATGCGGACATCCCCGCCGACGAGATGGCGTCCCTGCTGAGGAAGGCCGACGACTGGCGCGACGGGGCCACCGAGCGCGGTTTCAGCATGGCGCTGGGACGGCTCGGCGACCCCGAGGACGGGCAGTGCGTGATGCTGGAGTGCGCGGACGCGGAGGGGAGGCTCAGAGCGCTGCTGTCCTTCGTGCCCTGGGGGCCGCACGGGCTCTCGCTCGATCTGATGCGCCGCGACCGGGACTCCGACAACGGACTCATGGAGTTCATGGTCATCGAACTGCTGCGCAGGGCCCGGGAGATCGAGGTCACCCAGGTCTCGCTCAACTTCGCGATGTTCCGCTCCGTCTTCGAACGCGGTGCACGTCTCGGCGCCGGACCGGTGCTGCGGCTGTGGCGCTCGCTGCTCAGCTTCTTCTCGCGCTGGTGGCAGATCGAGTCGCTGTACCGGGCCAACGCCAAGTACCGGCCCATCTGGGAACCCCGGTTCCTGCTCTTCGAGAAGAGCGCGGACCTGCTGCGCATCGGGCTCGCCTCGGCGCGCGCCGAGGGGTTCCTGGAGGCCCCGGGGCTGCCGAAGTGGCTGCACCGCACGCATCTCCAGTCGCACAGATGAGGGGCGCCGGACCGAAGGGGACCGCCGGATGAACGGCCTCGCCCGCCTGGCCCGCACGGAGTGGGGAGGGCTGTATCGCACCGTGCGCGGGGCCCTCGCGCGGCGCGGCCTCCGGGCGGTCCCGACGACGCTCTCGGCGGTGTGTCTGACCTCGGTCCTGCAGTTCGTGCAGAACCAGCCGTGGGGCTTCGGGCCGGTGCAGGACATCGGATCGGTGCGGGCCGAGGAGCCGCTGGGCCAGGCCCTGCTGCGCACCCCCCTCTCCCTCTTCGTACCGGCCCTCGATCTGCCGGTGTGGGGGGCGCTGCTGCAGATCCTGCTGGTGTTCGGGGTCGCCGAGATCTGTCTGGGCTGGTGGCGCACGCTCGTCATCGCCTACACCGCCACCCTGGCCGGCACGCTGTACGCACGTGTGGGCATCGCCCTGGGCCCGCTCCACCCGCTGGGGCTGCCGGCCACGGACGCCCAGGTGGTCGACACCGGTCCGTCGGCGGCGGTGATCGGGCTCGCCCTGTTCCTGTGCTGGAGACATCGGGCGTACCTCACCGGGGGCGTGGTGATCGCGGCGATGATCGCGGAGCTGCTGCTCAAGGGGAACCTCGCGGGCAAGGAGCACATCGCCGCGATCGGGGCCGTGCTGGCGCTGTGCGGGCTGTCGGCGCTGCGCCGGCGTCCTGACCGCGGGATCGGCTGTGCGCCGGAAGCCCCGCCGGTCAAGCCCTGAACCCCGGGCCTGGACGACCGTGCCCGGACCCCCGTGCCCGGGCCCGCCCGGACGGGGCCGGCCCCGGTGCGGTCCGCGGTGCTCACGTACTCTTCGCCCGTGTCCAGGACCCCCTCCGCCCACGGCCTCCGCTTCGCCTTCGGCACCCTCACCGTGCTGCCCGTGCGGGTGAGCCGCTGGGACCGGGGGGCCGCACGGGGCGGGATGCTGTGCGCGCCGCTCGTCGGTGTGGTGGTCGGGGGGCTCGCCGGGCTGCTCGGCGCGGCGGCGCTGGCGCTGGGCGCCGGGCCGCTGCTCGCCGCCGTCTGCGCCACCGCGGTGCCGGCCGTGCTCACCCGGGGGCTCCATCTGGACGGGCTGGCCGACACCGCCGACGGGCTCGGCAGCGGGAAGCCCGCCGCCCAGGCGCTGCGGATCATGAAGCAGTCGGACATCGGGCCGTTCGGTGTGATCACGCTGGTGCTGGTCCTGCTCGCCCAGGTGGCGGCGCTGGCCCATGCCTACGAGGGCTCCTGGGCACGGGGCACGCTGGCCGCCGTCGTCTCGGCGACGGCCGCCCGGCTCGCGCTCACCCTGGCCGCGCGCACCGGGGTCCCGGCCGCCCGGCCGGAGGGGCTGGGGGCCGCGGTGGCGGGGGTGGTCCCGGTCCCGGGAGCGCTGGCGGTGACGGTCGCGGTGATCGCGGCGGCGGCGGCCGGGGGCGCGCTGCCGGGGGCGGGCGGCGCCCTCCGCACGACGGCCGCGGTGCTGCTGGCGCCGGCCGCCGCGGAGCTTTTGCTGCGCCACTGCACCCGGCGCTTCGGCGGGGTGACGGGCGATGTGTTCGGGGGGCTCGCGGAGACCGCGGCGACGACCGCCCTGGTCGTTCTGTCCCTGGGCTGAACCCCTGTGTCACCGGGCTGCCGCATCCCCTTGCCACGGCACCGGACTTCCCCGCGCCGACGCCAGGGTGACCCGCGGGACAGCCACATGATCGTGATCGGGGGACGACCGTGCCCGCGCTGCGCCGTGCCACGGCCTGCTCGCCCCGTGGGGCGACGTCCTCCGGGCCTCGCAGGGGTTCGGGCTCTCGCTGTGGCGCACCACGGTGCTGTACGTGGAGGAGGGCTTCGGGCTGCCGGTGCTCGACCGGGTGGCGGGGACGGCCGTCGAGGCGTTCCGGTTCAGCACGGCCGCCGCCATGCCCCCAACGCGTACTTCTTGAGCATCGAACTCAGCTTCAGCCGGCCGGAGTCGGGGCAGAAGCGTGCGGTCGGCAGCTCGTACTCGACGTGGAACACGGCCTTGTCCGCGTCGATGAAGGGCTTCAGCCGCCCGCACTCGTCGTACTGGGCGCACTGTTCGTTGACCGCGAAGTCGAAGTCCCGTACCAGCCGGGGTATCTGGTCGAGGTCGTTCTTCAGTCCGACGGCCATCCCCCGCTCATGGGCCAGCCTGGCGACGAGCCGGTTGTAGCGGAGCTGGTCGGCCGCCTTCAGGGGGAAGCCCGTGTCGTTGCGGTAGCCGTCCATGTTGTCGGGCTCCACCGCGTCGAAGCCCTTTCTGCGGCACATGTCGAGACGCTTCGCCATCAGGGGTTCGAGGACGTCGGTACGGCGGATGTCGAGCCAGCGCTCGCCCTCCCAGCCGTTGCCCCGGCCCAGCACGGACTTCGGGAACTTCTTCGCGTCCGGGCGGAACTTCTCCCACGCGCCGGTGGACAGATAGCAGATGACCTTGCGGTCCTTGCGGTGCAGTGCGGTGACGGTCGCCCTCGAGTGGTCGAAGCCGTCGATGTCGTAGACCGGTACGTCGACGGAGGTGTCGAGGCGCCCGCTGAGCTGCCACTGCCAGGCCACCCCGGGGCGCGGCCGCCAACGGGCGCCGCCCGTCCTGTCGTCGGCGGTGGTGGTGCCGGTGACGGTGGTGCACCCGGCCAGCAGCAGAAGCAGGGTGAGGAGCGGCAGGGTGCGCTTCACGGACGGACTCACGGACGGACTCCAGGAGGTGCGGCGGCGTACCCGGAGATGATCCCTCAGGAACGCTCCGCGTCGGTACCTCCTCACCGAGGGTGAGCGGCAGGGGTGTTGGGGCGGCCACCGCCGGGACGCGGGGCCGGGAGATCGGGACGTACCTGTGAGAATGGCGAAAACGACCCCCGAGCGTAGGCTCGTGACGGACGTTTCCCTGCCCAGGTGAAGACCGGACGATCGGAACAATCTAGGGTCGGGTCCGGGCCGGCCGACCCCATCCGTTCGGCCAAGAGAACTCAATCGGAAGCGAGAATTCACCACAGTGACTGCTCTCACTCTCAGCACCGCCGCCGCTGCCGGCCTGAGCGCCGACGCGATCGTGGTCGGTGTAGCGAAGGGCGCCGAGGGCCCGGTCGTCGCACCGGGCGCCGAGGCCGTGGACCAGGCGTACGACGGTACGCTCGCCGCCGTCCTGGAGACCCTGGGCGCCTCGGGCGCCGAGGGTGAGGTGACCAAGCTGCCCGCGCCCGCCGGCTTCAAGACGCCCGTCGTGGTGGCGGTGGGCCTCGGTGCCGAGCCCGAGCAGGGCGAGTCCTTCACCGCGGAGGCGCTGCGCCGCGCCGCCGGTTCCGCCGCCCGTGCGCTCGCCGGTTCCGAGAAGGCCGTCTTCGCCCTGCCGGTCACGGACGCCGACGACACCGGCGCCGTCGGCGAGGGCGCGCTGCTCGGCGCGTACTCCTTCGACGCGTACAAGGAGAACGGCCGGAACGGCAAGAACGCCAAGAACGGCAAGGCCCCGCTCACCGAGGTCGTACTGCTCGGCGGCAAGCCCCGCGAGGCGGCGTACAAGGCGGCCGTGGAGCGTGTGACCGCCGTCGCCGAGGAGCTCAACCGCGCCCGCGACCTGATCAACACGCCCCCGAACGACCTGACCCCGGCACACTTCGCGGCCGTCGCGCAGACCGCGGCCGAGGAGCACGGCCTCACGGTGCAGGTGCTCGACGAGAAGGCGCTCGCCGAGGGCGGCTACGGCGGCATCCTCGGGGTCGGCGCGGGCTCGGCCGCCGCTCCCCGCCTGGTGAAGCTGTCCTACGCGCACCCCGAGGCGGACAAGCACCTCGCGCTCGTCGGCAAGGGCATCACCTACGACTCGGGCGGCATCTCGCTCAAGCCGGCCGGCCACAACGAGACCATGAAGTGCGACATGAGCGGCGCCGCCGCGGTGTTCGCCGCGGTCGTGGCCGCCGCCCGTCTCGGCCTCAAGGTCAAGGTCACCGGCTGGCTGGCGCTCGCCGAGAACATGCCGTCCGGCTCGGCCACCCGCCCCGGCGATGTGCTGCGCATGTACAGCGGCAAGACCGTCGAGGTCCTCAACACGGACGCCGAGGGCCGGCTGGTGCTCGCCGACGCGCTGTGGGCGGCCTCGGAGGAGGAGCCGGACGCGATCGTGGACGTGGCGACCCTGACCGGCGCGATGATGCTGGCGCTCGGCAGCCGCACCTTCGGGATCATGGCGAACGACGACGCGTTCCGCACCGCGATCCACGAGGCCGCCGCGGAGGTCGGCGAGGAGACCTGGCCGATGCCGCTGCCCGAGCACCTGCGCAAGGGCATGGAGTCCCCCACGGCCGACATCGCCAACATGGGCGAGCGGATGGGCGGCGGCCTGGTCGCCGGTCTGTTCCTGAAGGAGTTCGTCGGCGAGGGCATCACCTGGGCCCACCTCGACATCGCCGGTCCCGCCTTCAACGAGCAGGCCCCCTTCGGCTACACCCCGAAGGGCGGCACGGGTTCCGCGGTCCGCACCCTGGTCCGCCTCGCCGAACTGGCCGCGGCGGGCGACCTGGGCTGAGCCGCCCGACCGGGACCAGGTCCGCCTCCGGGCGCTCCGTCCCGGTCCGCACGGCCGGGGCCCCGCCCCGGCCGGGCCGAGGCTCGCACCGGCCCCGGGCTCCTCGGAGCCCGGGGCCGCCGTCATGCCGTACCGTGCACGTCGTACCGTGGGACGCCTCGACGAAATGCGTACGATCCACCACCGTCGCGACCTCCCAGACGTGATGGATCAGACGTCCCACACACCGGCCCGGCGTCTCCACGGCCTTCGACAAGTGCGAAGATGGGGCCTGGCAGGACAGGGCCCCCACCGAAGGGCCGAAGCAATGAGCGGCCGGACACCAGCCGCCTGCCGGTCGACGGAGACCGGCGTACGGCGCACATGCATGGAGGACGTGACGTGGCGAACGACGCCAGCACCGTTTTCGACCTAGTGATCCTCGGCGGTGGCAGCGGTGGTTACGCCGCGGCCCTGCGCGGGGCTCAGCTGGGCCTGGACGTCGCCCTGATCGAGAAGGACAAGGTCGGCGGCACCTGCCTGCACCGGGGCTGCATCCCCACCAAGGCTCTGCTGCACGCCGGAGAGATCGCCGATCAGGCCCGCGAGAGCGAGCAGTTCGGTGTCAAGGCCAGCTTCGAGGGCATCGACGTACCGGCCGTCCACAAGTACAAGGACGAGGTCATCTCGGGCCTGTACAAGGGTCTGCAGGGCCTGATCGCCTCCCGCAAGGTGACCTACATCGAGGGTGAGGGCCGGCTGTCCTCCCCGACCTCGGTCGACGTCAACGGACAGCGGATCCAGGGTCGCCACGTCCTCCTGGCGACCGGCTCCGTGCCGAAGTCGCTGCCCGGCCTGGCGATCGACGGCAACCGCATCATCTCCTCGGACCACGCCCTCGTCCTGGACCGTGTGCCGAAGTCCGCGATCATCCTCGGCGGCGGCGTCATCGGCGTCGAGTTCGCCTCCGCCTGGAAGTCCTTCGGTGCCGATGTCACCGTCATCGAGGGCCTGAAGCACCTCGTCCCGGTCGAGGACGAGAACTCCTCCAAGCTGCTGGAGCGCGCCTTCCGCAAGCGCGGGATCAAGTTCAGCCTCGGCACCTTCTTCCAGAAGGCCGAGTACACCCAGGACGGCGTGAAGGTCACCCTCGCCGACGGCAAGGAGTTCGAGGCCGAGGTCCTCCTCGTCGCCGTCGGCCGCGGCCCGGTCTCCCAGGGCCTGGGCTACGAGGAGGCCGGGGTCGCCATGGACCGCGGCTATGTCCTCGTCGACGAGTACATGCGCACCAACGTCCCGACCGTCTCCGCCGTCGGTGACCTGGTCCCGACGCTCCAGCTCGCCCACGTCGGCTTCGCCGAGGGCATCCTGGTCGCGGAGCGCCTGGCCGGCCTGAAGACCGTTCCGATCGACTACGACGGTGTTCCGCGGGTGACGTACTGCCACCCGGAAGTCGCCTCCGTCGGCATCACCGAGGCCAAGGCCAAGGAGATCTACGGCGCGGACAAGGTCGTCGCCCTGAAGTACAACCTCGCGGGCAACGGCAAGAGCAAGATCCTCAAGACCGCGGGCGAGATCAAGCTCGTCCAGGTCAAGGACGGTGCCGTGGTCGGCGTCCACATGGTCGGCGACCGCATGGGCGAGCAGGTCGGCGAGGCCCAGCTGATCTACAACTGGGAGGCGCTGCCCGCCGAGGTCGCCCAGCTCATCCACGCCCACCCGACGCAGAACGAGGCGATGGGCGAGGCGCACCTGGCGCTGGCCGGCAAGCCGCTGCACTCCCACGACTGACGCCTTCCGTTCCCGGGCGCGACGACACAGACTTCCGCAATTCCTAAGGAGCAACCGAAACCATGGCGGTTTCCGTAACCCTTCCGGCGCTCGGTGAGAGCGTCACCGAGGGCACAGTCACCCGCTGGCTGAAGGCCGAGGGCGAGCGCGTCGAGGCCGACGAGCCGCTGCTCGAGGTCTCGACCGACAAGGTCGACACCGAGATCCCGGCGCCCGCAGCCGGCGTGCTGACCTCGATCAAGGTCGCCGAGGACGAGACCGTCGAGGTCGGCGCCGAGCTGGCCGTCATCGACGACGGCACGGGCGCGCCCGCCGCCGCGCCGGCTCCGGCCGCCGCCGAGGCGCCCGCCCCGGCCCCGGTCCCCGAGCCCGTCCCGGCTCCGGCTCCGGTCGCCGCGGCTCCGGCCGCCCCGGCCCCCGCTGCCGCCCCCGCCGGTGCCGCCCAGGGCACCGATGTGGTGCTGCCCGCGCTCGGTGAGTCGGTCACCGAGGGCACCGTCACCCGCTGGCTGAAGTCGGTGGGCGACACCGTGGACGCCGACGAGCCGCTGCTCGAGGTCTCCACGGACAAGGTCGACACCGAGATCCCGGCGCCCACCGCCGGCGTGCTGCTGGAGATCGTGGTCGGCGAGGACGAGACCGCCGAGGTCGGCGCCAAGCTGGCCGTCATCGGTCAGCCGGGTGCCGCCCCCGCCGCCGCACCGGCTCCGGCCGCCCCGGCTCCGGCTCCGGCCGCCGCCGCTCCGGCCCCTGCCCCCGCCGCTCCGGCTCCGGCGCCCGCCCCCGTGGCCCCGGCGCCCGCGACTGCCGCTCCGGCCCCGGTCGCCGCCGCCCCGGCTGCGGCTGCCCCGGCCGCACCGGCTCCGGCTCCGACTCCCGCGCCCGCCCCGGCTCCGGTCGCCCCGGCGGCTCCCGCCCCGGCCGCGCCCGTGGACGAGGGCGCCTATGTGACCCCGCTGGTGCGCAAGCTCGCCGCCGAGAACGGCGTGGACCTGGCCGGCGTCAAGGGCACCGGCGTCGGCGGCCGTATCCGCAAGCAGGACGTCATCGCCGCGGCCGAGGCCGCCAAGGCCGCCGCCGCCCCGGCTCCGGCCGCCGCTGCCCCGGCCGCCCGGAAGACCCCGGTCCTGGAGGTCTCCCCGCTGCGTGGCCAGACCGTCAAGATGACCCGGATCCGCAAGGTCATCGGCGACAACATGGTCAAGGCCCTGCACGAGCAGGCGCAGCTGTCCTCGGTGGTCGAGGTCGACGTCACGCGGCTGATGAAGCTGCGCGCCCAGTCCAAGGACGCGTTCGCCGCCCGCGAGGGCGTCAAGCTCTCCCCGATGCCGTTCTTCGTGAAGGCGGCGGCCCAGGCGCTGAAGGCCCACCCGGTCATCAACGCCCGGATCAACGAGGCCGAGGGCACCATCACGTACTTCGACACGGAGAACATCGGCATCGCCGTGGACTCCGAGAAGGGTCTGATGACCCCGGTCATCAAGTACGCCGGTGACCTCAACATCGCCGGTATCTCCAAGGCCACCGCCGACCTGGCGGCCAAGGTCCGCGGCAACAAGATCACGCCGGACGAGCTGGCCGGTGCGACCTTCACCATCAGCAACACCGGTTCGCGCGGCGCGCTCTTCGACACGATCATCGTGCCGCCGGGTCAGGTCGCGATCCTCGGCATCGGCGCCACGGTCAAGCGCCCGGCCGTCATCGAGACGGAGGAGGGCACGGTCATCGGCATCCGCGACATGACCTATCTGACCCTCTCCTACGACCACCGTCTGGTGGACGGCGCCGACGCCGCCCGCTACCTGACCGAGGTCAAGGGGATCCTGGAGGCCGGCGAGTTCGAGGTCGAGCTCGGCCTCTGAGCCACCGCAGGGTGACCAACCGTCGCGGCGCCCCCGTCCGGAATCCTCCGGGCGGGGGCGCCCGCTTTTCACCGCGCACGCCGCCACCCGGGGGGGCGACACCGTGCTTCCGGGGCGTGTAAGTCTCGTCTCACCTGCACGGGAGCGCCCCGAAGCGCCCTTCCCGATCGGAGTTGCGGCCTTATTGTCTAAGACTGACCGGCACGTGAGGGTGGGAGAAGGAGCGGGACCGGGTGCGTGCAGCTGCAAGGCGGAGGATTGAGGCATGGCGGGGCCATGGCGATTGACGACAACGCCGCAGATGTGCGCGCCCAGCCCCGCGACGCCGCCCCCACGCGCCGGTCGGTCTCAACGTCGAACGCATTCGGGTCCCTCCCGTCGCCCGGCCACCGCACCTCGACGAGGCCTTCGGCCGCTGTACGTCGAGAACCTGCCGAAGGAGCCCTCATGACCGCGCCCGTCGTCCACTCGCTGCGCGAGCAGATCCGCGAGCACATCGTGGAGGGGATCGTCAGCGGGCGCTGGAAGCCGGGCGAGCGGATCGTGGAGCGGCGGATCGCCACGGAGCTGGAGGTCAGCCAGACACCGGTCCGGGAGGCGCTGCGGGAGCTGGAGTCGCTGCGGCTGATCGAGTCGGCGCCCAACAAGGGCGTACGGGTGCGGAATCTGACCGCCGCGGACCTGGAGGAGTCCTACCCCGTACGCGCCGGTCTCGAGGCCATAGCGGCGGAGCTGGCGGCGGAGCGGCTGGCACAGGACTGCTCGGCCCTCGAACCCCATGTCGCCGCGCTGTACGAGGCGGACCGCAGATCCGACGGCACGGGACAGGTGCGGCACACGGTGGGGTTCCACCGGGAGCTGGTGCGGGCGGCCGGCAACTCGGTGCTGCTGCACACCTGGGAGGGGCTGGGCATCGAGGTGTTCACCGCCCTGTCGATCCGGTGGCTGGGGACGGTCCAGCAGTCCTACGCCGAGGAGCACGAGGAGCTGGTGGCCGCGTTCCGCCGCCGGGACCCCCGGATCGCGGACATCGTCAAGGCCCATGTCCTCGGCTGCGCACCGCGGGCCTGAGCATGGACGAACCTCCGAGCGCACCCCCGCTCATCTGGGTCGCTACCTGCGAAAACATTGATCAACGGCGGCACCCGGTGCCTTCGTCGAAGGCACCGGGTGCCGACTTTCCTACGAACGGCAGGTTTTGACCCTCAAACCTTTGATCGATCATCGATCAGGGAGTTAGAGTCACCACGGGCTTCCACCCAAGCCCCAGCCCTGTCCTGCCATAGACCAAGGGCACCCCCGAACCCTTACCGATGAGGGAACCCCCTTCGACTGAGGAAGGCGGCGACATGACCGACCCCCACGCCATCCAGCCGAGCGAGCTCGACCAGCTCCCGGACCGTGACCCGGAGGAGACCGCCGAATGGCAGGCCTCGCTGGATGCCGTCGCCGAGGCGGCGGGGCCGCATCGTGCGGCGTATCTGATGCGTCGCACGCTGGAGCGCGCGGAGGGCAACGGCATCGCGCTGCCGAAGCTCCTCGAGACGGACTACGTCAACACCATCCCCACCTCCGCCGAACCGGCCGTGCCCGGTGACGAGGCCCTGGAGGCCCGGATCACCGCGTGGAACCGCTGGAACGCGGCCGCGATGGTGACCCGTGGCAGCAAGCACGGCGTCGGCGGCCACATCGCCACCTTCGCCTCCGCCGCCTGGCTCTACGAGGTCGGCTTCAACCACTTCTTCCACGGCAAGGAGGGGGACGGCTCCGGCGACCAGCTCTACATCCAGGGCCACGCCTCCCCCGGCATCTACGCCCGCGCGTTCCTCGACGGCCGCCTGGACGAGACGCACCTGGACAACTTCCGCCAGGAGGCCGGCGGCAGCGGTCTGCCCTCCTACCCGCACCCGCGCCGGCTGCCCTGGCTGTGGGAGTTCCCCACCGTCTCCATGGGTCTCGGCCCGCTGTCGGCGATCTACCAGGCGCGCTTCAACCGCTACCTCACCCACCGCGGCATCAAGGACCTCTCGTCCTCGCACGTATGGGCGTTCCTCGGCGACGGCGAGATGGACGAGCCGGAGGCCATGGCGGCGATCTCGCTGGCCGCGCGTGAGGAGCTGGACAACCTCACCTTCGTCATCAACTGCAACCTGCAGCGCCTCGACGGCCCGGTCCGCGCCAACTTCAAGATCGTGCAGGAGCTGGAGGGCCGGTTCCGCGGCGCCGGCTGGAACGTCGTCAAGTCGCTCTGGGGCACCGCCTGGGACGAGCTGTTCGCGCTCGACACCACCGGCGCGCTGGTCCGCCGGCTGCGCGAGGTCCCGGACGCGCAGCTGCAGACGTACCAGACCCGCGACGCCGCCTACATCCGCGCGGACTTCTTCGGCAAGGAGCCGGCGCTCGCCCAGATGGCACAGCTGCTGAGCGACGACAAGATCCTCGAGTGCTTCCACCTCTCCCGCGGTGGTCACGAGGCGCGCAAGGTCTATGCCGCGTACCGGGCGGCCCTGGCGCACAAGGGCGCGCCGACGGTCATCCTGGCCCAGACGGTCAAGGGCTTCACGCTCGGCACCGGCTTCGCGTCCAAGAACGCCAACCACCAGATGAAGAAGCTGACGGTGGACGAGTTCAAGACGATGCGTGACCTGCTCGAACTCCCCATCCCCGACAGCGACTTCGCCGACGGCACGGTCCCCTACGGCCGCCCGGGCGCCGACTCCCCCGAGATCCGCTACCTCCAGGAGCGCCGCGCGGCCCTCGGCGGCCCGGCCCCGGCCCGCCGCGTCCACCCGGTGGCCCCGCTGCCGGCCCCGGCCGACAAGGCGTTCGCCGCCTTCGACAAGGGCTCGGGCTCGCAGAACGTCGCCACCACGATGGCGTTCGTCCGCCTGGTCAAGGACCTGGTGCGCGACAAGGAGACCGGGAAGCGCTGGGTGCCGATCGTCCCCGACGAGGCGCGCACCTTCGGCATGGAGTCGCTGTTCCCGTCGCTCGGCATCTACTCGCCCAAGGGGCAGACGTACGAGCCGGTCGACCGCGACCAGCTGATGTACTACAAGGAGGCCGAGAACGGCCAGATCCTCAACGAGGGGATCACCGAGGCCGGTTCGATGGCCGACTTCATCGCCGCGGCGTCGTCGTACTCAACGCACGGCGAGCCGATGATCCCGTTCTACATCTTCTACTCGATGTTCGGCTGGCAGCGCACGGCCGACCAGATGTGGCAGCTCGGCGACCAGCTGGGCCGCGGCTTCCTGATCGGCGCCACGGCCGGCCGCACCACGCTGACCGGTGAAGGCCTCCAGCACGCCGACGGCCACTCCCCCGCCATCGCCGCGACCAACCCGGCCGCGCTCACCTACGACCCGGCGTTCGCCTATGAGATCGCGGTGATCGTGAAGGACGGTCTGCGCCGTATGTACGGGCAGCCGGCGCCGGGCGAGGACCAGGACGTCTTCTACTACCTCACGGTCTACAACGAGCCGCTGCCGCAGCCCGCGAAGCCCGCGCTGCAGGGCGTCGACGAAGCCATCGTCAAGGGTCTGTACCGCTTCAACACCGCCGAGTCGGCGGGGCTCTCGCCCGCTGCCAACGCCCCGCGCATCCAGCTGCTGGGCTCCGGCACGGCGATCCACTGGGCGCTCGACGCCCAGCGGCTGCTCGCCGAGGAGTGGGGCGTCGCGGCGGACGTGTGGTCGGCGACCTCCTGGGGCGAGCTGCGGCGCGACGCCATGGAGGCGGACGCGGCGCTGCTGCGCGGCGAGGACCGGGTGCCCTACGTCCGTCAGGCGCTCCAGGGCGCCGAGGGCCCGGTGCTCGCGGTCTCGGACTACATGCGCCAGGTCCCGGACCAGATCGCGCAGTGGGTCGAGCAGGACTACACCTCGCTGGGTACCGACGGCTTCGGTCTGTCGGACACCCGTGACGCGGCCCGCCGCCACTTCGGCGTCGACGCCCAGTCGATCGTCGTCGCGGCCCTGGCCCAGCTCGCCCGGCGCGGCGAGGTCCAGGCCACGGCCGTGAAGGAGGCGCGGGAGCGCTACGGCCTGTAAAAGGCCCGGTCACCGGCCAAGGTGAACAAGGTGAAGGGGTACGGCGGCCGCCGTACCCCTTCGCTGTCGGTGGGGCCCGGCATCATGACCTCATGCGTGCCGCTCGTCTGATCACCATGGTGCTGCTGCTCCAGTCCCGTCCCGCGATGACCGCCGCCGAGCTGGCCCGGGAGCTGGAGGTCTCCGAGCGGACCGTCGCCCGGGACGCCCAGGCGCTGTCGGAGGCGGGGATCCCGGTGTACGCCGACCGGGGGCGGGCCGGCGGCTACCGGCTGATCGGCGGGTACCGCACCAGGCTGACCGGGCTGGCCCGGGGCGAGGCCGAGGCGCTGTTCCTCAGCGGCGTCCCCCAGGCGCTGCGCGAGATGGGTCTGGCGGACGCGGCCCTGGCCGCCCGGCTGAAGGTGTCCGCGGCCCTGCTGCCCTCGCTGCGCGACGCCTCCCGCACGGCGGCGCAGCGCTTCCATCTGGACGCGCCCGCCTGGTTCCGGAGTCCCGAGGCTCCGCCGCTGCTGCCTGCGGTGGCGGACGCGGTGTGGGACGACCGGCGGATCACCGCGCGGTACCGCCGGGGCGAGGACGTGGTGGAGCGGCGGCTGGAGCCGTACGGGCTCGTGCTGAAGGCAGGGGTCTGGTACCTGTGCGCGCGGCCGGCGGGGCACGACGCGTTCCGGGTGTACCGCGTCGACCGGTTGACGGCCGTGGCGGCGGACGAGGAGCGGTTCGCCCGGGACGCCGGTTTCGATCTGCCCGCCTTCTGGGCGGAGCGGGCGGAGCAGTTCGCCCGTTCCCTGCTGCGCGCCGAGGTCGTGGTGCGGTTGTCCGAGGAGGGCGTACGCCGGCTGCCGGGCGCCGTCGATCCGGCCGGGGCCCGGGAAGCCCTGGAGGGCGCGGGCGCCCCGGACGAGCGGGGCCGGGTGACGGTGACCCTGCCGGTGGAGTCCGAGGAGGTCGCGCACGGGCAACTGACGGCGCTGGGTCCCGAGGCCGAGGTGCTGGCCCCGGAGGGGCTGCGGGCGCGGTTCGCGAGCGATGCGCGGCGGCTCGCGGGGCTCTACGCCCCCTGAGGGTCCCGCACTCCGCATGCGCCCCGCCCGCCGAGGCCCGATGCTGGTCCCGTGATGGACGAGACGGAGTTCTGGGAGCTGGTGGACGCCGGCCGGGAGGCCGCCGACGGGGACCCGGACGAACAGGCCGACCAGCTCGTCCGACGGCTGCTGGAGCTGGATCCGGAGGCGATCCTGGACTTCGCACGGCACTTCGAGTCCCGCTACAACCGCGCCTACCGCTGGGATCTGTGGGGCGCCGCCTGGGTGCTGCTCGACGGGGCGAGCGACGACGCGTTCGACTTCTTCCGGTGCTGGCTGATCGGCCAGGGCCGGGAGGTCTTCGAGGGTGCCCTGCACGATCCGGACTCGCTCGCCGATCTGCTGGAGGACTTCGACGACGAGATCGACGGCGACGGCGAGGAACTCGGCTATGCGGCGGACGAGGCGTACGAGCGGCTCACCGGGACCGTGGCCCCCGACCTGGGCCTCCCGCCCGCCCCCTCCGAACCGGAGGGCACACCCTTCGACCTGGAGAACGAGTCCGGACTCGCGGACCGCTACCCCGCGCTGTGGAACCGCTTCAGGGAGTGAGTCCCCGATCAGTGCCGGCCCTGGAGACGGGCGGCCCGCTCCCTGATCGAGGGGAGCAGGGCGCTGAGGGCCGCACCGGGGCAGCTGGTGCGATAGCCCTCGTTGTGGCCCGCGAGGGCGTGCAGCAGAGCGGTGGTGCCCGCCTTGTAGAGGCTGCCGCCGTCGCTGGAGACCAGCCGGACCTTG
The DNA here is from genome assembly GCF_008704995.1 of Streptomyces nodosus. Classification (NCBI taxonomy): domain Bacteria; kingdom Bacillati; phylum Actinomycetota; class Actinomycetes; order Kitasatosporales; family Streptomycetaceae; genus Streptomyces; species Streptomyces nodosus. The sequence goes on from NZ_CP023747.1 coordinate 2,322,482, forward strand.
CTGCGCGGGTCGATGTCGGCCAGCCCCAGCTTCCAGGCAGCGACGGCGGCGATCGCCTCGGTCATCGCCCGGGGCACCGGAACGCCCGCCGTGAAGGTGCCGATGGCGGCGATGCCCGCGGTGCGGTGGTTGAAGCCCAGGGTGTGGGCGCCGATGACGGGGCGGTCGATCCCGCCCGCGCGGCCCTCGTAGATCGTGCCGCAGCGGTCCACAAGAAAGTTGTAGCCGATGTCGTCCCATTTACGGATGCCGGTCTGGCCCGCGTAGAAGGACCGGATGATACGGGGGGCGTCGGCACATCTATAGGTGTTGGGCGAGTCGGTGTGGTGCACGAAGACGGCGACGACCCGGTCGTCGTAGTGCGGATGCGGCTGGCCGGGTGCGCCCGCGCCGGCCCAGACCGCCCTCGGCACGATGCGCGGCTCGGGCGCCCTGTGGACCACGGGGGACCTGGCCACCACCGGCCGCGGGGGACGGACCGCCACCGAGTGCTCGGCACCGACGGCACACACCACCAGCGCGAGCACGGCCCCGGCCCCGGGCACACAGCCGAGGAGCAGCAGGGCGGCGCCCCTGATCCCGGCGGGACGCCGGTTGCGGGGCGCCGGCGCTCTTCGGAAGACACGCATGGGGCCACTCTCTGCCGGGCACACCCCATCCGCGATGTGTGGAGTGCCACCTGGTGGAACCATCGTCCCGTTCCGAGACGTTTCTACAGGTCGAGACGTGTGTGCCCGAAGTGCGGGCACACACGCGTATGGCTGATCACTGGGCTCCCGCGGCGCGTACTGAGGGGTCCGAGAGAAAGGCGGCTCCATGGCCCTGCTCGACATCCTGATCGTGCTGGTGATCCTGGCCTATGCGGCGTCCGGCTACCGGCGGGGGCTGGTGGCCGGGTGCGTCTCGCTGGCCGGTTTCGTGGGCGGTGCCGCCGTCGGCGTGTGGATCCTGCCCTGGGTGATGGATCTGGTGGGTGTGACCCGGGGGACGACCGCGGCGACGGTGACCGCGGTGTTCACGGTGCTGGTCCCGGCGGCGGTGGGGCACGAGCTGGCGGGACGCCTCGCGCTGAAGCTGCGGCGCGAGCTGGACCACGGGCCGCTGCGGGTGGCCGACGGGGTCGGCGGGGCGGCGGCCAACGTGGTGGCCGTGCTGATCGTGGCCTGGGTGGCCGCGAGCGTCCTCGGCGCCTCCTCCTCGTCGCTGGTCACCGGGGCGATCCGGGACTCACGCCTGCTGGCCGGCGTGCAGAACGCGATGCCGGACACCACTCCGGCCTGGTTCTCGCGCGCCACCTCCACGCTCACCGAGGCGGGCTTCCCCCAGGTCTTCAACCCGTTCGAGAACGAGCCGGCGGTGGAGGTCGCCAAGCCGTCCGGGGACAGCGTCACGGCGAGCGCCACCAACGCCGCGAAGCTCAGCACGGTGAAGGTCGAGGGCGCCTCGGGCACCGAGGGCCGGGAGGGCAGCGGCTTCGTGTACGCGGCGCAGCATGTGATGACCAACGCCCATGTCGTGGCGGGCATCGACCACCCGACCGTCCGGGTCGGCGGCGTGGGCCCCGCGTACGCGGCACGGGTGGTGCTCTTCGATCCGGACCGGGATGTGGCCGTGCTCTATGTGCCCTCTCTGCACGCGCCCGTGCTGCGCTTCGACGACGGCGCCAAGCGCGGGGACGCGGCCGTGGTCGCGGGCTATCCCCAGGACGGCGGGCTGACGCTGCGGGCGGCCACGGTCGCGGGGCGTATCCAGGCCAGGGGCCAGAACATCTACAACACCGACATCGTCACCCGGGAGATCTACTCGGTCCGCTCGACCGTCCTGCCCGGCAACTCCGGCGGCCCGCTGCTCACCACCGACGGCCGGGTCTACGGCGTGGTCTTCGCCCGCTCCACCTCGGACCAGGAGACGGGGTACGTCCTGACGGCCGACGAGGTCGCGCCCGACGCCACCCGCGCGGCCCGGGCCACGGTGGCGGTGGACACCGGCGCCCTGATCACCTCCTGAGCGCCGGGAGCCGGGAGGCCGACGGGCAGGGCCTACAGGGAGCGGCCCATCAGGACGTCGTCGACGTACTCGCCCTCGATCAGGAACTCCCCGGGCAGGATCCCCTCCACCACGAAGCCCTCGGCCTCGTACAGCCCCCGGGCCGGGGCGTTGTGGCCGAGGACCCGCAGGGTGAGGCGCCGTGCTCCACGCCGCCGGGACTCCTCCTGTGCGGCCCTCAGCAGCGCCCGGCCGACCCCCGCGCCGCGTGCCGCGTCGGCGACGGCCAGCCCCTGGATCTGCAGGACATGGGAGTTGCACTCCAGCGGTGTCGGGAACGCCAGCCGGAGGTAGCCGACGACGGCTCCGTCGAGCTCGGCCACCAGATGGTCCGACGGCCCGGACCGCTCCCTGAAGAACGGCCGGTACGGCGGCTCGGGGCGCGGCTGGACCGCGTGCAGCGGGGACCAGGTGTCCCGGTCGAGCCGGCCGAGCGGCTCCTCGTCCTCGAGGGTGGCCTGGCGTATGTACGGAGCGGGCATGAGGGTCACTGTACGGCGGCCGTACGGGGCCGTGACCGGCGTCCGGGGTGGACAGCGGGCAGGATGGGCGCATGGAACGTCTCCGCATCGCCGTGGCCGGTGCGTCCGGTCTGATCGGCAGTGCCCTGGTGCGGTCGCTGGCCGCGGACGGGCATCAGGTCGTGCGTCTGGTACGCCGTGCGGCCCGTGGCGCGTCCGAGGTCTGCTGGGACCCGGAACGGCAGTATGTCGACACGGCCGGGCTGGCCGGGTGTGACGCCGTGGTGAACCTGGCCGGGGCCGGCGTCGGCGACCACCGCTGGACGGACGCGTACAAGAAGAAACTGCGCGACAGCCGGGTGCTGGGCACGGCGGCGCTCGCCGAGGCGGTCGCCGCCCTGCCCGAGCCGCCGCGTGTCTTCGTCAGCGGCAGCGCGATCGGCTACTACGGCGAGACCGGGGACCGGGCGGTGGACGAGCAGGCCCCTCCCGGGGACGGCTTTCTGTCCTCGCTGTGCGTGGAGTGGGAGGAGGCCGCCGCCGCGGCACAGGAGGCGGACGTACGGACGGTGTTCGTCCGCACGGGTCTGGTGGTGGCCCGCGGCGGCGGGGCCTGGGGGCGGCTGTTCCCGCTGTTCAAGGCGGGGCTCGGCGGCCGGATGGGGGACGGCCGCCAGTACTGGTCGTTCATCTCGCTGCATGACGAGGTGGCGGCGATCCGTCATCTCATCGACGCCGAACACCTTTCCGGACCGTTCAACCTGACCGCCCCTCGTCCCCTGACCAACCGTGAGATCACGGCGGCGATGGGCCGCGTGCTGCACCGGCCCACGCCCTTCCCGGCGCCCGCCGGGGCGCTGCGCCTGATGCTCGGCGAGATGGCCGGGGATGTGCTCGGCAGCGCCCGGGTGCTGCCGACGCGACTGCTGGAGTCCGGATTCCGGTTCGCCTTCCCGGGCATCGAGGACTCCCTGCGGGCGGCGCTGCGCGCCTAGGGCGTGTTTCGAAAGTGCCGTCTGCCCCGGCACCACCGCTTCCCGGGCACCTTCGCTCCCCCCTCATGCGACCGTCGTGCGACCGTGCTCTGTGCGTGCGCGACTTCGCCCGGCCCGACGTGGACCTACGCTCGTCCAGAACTCGGGTATTCCGGACGCTCGTTGGGGGCATCACGTCCCCACCGGCCGCACAACCTCGGGGAGGTGCACGTGCTAGAGCCCGTGTATCAGGCGGATGTCGTCATCGTGGGAGCCGGGATCGCCGGCCTCGCGGCGGCCCACCGGTTGACCAGCGCTGGAGTGACGGCGGCGGTCCTGGAGGCCGCTCCGTGTGTCGGAGGCCGTATGGCGACCGAGAAGGTCGACGGGTTCCGGCTCGACCGGATCGGCCGTCTGCTCTCCACCTCGCAGCCCGAACTGCGCCCGGGTACGGGGCTCGACCCCCTCGTTCTGCGCCCCTTCGCACCCGGGGTCCTGGTGCACAGCGAGGGACGCCGTCATCGGGTGGCCCCGCCCCCGGCGGGAGGAGGCGCAGGGGGCGCACGCGGCGCGCTCAAAGCCGTACGCGCCCTCGCCAACGCGCCCCGCCTGAATTCCGCGCCCCGTGCGGGAATCGGCTCGGCCGTGGCACGCACCGTCCGTGCGAGGGCGGCGGGTTCACGCGCGGCGGCCTCGCGCCCCACGGCCCCGTTCGGCGGTGCGATGGACCAGGCCCGGACGGGTGCGATGCTCGCGCGTATCGCCGCCACGCCCGTGGAACGGCTGCTGGCCCGGCCCGAGTCATCCGCGGGGCGTGCGCTGGCGGATCGCGGGTTACCCGCCCGTACCGTGGACGGCTTTCTGCGTCCGCTGCTCTCCGCCCTGCTGTACGACCCGGAGCTGACCACCTCCAGCCGCTGCGCCGACCTCGCGCTGCGCGCCTTCGCGAGCGGCCGGCTGGGGATGCCCGAGGGCGGGGCGGACGCCCTGCCGGAGCTGCTGGCACGGGCGCTGCCTCCGGGCACCGTGCACACCGGGGTCCGCGCCACCTCGGTCTCCACGACCTCGGTGACCACCGCCGACCACGGGGAGTTCCGCTGCCGTGCCGTCCTGGTGGCCACCGATGCGCACGCCGCCGCGGAGCTGCTGCCCGGGCTGCGCGTCCCGGACTTCCACCCGGTCACCGTCGTCCACCACACCATGACCGACCCTCCGCAGACCGGCGCCTCGCTGCTGCTGGACGCCGACCGCGGCGGGCCGGTGGCACACACGGCGGTGGTCAGCCTGGTGGACCCGTCCCGGGCGCCGGCCGGCCGGGCCCTGGTCTCCTCCACGGTGCTCGGGACGCCCCCCGAGGACGTCGACGGTGCCGTGCGGGCCCAGCTGGCCCGGATGTACGGCATGCCGACGACGCGCTGGGAGACGCTCGCCGTGCACCACACGGCGCACGCCGTCCCGGCGATGCGTCCGCCGCACGATCCGCGCCGGCCGGTGCGGCTGCTGGCCGGGTTGTATGTGTGCGGCGACCACCGGGACACCAGCACGGTCCAGGGCGCGCTGCACTCCGGGCACCGGGCCGCGGCCGCCCTCCTGGCGGACCTGGGCGCGGGCCCGATGCACCTGGCGGAGCCGCTCCCCACGGCGGCCTGAGGCTCACTGGAACACGGCGACCTTGTCGCGGTACCCGCGCACCGGCGCCGCGTCCCGGTACGGCTCAAGACGGCGCTCGAAGTCGCGTACGTACTCGACCGCCCGCGCCGAGCGCATCTCCGACGCCTGCCCGGCGGCCTCGGCTCCCAGCTGGCAGGCCTGGTCGAGCTCGCCGAGGCCCAGCCGCGCCCCGGCGAGCACCACCCGGCAGAACAGCCGGCTGCGGGCGAACCCGGGCGCCCGCAGCCGGAGCGAGCGCTCGGCGTGCTGGACCGCCGCCCGGTACTGCTGCAGATCCCGGTGGCAGTGGCCGAACTCGTCGGCGAGCTGCGCCTCGTCGAAGAACCGTGCCCAGTACGGGGCCTCGTCGCCGGGCCGCACGGTCTCCAGGGCCCGCTCGGCCCGGACCAGGGAGGCCGTGCTCGCCCTGACCTCGCCCAGCACCCCGTGGCCGCGCGCCTCGACGGCGTGCAGCAGCGCCTGGACCACCGGCGGCGCCGAGGTGCCGACGCCCTGCTGCGCCACCCGTGCGAGCTGGACCGCCTCGCGCCCATGGCCGAGATAGACGGCCTGGCGGCTCATGGTGACCAGCACATACGCGCCGTACAGGCGGTCCCCGGCGGCCTGGGCGAGCCGCAGCGCCTGGACGAAGTAGCGCTGGGCCAGACCGTGCGCGCCGATGTCGTACGACGTCCAGCCGGCCAGCCGGGTCAGGTCGGCGGCCGCCGCGAACAGCCGACGGCCGGTCTGCTCGCCGTAGGTGCCGCGCAGCATGGGCTCCGCCTCGTGCTCCAGATAGCGCACCAGCGCCTGGCGGGCGTGGCCGCCGCCGTAGGCGTGGTCCAGGGCGCGGAACAGCTCGCCGACCGAGCGGAGCGCCGCGATGTCGCCGCCGCTCACCTTCTGGCCGGGGCCGCGCTCGGACTGGCCCCGCTGACGGGACGGGGATCCCCCCGGTTCGGGCACGGCCGAGGACTTGGGGGCCGCGGGGCGGCCCTGCGCGGGGATGCGGGGGCCCGGCTCGCCGCGGCCCACCCGGTCGTCGGCGCGGCCGATGAGCCAGTCCCGGCTGGGCACCACGAGCCCCGCCGGAGTGAAGGCGATCTTGCGCAGCTCGGCATGGCTGCCGGAGTCCTTGCGCCACAGGCCGCCGACGATGTCGACGGCCTCCTCCGGGGTGGCGGCGAACTCCAGGCCCGCGTACACCGGGGCGCAGGCGTCCAGGCCCAGGTCCTGTGCCGTGAGCCGGCGTCCCAGCCGCCGGGTGAACACCTCGGCGATCAGCGCGGGAGTGGTGCCGCGCGGCTGCTGTCCGCGCAGCCAGCGGGTCACCGAGGTCTTGTCGTATCTGAGGTCGAGCCCGTGTTCGAGGCCTAGCTGGTCGACGCGACGGGCGAGACCTGCGTTGGAGAACCCGGCTTCTGCGATGAGCGCGGCGAGCTGTCGGTTGGGGGTGCGCTGCGCGGGTCGTTCCGTCATCTGTGGTGCGGTCTCCTGCCTTTCGGGCCCCCACCGCGGCCCCCGGGGAGCGCGCATGTCTCCCCCGGACCACCGTGGCTCCCGGATCACGTGTGAACAGCCCTGATGGCCTCGTTGGACGGCGCGAATGTAGCGGAGAGTGAACGACCGCTTCCGGCCAATGACCTTCATTCATCCGATCGTGTGAGGATTGATCGATCGGCTGACGATCGGCCGGCGAACCCACCCGAGGGCATCCGCTCAGCGGCTGGACGTACAGTTGCGTGGGCGCTTTCGCGCCTTACGAAAGCTTCTAGGGAGGCGCTTGCCGTGAGTGAGCTGCGGTTCGTCCGGATGGGGTTCGGGGCGGAGGCCGTCGAGTACCAGCAGGCATGGGACGAACAGCGCCGGGTGCACGCCGCCCGCTTCGCGGACGAGATCCCGGACACCTGTCTGCTGCTGGAGCACCCCCCGGTCTACACGGCCGGACGGCGCACCGCGGACGAGGAGCGGCCCCTGGACGGCACGCCGGTGATCGACGTGGACCGCGGCGGCAAGATCACCTGGCACGGCCCGGGCCAGCTGGTGGGCTATCCCATCCAGAAGCTCCCCCGCCCCGTCGATGTCGTCGCCCATGTGCGCCGGCTCGAGGACGCCCTGATCCGCGTCTGCGCCGAGTTCGGCCTGGAGACCACCCGGGTCGAGGGCCGCAGCGGTGTGTGGGTGCTCGGGGACCCGGTGGCACAGCGCCCCTCGCTCGGCGGCCTCTCCCTGGACTTCGACCCCCGGCTGAACGACGAGGAGTTCGACCCCCGGCTGAACGGCCCCGAGTACGCGCCCTCCAACGCGGGCCAGCGCGGCGAGGACCGCAAGATCGCGGCGATCGGCATCCGCGTCGCCAAGGGCGTCACGATGCACGGCTTCGCGCTCAATGTGAACCCGGACAACGCCTGGTTCGACAAGATCATCCCGTGCGGTATCCGGGACGCGGGCGTCACCTCCCTGGCGAACGAGCTGGGCCGCGAGGTCACGATCGCGGAGGTGCTGCCGGTGGCGGAACGGCATCTGAAGGACGTACTGGAGAACGCGGAGCTGAAGCCGCGCGTCGTCGACAGGGCGACCGCCTGACGGGAACGGGGCCGCCCGGACGGATGAGATCCACTCCACCGGAGCGCGCCCGGCAGCCCGGGAAGGAACCGGGGTTCCCAGCGGTTGGCCTCCCCGGAAGAACCCAATAAAACACGGGCGTACCCTGGTGTACGCCGAAGAATCGAAGCTACAGGGAGCCGATGTGTCCGCAGTCGCACCCGACGGACGCAAGATGCTGCGCCTGGAGGTCCGCAACAGCCAGACCCCCATCGAGCGCAAGCCCGAGTGGATCAAGACCCGGGCGAAAATGGGTCCCGAGTACACCAAGATGCAGAACCTCGTGAAGAGCGAGGGACTGCACACGGTCTGCCAGGAGGCCGGCTGCCCGAACATCTATGAGTGCTGGGAGGACCGCGAGGCCACCTTCCTCATCGGCGGCGACCAGTGCACCCGGCGCTGCGACTTCTGCCAGATCGACACCGGCAAGCCCGAGGCGCTCGACCGCGACGAGCCCCGCCGGGTGGGCGAGTCGGTGGTCACCATGGACCTGAACTACGCCACCATCACCGGTGTCGCCCGCGACGACCTCGAGGACGGCGGCGCCTGGCTCTACGCCGAGACCGTGCGCCAGATCCACCGGCAGACCGCCGGCCGCGAGGGCGGACACACCAAGGTCGAGCTCCTCGCCCCCGACTTCAACGCGATCCCCGAGCAGTTGGAGGAGGTCTTCTCCTCCCGGCCCGAGGTCTTCGCGCACAACGTCGAGACGGTCCCGCGGATCTTCAAGCGGATCCGCCCCGGCTTCCGCTACGAGCGCTCTCTGAAGGTCATCACCGCCGCCCGCGACTACGGCCTGGTCACCAAGTCGAACCTGATCCTCGGCATGGGCGAGACCCGCGAGGAGGTCGTCGAGGCGCTGCGCCAGCTGCACGAGGCCGGCTGCGAGCTGGTCACCATCACCCAGTACCTGCGCCCGAGCGTCCGCCACCACCCGGTGGAGCGCTGGGTGAAGCCGCAGGAGTTCGTGGAGCTGAAGGAGGAGGCCGAGCAGATCGGCTTCTCCGGTGTCATGTCCGGCCCGCTGGTGCGCTCCTCGTACCGCGCGGGCCGTCTGTACCGGATGGCGATGGACCAGCGCCACGCGGGCGCCGCGCAGCAGGAGGCCGCGCCCGTCGCCTCGCAGGCCGTCTGACGATCCGGCCTCCGCACGGGAACTGGCACCGGGTGCCAGTTCCCGGGTGTGAATCCGCGCACAGGCGCCCACCACCCGGGAACGACCGGAACGACGCGGCTCCGCCCGTCCCCGCAGCTGAGGGACGCGTCGGGGCCGCGTCCGGCTTTGCGGCCCCCGTATCAAGGCTTCACGGGCGTTTGACCGCCCGGTCACGCCCTGGTAACACCGAACAGTGAGCCTGGTACCACGTTCTGTACGACCCTGATCGAGAGCCACCCGATCCGAGGGGGAACCTCCATGCTGCAGGCCGCTCCCGTGCGCGCCACCGCCATTCCGTCGTTCGCCGGTGCACTCCGTGCCATCGAGTCCCTGATCCTGAGCGGCGGTCAGCAGACCGCCCGCCGCAACGCCTGGAACTCCGTTCTGGAGGACCGCCGCCGTGCCAAGGACCGCGTCGAGGCGCAGCGTGTCCTGGAGAGCGCGGCATCGGGCTCCTGACCGCCGCAGGCAGCCCCCGGAGCGGTCCCGCCGCCCCATCGCGGCACTGCCGTCGTCGCCGCTTCCCGGGCCACGTAGACTTCGTGCCATGGCGAGGAAGGAACCGGCAGCGGACGCTGCGAACGCCGGGCGACTGAAACAGATCGTCCTGACCTACAAGATGACCCGCAAGGCCGACCCGAAAATCGGTCTTGTACTCGCGGCTGTCGGAATCGTCACCTTCGGTGTCTTCCTCGCGATCGGTTTCTTGATCGGTCACCCCATCTATCTCGGCATCCTGGGCCTCCTGCTCGCCTTCCTCGCGACGGCGATCGTCTTCGGACGCCGGGCGGAACGGGCCGCCTTCGGCCAGATGGAGGGCCAGCCGGGCGCCGCCGCGGCCGTCCTGGACAACATCGGCCGGGGCTGGACCACCACTCCGGCGGTCGCGATGAACCGCAGCCAGGACGTGGTGCACCGCGCGGTCGGCAAGGCCGGCATCGTGCTGGTCGCGGAGGGCAACCCCAACCGGGTCAAGAGCCTGCTGGCCGCCGAGAAGAAGCGGATGGCCAGGGTCGTCGCCGACGTACCGGTGCACGATGTGCTCGTCGGCACGGGCGAGGGCCAGACCCAGCTGAAGAAGCTGCGTACCACGATGCTGAAGTTCCCCCGGGTGCTGTCCGGCCCCCAGGTGACCGCGACCAACGACCGGCTGCGGGCGATGGGCGACCTGATGAGCAACATGCCCCTGCCGAAGGGTCCGCTGCCGAAGGGGATGCGGATGCCCAAGGGCGGCCGTATGCGGTGACACCGCGACCACGCTCGCCGAACGGTCGGGCCCGGGGAACCTGGACGGTTCCCCGGGCCCTCGGCTTTTCCCGGGTGTGCCCGGCTGTGTTCCCGGGGTGTCTCAGATGAAACGGACCTCGGGTGTGTCAGATGCGGACCTCGACCGTCCTCGCCACCCGGTCGTGCAGGCCCCTGCCGTCGCGGTCCCAGATCAGCGCCGGAACGGCCAGGCAGAGCAGGACCGTGCGGGCCAGGACGCGCAGCGGGGCGACCCGGCCGGTGTCCACCGCCACCACCCGCAACCCGAACAGTCGCTTGCCGGGGGTGAACCCGACGGTGCCGACCGTCAGGATGCTGAGCACGAAGAAGACGAGCAGGGCCCAGTTCCCGGTCGCCTGGTCGTATCCGTCGCTCAGCAGGCCGTATGCGATCAAGAGGCACAGCCCCCAGTCGACGGCGAGGGCTCCGATGCGCCGGCCCGGGCGGGCGATCGAGCCCGGCCCCTCCTGTGGAAGACCGAGCTGCTCTCCCCGGTGTCCGAGGTCCGCCCCGGCCTCCTCGATGGCCGCGCGGGGACCGGAGAGCCACGATCCGATTGCTTGCCTGTTGTCCACCCGTCCACGGTACTGCGCCCGCTTCCGGCTCCAGGGAGGAGGGGTCTTCCGGACACGCGCCGGTTAACCTGGGAGAAACAAACGGGTCACGCCCGGGAAATCCCTCGTCTTTATGGTCGGCTGGAGCGCGCCACCGAACTGGCCGCACCAACGAACTACCATCCCGGCACGGACGGTCGGGAGCAGGAGGGCTGGATGTTCCAGAACGCCGACGAAACCAAGAAGTTCATCGCGGACGAGGACGTCAAGTTCGTCGACATCCGTTTCTGCGACCTGCCGGGCGTCATGCAGCACTTCACGGTGCCCGTCGAGGCGTTCGACCCGGACGAGGAGCTGGCCTTCGACGGATCCTCGATCCGCGGCTTCCAGGCCATTCACGAGTCCGACATGGCGCTGCGCGCGGACCTGGCGACCGCCCGGGTCGACCCCTTCCGCCGCGACAAGACGCTGAACATCAACTTCTTCATCCACGACCCGATCACGGGCGAGCAGTACTCCCGTGACCCGCGGAACGTGGCGAAGAAGGCCGAGGCCTATCTCGCCTCCACCGGGATCGCCGACACGGCGTACTTCGGGCCCGAGGCCGAGTTCTACGTCTTCGACAGCGTCCGCTTCGCCACCAGCGCGAACGAGTCCTTCTACCACATCGACTCCGAGGCCGGCGCCTGGAACACGGGCGCCGTCGAGGACAACCGTGGGTACAAGGTCCGTTACAAGGGCGGCTACTTCCCGGTCCCGCCGGTCGACCACTTCGCCGATCTGCGCGCCGAGATCTCTCTGGAGCTGGACCGGAACGGCCTGAAGGTCGAGCGCCAGCATCACGAGGTGGGCACCGCGGGCCAGGCCGAGATCAACTACAAGTTCAACACGCTGCTCGCCGCCGCCGACGACCTCCAGCTCTTCAAGTACATCGTGAAGAACGTCGCCTGGCGCAACGGCAAGACCGCGACCTTCATGCCGAAGCCGATCTTCGGCGACAACGGTTCGGGCATGCATGTCCACCAGTCGCTGTGGAGCAACGGCGACCCGCTGTTCTACGACGAGGCCGGTTACGCGGGCCTCTCGGACATGGCCCGCTACTACATCGGCGGCATCCTCAAGCACGCCCCGGCGCTGCTGGCCTTCACCAACCCGACGGTGAACTCCTACCACCGCCTGGTGCCGGGCTTCGAGGCGCCGGTCAACCTGGTGTACTCGCAGCGCAACCGGTCCGCGGCGATGCGTATCCCGATCACGGGCTCCAACCCGAAGGCCAAGCGTGTCGAGTTCCGCGCGCCCGACGCCTCCGGCAACCCCTATCTGGCGTTCTCCGCCCTGCTGCTCGCGGGCCTGGACGGCGTCAAGAACAAGATCGAGCCGGCCGAGCCGATCGACAAGGACCTCTATGAGCTGGCTCCCGAGGAGCACGCCAATGTGGCGCAGGTCCCGACCTCGCTCGAGGCCGTCCTCGACGCCCTCGAGGAGGACCACGAGTTCCTTCTCCAGGGCGACGTCTTCACCCCGGACCTGATCGAGACCTGGGTCGACCTCAAGCGCACCACCGAGATCGCCCCTCTGCAGCTGCGTCCGCACCCGCACGAGTTCGAGCTCTACTTCGACGTGTGAGCCGGCCCGGCCGGCCTCGTTCTCCGGCCCGGTGCTCCCGTGGAGCCCCCGTCACCCTGGTGGCGGGGGCTCCGTCGCGTCCTGCGGCCCCGAAGGAGGGCTCCAGGGAGACTCTTTGCCCATCGTGGAGGCGTTCGGGACCGGCTCATGGGTGGGGATGGGAGCACAATGGGGGTGGGACGAGTGCCTTACTGACGGGTACTGCGGGGTGATGCAGATGCGGAGCCGGTTCCGGAGCGATCGGCGGCTGACCGTGCGGATGACGGTCACGCTGTTCCTGCTCGGTTTGCTGTATGTGGCGTTCGTCGCCGCGTTGATCGCGTTGCTGAAGTCCTGGGTGCTGGTCGTCGTGATCGCGGCGCTGGCGCTGGGCGCGCAGTACTGGTTCTCGGACCGGATCGCGCTCTACGCGATGCACGGGCGGATCGTGGAGCGGGAGGAGTACCCGCAGCTGCACGGGGTGATCGACCGGCTGTGTGCCGTGGCGGACATGCCCAAACCGCTCGTCGCCGTGTCCGGTATGGACATGCCGAACGCGTTCGCCACCGGACGCAATCCCGATCACGCCGTGGTGTGTGTGACCACCGGGCTGTTGCGGCGGCTGGAGCCGGACGAGCTGGAGGGTGTGCTCGCGCACGAACTGTCCCACGTCGCCCACAAGGACGTCGCGGTGATCACGGTGGCGTCGTTCCTCGGGGTGATCGCGGGGCTGGTCGTCCGGTTCGCCTTCTACTCGGAGCTCTTCGGGCGGGGCCGCAGGGACCAGAACACGGTGGTCGTGCTGGGCGCCGTCATGGGGGTCTCGGCGCTCGTCTACGCGATCAGCTTCCTGCTGATCCGGGCGCTGTCCCGGTACCGGGAGCTGGCCGCCGACCGGGCGGCCGCCCATCTGACCGGGCGTCCCTCGGTGCTGGCCTCCGCGCTGACCAAGGTCACCGGGGACATCTCCCGTATCCCGACGCGGGACCTGCGCACCGCACAGGCCTTCAACGCCTTCTACTTCACCCCCGCCTTCGGCGCCGAGCCGGGCCTGTCCCGTCTCTTCTCCACCCACCCGACCCTGGAGCAGCGGCTCGAGCAGCTCGCCCGTATCTCCACGGAACTGGGCGAGGCGGCGGCGCCGGGAAAGGCGGGCTGAGCGCAGATGGGATTCCTCGACATCCTGTTCGGTCGCACCAAGCCCGTGGCGCCCGACCTCGACCAGCTCTTCGCCCTGCCCTCGGCGGCGATCACGCTGGAGGCCGCGGCCGGGTTCACCCCGACCGGGACCGGAGCGGTCTGCTTCGCCACCGTCGAGGGCGGTGCCTTCGCCGAGACCAACCGCGAGGTGCAGGCGCTCCTCGACGCGGACACCGACCGCACCGGACCGCCCGTCGAGCTGCAACGGGACGACTACGGGTACTCCTGGCTGGTGTCCCGCCGTACGCCCGAGCAGCTGACCGCGCTGGTCAACGATCTGCACGCGGTGAACAGCGCGATGGAGGTCAACGGTTTCGGACCGCAGCTGCTGTGTTCGACGGCCTGCTTCGAGGACGGGCGCGGGCGGCGGCTGGCCCTGGTGTATCTCTACAAGCGCGGCACCTTCTACCCCTTCGCGCCGCTCGCCGAGCAGGGCGAACGGCGCGACAACCCGCTGGAACTGCAGATCAAGGCGGTGCTCGCCGACGATCTGCGGATCGAGCAGGACCTCGGCCGCTGGTTCCCGATCTGGGGCGCCCCCGGCCTGTGACCCCTTCCGGTGCACCGGGAACCCGGCGGAACCCGCACCGGCGCGGCCCCCGCCGTGCGTGAATGGGCGCATGAGCCGACTCTCCTCCTTCTCGTACGACGCACAGGAACTCCCCCGGGTCTCCGGGCCGCCCGCTGCGGTCGCTCCCGCCGGTGAGCAGCTGAGCGGTGTGTACGGCGACGGCGCCCGGCCGGGCGCGGCCACCGCGGTCGTCCTGCACGGGGCGGGCACCGGCAGCACGCGTCGGCTGCTGCCGCTCCTGGAGGACTTCGTCGCCCGCGGCTGTCACGGGCTGGCCTTCGACTTCTCCGGGCACGGCGCCAGCACGGGCCGGACGGCCGAGCTGAGCCTGCAAAGGCGCTTCGAACAGGCGGTCGGCGTGATCGACGCGCGGGCCCCGGCGGACGGCCCGCTGGTCCTGGTCGGCTTCAGCATGAGCGGGCAGACCGTCGCGGATCTCGCCCGGCACTACGGGCGGCGCGTGGTGGCCATCGGGCTGTGCGCTCCCGCGGTGTACGCGGCGGCGGCATGGACCGTCCCGTTCGGCGACGGAACCGGCCGCTTCACCCGGATCCTCCGTACCCCGGAGAGCTGGCGCTCGGCTCCCGCGCTGGAGGCGCTGCGGGCCTACGAGGGCCGCGCGGTACTGGCGGTGCCGGGGACGGACGCGGTGATCCCGGGGGCGGTGACCACGGCGATCGCGGCGGCGCTCACCGCGCGCGCCGCGTTCACCCGTCTCGACCTCCCCGACGCGGACCATGCCCTGGGCCTCTGGTTCCGCGACCACCCCGAGGACCGTACGCTCTTCGTGGACGCGGTGCTGACGGACGGGGTCCGAGCGGCCGGCGGTACGTAGCGCGCGTCCGGGCGAACCGGGGGCTCAGGAGGCGGCATGGGCGGGCGGCAGCGGCACATCGGAGTGGCGGAGCGCCGGGACCGGCTCGCACTGCGGCACCGGCTGACCGCTCCGGCGCGGGCGGCGACGCCCGAGGAGGTCGCCGGATCACTGGTCGCGCTGCACGGCACGGACCCGGCCACCGTCCATCTGGCGGTCGCGGCGCGGCTCGCGGACGCGGGCAGCACCGTGGCGGAGGTCGAGCGGGCGCTGTACGAGGACCGGACGCTGGTGCGGATGCACGGCATGCGGCACACCGTGTTCGTGTTCCCGACCGGGCTGGCGGCCGTGGTGCACGCCTCGACGGGACTGGCGATCGCGGTGAAAGCGCGGGCCGGGCTGATCAAGAACATGGCGGCCGGGAGCGACGGCCGTCTCACGGCGGAGTGGCTCGCGGAGGTGGAGGCCTCGGCGCTGGCCGCGCTGGCCCGGCGCGGCCAGGCCACGGTCAGCGAACTCGCTCTGGACGAACCGCGTCTGAAGGAGCAGTTCATCTATGGGGCGGGCAAGAGCTACCAGGCCCCGCACACGGTGTCCTCGCGGCTGATGCGGGTGCTGGGCGTCGAGGGCCGGGTGGTGCGCGGCCGCCCCCTGGGCACATGGACCTCGTCGCAGTTCCGCTGGGCGGTCGCCCCGCCCCATCCCGAGCTGCCGCCCGCCGAGGCCCAGGAGAAGCTGCTGCGCCACTGGTTGGCGGCCTGCGGACCGGCCACGGAGGCGGACCTCAAGTGGTGGACGGGCTGGCGGGTCACGGATGTACGCCGGGCGCTGGCCGCGATCGACGCGGTACCCGTGACTCTCGACGGCGGGGCGACGGGGTATGTGACGGCCGGCGACGAGGAACCGGTGGTGCCCCGGGACGAGCCCTGGGCGGCCCTGCTCCCCGCCCTGGACCCCACGGCGATGGGCTGGCAGGAGCGTGACTGGTATCTCTCTCCCGATCTGCGTCCGGCCCTGTTCGACCGCAGCGGCAATGTGGGCCCGACGGTGTGGTGGAACGGACGGGTGGTCGGGGGCTGGGCCCAGCGACCGGACGGCGAGGTGGTGTGGCATCTGCCGGCGCCGGAGGGCCTCGGCCGCGAGGAGCGCGCGCTGATCGGTGCGGAGGCGTCCCGGCTCTCCTCATGGCTGGGCGGCACCCGGGTCACACCCCGCTTCCGGACGCCGCTGGAGAAGCAGTTGTCCGACCCTTCGGACGGCTGAGTGCGGGAGCCGTCGGGGCCGGGCCTCCGGGCGCCCCTGGACGGGGCGCCCGGGCCGGGCCTCAGTGGTGGTCGCACATCAGCGCGCGCACCATCCGGCAGGTCGTGTCCGACGGCGGGTGCACCCCGATCCGCGCGGCGGTGCTCCGTATCGTCTCGTCGCGCGCCTGGCGCGGCGTGTACACCCCGGAGTCGAGCAGGGCGATCGCCAGACGCATCGCCTTGAGGCGCCGGTTGTGCGTGACGTACCACTCGCGCTCCCGCCCCCGCGGGAGCGGCCGTTTGGCCACCGGGGCGTACGGCAGATCCAGCGGCACGGGTCTGCGGGCGGTGGACTGAGTCGGCTTCGGCTTGGTTGCGGCAGCGGGCACAGGCATCCTCCTGTCGCGGTCGGAAAGCCCCCGGGAAGCCCCGGCAACTTCCTCGAACAGTGCTTCCATTTTACCGCCAAGCACTGACAAAAGCCGCTGGCTGCAAGGGATTTGAACAGGTCCGTGACCCCTGTCGCCGACGACCCGGAAGGGGCGGTGCGGGGCACGTCCTCGCGTCGGCCACCGACTCCCCTGTGAGGCGGGTCACTCGGGCAACCGGTGTGACCGATGAGTAACTCCGTCCGGCGGCCCGTACCTAGCGGCGTACCCATCGCGTCCGGCCGTCGGTGAGGGCGGCCGGGGACAGGAGGCGCGTATGTCGCGCAGGAGAACTCTCAGTTCCAGGAAGAAGATCGCACTGCTGGCCGGTGCCGTCGCCGTGGCCGGCGGTGGGGCGTTCGCCTTCGCGGCGAACTCGAACGCGGCCAATGTGGAGAACGCCGCCACCTCGGTGGTGTGCCAGGGGCTCGCCACCGCGCTCGGCAACAACGAGTCGTTCATCGCCGAGCAGCGGGCCGCCCCGGACGCCCAGTCGGCGGCGCGGATCGCCAACCGGGAGGAGGTCGTCGCCGAGATCAAGCGCAAGCAGGAGGCGTCCGGCTGCCAGGTCGGGGAGTCCATCCGGGCGGACGGCTCGGCGCAGAACGGCGGCGGTGCGCAGGCCGGGGGGGCGGCTCAGGACTCCCAGGCCACACAGCCCGCCTCGGAGACGACGGCGCCCTCGGACGACGCGGGCAGCACCGGGAACGGCGCGGACGCCTCGGCTCAGCAGGTCTGCCAGGGCTCCACGGTGACGCTCTCCGGTGAGGGCGGCGCCCCGGCCGCGTCCAGCAACCAGTTCCCGTCGGGGACGAAGCTGAGGGTCACCAACCTGGACAACGACAAGGTGACCACGGTCACCGTCACCTCGGTCTCCGGAAGCTGTGTGCTGCTCAACGACGCGGCCTTCGAAGAGGTCCGTGAGCCCGGTAAGTTCCTGATCCGCCGGGCCCTGATCGAGAAGGTGGGCTGAGGCCGGCGCCCCGGGACTTCCACCGCTCGCAGCCGTGAGCGGCGGTCCCGTACGCTCCCGAGCGCAGCGCGGCGGCGCTCGGGAGCGTTCCTGTGCCTCCCCCCGGAGGCGTTCCCCGGTGGCCGGGGAGCGTCCGTCCTGTGAGAGGAACCTGATGCCGAACCGGCGTGTCTGCTTCAATGGAGGCATGGCAGGCTTCCGGAAGTACAGCGCGACGGGTCATCAGGACCTCGAGCCCTTCTGGCCCTCCCGTCAGCACCATGACTTCGACCGGGTGTGTTGTCGCACGAGGAACGCGCGGGCCCTCTAAAGCCGTACATCCCGGCCTTCGGCCAGCGCGTAAGACGTACGTCCCCGACGGCCCCGACCACGAACTCGTCGGTCGTCGGTCCCCCTGACGGACTTCTCGCGCGAAAGAGCTGACCTCTCATGGCGACGACTCGTTCTCTTCCGACCGCTCCCCTCGACACCCCGGCCGCGCCCGCGGACGGCTCCCCCCGCTTCCGGCTGCGCGCCGTCGACCCGGGCGAGACCGTCGATGTCACGGACTTCCTGCCGCCGGGTGCCACCTGGCTTCCGGCGCCCCAGCACGCCTTGCCCCGGCTGCCGGGCCGGCCTCCGATGATCGGCTATCTGGTGCTCGTCCCGGCCGACGGACAGGCGCCGTTCCCGCCGGTCGGGCCAGCCGGCGCGCACGGCGCCGAGGCGCACCAGGACCGCGACGGCGCCCCGCTCATCCGGATCGACACCGCACGACGGGCCGCCGAGGTGGACGGGCGGCCGCTGGATCTGACGTATCTGGAGTTCGAACTGCTGGCCCATCTGGTGGCGCACCCGCACCGGGTGCACACCCGCGACCAGTTGGTGACCACCGTGTGGGGCTATGGACACGTCGGGGACGGGCGCACCGTGGACGTCCATGTCGCCCGGCTGCGGCGCAAGCTCGGCGCCGAGCACCGCACATCGATCCAGACGGTGCGGCGCGTGGGCTACAAGTACGCGCCGCCCACCGGCCGCTGACGCCCGCCCCGCCGCCCCCGGCTGCCGATGGCCCCCGTCCGGGGGTGGCGCAGGGCCGGTCCGACACCGCGTTCGCCACCCAACTCGTCACCTGGGAACGGGTGATCGCCGAGGGGACGAACAGGGCGCGTTCCGACGGCGATTCATGAACGGTCGTCGAACCCGCCCCAAGTTTTTCGGAGCTTTCTGAACGCCTCATGGGCCTCCTCCGTATGAGAGGGCACCCGCTTCACCCTGTCGGGCGCCTCCGCCCCGAAAGGAAGTCAGAGGAGTTCCATGGGACGCAACACACGTAAACGCCGTATGCCGCTGGCAGCCAAGGCCGTGGCCGCCTCGGCTGCCCTAGCACTCGGCGGGGGCGGGCTGGTCTGGGCAAACTTCTACGCATCCGCGGACGAGTCGGACAGCAATGCGGCAGGCACCCAGGCGCAGGCCGTGAGTGCGCAGGTCGCGACCATCTCGTGCCCGGACGTGGGGCAGTCGCTGACCAGCGTGCCGGATCAGGCCCGTGTCGAGGTCGACGGTGAACTGGCCACCCTGGACCAGCAGATCACCGACGCCTATCAGCGACTGGCGACCACCCGGGACGCGCAGGGCAAGGATGCGAGCTTCGTCCAGAACTCCATCCTCCAGCCGCTGAAGGACCGCCGGAAGGTGATCCTCGACCGCATCACCCTGGAGATCAACCGGGCGGGCGGCAAGGCCCCCACCGACATGGACGCCCTCGCCGGCTGCACCGGCACCCCGGCCACCGGGACGACCGACGCAGGCCCGGACGACGGCGGCCAGGGCGACGGTGGTCAGAGCGACGACGGTCAGCAGGACGGCGGCCAGCAGGACGACCAGAACAACGGTGGTCAGGACAACGGCGGCGGCCAGGACGACGGTCAGCAGGTCATCGGCGGTCAGGCCGGAAACGGGCCGGTGGCGGCGGACTTCGTGGACATCACCAAGGTCCAGCGCAACGTCGCCGCGAAGCCGCGGAAGAACCGCAACGCCTCCACCGGCACCTTCACCACGCGCTGCGGTGTGAACGCCAACGGCAACCACAACACCGACAATGTGATCGTGGCGCCGGGCGTGGCCAACGGCGCCCACCATCTGCACGACTACGTCGGCAACCAGAAGATCGACGCGTTCGCGGGCAACGACACCTTCCTCGACGGCGGCACCAGCTGCCAGAACAAGGACGACCTGTCGGCCTACTACTGGCCGGTGGTCCGGGTCCAGGACGGCACCCAGGACTTCGACCAGGACGCGGACGGCGGTGGCAAGGAGGGCAATGTCGGCCGGATCCTGAAGCCCGTACAGGCCCAGATCAAGTACGTCGGCAGCCCGACGGGCAAGGTCGTCGCGATGCCGCAGTTCCTGCGCATCATCACCGGTGACGCCAAGACCACCACCAACGGCCTGGCGAACGCCAACGCGCACTGGAGCTGCACCGGCTTCGAGAACAAGGTCCAGCTGACCGAGCAGTACCCGATCTGCCCGCGGGGCAGCCAGATGGTCCGTACGTTCGCCTTCCAGAGCTGCTGGGACGGGCAGAACACCGACAGCGCCAACCACCGCACCCATGTGGCCTTCGCCGACAAAGCCGGCAACTGCCCGAGCGGTTTCAAGGCGATCCCCCAGCTCACGATGCGCCTGGTCTACAACGTGCCCCGGCCGTCCGTCCAGGACGGCGTGGTGAAGAACGCCTATGCGGTGGACGGTTTCCCGGAGCAGCTGCACAAGGCGCACACCGATCACGACGACTTCATCGCCGTGACGAAGGGCAACCTGGCGAACAAGATCGCCAACTGTCTCAACTCCGGCCGCGCCTGCAAGTGAGGCGCCCGGTGGACACCCGGTGACGCACTGAGCCGGTGAGACAAGAAGGAGGCCGGTGGCGGGAGATCCCGCCACCGGCCTTCGTCGTGCGCCGCCCGCCGCGGCTCAGCCGCCGTGACCTGCGTGGGCGCTGTGGTCGGTGCCCACCTCCACATCGCCGCCGAGCGTGCCGCGCAGCGCCTCGACCACCTTGTCCTCGCCGACGGCGACCCACTTGCGGCCCACCAGATAGTGACCGCCGTAGTCCTTGGCGTCGTTGATCCACTCGCGCTGGCCGCGGTCGGTGGCGAAGGTCGCGAGGACGAACTCACCGTAGGTGTTCTTGCACAGGCCCTGGCGGATCTCGTCGGCGTCCGTCTGGATGTCGGGCGTGCACTTCACATCCGCCGCAAGGTGCTCCAGGCTGCCGGTCGCGGTCGCCGGCACCTCGGCCCGGGAGCCGCCCGCCCCGTCCGACCCGCCCGATCCGGCGCAGCCGCTCAGGGTCAGCAGGGCGACGACCGCACCGGCCGTCAGCTTCTCGCGCGTCCACCTCATGTATTCCTCCGGTCGTTCCGGCCGTACCGCCAGGAGCCCCGTCAGGGTCCCGCCCTTCCCTACGGCTGCGACGCCTCCCGTGCTCAAACGGAGTCCCCGGCCGCCCCCTGGATCACGCCCTCGACGTATGACGTCTGCCGGTGGATCCGGAGCATCGGCCGCCGGGCAAAGGGCGCGGGACCGTCGCGAGGTGACCGACCGCGGTCTCGCTCGTTGGCACGATGTGCAGTCACAGGATGTCGCCCCGCACCCTACTTCGGCCTCCGGGAGGGCAGTCGACGCCGAGCGGGCCGAAGCCGCGCTCGACGGGCACTATCCCCGGCTGGTCCGGATCGCCCATCTGATCCTGCCGCCGGGCCTCGGGCGCGACCGGCGGGTGCTGCTCGCGCACGCCCTCACCCAGCGGGCGCTGCCCCGCGAGCGCCCCTCCGTGTCCCTGCTCCCCGCCCAGGGGCGTGCCCGCGCCCGAGGGTCGCACCGCTCACGCGGAGCCGAGAGCGGGCGGGCCGCCGGAAGCGGCGACGGCGGGTATGCCTCGCTGCGGCTGAAGGTGGTGCGTACGGCGCTGGAGGCGGCCGGGCCACGGCGGCGCACGGCCTGGCCGAAGCGGTCACAGCTGCCGCCGCTGCTGCCCCGGGTGTGGGGCCTGAGGCTGCTGCCGTTCCCGGGCGGCGGCGAGGAACTCGCTCTGGACCGGCGGCTGTCGGCGCTCTCCGCACCGGCCCGCGCCGCCTGTGCCCTGCACACCCTGGAGGGGCTCTCCGAGGACGCCGTGCGGGGGCTGCTCACCACGGCGGGTGTGCCGGACCCGGCGGCAGCCGTACGCGAGGCCGCCCGGGTGCCCGGGCAGGACGCGCTGCTCCGCTCCCCCGCGTTCGACCCCTGTGCGCTGCGGGCACGGCCGACCGATCCGGTGCGGCGCCGACGGTACGCCGGGGCCGCGCTCGCCGCAGCCGCGGCCGTCACGGTGTGCGGCGCGCTGCTCGCGCTGTCCGGCGGGGGCTGGGGTCCGGACGGCGGCGCCGCGCCCTTCTCGGAACAGAACCAGGCCGCCCTGGATCCGGCCAGGGTGACCATGGTCCCGGCCACCGCATGGAAGACCTCGGCGCGCACCGACTTCTCCGTGTGGCCCGCGCGCGGCGACCTCACCGGTGACCGGGCGCTGCTGCGCCGGGCGCTCGCCGCCTGGGCGCGGCCGGGCCGGTCCGTGCAGGTCTCGGCGACCCCGGGCACCCCCTCGGGCGCCCCGGCCGGACCGCCGCAGCTGCTCTACGCCGGCCGGGCGGACGCCGCACATGTGGTGATCTTCTACGACGGTCTGCGCCTCGCGCGCTATGCCGAGCCGGCGGACGGCACCGGCGGTGCCGCGCTCGACTTCGCCCGGGTCGACGGGGCGAGCGGCGCCGAGGCGGACGCCGTGGTGCTGGCCCGCGCCGACGGCGATGTCCGCTATCTCACGGCGCCCTGGGTGACCAGGGCGGCCGGGCGTGACCTGGTCGAGCCCTCCTCCGAGGCATCGGACCTGGGCCCCTCGAAGGGTGTGACGGCGCCGCTGGCCACCGGTCCGGCCGACCGGAACGGATCGTGCTCGTCCTGGCATGCGCTGGAGCTCACCGACGGTGCGGGCACCCATCTGCTCACCGACCTCGGGGAGCTGACGCCCGCTCATCTCACCGTGGGTTCACCGACGGCGCCGCGGGAGGCGTCCGGGGCCGCGGAGCTGCGCACCTGGTCGCCGTTCGCCTGCTCGCTCGCGGCGGTGCGGTCGGGGGGCGTGCGGTCCGTGAACGCCTGGGAGTACGCGCGCCAGGACCTGCCCGACGCCTCCGGGGCGGCGACCTGGGTGTGCACCCGGGCGGACACCTGGCGGGGCGGCGGGACGCGGGTGCTGGCGCAGTTCCACACCCCCGGCGGCCGGTACGGCGCGGTGGCGGCCGAGGCCGAGGACGTGACCGCGTGCGGCACCAGGGATCCCCATGTGCTGGCGGGTGTGCTGTGGAAGTCGGCGGGGGGTGCCTGGTATCTGCTCGCCGCGGGGAACGAGGACGTCACCTCGATCAGGGCGTCCGACGGGGTCGACGGTTCGGCACACGGGAATCTGCTGACGGTGCGGACGAAGCAGGGAGCCCGGGCCCGGCTCGACGGCACGGTGGCGGACGGCGGGACGGTCAAGGGGTTGCGCTGAGCCGGGCACCGCACGGGCAGGGACGGCAGCTGTCAGGACCCCGCGCACCCATCGGGAAACCTGTGCGCTGCGGGTGAACACCCCTGGCGGGTCCGGCCCGTTCGAGGCCGGAATCAATCGGTAAAGTGTTCGCATGGCAACCGGGGTGCGCCGCCGTATGGGAGTCGACGAGCGGCGGCAGCAGTTGATCGGCGTCGCGCTCGAACTGTTCAGCCGGCGCTCCCCCGACGAGGTCTCCATCGACGAGATCGCGTCGGCCGCCGGTATCTCGCGGCCCTTGGTCTATCACTACTTCCCCGGCAAACTCAGCCTCTACGAGGCTGCGTTGACGCGTGCCTCGGAGGATCTGGCGGACCGGTTCACGGAACCGCGGGAAGGTCCGCTGGGGGCGCGGCTGCTGCGGGTGATGCATCGGTTCTTCGACTTCGTGGACAGCCACGGTCCCGGTTTCTCGGCGCTGATGCGCGGCGGTCCGGCCGTCGGCTCCTCACGGGCCAATGCCTTGATCGACTCGGTGCGCCAGGCCGCCTATGTCCAGATCCTTTCGCATCTGAGGGTCCAGGACCCGCCCGCCCGGCTCGAACTGGTGATCCGCTCCTGGATCTCGCTGGTCGAGGCGACGGCGCTGATCTGGCTGGAGGGCCGACGGATACCGCGCCGTGAGCTGGAGGTGCAGTTGGTGCACGACTTCGCGGCGCTGGCGGCGGTGAGCGCCGCACACGACGCCGAGATGGCGGAACTGCTGCGCGCCGCCCTGCGGGACGAGCCGGGCCACGGGCCCTTCGGCGACCTGGTCGCCCGGCTGATCGCCCTGGCCTGACGGCCGTCAGCCCTCGAACTTGCGGTAGGAGGGATCGAGGTCCCGCACCTCCGCGGACGCGTGCAGCACCAGCCCCTCGGCGGGCTTCACATACTGCCGCAGCAGCTCCACGGCCGCCTCGGTGAGCCGGGCCTTGGTCTCCTCGGTGCGTCCGGCCATCAGCCCCAGGGCGATGTGCACGATCGCATGCCCCTCGGGGTCCGCGCCGACCGTGGTGTCCTCGATGCGGCGGAACCGCGTCTTGCACGCCTCGATGCGCGCGGCCGCGATCTCGACCACCTCGGCGTGCAGCGCCGGGGCGAACCCGCGCCGGTCGAAGGCGTCCTCCAGCTCGGCGGAGTAGTCGATGGTGATCTGCGGCATGGGAACCCCTGTTCTCCGGTTGTCCTCGACGGACCACCCAGCCTAGGGGGTGTCCGACGACCCGCCGGTTCCCCGGAGCACGGCGCGGTGGGGGCGGACCCGGAGTCCCGGGCCCGCCCCCACCGCCTCTGATCCCGCTACCGCGTGCCGCGGGCGAAGACCGCCACGGTGCGGGCCGGCACGGTGAAGGTGCCGGAGGAGGCCCGGTACGAGGAGCCCTTGACGACCTGGTCCGCGCCCGCAGCCTGCACCGGGTGCAGCGCATAGCCCTTCCCCGCGAGGGCGGTGACCGTCTGCGCCTGCTGCTGCGGTGTCGCATTGAGGACGACGACCAGATCACCCAGCTCCATGGTGATCACGCCGGGCGTCTCGGCCCTCCCGGAGAGCGGGAAGGACAGCTTCGACTGCACCTGCCCGGCGGTCGCGAGGGAGAAGACCGGCTCGGTGGTGCGGATCCTCAGCAGGTCCCGGTACGCGGCCGAGGCACCGTCGATCTGCTCGCATCCCACCCCGACGGAGGTCAGCAACGGCTTGGCATAGGCCCACTTGGACCGGTTGTCGGCCGCCGGTGGCAGTCCGCGCCCGAAGCCGTTGCCGTCCCGGCAGTCCCAGTGGACGGCGTTGAACCAGTCGCCGCTGTCATAGGAGTTGCGGTCCAGCGACTTGGAGCGCAGCAGGTCGGACCCGGCCTGGGAGAGGGACGGACCCTGCGAGAGGGTGGCCGTGGCCATGGCGAGCACCTGCATACGGGCCCGGTCGGACGCCGAGGTGCCCTGGGGCAGCTTGAAGGCGAGGGCGTCGAACAGCGACTCGTTGTCGTGCGCGTCGGCGTAGGCGAGGGCGTCCCCGGGGGCGTCCGCGTAGCCGGCGGGCGAGCCGTTGTAGTCGACCTGGGCGCCGGTGACCTCCTTGCCGTCGGTGCCGGTGAAGCGGTACGCGGCGAGACTGCCGCTCAGGCCGACCTTGACGAGGTCCTGGTAGTGCAGCAGCCGGGCCCGCTGCTCGGCCGGGGTGCCGTTGGCCGTGGAGCCGTTGGGGTCGGTGAAGAGGCCGGAAGCGAAGCCCTGGACGCCGGGGTCGTCGTCGAAGGGGCCGCCGCCGCGCACCGCGTCACGGGCCCGGTCCGAGAAGGTCGCGATGCCGGTGCCGGCCATGTTCTGCTGGGTGGCCTGCACAAAGCGGGCGTCGTCCGCGACCTCGCCGAAGTTCCAGCCCTCGCCATAGAGGATGATCTTCTTTCCGTCGACGCCGTCCTTCGCCGGGGTCAGGGCGTCGAGGGCCTTGCGCACAGCGAGGATGTTGGCCTTGGGGTGGTGCCCCATCAAGTCGAAGCGGAAGCCGTCGACCTTGTACTCCTTGGCCCAGGTGACGAGGGAGTCCACCACCAGCTTGCCCATCATCGCGTTCTCGGGTGCGGTGCCCGCACAGCAGGTGCTGTTCGCCACCGAGCCGTCGGCGAGCAGCCGCTGGTAGTAGCCCGGCACGATCCGGTCGAGCACGGAGGTGTCGGCCTGGCCGCTCGCCGCGGTGTGGTTGTAGACGACGTCCATGACGACCCTGAGGCCGTCCTCGTTGAGCGCCTTGACCATCGAGCGGAACTCGACCGTGCGGCGGGTGCCGTCGGGGTCGGTGGCGTAGGAGCCCTCCGGGACCGTGTAGTGGTACGGGTCGTAGCCCCAGTTGTAGGCGTCCTCGGCGGCGGTCGCGGCCACGCACTCCTGCTGCTTCTCGGAGTCGGCGGCATAGGAGGCGAGGTCGCAGCCGGGGGTGGCCTGCTCGGACTTCTTCTCGGGGACGGTCGCGATGTCGAACACGGGCAGCAGATGGACGTAGGAGGTGCCCGCCTTCGCCAGCTCCCGCAGATGCCGGGATCCGGCGCTGTTCTTGTCGGTGAAGGCGAGATAGGTGCCCCGGTCCTTCGCGGGGACCGTCGGGTCGGCCACCGAGAAGTCCCGGACGTGCAGTTCCTGGATCTGCGCGTCCCTGAGCGGCACGGCCGGGGGCTTGGCCAGGGTGGCCCAGCCGCCGGGGGCGAGGGACCTGTCGTCGAGGTCGACGATCAGGCTCCGCTTCGAGTCGGTGGTGAGGGCGACCGTATAGGGGTCGGTGACCTTGTTGGTGACGATCTTGCGGACGCCGGGCGCCCACACCGTCACCGCATAGCGGTAGGGCTTGTTCTTCCAGGACGCGGGCCCGGTGACGGACCAGACGCCGGTGCGGTCGTCACGCTTCATGGCGACCGTGGACCCGCCGAGCTCCAGCGCCACCTTCTGCGCGGTCGGCGCCCAGACGGCCAGCGTGGGGCGGCCGCCCCGGAAGGTCGGCCCGAGGTCCGCCCCGGTCGCGTCGTACAGGTCGTCCAGAACACCGGCGATCTGGACGCCGGTGGCCGCCAGCACCGCGCCATTGGCCGCCCGCTGGGAGGCCACGAGCTGTCCGCCGAGGGACCCGCGCACCCGGTCGCGGTCGCGCGGGTCCACGGACCAGGCCGCATAGTCCTTCAGATGCGGGAACTTCGCCTTCTGGGCGTCGGTGAGCGTGGTCCTGGTCAGGCGCAGCCAGCGCTCGTCGTCACCGGTGAGCGTCCCGTCCTGGACGGTGATCGAGCCGTCGTGGGAGGAGAGCAGCTGGGTGGAGGCGGCGCCCTCGACGCCGTTCCAGGCGACCGTGTTCCGGTCGATCCAGACGGCCTTGGAGGTGTTCAGGTCCAGCGCGGCGGCGTTACCCGCGGGCTGGGGCAGCAGCGGGCTCTGCTCGCCGTTCAGCAGCCACACCTCATGGCCCTGGGCCGTGAGATCGAGCGACTGGTCGGACGGGAGGTCCTTCTCGTCGCCCTTGTGGAGGATGTAGCTGAGAGCCTCGGCTCCCGCGGCGAGCGGCACCTCGAAGACCGCGCCGTAGGCGTCGGTGCGCACCGGCTTCAGGGGCGCGGACCAGTCGGTGGGGTCGGCGGCGCCGGTCCAGACATGGAGGCCCCAGCCGGCGTAGACGCCGTCCGCGCGGTGGTAGTGCAGGACCGCCCTGGTGGTGCCCTGCGCCGGGTAGTCGTCGGCCGGCCTCTCGGTGCGGACGGCCTCCTTGCCCTCCTCGACCCAGACCTCGCCGGTCGCGGTGACATCGATGGTGCGGTCGGCGGAGACGTCCTTGGTGCCGTTCTTGTCGACGACCAGGAAGCCGACGTCAAAGGCGCCCGGCTTGAGCTTGACATAGGCGAAGGCGCCATAGGCGTCACGGCCGATGAAGGGGTGGCTCCGGGGCCAGTCCGTGGCCTCGCCCTCGGCCAGGTCGCCCCAGGCGTACAGGCCCCAGTCGGCGTAGTCGCCGTCGGCGCGCCGGTAGTGGACGATCACATGGTCGCGGGAGGAGGCGGTGGGGACCTCCGGCGCGGGCGGGGTGCCGGTGGTGCCGGCGGCCGTGACACTCGCGGTACGGCCCGCCGAGTCGATCACGACCGCCTTGTAGCGCAGGGCGGTTCCGGCCGGTACGTCCGTGCCGATGGTCTGGGTGACCTTGTACGGGGCGTGGTCGGCGGAGCCGAGGGTCCGCCACGGCCCGTTGCCGGTCTGCGCGGCGAAGACGACCCGGTTGAGCTGCCCGCCCCCGACGTTCGCCGAGATCTCCACGGTGCCGGTGGCGCCCGCGTCCGGAGCCCCGAGGGTGATCGTGGGCTTCGCGGCGGGGGAGCCGAGCCGGGCCGCGGCCTTGAGGACGACGGCGGATCCGGCGGGCACGGTGACGGTGACCCGCTTCCCGGCGTCGCTGCGCACCGAGTCGTTCGTCCCGTGGATGCCGCGGAACGTCGTTCCGGCCGATCCGGTCGGGAAACTGACCGTCTTCTTGTCGTCCGCGTTGTTGAAGGCGACCAGGTACTCGGTACCGTCGGTCCCCGTGCGGGAGAAGGCGTAGACGCCGGGGCCGTCGTCGGCGTAGCGCTCGGTCTGGACCCCGTCCGCCAGCGCGGGGTTGTCCTTCCGCAGCTTGGACAGGGCGCTGATCTGCCGGTAGAGCGGGGCGCCCGGGTCGTAGGCGTCGCTCGCATGGGTGCGGTCGGTGCCGATCTCGTCGTCGTCCAGATAGTCCGCGACCCTGGAGGCGAACATCGTCTGGCGGGCGTCCTTGTCCCCGCCGGAGCCGGTGAAGCCCTGCTCGTCGCCGTAGTAGACGACCGGGTTGCCGCGGCTGAGGAACATCAGTTCGTTCGCCAGCCGGTCCTTCTTCAGCAGTGCGGCGCCGGACGCCCCGGGGTTGTCCTGCTTGAGGAAGTACCCGATCCGCCCCATGTCGTGGTTGCCGAGAAAGGTGACCTGCTCATAGGCGTTGGCCTTGTCGGTCGTGTACTTGTAGTCGTCACGGAAGACATCGGCGAGACTCCGCGCGCTGCCGCCCTGGGATGCGTACCGGCGGGCCGCCTCCTGGAAGGGGAAGTCGAGCGTGGCGTCGAGGCGCCCCTGGGTGACATAGGGCGCGGTGACCGAGGTGTCGGAGGAATAGACCTCGCCGAACATGAAGAAGTTCTTCCGGCCGTGCGCGGCGGCATAGGCGTCGAGCGCCGTCGCCCACTGCGTCCAGAACTCCATGTTCACATGCTTGACGGTGTCGATCCGGAAGCCGTCGACGCCGAAGTCCCCCACCCAGCGCTGGTAGATCTTCTCCATGCCCTCGACGACCTCGGGACGCTCGGTCCACAGGTCGTCCAGACCGGAGAAGTCGCCGTGGCCCGCGGACTCACCGGCGAAGGTGGAGTCGCCGCGGTTGTGGTACATCGTCGGGTCGTTGAGCCAGGAGGGGACCTTGACGTCCTGCTGCGCGGCGGGCACGACGGGGGTGCGCGGGAAGGAGCGGGCGTCGACGGCCGGGAAGCGGCGGGAGCCGTCGGCGTAGTCGGCGTCGTCGAAGGGCCTGCCGTCCTTGGTCAGATACGGGAAGGCGCCCTTGGAGAGATAGCCGTAGGAGTTCTCCCGGTAGTCGACGACATCGGCGGTGTGGTTGGTGATGACGTCGAAGAAGACCTTCATGCCCTTGGCGTGCGCCGTGGAGATGAGGGTGCGCAGATCGTCGTTGGTGCCGAAGTGCGGGTCGACCCGGGTGAAGTCGGTGATCCAGTAGCCGTGGTAGCCGGCCGAGGCCTCGTCGCCGGTGCCCTGGACGGGCCGGTTCTTGAAGATCGGGGCCAGCCAGACGGCCGTGGTGCCCAGGCCCTTGATGTAGTCGAGCCGCTTGGTCAGGCCCTTGAGGTCGCCGCCCTGGTAGAAGCCCTTGTCGGTGGGGTCATAGCCGGTGGTCAGGCGCGAACCGGTCAGCCCGCCGCGGTCGTTGGCGGTGTCACCGTTGGCGAAACGGTCCGGCATCACGAAGTAGAACTGCTCGCGGGTGCTGTCGTGCCGGGCGGGCTCGGCCGCGAGCCGGGCGTCGGACGGGGGCGCGGGCGGTGCGGCGGCCCGGGCCGCGAGGGGCGGCAGCAGGGCGGCGGCGAGCGCGGCGGCGGTCACCACCGCGACGCGTCCGGTCCGCGGTGCGCGGCCCCCTGGGGTGCGGCGCGTCCAGGGCGCCGGCCATCTCGGTATCACAGGCGTGAACTCCTTGCGATGAAAGCTCAATCGGGGTTCGACCCCACGCCGCGGCATCGGCAACACCGCCGGGCGCCCGCGCGACCGTATCGCCGCCGAAAGGCTTTCAGCAAGAGTCTTGAAATTCACGGCAAGCACTTGCACCGTCCATCGTGACGGGCCGTCCGCTCGGCGTCGACATGTCGTGAGCGGCCGTGGTTCCCGGCTGTCTACGCTCCCCCCATGCCGAACTCGGAGCTCCAGCGGATCAGTTCCTTCGTCCGGGCCTTCGCCCGCCGCCAGGCCGCGCGCACCGTCGATCTGCCGGGCGGGTTCGCGGTGTACGACGAGGCGTTGGCGCACTCCCGCGTGAACAACCAGGTCGTCCTCGGCACGGCCGTCGATCCCGAGGCACTGCCCGCCCTCCTGGAGGAGGCGCTGGGCCATCTGCCGTACCGGCTGGTCTCCGTCCTGGACGACGAGGTCGGCAAGGGGTGCGCGGAGCCACTGACCCGGGCCGGATACGTCCACTCCGTCCATCTGGTGATGCTGCACTCGGGCCCCGTACCGACCGGCGGGCGCGCGGAGGAGGTGGACCTCGACGCGCTGCGCGCCCCGCTCACCCGGCGCTGGCGGTCCTTCCTCCCGGAGGTCGACGACGAGGTCCTGCACCAGCTCGTCGAGCGGCGTGCGGTCCGTCGCCGCGGGGCGGACATCGTGCGGTTCCTCGGTGCCCGCACCGAGGAGGGCGAGGTCGCCTCCTGGGCCGACCTCTATGCGGACCCGGCGACCGGCACGGCCCAGATCGAGGACCTGGTCACCGCCGAGGCCCACCTCGGACGCGGTTACGCCGACGCCGTCCTGAGCACCGCCCTGCGCCTGGCCGCCGACGAGGGCTGCACCACCCGGTTCCTGACCGCCGACGCGGCGGACTGGCCACGGCACTGGTACGAGCGCCGCGGCTTCTCCGCCGTCGGCCGCGCCCACTGCTTCGAACGCGGCTGACCGGCGACGCCGGGGCGGGGGTCCCTCGCGCACGGCCGGCAGCGGACGTGTCACCGTGGGCCGGGGC
This sequence comes from Streptomyces nodosus, assembly GCF_008704995.1. NCBI lineage: Bacteria > Bacillati > Actinomycetota > Actinomycetes > Kitasatosporales > Streptomycetaceae > Streptomyces > Streptomyces nodosus. The sequence continues at coordinate 2,353,401 of NZ_CP023747.1, forward strand.
GCGGACAGCCCCCGGTGGCCCGGCGAGTCCGACACCCGCCTCAGTCCCCGGCGGAACCCCGACACCCGGCGACGCCCCGCGGAACGACCCTCACCCGGCCCGGTGAGACCTCAACCGTCCTCGGTGGACCGGCCCGTGTCACGTCGCCCTCGGCCCGGCAGGGGCTCATCGCCCCGGTGACACGCCGCGGCCCGCCGCCCCGTGGTGGAGCGGCGGGCCGGGGTGGTGGGCCGGGGTGTCAGGCGGTCCACCACGTCGTGGTGTCCGCGGGCACGCTGGTCGCGCCGTCGGCGACGGTCACCTCCGTGCTGGCGACCAGAAGGCGGCCGTACGACGGGACGGTGACCGGCTCGCCCGTGGTGTTGGCGACGCAGACGAACTCGCCGCGGCGGAAGGCGAGTACACCCTCGGGCGCATCCAGCCACTCGACCCGGTCGCCGGCCCCGAGCGAGGGCTGCTCGCGCCGCACGGCGAGCGCGGTGCGGTACAGCTCCAGGGTGGAACCGGGCACGCCCAGCTGCGCCTCCACGCTCAGCTCACCCCAGACCTCCGGCTGCGGAAGCCAGCTGCCGCCGCTGCCGAAGCCGTACGACGAGCCGCCGCGGGTCCACGGGATCGGCACCCGGCAGCCGTCACGGAAGCCGTCCTGGCCCTCGCCCCGGAAGTAGGCCGGGTCCTGGCGGACCTCGTCCGGGAGGTCCACGACGTCGGGCAGGCCCAGTTCCTCGCCCTGGTAGAGATAGGCCGAGCCGGGCAGCGCCAGCATCAGCAGGGTGGCCGCGCGGGCCCGGCGCAGGCCCAGTTCACGGTCGCCCGGGGTGCGGATCTGGGTGCCGAGGCCGGGCTCGTTGCCGAAGCGGGTGGCGTGCCGGGTCACATCGTGGTTGGACAGCACCCAGGTGGCCGGGGCGCCGACGGGACGCATGGCGTCCAGGGTGCGGTCGATGACGACGCGCAGCTCGGCCGCGTCCCAGTAGGTGCCCAGATACTGGAAGTTGAAGGCCTGGTGCAGCTCGTCGGGGCGCACATAGTTGGCGGTGCGCTCGACGGTCGGGGTCCAGGCCTCGGCGACGAAGATGCGCTCGCCCCGCCGTCCCTCCGACGAGGATCCGTCGGGGCCCTCACCTCGTCCCGCGTACTCGTCGAGGATGGTGCGCCACTGACGGTAGATGTCGTGGACGCCGTCCTGGTCGAAGAACGGCATGACATCGTTGCCCAGCAGCTTGAGCTGGTCGTGGCCGCCCAGGTCGGGCAGGCCCTCGGCCTTCACCATGCCGTGCGCCACGTCGATGCGGAAGCCGTCGACGCCCATGTCGAGCCAGAAGCGCAGGATGGAGCGGAACTCGTCACCGACGGCCGGGTGGTCCCAGTTGAAGTCGGGCTGCTCCGGGGCGAACAGATGCAGATACCACTCGCCGGGTGTGCCGTCCGGTTCGGTGACCCGGGTCCAGGCGGGGCCGCCGAAGATGGACTCCCAGTCGTTGGGCGGCAGTTCACCGTGCTCGCCCTTGCCGGGGCGGAAGTGGTAGCGCTCCCGCAGCGGCGAGCCCGGGCCGTCGGCGAGCGCCCGCTTGAACCACTCGTGCTGGTCGGAGGAGTGGTTGGGGACGAGGTCGACGATGATGCGCAGCCCGAGCTCACGGGCGTCGCGGATCAGCGCGTCGGCGTCCAGGAGGGTGCCGAACATGGGGTCGACGGCACGGTAGTCGGCGACGTCGTAGCCGGCGTCGGCCTGCGGCGAGGCGTAGAAGGGGCTGAGCCACACGGCGTCCACGCCGAGGTCGCGCAGATACGGGAGTCGGGAACGTACGCCCTCCAGGTCGCCCATGCCGTCGCCGTTGCTGTCGGCGAAGCTGCGCGGATAGACCTGGTAGATCACCGCGTCGCGCCACCAGTCGCGATGCGGGGCGACGGTGGCGAGGGCGGTGTTCGGGGCCGGGTCGGTGGAGTACTGGCTCATGGCGTCCTTGGTGCGTGACGGGGGGTGGGTCCTGGGGACTTGCGGCGGGGCCGACGGGTGACGAGGCGGCCGCGGTGACAGCGGGGTTCGGATTCCCTCCCTGCTCGGCGAGCGGGAGGGCACCGCGGCCGCCACCCGCGCGGACAGGCGCGCGGGAGCTCTCGGCAGGGGGTCAGCCCTTTGTGCCGCCCGCGGTGAGACCGGTCACCAGGTTCTTCTGGACAAGGTAGAAGAAGACGGATACGGGTATCGCGATCAACACCGCCGTGGCAGCCATGTAGTTCCACTGCGCGTCGTGCTCGCTGACGAAACTCTGCAGACCGACGGCGAAGGTGTACTTGGAGTCGTCCAGCATGAAGGTGGAGGCGAACGCGACCTCTCCGAAGGCCGTGATGAAGTTGTAGAAGGCGGCCACCGCCAGGCCCGGTCGGGCCAGCGGGAGGATCAGCCGGACGAAGGTGCCGAAGGGGCTCAGCCCGTCGACCCGGCCCGCCTCGTCGATCTCGAAGGGGATCGTGTCGAAGTAGCCCTTGAGCAGCCAGGCGCTGTAGGGCACGGCCGTGGAGCAGTAGATCAGGATCAGGCCGAGGTAGCTGTCGATCAGGCCGAGCCGGCTGAAGATCTCGTACATCGGCACGATCAGTACGGCGATCGGGAAGGCCTGGGTGAGCAGCAGCAGCCACATCAGCTGCCGGTGGCCGGGGAAGCGCATCCGGGAGACGGCGTAGCCGGTGCTGGCGGCGACCAGGACCCCGATCACCGTGGTGCCCAGGGAGACGATCAGCGTGGACCGGAGCCAGTCGAAGAAGCCGGTGTGCTCCAGCACGAAGGTGTAGTTGCTGAACGTCATCCGGCCGGCGATGTTCCCGGGATGCAGATAGTCGTTCTTGTCCGGGCCGAGCGACAGGAACACCAGCCAGGCGACCGGGGCCAGCGCGATCAGCCCGGCCACGACCAGGCCGCCGTGCAGCAGGACGGAGCCGAGCGGGCCGCGCTCGTCACGACCGCGTCCCCGGCGACGTGGTGTCCCGGCGGCGTCCGCCGGTGCGCTCGGGGCGGGGGTGTCGAGGGTCGTGGTGCTCATGGGGACGGCTCCTGCGGCGTCAGACGGCGAGCTGGTCATTGCGCTTCAGCCAACGGAAGTAGAAGGAGGTGAAGACGGTCAGGATCGACAGCAGCAGCACGCCGTAGGCGGCGGACTGGGCGTAGTCGCGCGGCTGCTGTCCGAAGCCCAGGCGGTAGGCCCAGGTCACCAGGATCTGCGCGTCGGGGGCGCTGGTGGTGCCGAACAGCAGGAAGATGATGGCGAACTGGTTGAAGGTCCAGATGACGCCGAGCAGCACCACGGTGGAGCTGACCGACCGCAGGCCGGGCAGGGTGACATGGCGGAACCGCTGCCAGGCGTTGGCACCGTCCATCTCCGCGGCCTCGTAGAGGGTGGAGTCGATGGACTGCAGTCCGCCGAGCAGCGAGAGCATCATGAACGGCACACCGCACCAGGTGTTGACCATGATCGCGGCGAAGCGCTGCCAGAAGGTGTCCTCCAGCCATTGCGGCTGGGGCAGATGGAGCGAGCCGAGAACCTGGTTGATCAGCCCGGAGTCGGCGAGCATGATCCGCCAGGAGAAGACGGTGACAAAGGTGGGCACGGCCCAGGGCAGGACCAGCAGCAGCCGGTAGAAGGTGCGGCCGCGCAGCCTCTGGTTGAGCATCAGCGCGAGGCCGAGCCCGATGGAGTAGTGCAGGACGACGCAGGCGGCCGTCCAGAAGACGGTCCACAGGAAGTGCGACCAGAAGCGGTCGTAGGACGTCGGCCCGAACAGGATGTCCTGGTAGTTGTCGAGGCCGATGAACTTGTAGGTGGCGTCGATGTGGTTGACGCCGATCGTCCGCGCCGAGTTGAGGCTGTTGGCGTCGGTCAGCGTGACATAGAAGCCCCGCAGCAGCGGATAGCCGACGAGCACGCCGAGCACGACCACCACCGGGGCGATCATGGCGTACGCGTACCAGTACTTCTGGTAGGCGTTCCTCAGACGCCCGACCGGGCCGGGTCGCGGCGCGCGGTCACCGTGGCGCTTGCCGGTCGCGCGGTCGATGACGACTGTCATGGTTCGGCACTTTCTGGAGGATCAGAAGATCGGTGGAGGACCTGGGCACGGACGGTGGCCGTCGGATCCTTCCCCGTCACCGGGGACAGGATGCGACGGCCACCCGGGCTCACTTGCTGAAGTCGGGGACCAGCTTGGCGATCGCCGTCTCCGCGTTGCTCAGGCCCTTGTCCAGGGACTCCTTGCCGGCGGCGACCTTGGGCAGCTCGGTGTCGAGCGGGCCCCACAGGGAGCTGTACTCGGGCAGCGCCGGGCGCGGCTGGGCGGCGGCGAGCACGCCCTGGTAGCCGGCGATGCCGGGGTCGGCCTTGACCTGGGCGCTGTAGGCGTCGTCACGCGTGGGCAGCGTGGAGTTCTTCAGGGCGATGGTCTCCTGGGACTTCGCCGAGGTCATGAAGTTGACGAAGGTCAGCGCCGCTTCCTGGTGGGCCTTGTCGGAGCCCGCGTACACGGAGAGGTTGTGGCCGCCGGTCGGGGCGCCCGCCTTGCCGCTGGAGCCGGCCGGGACGGTGGCGATGCCGAGGTTGGCCTTGTCCGAGAAGGCCGAGCCCCCGTAGAAGTTGGTGATCTCCCACGGGCCCTGGATGATCGCGGCGACCTTGCCGTTGATGAACGCGTCCTGGATGTGGGCGTAGGCGTCGGCGGTGGTGTCGGCCTGGTGCAGGCCCTTGCCGGAGAACAGGCTCAGCCAGGTGCCGTAGCCCTTCTTGGCGGCCGCGGAGTTCACGGTGATCTTCTTGGCGCCGGCGTCGACCGTGTCGGTGCCCTCGCCGTACAGATAGGACTGCGCGTAGTAGGCCTGGGTGGAGCCCCAGTAGCCGTCGACCCCGGTCTTGGCCTTGATCTTGGCGGCGTCGGACTTCAGCTCGTCCCAGGTCTTCGGCGCCTCGGTGATCCCGGCCTTGGCGAAGAGGGCCTTGTTGTAGACCAGCGCCAGGGTGTCGGTGACCAGCGGCACGCCGTAGGTCTTGCCGTCGTACTGGGCCTGCTGGATCAGGCTGGGCTGGAACTTGGCCTGGTCGGCGAGGGCCTCGGTGCCGTCCAGCGGCAGGAAGTAGCCCTTCTTGGCGAAGGCGGGGGTCCAGCCGACCTCGGAGCGCAGCACATCGGGGGCGCCCGTGGCGCCGGCGGCGGTGTCGAACTTGTTCTGCGCCTGGTCGAACGGGACGTTGACGTACTTGACCTTGATCTTCGAGTTGGCCTTCTCGAAGTCCTTGATCAGTGCCTGGTAGACCGGCGCCTCGTTGGTGGCGTTGGAGGTGTCCCACCAGGTGATGGTGACCGGGCCGTCGGACTTGCCGCTACCGCTGTCACTTCCGCCGCAGGCCGTCGCCGCGAGGGCGACGGACGCCACCAGTGCGGTGGCCACTATGCCACGCCGCATGAGTTCTCCTTGAGGGTGAAAGGCCCGTGGGGCCGAGGAGCGGTCCCCGCCCGCCGTTCCTCTGCCGACTTGCCGACTGCGCCGATGGGGTCCCCCCGCTCGCGAACGACGTCGGGAGCCGGGAGGGCCGCCGGGCGACGTGAACGTAACAGCGATGCAAGCGACGCGAAAGGCCTTGCAGAAAAAAAGTGAAAGAACCGACAATGGTTATCTGTCCGTGACGCCACCGTGAGCCCCCGTCGCCTTGCCCTTGAGCCCGCACGACGGCTAGTCGGACACTTGTGCAAGACTTTGCAAGGCCTTGCCACGCATCGCCGCCACGGGACCGATCCCGTTGCGGACCGGACGCCGAGCCGAAAGACACGAGGGAGCGCGATGACGCAGCAACCCGCATCGGGCCGTTCAACCGCCCGGCCCCGGCGTCCCTTTGGTGGGCAAGCGGACATACGGCCGGTACAGTCCCCTCCCGTGACCACACGCCTTGCCGATATCGCAGCCCAGGCGGGCGTCAGCGAGGCGACCGTCAGCCGCGTCCTGAACGGGAAGCCGGGCGTCGCCCCGACCACCCGTCAGTCCGTGCTGGCCGCCCTCGATGTGCTCGGCTACGAGCGTCCGGTGCGGCTGCGGCGGCGCAGCGAGGGCCTGGTGGGGCTGATCACCCCCGAGCTGGAGAACCCGATCTTCCCGGCTCTGGCGCAGGTCATCGGCCAGGCGCTGACCCGCCAGGGCTACACCCCGGTGCTGGCGACCCAGACCCCGGGCGGCTCCACCGAGGACGAGCTGACGGAGATGCTGGTGGACCGCGGGGTCGCGGGCATCATCTATGTCTCCGGGCTGCACGCGGACACCACCGCCGATATGCAGCGCTATGAGCAGCTGCGCGCCCAGGGCGTGCCGTTCGTGCTGGTGGACGGCTTCTCGTCCAAGGTGCAGGCCCCGTTCATCTCCCCCGACGACCGCGCGGCGATGACCCTGGCCGTCACCCATCTGGTGTCGCTGGGGCACACCCGGATCGGGCTGGCCCTCGGGCCGCAGCGGTTCGTTCCGGTGCAGCGGAAGATCGAGGGTTTCGTCCGTGCGATGCAGGAGCAGCTCGGCCTGTCCGCCGAGGACGTCGGGTCCCGGCTGGTCCAGCACTCGCTCTACACCCTGGAGGGCGGTCAGGCGGCGGCGGCCGCGCTGATCGACCGGGGCTGCACGGCGGTGGTGTGCGCGAGCGACATGATGGCGCTCGGTGCGATACGCGAGGCGCGCCGGCGCGGCCTCGAAGTGCCCACGGACGTCTCGGTGGTGGGTTTCGACGACTCACCGCTGATCGCCTTCACGGACCCGCCGCTGACCACGGTCCGCAAGCCGGTCCCGGCGATGGGCCAGGCCGCGGTGCGGACGCTGCTGGAGGAGATCGGCGGGACACCCGCGCCGCACAGCGAGTTCGTGTTCATGCCTGAGCTGGTGGTGCGGGGTTCGACCGCCTCGGCCCCCGGGGACCGCCCTCGTCCCTGAGCAGGAGTCGCCCGCACCTCCAGGGGTCCGCCGGGCGGAGAACATACGACCGCAACCCTTCCGGAGGATGACCGGCGGGGGAACGATCGTCTGGCAGACTCTGTACCTATGGGTGACGAGACCGTGACAGAGGTGAACGGCCGGGGGCAGGCCGTCGACACCGTCACGGAGGAGACCGGGCACCGCGCGGGGCAGGGCCTGCTGCGCCGGATCCGGGCACCCCGGCGCCCGCGCTTCTGGCTGGAGATCCTGCTGATCGCGGTGAGTTACTGGACCTACTCGCTGATCCGCAACGCCGTGCCGGAGCAGAAGTCCCAGGCCATGGCCAACGCGGACTGGCTGTGGCGCCTGGAGCACCAGCTGGGGATCGCCGCGGAGAACTCGGTCAACCACGCCGCGAACTCGCTGACATGGCTGATCGTGGGGATGAACTACTACTACGCCACCCTGCACTTCGTGGTGACGCTGGGCGTGCTGGTCTGGCTGTACCGGCGCCATCCCGGCCGCTACTCGGCGACCCGGCTCGCCCTGTTCGCCACCACGGCGGTGGCGCTGCTGGGCTACTACTTCTTCCCGCTCGCCCCGCCGCGTCTGATGGACGGCGGGCACTTCGTGGACACCGTGGTGGTGCACCACACCTGGGGCTCGATGGCGTCCGGCGATCTCAAGGACATGTCGAACCAGTACGCGGCGATGCCCTCGATGCACATCGGCTGGTCCCTGTGGTGCGGCCTGACGGTCTTCGCGCTGTCGACGGTGCCGTGGGTGCGGGTGCTGGGCCTGGTGTACCCGGCGACGACGCTGACGGTGATCGTCGCCACCGCCAACCACTTCTGGCTGGACGCGGTGGGCGGGGCGATGTGCCTCGCCGTCGGCTTCGCGGTGGCCTCCCTGTGGTACGGCACCGTGCCCTTCCGCAACCGCGGGACCGGGCCCGGACGGACCCGGATCGCCGTCGCGACCGGCGGCTACGCGCCGTAGAAGAGCTCCTCCACCACGGTCCTGGCCCGGCGGGTGACGCGCCGGTAGTCGTCGAGCATGTCGCCCACATGACCGAGCCCGTACCCCAGATAGCGTCCCACCGCGGCCAGTTCGCGGCTGGTGGAGGGGAAGGTGTCCCCCGCCCGCCCCCGCACCAGCATCACCGCGTTGCGCACCCGGGAGGCGAGCACCCAGGCCTCGTCCAGGACGGCCGCCTCCTCGTCCGGGACGAGCCCCGCGGCGCGGGCGGCGGCGAGCGCCGCGCGGGTGCGGGTGGTGCGCAGACCCGGCAGCTCCGAGCCGTGCCGCAGTTGCAGCAGCTGGACCGTCCACTCCACGTCCGACAGGCCACCGCGGCCCAGCTTGGTGTGGAGGGTGCGGTCGGCACCCCTGGGGAGTCGCTCCGACTCCATACGGGCCTTCAACCGCCGGATCTCGCGCACGGCGTCGTCGTCCAGTCCGTGCGCCGGGTAGCGCAGCGGGTCGACCAGCTCGATGAAGCGGCGGCCCAGGTCCTCGTCCCCGGCGACCGGCTCGGCCCGCAGCAGCGCCTGCGACTCCCAGACCAGCGACCAGCGCCGGTAGTAGGCGGCGTACGAGGTGAGGGAGCGCACCAGCGGTCCCGACTTGCCCTCGGGCCGCAGATCGGCGTCGATCAGCAGCGGCGGGTCGGTGCTGGGGATCTGGAGCAGCCGCCGCATCTCGGCGACCACCCGGTTCGCGGCGTCGGCCGCCTCCCGGTCGCCCACGCCCTCGCGGGGCTCGTGCACGAACAGGACGTCCGCGTCGGAGCCGTAGCCCAGTTCGTGTCCGCCGAACCGGCCCATGCCGATGATCGCGAACCGGGTGGGCAGGGTGTCGCCCCAGCCGGCCCGGACCACGGCGCGCAGCGTGCCGCCGAGGGTCGCCGCCGTGAGGTCCGAGACCGCGCCGCCGACCAGGTCGATCAGTGCACCCTGGTCGGCGGGGGCCGGCACCTCCTCGGTGCCGTAGGAGCCGACGATGTCGGCGGCGGACGTACGGAACAGCTCGCGGCGCCGCACCCCGCGTGCGAAGGTGACCGCCTGCTCGGCGGTGTCGGCGCGGGCGACCGAGGCGAGCATCTCCTGGTCCAGCTGGGCGCGGGGGCGGGGTTCGAGCCCACCGCCGTCCCCGTCGCCGAGCAGGGCCACCGCCTCGGGGGCCCGCATCAGCAGATCGGGGGCGAGCCGTCCGGCGGACAGCACCCGGGCGAGGTTCTCGGCGGCGGCGCCCTCGTCCCTCAGCAGCCGCAGATACCAGGGGGTCTTGCCGAGCGCGTCGGACACCTTGCGGAAGGTGAGCAGACCGGCGTCCGGGTCGGCGGAGTCGGCGAACCAGCCCAGCAGCACGGGCAGCAGGGTGCGCTGGATGGCCGCCTTGCGGGTGACGCCGGACGCCAGCGCCTCCAGATGCCGCAGGGCGGCCGCCGGGTCCGCGTAGCCCAGCGCGACCAGGCGTTCCCGGGCCGCGTCAGGGCTCAACCGGGCCTCGCCGGGCGCCAGTTGGGCGACGGCGTCCAGCAGCGGGCGGTAGAAGAGCTTTTCGTGCAGCCGGCGGACGACGCTGCTGTGCCGCTTCCATTCGCGGCGCAGCTCCCCGACCGGGTCGGTGCGCAGGCCGAGGGAGCGGCCGAGGCGCCGCAGATCCGTCTCCTGCTCGGGCACGAGGTGGGTGCGGCGCAGCCGGTACAGCTGGATGCGGTGCTCCATGGAGCGCAGGAAACGGTAGGCGGCGTCCAGTTGCACGGCGTCGGCGCGCCCGATGTAGCCGCCGGCCGCGAGGGCCTTCAGTGCGTCCAGGGTGGTGCCGCTGCGCAGGGTGGTGTCGGCCCGGCCGTGCACCAACTGAAGGAGCTGTACGGCGAATTCGACGTCCCTGAGGCCACCGGGACCGAGTTTCAGCTCGCGCTCGACCTCCCCCAGGGGGATGGTGGCGACGACCTTTCGGCGCATCTGCTGGACGTCGGCGACGAAGTTCTCCCGCTCGGCGGCCCCCCAGACGAGGGGGGAGAGGGTGGCGACGTACTCCTCGCCGAGTCCGATGTCCCCGGCCACCGGGCGCGCCTTGAGCAGGGCCTGGAACTCCCAGGTCTTGGCCCAGCGCTGGTAGTAGGCGAGATGGCTGCCGAGTGTGCGCACCAGTGGGCCGTTGCGACCCTCGGGGCGCAGATTGGCGTCGACGGGCCAGATGCTGCCCTCGACGGTGGTCTCGGAGCAGATCCGCATCATGTGCGAGGCGAGCCGGGTCGCGGCCTGGAGGGCCTTGGGCTCCTCCACTCCGTTCGCTGCCTCGCCGACGAAGACGACGTCCACGTCGGAGACGTAGTTCAGTTCATGGCCGCCGCACTTGCCCATCGCGATCACCGCGAGCCGGCAGGCGGCGGCGTCCTCGGGGTTCTCGGTGCGGGCGACGGCCAGGGCGGCGCGCAGGGTGGCGGTGGCGAGATCGGCCAGTTCGGCGGCGGTCTGGGCGAGGTCGATGGTGCCGCACACGTCCCGTGCGGCGATGGACAGCAGACAGCGGCGGTAGGCGATGCGCAGGGAGACCGGGTCGTCGGCCTCGGCGAGCCGCTGTTCGAAGTCCGCCACCTCGGGGTGGAGGTCCTGCGGCTCGAAAGTGAGCAGCACATGCCAGTCGCCGGGGTGGCGGGCGAGGTGGTCGCCGAGCGCGGCGGAGGCACCGAGGACCCCGAGCAGCCGGTCCCGCAGCGGCTTGGCCGCGATCAGGGTGTCGAGCAGCTCACGCCGGGCGGTGGGGGCGGACTGCGCCTCCAGCAGCTGGACCAGACCGTGCAGCGCCAGATCGGGGTCGGCGGTGGCGCCCAGGGCGTCGAGCAGGATGGGGTCGGCCTTTATCGGCGCCAGCTCGTCGCTCTCCAGCAGCAGCTCGGCGTCGGAGGGGTGGGTGAAACCGTGCCGCAGCAGCCGAGTGAAGGTACTGCTCCTGCGCCCCGGCACCGACATCCCGGCCTCCCGCCGACTCACACCACATCCTGGCCAGAGCCTAACCGTCCCAAGGCCCCCGGGGCCCGGCCGAGCGCCCCGGGGGCCGGGCCACTCGGCCGGTCAGAGATCGTCGGGGAGGATCCGGAAGCAGGGGTATCTGCCGCCCACCGGGCGCATGGCGCGAAAGTCCCTGCGGTCCCTGGTGAGGACCGCGTCCGTGTCGTACTCGGCGGCGAGGGCGACGTTCACCGCCTCGACGAGATCCAGGTCCAGCGTCCCGTACCGGTCGCGCACGGTCAGCGCGACGTCGAGGAGGTCCGGCGTCGGTGGCGCCAGGACCAGTCGCATCTGCCGGACGCGCGCGACGAGCGAGCGGAGGATCCCGTCGGCCGCCGCCCGTCCGGCGCGGACGGTCGCCACCTGGTGCACCTCGGTGAGAGCGAGCGGGGTGGCGACGAGGAAACCACACTGGTCCGCCGCCTTCCTGGCGGCGTGGTGGTCGGGATCCGAGCGGTTGAAGAGGGTGAGGATGCCGGACGTGTCGGCGACCGCGATCACGCCGCGTGCCCCCGGTTCCGGCGCTCACGCTGTTCGTGCGCCTCGGTCGCCGCCCTCCGGATCTCGTCCTTCTCCACCGGACCGCCGAGGTCGAAGGTCTCCTCGTCGGACACGAACGGCTCGTCCCAGACACGGTGCGCCAGCGCGATGCGGTGGATGCCCTCGCGGATTATCTCCGCCTCCGACACGCCCAGTCTGGCGGCGGCCTCCTTGATCAGAGTCAGGTCGCTGTCCTCGGCGTAGACATTGGTGCGCTTCAAACCCATACCCGGCACGGTACAGGATGTGTACCACTTCGGCCTCCGCCACGACGGACGACCACCGACGGCAGTCGGGGCGGCCCCGATGGGACCTACAACACCGGCAGGTTCTTCTTCAGTTCGAAGGCCGTGACCTCCGAGCGGTACTCGTGCCACTCGGCGCGCTTGTTGCGCAGGAAGAAGTCGAAGACGTGTTCGCCGAGGGTCTCGGCGACCAGGTCGCTGCGGTCCATCAGGGTGAGCGCCTCGCCGAGGTTCTGCGGCAGGGGTTCGATGCCCATCGCGCGGCGCTCGGCGTCCGTCAGGGCCCAGACGTCGTCCTCGGCGCCCGGCGGCAGCTCATAGCCCTCCTCGATGCCCTTCAGACCGGCCGCGAGCAGGACCGCGTAGGCCAGATAGGGGTTGGCGCCCGCGTCGAGCGAGCGGACCTCGACGCGGGCGGAGCCCGTCTTGCCCGGCTTGTACATCGGGACGCGGACCAGGGCCGAGCGGTTGTTGTGGCCCCAGCAGATGTACGACGGGGCCTCGCCGCCCGCGCCCGCGGTGCGCTCGGAGCCGCCCCAGATGCGCTTGTAGGAGTTCACCCACTGGTTGGTGACCGCCGAGATCTCCGCCGCGTGCCGCAGCAGGCCCGCGATGAAGGAGCGGCCGACCTTGGAGAGCTGGTACTCCGCGCCGGACTCGTAGAACGCGTTGCGGTCGCCCTCGAAGAGGGACAGATGGGTGTGCATGCCGGAGCCCGGGTGCTCCGAGAACGGCTTCGGCATGAAGGTCGCCTGCACCCCCTGCTCCAGCGCCACCACCTTCATGATCAGGCGGAAGGTCATGATGTTGTCGGCGGTGGACAGCGCGTCCGCGTAGCGCAGGTCGATCTCTTGCTGGCCGGGGGCGCCCTCGTGGTGGGAGAACTCCACCGAGATGCCCATCGACTCCAGCATCGTGATCGCCTGACGGCGGAAGTCCATGCCGACGTTCTGCGGGGTGTGGTCGAAGTAGCCGGAGTTGTCGGCCGGGGTCGGGCGGCTGCCGTCCAGCGGCCGGTCCTTCAGCAGGAAGAACTCGATCTCCGGGTGGGTGTAGAAGGTGAAGCCCAGGTCGGAGGCGCGGGCCAGGGCGCGCTTGAGCACATAGCGCGGGTCCGCGAAGGAGGGGGAGCCGTCCGGCATCAGGATGTCGCAGAACATCCGGGCGGTGCCGGGCGCCTCCGCGCGCCACGGCAGGACCTGGAAGGTCGAGGGGTCCGGCTTGGCGATCATGTCGGACTCATAGACACGGGCGAAGCCCTCGATGGCGGAGCCGTCGAAGCCGATGCCCTCGTCGAAGGCCTGCTCCAGTTCGGCGGGCGCCACGGCCACGGACTTGAGGAAACCCAGCACGTCCGTGAACCACAGGCGTACGAACCGGATGTCGCGCTCCTCCAAGGTCCGGAGCACGAACTCCTGCTGCTTGTCCATCTTCCGCTTCCCCATCCTTGCTGGTCAGGTCGCCTGTCTCCGGTTCCTCGGGAGGCGATAGGGCATCTGAACATGGCACCACGGCACTGTTTCGCGCACGTTGCGGACCTCGGCCGACCGGCCGGCCCGGGTCCGGCGCCCGGCTCACCGCAGGTGTCCTGCTCTGTCGCCCATCTTGCCTGCTCGCCGGCGCCGGTGTAACGGCCGACCCCGCCTCACCCTCCCGGCGGCTTTAATTTGCATTTCAGATGCAAGTTTTATTAGCGTGACGACGACCGATGGGTTCACCCACCCTCACCCGTCAGAGGAGTCCCGCATGCTGTCCGAACAGACCGCCGCCACCGTGCGCGCCACTCTTCCCGCTGTCGGAGCCTCGCTCGGTGAGATCACGGAGCGCTTCTACAACGGGATGTTCACCGCCCACCCCGAACTGCTGCGGGACCTCTTCAACCGCGGCAATCAGGCGGCCGGCACCCAGCGGCAGGCTCTGGCGGGCTCCATCGCCGCCTTCGCCACCCACCTCGTGGAGCACCCGGACGAGCGGCCCGACACGATGCTCAGCCGTATCGCCCACAAACACGCCTCACTGAGCGTGACTCCCGAGCAGTATCCGATCGTCCACAAGTACCTGTTCGCGGCCATCGTCGAGGTGCTCGGCGACGCGGTCACCCCCGAGGTCGCCGCCGCCTGGGACGAGGTCTACTGGCTGATGGCGAACACGCTGATCGCGCTGGAGAAGCGGCTGTACACGGAGAGCGGGCAGACCGGCTGGCGGACGTGGCGGGTCGTCGAGCGCTTCGAGGAGACCCCGGAGGTCGTCACCTTCCGGATCCGCCCGGCCGACGACGCCCCGGTCCCGGACTTCCGGCCCGGACAGTACGTCTCGGTCCGCGTCGAACTCCCGGACGGCGCCAGGCAGCTGCGCCAGTACAGCTTCTCCTCCGCACCCGGCTCGCCCATCCGGCAGATCAGCGTCAAGCGGGTGCGGGGCGAGGGCGCCGCCCCCGACGGGGAGGTCTCCAACCATCTGCACGCACAGCTGCGCGAGGGCGACACCCTGGAGCTCTCCGCCCCCTACGGGGACCTCGTCCTGGAGGCCACCGACGCCCCGCTGCTGCTCGCCTCCGCCGGCATCGGGGTGACCCCGGTGATCGCCATGCTGGAGCAGCTCGCCCGCACCGGCCACCCCGCCCCGGTCACGGTCGTGCACGCGGACCGCTCCCCCGCCGCCCACGCCCTGCGCGCCGACCACGAGGCCTTCGCGCACAAGCTGCCGGACGCCACCGTGCACTTCTGGTACGAGGAGCAGGCCCCCGATTCGGCGCACAGCGGGCTGTGCGACCTCTCCTCGGTGACGGTCGCCCCGGGCACGCGCGCCTATCTGTGCGGGCCGCTGCCCTTCATGCGGGAGGTGCGCGCCCAGCTCATCGACAAGGGCGTGGCGCCCGCCGACATCCACTACGAGGTGTTCGGCCCGGACCTCTGGCTGGCCCAGGCCTGAGAGGCTCCCGGCCGGGCGCGAGACCGGCCGGGCCTCCGGCGGGGCCACGGCCCCGCACGGGTCAGGAAGGCGCCGGCGCCCGGGAGATGTCCAGCAGCAGCGGCCCCGTCGGCGCCGCGACCATGTCCGCTATCGTCACCGGGTCCAGTGAGGCGTAGAACGCCTCCTGGGCCCTGCGCAGTGCGCCCCGCAGCCGGCACCCGGCGCGCAGGGGGCAGGGCGTCTCGCCCTCGCACTCGACGACCTCGCCGTCCCCCTCGAAGGCACGCACCACCACCCCGACCGACGCCGTACGCCCGGCCTCGGTGAGCGCCAGCCCGCCGCCCCGGCCGCGCCGCGCCAGGAGCAGCCCCATGTGCTGGAGTTCGGCGACGACCTTGGCAGCATGGGTGTAGGGCACATCCATGGACTCCGCGACCTGACGGGTCGTGGGGCTGGCCTCGCTGATGACGGCGAGGCGCATCAGGACGCGCAGCGCCAGGTCGGTGGAACGCAACAGCCGCATGCGAGCAGCCTAAATAATATGCATCTTGGCTTCAAGTTATAGGCCGAACGGCCCTATGTTCGGCCGTTCGGGTCCCCTCTCCCCCGTCCCGGCGCTCCCTCCCACTACGATTCAGCGGTCCCGAAGCCTCGCCCCCTCCCGCGAAGGAATCGCCATGGGTTCCGCCGAGAAGTCCCCCGCCACCGAGCGCAGTGCGCGCAGCGAGGAGCTGCGCCGCGCCGAGCGGGTCCGTGAGCGCCGCGGGCGCATCCTGGCGATCGGCGCGGCCGTGGTGGTCGTCGCCGGTCTGGTGGTCGGCGGTGTGGTCCTCATCGACGCACAGTCCAACGGCGGGGCCGCCGCGGCGAGCGACCCCAAGGACTCGAAGGACTCGAAGGACCCGGAGGACTCGAAGGGCGGGGACGCGAAGGACCGGGGTCCGAAGGGCCCGGGCCACTTCGTCACCGGCGCGGACGGCGTACGGACCTGGACGGGCACGCTCACCCGCAACCACACCACCGAGACCGTGAAGTACCCCATGGAGCCCCCGGTCGGCGGTGACCACCACCCGGCGTGGCAGAACTGCGACGGCGAGGTCTACGCCCAGCCGATCGACAGCATGAACGCCGTGCACGCGCTGGAGCACGGCGCGGTCTGGGTGACCTACAACGGCCAGGCGTCCAAGGCGGATGTCGACGCGCTCGGCGCCAAGGTCAGAAGGACGCCGTACACGCTGATGAGCCCGGTCGGGGACCAGAAGGACCCGGTCATGCTCACCGCCTGGGGCCATCAGCGCACGGTGCGGGGCGCGAGCGATCCCGCTGTCGACGCCTTCCTCGCGAAGTTCGTCCAGGGCTCCCAGACACCCGAGCCCGGCGCCCCGTGCACCGGGGGTCTGGGGCAGTGAGGCACATCGGCTGGATCGCGGGGGCCGCGGCGGCGGCGCTGGTCACGGCCGGGGCGATCACCTATGCGATGGCCGAGGACACCGGGACCACGCTCCAGGTGCCCACGGCCGACTCCGCGGACGCCGGATTCGCCAGGGACATGACGGTCCACCATCAGCAGGCCGTGGAGATGTCGTTCGTGGTGCGCGACCGCACCGGTGACGAGGAGGTGCGGCGGCTCGCGTACGACATCGCGCAGACCCAGGCCAACCAGCGCGGCATGCTGCTGGGCTGGCTCGATCTGTGGGGACTGCCGAAGGTGTCCGCCGATCCGCCGATGACCTGGATGGGCATGGGCGGCATGGCCTCCGGCGAGGACGGCGCGCTGATGCCGGGCATGGCGACCGACACCGAGATGAAGAAGCTGAACTCGCTCAGCGGCAAACAGGCCGAGATCTTCTATCTGCAGCTGATGACCGACCACCACAAGGGCGGTGTCCATATGGCCGAGGGCTGTGTGGCGAAGTGCTCGGTGGACGTGGAGCGCAGGCTCGCCCGGGGCATGGTCGACGCCCAGCGGTCGGAGATCGAACTGATGACGACGATGCTCAAGGAGCGGGGCGCCGCGCCCCGCCACTGAGCCCCTCGCGCACACCCCGGTCCGCCTCGGTGATCGCCATACGCCCGTAACGGACGAGGCCGGTCCGAAATCGGCCCAAACCCGCCTCGATCGCGGTCACTTGAAGTCTTCTTGGCCTTTTCATTCCCCTGGCATGAACGGTTCATCGCCAGAGTGGCCCCCATCGCGTGATCCCTTCGCCACTCCGTCCGCACGGAGTTGTCTGCGCGGATCACCGACCGACCGCTACATGCGACGAACCGCATCGCAGGGGGTTTTATGAGATCGAACCGCGCCACGGCGCGTGCCGGAGTGGGCCTGGCAGCGACACTGCCCTTGCTCGCCGGCGCTCTGGCGTTCGGCATACCCGCCGCGCACGCCGCGGACGACCCCGGCCGGGACACGCTCACGGGCACCAAGCCCGCCTGGGCGACGGCCACGGCGGACCGGGGCGCGACCCCGAAGGGCACCCGGATCTCCGCCCGGGTCCACCTCGCCGGCCGCGACGCCTCCGGTCTGGCCGCCTATGCCAAGGCCGTCTCCGACCCGGCATCGCCCTTGTACGGCAAGTACCTGACTCCCCGGCAGGCGCAGCAACGTTTCGGCGCCTCCAAGGCCCAGGTGGCCGCGGTGACGTCCTGGCTGGAGTCGGCGGGCCTGACGATCACCGACGTCACGCCGCGCTATATCGCCGTGACGGGTGACGCGTCCGCCGCCGAGAAGGCGTTCGGCGCCCAGCTGCACAACTACGCCAAGGGCTCCCGGACCTACCGGGCACCGTCGAGGACGGCCTCCGCGCCCGCCGGTCTCAAGGGCGCCGTGCTGACCGTCACGGGCCTGGACAACGCCCCGCACAAGGCGACCCACAAGGACCAGCTGCCGCCGCCGGACGACGTGTTCAAGAACGCCGGGCCGTTCTCCTCGTACCACGGCTCCAATGTCGCGACCACGCTGCCGAGCGTCCAGGGCTCGAAGATCCCGTACGCCGTGGAGGGCTACACGGGCAAGCAGCTGCGGGCCGCGTACGGCGCGGGCAAGCGCACGGGCAAGGGCGTACGCATCGCCATCACCGACGCCTACGCCTCGCCGACCATCGCCTCCGACGCGGCCACCTACGCCAAGAAGCACGGCGACGCCGGATACGCCAAGGGCCAGCTGAGCCAGGTGCTGCCGAAGAAGTACACCCGCACCGAGGAGTGCGGGGCCGCCGGCTGGTACGGCGAGGAGACGCTGGACGTCGAGGCCGCGCACGCGGTCGCGCCCGGGGCGGACATCGTCTATGTGGGTGCCGCCTCCTGCTACGACGACGATCTGCTCGACTCGCTCGGCAAGATCGTCGACAGCCGTCTGGCCGACATCGTCTCCAACTCCTGGGGCGACATCGAGGCCAATGAGACCCCGGACGTGGCGGCCGCCTACGACCAGGTCTTCATGTTCGGCGCGGTCGAGGGCATCGGCTTCTACTTCTCCTCCGGCGACGACGGCGACGAGGTCGCCAACACCGGTACGAAGCAGGTCGACACCCCGGCCAACTCCGCCTGGGTGACCGCGGTCGGCGGCACCTCGCTGGCGGTCGGCAAGGGCGACAGCTATCTGTGGGAGACCGGCTGGGGCACCGAGAAGGCCTCGCTGTCGGCCGACGGCAGGAGCTGGGCGGGCTTCCCCGGCGCGTTCACCTCGGGCGCGGGCGGCGGCACCAGCAGGACCGTGCCGCAGCCCTCGTACCAGAAGGGGGTCGTCCCGAACTCGCTCGCCAAGGCCAACAGCTCCGCGGGCAACCGGGTCGTCCCGGACATCGCGGCGATCGCCGACCCCAACACCGGTTTCAAGGTCGGCCAGACGCAGACCTTCCCGGACGGATCGCAGAGGTACGACGAGTACCGCATCGGCGGCACCTCGCTCGCCGCGCCGGTGATCGCGGGCGTCCAGGCTCTGGCCCAGGAGGCGCACGGCGGCAAGGCGATCGGTTTCGCCAACCCGGCGATCTACGCCCGGTACGGCTCGAAGGTGTACCACGACGTCACGGACAGCCCGACGCACTCCACCCTGGCCGTGGCCCGCGTGGACTACCTCAACGGGTACGACGCCACGGACGGACTGGCCACCTCGGTCCGCAGCCTCGGCAAGGACAGCTCGCTGAGCGCCGTGAAGGGCTATGACGCCGTGACCGGTGTGGGCTCGCCCGCCCCGGGCTACGTCGAGTCCTGGAACCGCCGCTGACCGGCGGCCGACCGCAGCGCACCACATCCCGCGCGCCCGTCCCCCGACCTCGGGGGGCGGGCGCGCGGCCGTGCGGCGGGGTCCCGCCCGCCCCCGGGTCGCCTCGCACGACCACGTGGAGGGGGGTATCGGCCCCCGGATCCCGCGTGGGAAGGCCCACACCCCCATTGTGTCGCTCTGACGATTACTGGCGTCTAGACTGGGCGCGTGCCTCAACTTCGCCTCGCCCTGAATCAGATCGACTCGACCGTCGGCGATCTCGCCGGGAACGCCGAGGCGATCCTCCGTTGGACCCGGCACTCCGCCGAGCAGGGAGCGCATCTGGCGGCGTTCCCGGAGATGGTGCTGACCGGATACCCCGTCGAGGACCTGGCGCTGCGGTCCTCCTTCGTCGAGGCCTCGCGCGCGGCCCTGAGGGAACTCGCCGCCCGCCTCGCGGACGAGGGCCTCGGGGAGCTGCCGGTGATCGTCGGCTATCTCGACCGTGCGGAGACCGCCCAGCCGCGCTACGGGCAGCCGCCCGGCACCCCGCAGAACGCGGCGGCGGTGCTGCACCGCGGCGAGGTCGCGCTCACCTTCGCCAAGCACCACCTTCCCAACTACGGCGTCTTCGACGAGTACCGCTATTTCGTGCCCGGCGACACCATGCCGGTCGTGCGGCTGCACGGGATCGACATCGCGCTCGCCATCTGCGAGGACCTGTGGCAGGACGGCGGCCGGGTGCCGGCCGCGCGGGCCGCGGGGGCGGGACTGCTGCTGTCGATCAACGCCTCGCCGTACGAGCGGGACAAGGACGACACGCGACTGGAACTGGTGCGCAAGCGGGCGCAGGAGGCCGGCTGCACCACCGCCTATCTCGCCATGACCGGCGGTCAGGACGAACTGGTCTTCGACGGCGACTCGATCGTCGTCGCCCCGGACGGCGAGGTGATCGCGCGGGCGCCGCAGTTCGAGGAGGGCTGCGTGGTCCTGGACCTCGACCTGCCCGCGGCCGGGACGGACACCCCGGGCGCCCCCGGCGCGGCCGACCACGGACGGTATGTGGACGACGGTCTGCGCATCGACCGCCTGGTGCTGTCCGAGGAGCCGCTCCCCGCCTACGGGCCCGAGCGGACGGGTGGCCACGCGAGGCGGCTGGACGACGACGAGGAGGTCTACTCGGCGCTGGTCGTGGGCCTGCGGGCGTATGCCGTGAAGAACGGTTTCCGTTCGGTGCTCATCGGGCTGTCCGGCGGTATCGACTCGGCGCTGGTCGCGGCGATCGCCTGCGACGCGGTGGGCGCGGAGAACGTGTACGGCGTGTCGATGCCGTCCAAGTACTCCTCCGAGCACTCCAAGGACGACGCGGCGGAGCTGGCGCGGCGGACCGGGCTCCACTTCCGCACGGTGCCGATCGCCCCGATGTTCGACGCCTATATGGAGTCGCTCGGTCTGACCGGCCTCGCCGAGGAGAACCTCCAGTCCCGGCTCCGCGGCACACTGCTGATGGCGATCTCCAACCAGGAGGGCCATATCGTGCTGGCGCCCGGCAACAAGTCGGAGCTGGCGGTGGGGTACTCCACGCTCTACGGCGACTCGGTGGGCGCCTACGGCCCGATCAAGGACCTGTACAAGACCTCGGTCTTCCAGCTGGCGCGGTGGCGTAACCGTGCGGCTCAGGAGCGGGGGCAGACCCCGCCCATCCCGGAGAACTCGATCACCAAGCCGCCGAGCGCGGAGCTGCGCCCCGGCCAGGTCGACACGGACTCGCTGCCCGACTACCCGGTGCTTGACGCGATCCTCGACCTGTATGTGGACCACGACAAGGGTGCCGACGCGATCGTGGCGGCGGGCTTCGACCCGGCCCTGGTGGCGAAGACACTGCGGATGGTCGACAGCGCGGAGTACAAGCGCCGCCAGTACCCGCCGGGCACCAAGATCTCGGCCAAGGGCTTCGGCAAGGACCGCCGTCTGCCGATCACCAGCCGGTGGCGCGAGCACGCCTAGTGCCCCGACAGGCAACGTTCGCCCCGTCGCGACGCCCGGCACGCTCCCCCACGCTCGACTGCGCTCGCGCGGGCGGTGCCCCCACGACGCCGCTCCTTGACGGGCAAACGTTGCCTGCCGCGGCACTAGTACCCGAAGGGGCGCGCGCCACGACCGGGCCCGCGCCCCTTCCCGGCTCCGGCTCGGTCAGCCGGTGACGCCCTCCGGCGCCTCGTCGGAGACGGGCTCCGTCCGGTCCGGTACGTGTGCCGCCACCACACGTTCCCGGCCCGCCGGGGCCTCACCCCTTCGGCGGTCCACCGTGTACGCGACCCCCGCCACCGCCAGCCCCAGCACCGCCAGGGCCGCGCCCGCCAGGGCCGGGGAGGTGACGCCGAGACCCAGGGCGAGGGCGAGGCCGCCGATCCAGGCACCGCCCGCGTTCGCCAGGTTGAAGGCCGCCTGGTTCGCCGAGGAGGCGAGCGAGGGGGCCGCGGACGCCTTCTCCATGACCGTCATCTGCAACGGGGAACCGGTGGCGAACGCCGCCGTGCCCAGCAGGGTCACCGCCAGGGCGGCACTCCAGCGGGTGCTCATCAGCAGGGGGAACAGGGCCAGGACCACCCCCAGCGAGGCCAGACCGCCGAACAGCGTGCCCCGCAGCGAGTGGTCCGCGAGCCGGCCGCCCAGCAGATTGCCGATCGTGGCGCCCACGCCGAACAGGCCCAGCAGCAGGGTGACGCTCGCGCCCGTGTAGCCCGCCGCGTCCGTGAGCATCGGCGCCACATAGCTGTACGCCGAGAACAGCGCGCCGAAGCCCGCCACCGTGGTGCCCAGCGCCAGCCACACCGGCAGGGAGCGCAGGGCCGCCAGTTCGCTTCGAAGGCCCCCGGTCGGGGCGTGCGCGTGGTCGTGCGGGATCAGCAGGAACAGCGCCGCCATCGCGGCCACGCCGATCACGCTCACCCCGAGGAACGTCGCCCGCCACCCCAGGTGCTGGCCCATCAGGGTGGCCACCGGCACGCCCGCGACATTGGCGACCGTCAGGCCCAGGAACATCCGCGAGACGGAACGGGCCCTACGCCCGGGCTCGGACAGATTCGCGGCCACCACCGCGCCGACGCCGAAGAAGGCCCCGTGCGGCAGCCCGCTCACCCAGCGCGCGGCCAGCAGCCAGTGGTGGTCGGGTGCCAGCGCGGACAGCGCGTTGCCCAGCACGAACAGCCCCATCAGGCCGATGAGGACGGTGCGGCGGGGCATCCGGGCCGTCACCGCGGCGAGCAGCGGCGCACCGATCACCACGCCCAGGGCGTACGCCGAGACCAGTTGCCCGGCGGTGGGGATGGAGACGTGCAGATCGTCCGCGACCTCGGGCAGCAGGCCCATCATCACGAACTCGGTGGTGCCGATGCCGAAGGCGCCCACGGCGAGGGCGAGCAGGGCCAGTGGCATGAAGTGCCTGTGCCTTTCAGGGTGGCGGGGCGGCGTTCCGCCCCGGGCTATGTTCACGTACGGAACAAAGCCTGCCAGGCCCAGTATTCCGGCAGGTTACGGCGTGGTTACCCGTACCCGCGCGGCGACCGGCAGATGGTCGCTGCCGGTGCGCGGCAGGGTCCAGGAACTCACCGGCTGCACGCCCCTGACCATGATCTGGTCGATCCGCGCCAGCGGGAACGACGCCGGCCAGCTGAACCCGAAGCCGCTGCCCGCCGCGCCCTGGGTGGAACGCATCTGCGAGGTCACGGCGTTGAGCGAGCGGTCGTTCATGGTGCCGTTGAGGTCGCCGAGCAGGATCACCCTGCTGAGCGTCTCGTCGGCGATGGCCTCGCCGAGCGCGTCCGCGCTGGTGTCCCGCTGCCGCGCGGTGAATCCCGCGGCCAGCTTCACCCGCACCGAGGGCATGTGCGCGACATAGACGGCGACCGTTCCCTCGGGGCTGCTCACAGTGGCCCGCATCGCCCGTGTCCAGCCCAGCCGGATGTCCACGGCCCGCACCCCGCTCAGCGGGTACTTGCTCCACAGCCCGACGGTGCCCTGCACCGAGTGGTACTTGTACGTCGATGCCAGCGCCTGCTCGTAGACCGGGACCGCGGACGCCGTCAGCTCCTCCAGGGCCAGCACATCCGCGCCGGAGGCGGCCACGTCCCGCGCGGTTCCGGTCGGGTCCGGGTTCTCGGCGTTGACGTTGTGCGTGGCGACGGTCAGATCGCCGCCGGAGCCGGTCTTGTCCCCGAGCAGCCCGCCGAAGAGGTTCAGCCAGACCACCAGGGGCAGCAGCACGGCGAGCAGCGCGGTCGCCGATCTCCGCACCAGCGCGAGGATCAGCAGCAGCGGGACGAACACCACACCGAACCAGGGCAGGAACGTCTCCACGAGACTGCCGGTGTTGCCGACGCTGTTGGGGATCCGCGCGTGCATCAGCATCACCAGCGCGACGACCACGGCCAGAGCGGCCGTCAGGATGCCGCGACGCCAGATGCCGCCGTCGCGGCGGAGACGTTCGTACAGGCTCCGGAGCCGGGATCCTCTGCGGTCCGGTCCGGTCCCGCCGCCCGTCTCCGTCATGTACGCCTGCGCCATACCGTCGCCTCACCACTTGCCGTGCACGCCGTCGTCCCCCGTGGTGACGACCCTAGGCGATGAACGGCTTCGTTCCCGCCGCCGTATGGCGGTGGTACGCGCAGGACGACGACCGAAGCGGTGTCCGAGGTTCCGGACGACGGCACGAGGCGGTCTTCTGTGACGAAACCGGCACACCCGCACTACGCGCCGGGGGAACTGACAGGCCGTAGCCCTTCCAGGACGGTGTCGACGATCTGCTCGGCGAGTCCCTCCTCCAGCGGGGCGTCGGGGCGCAGCAGGGAGCGTACGAGCATGGGTCCGACCAGCATGTCGTGCAGCAGGTCGATGTCGACGTCCCGGCGCAGCTCCCCGTTCTCCAGCCCGCGGCGCAGGACCTCCCGCCCGATCCGGCGCCGGGGGGCGACGACGGTCGCGTGATAGGCGGCCCAGATCTTGGGGCTGCTCTTCATCTGGGCGTACACGTTGTGCAGGATCGCCGAGGAGCGGGTGGCGAGGCCGCGCCGCCGCTGCGACTCCAGGAGCATGACGAAGTCGTCGCGCACCGAGGTGCCGGGCAGTTCGGGGTCCTCGGGTTCGGCGGCCCGCAGGACGTCCACGAAGAGGTCCTCCTTGTCGCTCCACCGGCGGTAGATGGTGGCCTTGCCGACGCCGGCGGTGCGGGCGATGCGCTCGATGGACAGGTCCGCGAGGGGCACACCGTCCTCGAGGAGCTTCATCACTCCCTCGAGGATGGCCCGTTCGACGGCCTCGCTGCGGGGACGGCCCCGTGCGGGACAGTCCTGCTGCGGTCGGCTCTCGGCGAGGCTCATGTGCGACTCCGTCCTTGCTGTCCCGGAATGGTCCCCCCGATACGCCAGAACGGGCACCCGGTTCCCCGAGTGCCCGTCATGACGAGCGGTCAGTTCTCGGCCGCCACCAACTCTGCCTCTTTCTGCTCCGCTTGTGGAGCAGGCTGCTTCCCGGGCAGGAAGAGCGCCACCACGATCGCGCCGATCACCGCCACGCCCGAGCCCCACAGCGCGGTGACATGCATCGCGTGCAGGAAGGCGTCGTTGGCCGGGGAGACCAGGGCCTTGCCCTCCGGTCCGAGCCGGGCGGCCACGCCGAGCGTCGCCTCGATCGACTCGCCCGCGGTGTGCCGGACGCCCGCCGGGAGGAGGGTGAGCTTGTCCTGGATGGCGTCCCGGTAGCTGGCCGACAGGACCGAGCCGAGGACCGCGATGCCGAGCGCCCCGCCGACCTGGCGGAAGGTGTTGCTGAGCGCGGACGCGGAGCCGGCCTTCTCCCGGGGCAGCGCCTGCATGATCACGACGCTGGTCGGGGTCATGATGTGCGCCATTCCGGTGCCCATGAGGAAGAAGATGACCTCGAGGATCCAGATGGGCGTGTCGGCCTCGAGGCCGGCGAAGGCGGCGAGCATGGCGGCGATCACCACCATGGCGGCGGTGGTGGTGGCCTTGATGCCGAACCGGTCGACCACCAGCCGGGCACGCGGCGCGAAGATCATCTGAGCGGCGGCCAGCGGCAGCATCAGCAGGCCGGTCTGCAGAGGCGTGTAGCCGCGCACGCTCTGGGTGTAGAAGACGGAGAAGAACGTCACGCCCATCAGGGCGAAGAAGACCAGCGCGATGACGGATATCGCGGCGGAGAAGACCTTGTTGCCGAAGTAGCTCATGTCGATGGACGGGTGGTCGCTGCGCTTCTCGAACACCACGAAGAGCGCCAGCACGACCAGGCCGGCGCCGGTGGACGCGAGGACCGTCGGGTCGGTGAAGTCGGCGAGCTGACCGCCCTTGATGATGCCGTAGACGAGCAGCACCAGGCCGACGACCGACAGGACGACGCCGATGGGGTCGATCCGGCCGGGGCTGGGGTCGCGGGAGTCCGGGACCAGCCAGATCATCAGCGCCAGGGCGAGGATCACGATCGGCACATTGACCAGGAAGACCGAGCCCCACCAGAAGTGGTCGAGCAGCACACCGCCGGTGATGGGGCCTATCGCGATGGCCAGGCCGACGCCGCCGGCCCAGATGCCGATGGCCTTGGGCTGCTCGTCGCGCTCGAAGACGTTCATCAGGACCGCGAGGGTGGCGGGCATGACGAAGGCGGCGCCGAGACCCATCACGGCGCGGAAGGCGATGAGCTGAACGGGTGAACCCGACTCGGCGGCGAGCGCCGACCCGATGCCGAACACGGCGAGACCGGCCAGCAGGACCTTCTTGCGGCCCAGGCGGTCGCCCAGCAGACCCGCGCTGAACAGCAGCCCCGCGAAGACGAGCGTGTAGGAGTTGATGGCCCACTCGAGCTCGCTCTGGGTGGCGCCCAGCCCGGTCGGCGCCGGTGTGGAGATCGTCTTGATGGCGACGTTCAGGATGGAGTTGTCGAGCACCACGATCAACAGGCTGAGCATCAGCACGCCGAGGATGGCCCATCGGCGCCGGTGCACCGCCTCGGGCACCCGCCGTTCGACAGGGGCAGCAGTAGTCATGGCAGGGATCCTAAATGGATTTCGATACGGAACGGTCTCGTATCGGAATCCTTTACGGAGACATTGAGGACCGGTCCGGTGGCCGCCGGATGGCCGCCACGTGCTCCAAGACGCGGGCCCGCACCGCTGGGTTGAGCGGTCGCCCCGCACCGGCCGGACACCTGCCCCGCACCGCACGGGCGCGGGCCTCGGGGCCGCCCCGCACTAGCCGCGCCTGGCACGAGGTGCCACCATGGGGGTGGTCCGGGGACGCCGTCAGGGCGCCTCGAGATGACAGAAGGAGCACATGCGATGACGCAGCTTCCCGCTGCCCAGAAGCAGCCCCCGCAAGGCACGCTCAAGCCCTCCGACGGCAGCAAGGCGCTGTACGGAGGCAAGAGCACCCGCCGCATCACCGTGCGCGACATCACCACCGCCAAGGAACGCGGCGAGAAGTGGCCGATGCTCACCGCCTACGACGCGATGACCGCCTCCGTGTTCGACGAGGCCGGGATCCCGGTGATGCTCGTCGGCGACTCGGCGGGCAACTGCCACCTCGGATACGAGACGACGGTACCCGTCACCCTCGACGAGATGACCATGCTGGCCTCCGCGGTCGTACGCGGCACCAGCCGGGCCCTGATCGTCGGCGACCTGCCCTTCGGCTCCTACCAGGAGGGCCCGGTGCAGGCGCTGCGCTCGGCCACCCGTCTGGTCAAGGAGGCCGGGGTCGGCGCGGTGAAGCTGGAGGGCGGCGAGCGCTCGCACGAACAGATCGGGCTGCTCGTGGAGTCCGGCATCCCCGTCATGGCGCACATCGGACTGACCCCCCAGTCCGTGAACTCCATGGGCTACCGCGTGCAGGGCCGCGGCGAGGAGGCGGCCCAGCAACTGCTGCGGGACGCCAAGGCGGTGCAGGACGCGGGCGCGTTCGCGGTCGTCCTGGAACTGGTCCCGGCGGAGCTGGCCGCGGAGGTCACCCGGGTGCTGCACATCCCGACGGTCGGCATCGGCGCGGGCCCGGAGACGGACGCCCAGGTCCTGGTGTGGACCGACATGCTGGGCCTGACCGGCGGCCGGGTGCCGAAGTTCGTGAAGCAGTACGCGGACCTGCGCCAGGTGATCGGCGACGCGGCCAAGGCGTACGCCGAGGACGTGGTGGGCGGCACCTTCCCGCGGGAGGAGCACTCCGTCCACTGAGCCTTCCCCGGGGTGCGGCGGTCGATCGCCGCCGGGCCGTGCGATTCCCCGCACCCCTTACGGGCGCCCCTCCCACGGGGCGCGGCAGCCCGCCGGTCTTCCCCCACCGGCGGGCTGCGCTTTTTGCGCCTAAACCGGCGCCGCTTTCGCGGACCTGGTTGCTCGCCGTCGTGGTTGCTCAATTGATGGTTGCGGTGGTCGTGGGGGAATGGTCGGGGGCGTCGGATGCCGGCGGGGCATCGCGCGTTCGGCGCGTGGGTCGCGGGAATGGCCGGTGACCGTCGGACGCCGGCGAGCCGGTGGTGTGGGGGAATCGTCGGTGGGAGTTCAGCCGGTGTCGGGGGGCTGTCGGTGGTTTGTCGGTGGTGGCTGGCACCTTGGTGGCATGACGCGAATCGACAACCATCCCGACGACGCCGCACCGGACGCGGCCGTCACCGTACGGGGGCTGGTCAAGCACTACGGCGAGACCAAGGCGCTGGACGGCGTCGACCTCGATGTGCGCGAGGGCACCGTCCTCGGTGTGCTCGGGCCGAACGGCGCCGGCAAGACCACCCTCGTCCGCTGTCTGTCCACCCTCATCACCCCGGACGCCGGCCACGCCACGGTCGCCGGCTACGACGTCGTACGGCAGCCGCGGCAGACGCGCCGTGTGATCGGCCTCACCGGCCAGTACGCCTCGGTCGACGAGAAGCTCTCCGGCTTCGAGAACCTGTACATGATCGGCCGCCTCCTGGATCTGCCCCGCAAGGAGTGCCGCGCCCGGGCCGACGGGCTGCTGGAGCGGTTCTCGCTCACCGAGGCCGCCAAGCGCCCGGCGTCCACGTACTCCGGCGGCATGCGGCGGCGGCTGGACCTCGCCGCCTCGATGATCGGGCACCCCGCCGTGCTCTATCTCGACGAGCCGACCACCGGCCTGGACCCGCGCACCCGTAACGAGGTGTGGACCGAGGTCAAGCGGATGGTCGCCGAGGGCGCCACCGTGCTGCTCACCACCCAGTACATGGAGGAGGCCGAGCAGCTGGCCTCCGAGCTGACCGTCATCGACCGCGGCAAGGTCATCGCCGGCGGCCGCATCGACGACCTCAAGGCACGGGTCGGCGGCCGCACCCTGCGCATCCGCCCCGCGGACCCGCTGGAGCTGCGCCCGACCGCCTCCGCGCTCGACGAGTTCGGCCTCACCGGCGCCGGACGGGCGACCGTGGACGCCGAGACCGGCACGGTCCTGGTCCCGATCCTCAGCGACGAGCAGCTGACCGCGGTGGTCGGCGCGCTCACCGCCCGCGGCATCACCCTGGCCGCCATCGCCACCGAACTGCCCAGCCTGGACGAGGTGTTCCTGTCGCTCACCGGCCACAAGGCCAGTGCCCCGCAGGACCCGTCGCCCACCCATGAGGAGGTCGCCGCATGAGCACCCGTCCCTCCCCCGCCACCGCCACCCTGGACGAGGCGCCGCCCGCCGCCCCCGCGCGGAGACCGTCCGCGCCCGTCGCCGACGGTGAGGGCCGACTGGGCCTGCGGAACCATCTGCGTCATATCGGCGCCCTGGTCCGCCGCAATCTGCTGTGGATCCGCCAGGACCCCGAGTCCATGTTCGACGCGGTTCTGATGCCGGTCGTCTTCACCCTGCTGTTCGTGTTCGTCTTCGGCGGCGCGATCGCGGGCAAGGGCAACCAGGACGTGTACGTCAACTATGTGGTGCCCGGACTGATGGCCATGATGGGCATGAACATCGCCATGGCCGTCGGCACCGGCTTCAACCAGGACTTCCAGACCGGTGTGATGGACCGCTTCCGGTCCCTGCCGATCGCCCGCTCCTCGGTCCTGATCGCCAAGATCACGGTCGAGATCGGCCGGATGCTGGTCGCCACGGCGATCCTGCTCGCCGTCGGCTTCGCACTGGGCCTGTCCATCTCCAGCGTCCCGGGGCTGTTCGGGGCGATCGGCCTGTCGATGGTCTTCGGCTCCTCCATCATGTGGATCTTCCTGACCATGGGTGTGGTGATGAAGAGTGCCCAGGCCATCCAGGCCATGGGGTTCCTGGTGATGATGCCGCTGCAGTTCGGTTCGTCGATCTTCTCCCCGCCCTCCACCATGCCGGGCTGGCTCCAGGCGTTCACGGAGTACAACCCGCTGTCCACCCTGGCGGACGCCGCCCGCGCCCTGATGAACGGAGACCATCCGGCGAGCCACAGCGTGCTGGTGACCCTGATCTGGTCGGCCGTGATCACCGCGGTGATGGCGCCGATCGCGATCCGCAAGTTCACCACCAAGAGCTGACCTGAACCGGCGTCCGGCGGGGCGACGCCGGTTCCCTGTCAGACGAGGGCGGCGGCCTCCTCCTGGGAGAGCGCGCCGCCCTCCGCGTATGCGGCCTCGTACGCCGCGTCGCCCAGCATCGCCCGGGCCCTGTCCTCCGCCGAGGCCCGGGCCTCGCGCTCCATCGGGTTGCGGACGTGATAGGTCGGCAGCAGGCCGTCGGCGGCGCCCAGACACCGGGCCGCGTCCCGGGCGCGCCGCCCACCGTCCAGGCCGTTGAGCGCCAGCGCGGCGGTCGTCAGATGCATGGAGGCCATATGCGGCGCGACCACCGCCAGCATCGTCTCCGCGGACCGCGCCAGCGCCTCGCGCACATGGGCCAGGGCCTCCTCATGGTGCCCCTCCAGCGTGTCCAGCCAGGCGTCCAGGCCGGAGATGAAGCCCTCGAAGACCACGAACGGGAACGTCCCGAAGTCCTCGCGCAGCGACCGGACCTGGTGGCGCGCCTCGGCCATCCGGCCGGTGCGGCTGAGCCAGAGCGCCAGGAAGATCCGGGCGAACGGCAGGGCGTCCAGGGACAGTCCGCTCCCCTCGTCGAGGACCTGGCGCAGCAGCCGCTCCCCGCGCTCGCCCTGCCCCGCGTCGATCAGCGCGTTGCCGAGACGGGCGGTGAGCACGGACGTCTGGGCGCGGGCGCCGAGCCGCTCGGCGTACTCCCGGGCCGCCTCGTAGTCCGCGGCGGCCAGGAGGTACTCGCCCCTGTTCTCATGGGCCTCGCCACGGGCGGACAGGGCCTCGGCCACGCCCCAGATGTCCCCGATCCGCTGGAAGATCTCCAGCGCCTCGTCGGCGTCCCTGGTCGCCTCCCCGGCCCAGTGGCTGCGGTTGGCGAGGAAGTTGGCCCGCGTCTGGAGGGTCTGGGCCAGCTCCCAGGTGTAGCCGAGTTCGCGGCAGGTGCGCACCGACTCGTCGATGGCCGCGCGCATCCGGTCCCAGTCGTCGACGAGCAGCACGGTGAAGAACCACAGGGACCCGGGCATCCGGCAGGTCTGCGGCTGGCCGGGTCGGTAGGTCGCGCTGATGATTTTCAGCTTCTCCCGGCCCTCTGGGGTGTCCCAGGTCCGGACGTCCATGTCCAGGGTGGCGAGATGGAGCAGATGGGCACCGCGGCGGGCCTCTTCGAGGACCTCGGGGCGCATCGGCGGCGGACTGTCGATGCAGGCCTCGGGCAGGTCCGGCACCGGCCGGGCGGGCGCGGCGAAGGGGTCGGGGCCCAGTTCGACGACGGCCTCGCACCAGGTGCGGGTCTCGGTGCGCAGATCACGCATCTGCCAGTACCAGGACAGCGAGAGCAGCAGACAGAGCGCCTCCTGCTCGTCGCGGAGAGCGACGGCACGGCGCAGCGCGGTGCGCAGGTTCTCGTACTCCACCTGGAACCGTTCGAACGCCGTCCGCTGCCCCGACGACCGCAGCAACGGATCGGTGGTCCGGGCGAGTTCGCGGTAGTACGTGAGGTGGGCGCGCTCCGTGCCGGGTCGTTCGCCGGACTCGTCGAGCCGCTCGCCCGCGTACTCGGCGACGGTCTCCAGGAGCCGGTAGCGCATCTGGCCGTCGCCCGAGGGGGCCGCCGTCACCAGGGACTTGTCGACGAGCGAGCCGACCGCCTCCAGGGCGACGGGCCCGCAGACGGCCTCGGCCGCGGTGAGGTCGCAGCCGCCGGAGAAGACGGACAGTCCGCGCAGCACCGCGCGCTCGTCCTCGTCGAGGAGGTCCCAGGACCAGTCGACCACGGCCCGCAGGGTCTGCTGCCGGGGCAGCCCCGTGCGGCTTCCGGAGGTGAGCAGCCGGAAGCGGTCGTCCAGCCGGTCCGCGATCTGCCGCGGCGACAGCATCCGCAGACGCGCGGCGGCCAGCTCGATGGCGAGCGGCAGTCCGTCGAGGCGGCGGCAGATCTCGGCGGCGGCCTCGGGGTCGTCCTCGACACGGAAGCCGGGACGGACGGCGGTGCCGCGGTCGGCGAAGAGTCTCAGCGCATACGGCTGCGGCAGCGGCTCGACCGGGCGCAGCAGTTCCCCCGGTACGCCGAGGGGTTCCCGGCTGGTGGCGAGGACCGTCAGTCCGGGGCAGCGCTGGAGGAGGTGTTCCACGAGCCGGGCGGCGGCGTCCACGACATGTTCGCAGTTGTCGAGGATGAGCAGCATCCGGCGGCGCGCGCAGTGTTCGGCGAGCCGGAGCAGGGGGTCGTCGTGGCGGTCGGCGACGGCCCTTATCTCCTCGGCGCCGGCGCCGCGCAGCACGGTCTCGCGGGCCCCGACCGCGGTGAGCACGGCCTCGGGCACCGCCTCGGGGTCGTCGACCGGCGCCAGCTCGGCCAGCCACACACCGTCCCGGACCGTGGGCGCCACGGACTCGCCGGCCTCCTGCGACAGCCGGGTCTTCCCGGCACCACCGGGCCCCAGCAGGGTGACCAGCCGTACGGCGGTGAGATCGGCCCGCAGGGTGTCGATGTCGGTGTCCCGCCCGACGAAGGAGGTGAGGCGGGCGCGGAGGTTGCCGGAGGGCGGCGGTGCGAGCGGGGCCTCCTCGGCCGGGGCCACCGGGGGGCGGGGCGCGGCGCCCGACGACGGGGTTTCCGGGGCGCCGAGCAGCTCCCCGTGCAGCGACCGCAGTTCGGGCCCCGGGTCGGAGCCGAGCCGGTCGGCCAGCAGCCGTCGTACGTCCTCGTAGGCGGCCAGGGCCTCCGCCGGGCGGCCCGCGTCCCGCAGCGCGCGCAGCCTGAGGGCCTGGAGGGGCTCGTCCAGCGGGTGCAGATCGCACAGCGCGGTCAGCTCGGGCAGATGCCGCTCGCCGTGGCCCAGGGCGAGGGCCGCGGTCAGCCGGGCGCGGCGGGCGTCGAGCCGGTGGGTCTCCCAGCGGGCCGCCTCGGCCCCGCGGTCCGGGAGGTCGGCGAGGGCCGGCCCGTGCCACAGGGCGAGCGCGTCGTCGAGGACGGCCGCCGCCTTCGCGGGATCCCCGTCGGCCAGGGCGGCGAGGCCCTCTCCGGCGAGCCGCTCGAAGCGGTGCAGATCGATGTCGTCCGGCGCCGCGGCCAGCCGGTAGCCGCCGTCCGCCGACTCCACCGCGTCCGCCCCGAGCGTCCGGCGCAGCCGCCCCACCAGCGCTTGCAGGGCGCCGGTGGAGTCGGCGGGCGGGTCGGCACCCCACACCTCGTCCACGAGGAGGGCGGCGGGCACGGCCCGGCCGGCCCGCAGGGCGAGCACGGTCAGCAGGGCACGCAGCCGGGCCCCGCCGACCGGGACGGACGTGCCGTCGGCGCGGAACGCCTGGGTGGTACCGAGGATGCGATAGCGCACGGGATTCATTCTCTCCGGTCGCGGGGGAAGGACGGCCCGTTCGGGAACGCCCCAGCTTCCATGGAACCCGGCTCCGTCGGCGAGGCGTTTTCCGGGTGCGCCCGGTACCGTCGGGCAGGCCCTCGCACCGGCACGAGCCCAAGGAGCCCCATGACCACCGCCGCGACCCGGCCCAGCGACCGGAGGATCAGCCCCGTCTTCGTCGGGATCCTGGCCGTGACCGGCGTCACCGGCTGGGCCACCTGGACCGGCTTCGCCGCACGGCCCGGTCTCGCCGTGTTCCTGTTCGTGACGGGGGCGTGGATCGTCTCGCTCTGTCTGCACGAGTACGCGCACGCGCGCACCGCCCTGCTCGGCGGCGACATCACGGTCGGCGCCAAGGGGTATCTCACGCTGAACCCGCTGAAGTACACGCATGCGCTGCTGAGCATCGTGTTGCCGGTGATCTTTGTGATCATGGGCGGTATCGGTCTGCCGGGCGGCGCGGTCTTCATCGAGCGGAGCCGGATCCGGGGCCGCTGGCGGCACAGCCTGATCTCGGCGGCGGGTCCGCTGACCAACGCCCTGTTCGCCGTGGTGTGCACGGCCCCGTTCTGGCTGCACGCGCTGGACGGTGTGCCGCTGGGCTTCCAGTACGCGCTGGCGTTCCTGGCGCTGCTCCAGGTGACGGCCGCCATCCTGAACTTCCTGCCGGTGCCGGGCCTGGACGGGTACGGGGTGATCGAGCCCTGGCTGCCGTACGGGGTGAAGCGCCAGCTGGAGCCGTTCGCGGGGTTCGGGCTGCTGCTGGTGTTCGCGGTCCTGTGGATGCCGGAGGTGAACCGGACCTTCTTCGACGTCGTCCACTCGTTGCTGAACACCCTGGGCATCGACGATCTGCACGGCTACTGCGGCCAGACGCTGTACCGCTTCTGGCAGCACACCCCGGACCTGTGCGTCAGCCCGTGACCGAGGTCTGCCGGGCGCGGTCGCGGCGGATGTAGTACCAGGTCATGTTGGAGGTCAGGCCCGCCAGCAGCACCCACACGATCCCCAGCCAGTTGCCCTGGACGAAGGAGACGACGGCCGCCGCGACGGCGAGCAGGCACACGGTGAGGGTGTAGAGGGCGAGACGGGGCATGGGGGTCGGCTCCTGACGGACGGACGGTGTGCTCGTACGGCGTCCAGTGTCCCCCATGCCCACGGCCCGCTAGACGTCGGTCACCCGGAGACCGGCGTGCGCCTTGTACCGGCGGTTGACGGAGATCAGGTTCGCCACCAGGGACTCGACCTGGTGAGCGTTGCGCAGCCGTCCCGCGAAGACGCCGCGCATTCCGGGGATGCGGCCGGCCAGCGCCTGCACGATCTCCACATCGGCGCGCTCCTCGCCGAGGACCATGACATCGGTCTCGATCTCTTCGACCCCGGCGTCCTGGAGGAGGACCGCGGACAGATGGTGGAATGCGGCGGCGACCCGGGACTCCGGCAGCAGCGCGGCGGCCTGTTCGGCGGCGCTGCCCTCCTCCGGCTTGAGCGCATAGGCGCCCTTCTTGTCGAAGCCGAGGGGGTTGACGCAGTCCACGACGAGCTTTCCGGCCAGCTCCGCGCGCAGGGACCGGAGCGTGTCCCCGTGGCCCTCCCACGGCACGGCGACGATCACCAGGTCGCTGCGGCGTGAGGCCTCGGCGTTGTCGGCGCCCTCGACACCGTGGCCGATCTCCTCGGCGGCGGCCCGCGCCCGCTCGGCGGCCCGCGAGCCGATGATCACCTTCTGGCCGGCCCGGGCGAGCCGGTAGGCGAGGCCCTTGCCCTGCGGCCCGGTACCGCCGAGCACGCCGACGACGAGTCCGGAGACATCGGGAAGGTCCCAGGGGTCCTTGGCGGGGGCCTTGGGTGCACTGTCGTTAGTGGTCATGAGCCGACCCTACGTGCGCCCCGGCCCCGGGCACCGCCCAGGTACGAGCGATGGCGGGAAACACCACCCGGCACTCCCCGGTCGGGCGCACCGGGCGTGAACTCCGCCCCGGGTGCGCCCGGTTACGGCGGGCTCCGCACCCGAGGACACCGGGCGAAGCGCGCCGTCGCGAGACGTGCCCCGGCGACCGGGCGGAGCGGCGGCCGCCGAAAACCGGTTGCCCGGAAAGCGGGAGGCCGCTGATCATGGCCCGCCGTGACCGACAACGCCCCCGCCTCCCCCGCGCCGACGCCCACGGCGTCCGCGGCACCGGAGGGTGCCCCTCCTCCCGACGACGCCCGCTCCGTGTCCGCCCGGGGCTCCCGGCTGCGCGCCCTGCTCCCCGATCTCGCTCCCTGGCACGCCTCGGTGGATTTCCGTCGGCTGTGGCTGGCCGGGCTGATCAGCAACTTCGGCACCTTCCTGACCTTTGTCGCCGTGCCGGTGCAGCTCAAGGAGCTCACCGGCTCGGCGGCGGCCGTGGGCGCGGTCGGCGCGGTGGAGCTCATACCGCTGATCGTCTTCGGCCTGTACGGCGGGGCGCTCGCCGACGCCCACGACAAGCGGAAGCTGATCCTCGCCACCGAGACCGGGCAAGGGCTGCTCTCGGTCGTGCTGCTGGTGAACGCGCTGCTGCCGGAGCCGGAGATCTGGCCGCTGTATGTCGTGGCGGCCCTGTCCTCCGCGTTCGGGGCGGTCCAGCGCCCGGCCCTCGACTCCCTCTTCCCGCGCATCGTGGCGCACGACCACCTGCCGGCCGCCGCCGCGCTGAACTCGCTGCGCTGGACGGTCGGCGGGGTCGCGGGGCCCGCCCTGGCGGGTGTGGTGGTCGCCTACGCGGGGCTCGGCTCGGCGTACGGCGCGGACGCGGTGACGTTCGCGGTGTCGCTCCTGCTCTGTCTGCGGCTGGCCGCGTCCCCCGCCTCCCATCAGGCCGCGAAGCCCTCGTTGCGGTCGATCGCGGAGGGCGCGCGGTACGCCTGGGGCCGCAAGGAACTCCTGGGCACCTATGTCGTCGACATGACCGCGATGCTCTTCGCGATGCCGCTGGCGGTGCTGCCGTTCCTCGCGGACGAGCTGCATGCCGCCTGGGCGCTCGGGCTGATGTACGCCAGCATTCCGGCCGGGTCGCTGCTGGTGTCACTGACCAGCGGATGGACCTCGCGGGTGTACCGGCACGGGCGGATGGTGGTCCTCTCGGCGGCCGGGTGGGGGCTGGCGATCGCGGCGGCGGGCCTGGTGCGGAACGTCTGGCTGGTGCTGCTGTTCCTGGCCCTGGCCGGCTGCTGCGACATGGTCAGCGGGATCTTCCGGGGCGCCATGTGGAACCAGACGATCCCCGACGAGCTGCGCGGGCGGCTGGCCGGCATCGAACTGCTCTCGTACTCGGTCGGCCCCCAGCTGGGCCAGGTCCGTTCGGGTGGAATGGCGGCATGGAGAGGTGTCCGCACATCCGTCTGGGCGGGCGGTCTGCTGTGCACGGGCGCGGTGGCGCTGCTGGCGCTGTGCCTGCCGGGACTGATGCGCTACGACGCCCGCACCGATGAGCATGCGCTACGGCTGAGAGCGCAGCGGACGGGGACGGCGGGCTGAGGGCGCCCGCCCGCCCCGGCCGCTCCTCGGCCGTCGTCAGCCCTCGTCCCGTTCCCCCGCGGGGGCGTCGTGCCAGCGGGGGTCCGTCTCCCACTCCTCGTTCCGCTCCTGCGCGATGTCCATCGCGTGCCCCGCCTCCTCGCGGGTCGCATACGGACCGAAGCGGTCCTTGGCGGGGCACTCGGGCCCCTCCTCCACCTTCTGGTGGACCAGGCAGTAGTACCACTCGCCCGGTTTCCCGGCCGCCCGCCTCTTGAACAGAGCCATCAGGCGCTCCTTTCCCCAGGAACCATGTTCCCGCACCCCCGCTGGTTAGACTCGCTGACATGTCTGGCCAGTCGCTGCTCGTACCAGGAGAGCTGTCTCCCACCCGTTCCGTCCCCGGAAACATCCGCCGCCCGGAATACGTCGGCAAACCGGGACCGTCCCGCTATGACGGCCCCGAGGTGCAGACGCCCGAGACCGTCGAGGCGATGCGCGTCGCCGGGCGGATCGCGGCGCGGGCGATGGCGGAGGCAGCGAAGATCATCGCGCCCGGGGTCACCACGGACGAGCTGGACCGGGTCGCGCACGCCTACATGTGCGACCACGGCGCCTACCCCTCCACCCTGGGCTACCGGGGCTTCCCCAAGTCCCTGTGCACCTCGGTCAACGAGGTCATCTGCCACGGCATCCCCGACTCCACGGTCCTGCGCGACGGCGACATCATCAATCTGGATGTGACGGCGTACATCGGCGGCGTCCACGGCGACACCAACGCCACCTATCTCGTCGGGGACGTGGACGACGAGTCCCGGCTGCTGGTGGAGCGCACCCACGAGTCCCTCGAGCGCGCGATCAAGGCCGTCAGGCCCGGCCGCCAGATCAATGTCATCGGCCGGGTCATCGAGTCCTACGCCAAGCGGTTCGGCTACGGCGTCGTACGGGACTTCACCGGGCACGGGATCAACTCGTCGTTCCACTCGGGTCTGATCGTCCCGCACTACGACAGCCCGCACGCGACCCAGGTGCTGCAGCCCGGCATGACCTTCACCATCGAGCCCATGCTCACCCTCGGCACCTATGAGTACGACCTGTGGGACGACGGCTGGACCGTGGTCACCAAGGACCGCAAGCGCACCGCCCAGTTCGAACACACCCTGGTGGTCACCGACACGGGAGCGGAGATCCTGACCCTCCCCTGAGCCCGGCCGCACCACCCGAAGAGCCCGCCCTCCCCGCAGGGCGGGCTCTTTCGTTCTCCGTCTTCGTCGCGCAGCTGGGCTGAGGCTCAGCGTTCCAGTGCGACCCGGCCGCCGACCTCGATCCAGCCCTCCGGCTGGGGCGCGGTCAGCAGTTGGGAGCCCTTGCCCTGGCGGATGTTGAGGGCGCGGCCGAGGCGGGCCGTGAGGAGCAGGGCCGCGGCTCCGGTCGCCTCGTCCTCGTCGATGCCGTCGTCGCGGCCGGGAAAGGCCCGGGCGCGCACCCGGCCGCCCGCCTCGTCCTCCCAGGCCCAGGCATACAGCCACTCCCCCGCCGGCGGCACCGTCAGTGCGTCGACCTCGGCGGCCGTCGCGTACTGCCGCAGAGTGCGCGGCGGTGCCCACTCGGGGCGGGCCTCGATCCAGCTGAACTCGCCGTCCGACCGGGCGCCCACCACCCCGGCGGGGGTGACCAGTTCGGGCACGTCGAGCAGCCAGCCGGTGCCCACACAGGGGTGCCCGGCGAACGGCAGCCGCAGCGTGGGGGTGTAGATGTCGATCACGCCGCGCTCGGGGTCGTCGACGAACACGGTCTCGCTGAAGCCGAGTTTGGCGGCGAGCTGCTGCCGGTCCTCGCGCTCCGGGACCGTCGAACCGTCGCGGACGACACCGAGTTCATTGCCGTATCCACCGTTCGGCCCGCAGAAGACGCGCAGCACGTCGTAGTCAGTCACCGGGGCATTGAAGCATCACGAGGCGCCGGGGGCGTTCAGGGCGGAGCCCCCCGGGGAGCGGGCCCCGCGCGGGACGGGAGCCGGGGCCGCCCGCGTCCGACTTGACCTCTCTTTTGAGAGTTGTTGGCGTCCGCTTTACCTTGTCGTGATCAAGTCGTTTCTGTGATCTCTCCATGGGAGCCGAATCACAGTCCGGGCGGGTTTGAGATAGGTAAGGCTCAGGTAAGTTAGGCAAGCCTCACCAATACCGCCTTCTGGAGCACGCATGCGAGCCGTCCGACTCCCCGTCGTCACCGCCGCGGCCACCGTGGCCGCTCTGACCGCCCTCACGGCCTGCACCACGAAGAGCGGGGCCGAGAGCGGCGACCATGTCATCCAGGTGACGGCGTCGGACGACGCCTGCAAGGTGTCGAAGAAGGAGTTCCCGGCCGGGCACATCGAGCTGGCGATCGAGAACAAGGGCTCGAAGGTCACCGAGGTCTATGTACTCTTCCCGGACGACCGGATCGTCGCCGAGCGCGAGAACATAGGCCCCGGCACCAAGCAGCGGATCACCGCCGAGGTGAAGGCGGGCGACTACCGGATCGCCTGCAAGCCCGGGATGAAGGGCGACGGGATCCGCCAGGAGGTCAAGGCGACCGGGGGCACGGTCGCCAAGCGGGACCCGAAGCTGGACCGGGCCGTCGCCGACTACCGCCGGTATGCGCAGGAGCAGGCCGACGAGACGCTGCCCCGGGTGAAGACCTTCGTCGAGGCGATCAAGGCCGGCGACCTGGAGGCCGCGAAGAAGGCCTATGCGATCTCCCGCCTCGGCTGGGAGCGCACCGAGCCCGTCGCCGAGTCCTTCGGTGACATCGACCCCAAGGTCGACGTCCGTGCGGACGGCCTGGAGGACGGCCAGAAGTGGACCGGCTGGCACCGCCTCGAGAAGGCCCTCTGGGCGGACAAGAAGATCGGCGCCGAGGAGAAGACCCTCGCCGACCAGCTGCTGACCGACCTCGAGGACTGGCAGAAGCGGGTCGGCACCGCCGAGATCACCCCCACCTCCATGGCCAACGGCGCCAAGGAGCTCCTCGACGAGGTCGCCACCGGCAAGGTCACCGGTGAGGAGGACCGCTACGCGCACACCGACCTGGTCGACTTCAAGGGCAATGTCGAGGGCGCGCAGAAGGCGTACGAACTGCTCAAGCCCGTCGCGCAGAAGAACGACCCGGCGCTCGCCCAGGAGCTCGACAAGCAGTTCGCGGCGCTGGAGAAGCTCCTCGACACCTACCGCACCGACAAGACCTCGTACGACTTCGTCTCCTACGACAAGGTCGGCAAGGACAAGCGCAAGGAGCTCTCGGACGCGGTGAACGCCCTGGCTGAGCCGCTGTCCAAGCTCGCCGCCGCGGTCGTGAAGTGACCTGGAGGAACGGGACCATGACGGACAGGACCACGGACCCCACGGCCGCGGAGACCGGCTCGCGGGCGCCCTCCCGGCGTGCGCTGATCGGCTGGGGCGGAGCCGGGCTCGCGCTCGGCGCCGCCGCGGCCGGCGGTGCGGTGGCGATGGCCCGGACGGGCGAGGACGTGGACCCGGCGGGAGCCGCGACGGGTGGTGCGGTCGGCTTCCACGGCGCGCACCAGGCGGGCATCGCCACCGACGTCCAGGACCGGCTGCACTTCGCCGCGTTCGATGTGAAGACCGACGACCGCGCCGAGTTCGTCCGGCTGCTCAAGGACTGGACGGCCGCCGCGCGGCGGATGACCGCGGGTCTGGAGGTCGGCGAGGGCGCCCACGGCGGACTGGCCGAGGCGCCGCCGGACGACACCGGAGAGGCGCTCGGCCTCAAGCCCTCGCGGCTGACGCTGACCATCGGCTTCGGCCCCTCCCTCTTCGAGAAGTTCGGGCTTGAGGACCGGCGGCCCGTCGCCCTGTCCGAGCTGCCCCAGTTCCCCGGCGACAACCTCGACCGGTCCCGCACCGGCGGCGACCTGTGCGTCCAGGCCTGCGCGGACGACCCCCAGGTCGCCGTGCACGCGATCCGCAATCTCGCCCGCATCGGCTTCGGCAAGGTCGCCATCCGCTGGTCCCAGCTCGGCTTCGGCAAGACCTCCTCGACGACTCCGGACGCCCAGACCCCGCGCAACCTCTTCGGGTTCAAGGACGGCACCCGCAACATCGCGGGCACCGAGACCGCCCGGCTGAAGAAGTTCGTCTGGGTCGGCGACGGCGACGGTCCGGACTGGATGACCGGCGGCTCCTACCTGGTCGCCCGTCGCATCCGGATGAACATCGAGACCTGGGACCGCACTTCGCTGCAGGAGCAGGAGGACGTCTTCGGCCGCGACAAGGGCGAGGGCGCCCCGGTCGGCAGGGCGAAGGAACACGACGCGCCGTTCCTGAAGGCGATGAAGCCGGACTCCCATGTGCGTCTGGCGCACCCTGACGCCAACGACGGGATCACGATCCTGCGCCGGGGCTACTCCTTCACCGACGGCACGGACGGACTCGGCCGCCTGGACGCCGGCTTGTTCTTCCTCGCCTATCAGCGCGACATACGCAAGGGGTTCATCCCGCTGCAGCGCAGGCTCGCGGCGTCCGATGCGCTCAACGAATACATCCAGCACGTGGGTTCGGCCGTCTTCGCGATCCCGCCCGGAGTCCGTGACAAGGACGACTGGTGGGGCCGGACACTGCTGACCGAGGAGGCGTAGCCCGTGTTCTCCAACTATCTGATCGGCCTGCGCGAGGGACTGGAAGCCAGTCTGGTCGTCTGCATCCTGATCGCCTATCTCGTCAGGACGGGCCGCCGGGACGCCCTGAAGCCGATCTGGACCGGCATCGGGATCGCCGTCGTCATCGCCCTGGGCTTCGGCTGTGTCCTTGAATTCGGTTCCCAGGAGCTGACGTTCAAGGCCCAGGAGGCGCTCGGCGGTTCGCTGTCGATCCTCGCCGTGGGCCTGGTCACCTGGATGGTCTTCTGGATGCGGCGCACCGCGCGGCATCTGAAGTCCGAGCTGCACGGCAGGCTGGACGCGGCCCTGATGGCGGGCACGGGTGCCCTGGTCGCCACCGCGTTCCTGGCGGTCGGCCGGGAGGGCCTGGAGACCGCGCTGTTCGTCTGGGCCTCGGTGCACGCGGCGAGCGACGGCAGCCCGCGCGCGCTGATCGGTGCCGCCCTGGGCCTGGCCACCGCGGTCTTCCTCGGATGGCTGTTCTACCGCGGCGCGTTGAAGATCAATCTCGCCAAGTTCTTCACCTGGACCGGCGGCATGCTGGTCGTCGTCGCGGCGGGCGTCCTCGCCTACGGCATCCACGACCTGCAAGAGGCCGACTGGATCCCGGGCCTGCGGGACCTGGCCTTCGACATCAGCAACACCATCCCGCCGGACAGCTGGTACGGCATGCTGCTGAAGGGCGTGTTCAACTTCCAGCCGGATCCGACCGTCCTTCAGGTCACGGTGTGGGCTCTGTACCTGGTGCCCACCCTCGCCGTCTTCCTCGCCCCGGTAGGGTTCGCCTCCGGGAAGGGGAAGGTGAAGGTCACGGATGAGCAGGGATCGCGGGGATCGCAGCCCTCGAACGCTTCGTAGGCGCAACCGGTTCGCCCTGGCGACGGCGGTGGCGGCCGCCGTCTCCCTGACCGCGAGCGGCTGTGTCGTGGTCCACGGCGAGCGGGAGGTCGTGCCGACGGTGACCCGGGCCGAGGCCGCCCGCGCGCTGACGGACTTCCTCACCGCGTACAACAAGGCGGACAAGGAGTTCAACCGTTCCCTGGACGCGGACCGGGTCACCGGCGCCCTCGCCGACATGGACGGCGGCAAGCTGGACGCGGGCCGGCGGAACAACCCGGACGGCAACTCCCGCCATGTGCCGCTGAAACTGACCGGCGCACGGTTCGTCATCCCCCGCAAGGCGGGCTGGCCGCGCTGGTTCGTCGCCGACACCCTGGCCAACAAGGGCCGCAAGGACGCCCATTGGCTGCTGGTGTTCACCCGCTCCGGCGCGAGCAAGGTCTGGGCGGTGTCGTATCTGACGATCGTGCAGGCCGGTGACGTCCCGGCGTTCAAGACGGACAAGGACGGCTGGGCCGAGCCCGTCACCGCCGACGACCCGTCGCTCGCCGTGCAGCCGGGGAAGCTCGGCTCCGCGTACGCGACCTATCTGAAGTCCGGCGGTGACACCTTCGCACCCGGCACGCACACCTCCCAGTGGCGCGAGGCCCGGCAGCGGAGCGCCAGCAAGCCGGGGATGGCGCGGCAGTACATCGACCGCCCGCTGGCCAAGGGCGACTACGCCCCGGTGGGGCTGCGCACCACGGACGGCGGCGCGCTGGTGTTCTTCGCCACCCAGCACTACGAGAAGCAGACGGCCGCCCAGGGCGTCAACCTCACGGTCACCGACCCGAACATCAAGGCCCTGCTGACGGGCGAGGTCAGGCAGTCGCTGACCCTGGAGTTCGTCTCCGACCAGGCGGTACGGGACCCGGCCGACGGTCCGGTGGAGTTCCTGAGCCGGGTGCAGGGGCTGACGGGGGCCAAGGGGGAGGGCTAGGACACCGGGGACCCGGGCCGGGAGGTCAGGCCCGGTGCG
The DNA here is from genome assembly GCF_008704995.1 of Streptomyces nodosus. Classification (NCBI taxonomy): domain Bacteria; kingdom Bacillati; phylum Actinomycetota; class Actinomycetes; order Kitasatosporales; family Streptomycetaceae; genus Streptomyces; species Streptomyces nodosus. The sequence continues at coordinate 2,396,133 of NZ_CP023747.1, forward strand.
GCCAGCCCGCGAGTTCGGTGTCGTCCCCCGCGTGCCGCGCACAGGCGTCGGTCAGCACTTCCAGCAGGCTCAGCGGGTCCGGCAGGGGGTGCTCGGTCCCCCGTACCCAGTCGACCGTCAGCTCACCGGTCAGCCGCGCGGGCGGCACCAGCACATACGAGCCCCGGCAGTGCCAGCGCAGGCCCGGGTGCTCGTCCATCGTCTCGGGGTGGCAGTCCAGCTCGCAGGGCCACCACTCGTCCTCGTCCTCGGGGGTGCCGCGCGTCAGCGTGAAGAACAGCATGCGCCCGTCACCGGTGACGGCGACCGGCCCCACCTCGATCCCGGCGGCGAGCAGCCGCTCCAGGGCCTCCTCGCCGGCCTCGCCCGGGACGTCAAGGACGTCGTGCACCATCCCGGTGGCGGTGATGAAGTTGGCCTCCGGCTGGTGCCGGGCCCAGCGCTCGATCTGCGCCCGGTCCGTGGTGGACTGCGTCTGCCAGGCGAAGGAGACGGGGTGGCGGGCCGGGGTGGGACAGCCGACGCGGTCGCAGGAACAGCGGTAGCCGAGCGGGTGCGCGGCGGGCGCGAGCGGCAGTCCCGCGGCGGCGGCGGCCAGCAGCAGCGCCTCACGTCCGCCGTCGCCGGCGTCCTCCTTGAGACGGGCGGGACCACGTCCACGCAGCCACTGGGAGATCCTGCCCTGCCCACTCGTGCGACGGCCGAACTCTGCGCTCATCAATCTCCTCGCCTCGCCGCTGTGGTGCGGACAGCATGCCCTATGGTCCCACCATCCTGCGCCCGGGGTGCCCGGAGTTCGCATCCAGGGGGCCGGGGCGAGGGGGAACACCGGTGCGGATGGCTGGCTATCGAGGCTTTTACCCTGACTTGTCCGGTCGTGGAGGGATGGTGAAGAGCCGAGCGGGGGCCGGTCCGCGGCGCTCCGCCCACTACCGGGGTGCCGCCGTCCAGGGAGGGCGGGACGCCCGGGTCTGCTCCGACGACGATGTCCTCCGGGTCACATCGGGCACTGCCGTGGTGCGGGGGTCGGCTGCCACCGTGCGGCTGGGTGTGGGCGGGACCGTCCTGGTGGCGGTGTCCTCGCCGGGGCGGGGCGTGACGGTGGCCCCGCGGCGGCGTTCCGTGGGTATGGGGGCGGGTGTTGTGGTCGCCGGGACGGGCGTCGCGGTCGCCGGGGCGGGAGTTGTGGTCGCGGGGGGCGGCGGTGCCAGGGGGACGGTGGGTGTGCGGGGGGCCGACGGCGCGGACAGATAGGACGGCAGGGCGACGACGGCGACCGCGGCGCAGGCGACCGCCGCCGTGGCCGCGGTGCGCAGCAGTCTGCGGCGAGCGGCTGCCCGGCGGATCGTCCGGTAGCGGCCGGGGGGTGGTGCGAGATGGCCGGCCGGGGGCCGCAGGAGCACCGTGAGCGGGTCGTCGGGCGCGAGCTCCGGGTCGTTGTCAAAGCGCGTGGTCAAGGCTTCTCCTGATGTGGACGCGGAGCAGTTCTCGGGCCGCGTGAAGGTCGGCTTTGATGGTTCCTTCCTTGCGTCCGGTCAACGCGGCGACCTCCCGGATCGGCATGTCAGCGTAGTAGTGGAGGAGGATCGGGACCCGAAGTCGCTCCGGCAGGGACTGCACGATCAGGCGTACCGAGGGGTCCGTCTGCTCGGTGTGGGGGCGGAGCGCGGCCTCGGTGGTGGCGCGGCGTACGGCGCGGCGTTCGCGTTCCTGCTTGCGCCAGTGGTCGCGGACGAGGTTGGCCGCGGTGACGTAGAGGAATCCTCGGGGCTCCTCCACGGATGTCCAGCGGGCCCAGAGCCGGGTGAACGCCTCGGAGGCGATCTCATGGGCCGTCCCGTCGTCGTCGACAAGACGGCGGCACCAGCCGGCGAGGCGCGGATACAGCGCGGCGAACAGTTCGGACGCTGCCTTGTCGCGGGACCGTTTCAACGCTCTCCAGGGTCGGGGGCCACGTCACGCACGTGTGTTGTGTGTGTGGGGGGGGGCGGTGGACCGGTGGTCGGTGGGGACGGGCGGGTTGCTGGTCGGGGGAGGGCTGACGGTCGGTGGGACGGCGGCCGGGCCGGCCGTGTCTGGTTCCGCCGGCCCGGCCTTGTCATGGGGCCCTCGGCCCGTCAGGGGACGGCGGCGCTGAGGGCGGCGAAGACGATCACGTTGTCGCGGTAGCCGTCGCCGTCGTGCGGGCCGCCGCAGGTGATGAGCCGCAGCTCCGGTCGGTTCACGTTCCCGTAGACGTCGTCGGTCGGGAAGTGCGCCTTGGCCACCGTCCTGGTGGAGGTGACGGTGAACTGCGCCTCTGTGCCGTTCTCCAGGCGGGCCACGATCGTCTCCCCGGTCCGCAGCCGGTCCAGACGGCGGAACACCCCGTCGCCGTAGGAGCCGACCGTGACATGGCCGAGCACGACCGACGGTCCGATCTGCCCCGGGGTGGGGGAGAACCGGTACCAGCCGGCCCGGTCGTGTGCGGTGATCGGGGGGACCTGCACGGTGCCGTCCGGTTCCAGCCCCAGGCTCAGCAGCGGGGTGTCGACCCCGATGGCCGGGATCCGGAGCCGGACCGGGACCGAACGCCCCAGGGGGCGCGGGGTTCCGGTGGTCTCCGGCGCGGCCGGCGTGGTGCCCGCGGTGTCCGTGGTGCCGCCGCGGGTGGCGGCGGAAGGGGCGGTCGCCGGGCGGTCCCCGCCCGTGTGGCCGCAGCCCGTGAGCAGCGCGGTCAGCGCCATGGTGCCGAACGTGCGCCTGGAGAGCGGCGTCATGCCCCGGTCGCCCGGCGGCGGACGGCGAGGACGGCCCCGCCGGCCAGGACGACCGCCAGGCCGGCGGCGCCTCCGCCGATCAGGCCGTCGCGGGAGTCGGAGGAGGGGGTGGTGACGCCGGTGTCGGGCGCCCCCGCCGGCACCGCGCGGACCTGGTCGCCGGCCGCGGCGCGGGTCGGCTCGGGGACCGCCGAGCGATCCCTGACGCCGGCCTCGGCGGGCGCGGCGGTGGGGACGGGGGTGGCGGCCCTGGTGGGCTCCGGGGTGGCGGCCCTGGTGGGCTCCGGGGTGGCGGCCCTGGTGGGCTCCGGGGTGGCAGTCCTGCTGCTGGGGACCGGGGAGGGGGCCCTCCCGTCGGCGACAGCGGGTGCGGTCACCGCCAGCACGGCGGTGACCGCGACTACCGTGGCACTCAGGATGGTTCGACGCATCGGATCGCTCCCTTTCATCGGCACCCACCGAACGGCGGGCGCTTGCGGATCGAACGGAGAGACGAGGCAGGCCGGAACCGGGTTGTAAAGGGTTGGCAAAGCCGTGGGAGGGTGCTGGCGCCCACCGGTTCGGGGTCCGGTGCCCACCCGTTTCAGGGCCCGGTGCGGGACGACCGGAGGCCCGGTGCGGGAACGGTCCGGGGATCCATGCGGACGATACGGGCTCCGGCACCGAACGGTTGGAGGCCCGGTGCGGAACCGCACGGGGATCCGTGCGGAACGGTCCAGGCTCCGGCGTGGACGATCCTGGGTCTGGCACGAACAATCCTGGGCCTGGCACGGACGGTCCGAGCTCCGGCACCGGCACCGACACCGACACCGACACCGACACCCCTGAGGCCGGCACGGACGAACCTGGTTCCGACGGCGCCTGTCGCCGGGGCCGTGAGTCTCGCCGACGCGGACGGTCCCACGGCCGATCCCTGCCCGTGGGCGCTCGAGCGGCCACGGCAGGCGGGCGCCTGCACGGCATCGGCGGGACGGTGGGGCGTTGTGGGGCGCGGTCCCGTCAGGAGGCCGGGTCCGTGTCCGGCCAGGGGGCGCCCCAGGAGGTGTCGCGGGCGGCGCGGTAGAGGGCGCCGTGCCGCTTGGTCACCGTGGTGCGGTGGAGGGACTCGTCCGGGCCGCACAGGTCGAGCAGCACCTGGCCCTTGCGGATCTGCGGTCGGCGCACGATCCGGGAGGCGGCGGGGGTCACCGGGAAACGCGCCGCGGCGACATAGCTGAACTTCTCGTCCTCGTACGGCAGTGAGCCGCCCTTGACCTGCCGGTGGAGGGAGGAGCGGCTGACCCGGGCCGAGAAGTGGCACCAGTCCTCGCCGGGCACGATGGGGCAGGCGGCGCTGTGCGGGCAGGGGGCCGCGATCCGGAAGCCGGCGCGTATCAGCCGGTCGCGGGCCTCGATGACACGGGCATAGCCGTCCGGGGTGCCGGGCTCGACGATCACGACGGCCTCCCCGGCGGCGGCCGCGGCGTCCACCACGCCGGCGCGGTCGGCGTCGGTCAGCTCACCGAGGACGTACGACACCGTGACGAGATCGACGCTCTCCACGGTGAGCCCCGCTCCGACCCGGGAGCGCCGCCACTCGGCGGTCTTCAGCGCCGGGTTCGCGGCGGCGATCTCCCGGCCCAGGGCGAGCGCGGGCTCGGCCCAGTCGAGCACGGTGACCGGCCGCTCGCCGTCCCAGGTGGCGCTCACGGCCCAGGTCGCCGCCCCGGTCCCGCCGCCCAGGTCCAGATGGCCCGCCGGCGCCCAGCCGGGCACGGTGTCCGCGAACGCCTCCAGCGCCGTGCGCACCGCCTCGAACGTCGCGGGCATCCGGTACGCGGCATACGCGACCACGTCCGCGCGGTTGCGCAGCACGGGTGCGTCGGTCGGGGTCCGTCCCCGGTAGTTGGCGATCAGCCGGTCCACGACGCCTGCGGCCTGCCGGGGCGGAAGCCCGTCGAGCAGATCCGCGAGGGCGCCGCGCAGGGTGTCGGCTGGGGAGACGGGGGCGTTCACGGGGTGATTCTCTCAGGTTCCCCGGACCGCCCTCGCCAGCCGGTCCGCCGCGGCCACCCGCACCCGGTTGTCCGGGCCGCGCCGCCGGGGATGGACCGTGTTCGCCAGCAGCACCAGATAGGTGTCCGTCGCCGGGTCCAGGACCAGCGAGGTGCCGGTGAACCCGGTGTGGCCCGCCGCGCCCCGGCCCGCGAGACCGCCCATGAACCACGGCTGGTCGACCGAGAAGCCCAGCCCGGGCGGCGCCAGCATCAGCTCCACCAGGTCGGGGCCGAGGACGCGTGCGGTGCCGTACGAGCCGCCCGCGAGCAGGGTGCGGCAGAAGACGGCCAGGTCACGCGCCGTGGAGAAGAGGCCCGCATGACCGGCCACCCCGCCGAGCGCCCAGGCGTTCTCGTCGTGGACCTCCCCGCGCAGCATCCCCCGGTCCGCCTTGGCCCAGGGCCGCCGCTGGTCCTCCGTGGCCGCCGCGCCCGGGCACGGCCCGAAGCCGGTCGCGGTCATCCCCAGCGGCCGGGTGATCCCGTCGCGGATCAGCACATCGAGGGTGCGTCCGGTGACGCGTTCCAGGACACACTGCAACAGCAGCGGATTCAGGTCCGAGTAGCAGAAGGCGCCGGGCGCGCCCACCGGTTCCTCCGCACGCAGCAGTTCGAGCCGTTCCGCGCCCGACGCACAGTCGTACAACGGGAGTTCGGGCCGGAGTCCGGAGGTGTGGGTAAGCAACTGGCGTACGGTGACGCCGTGTCGGGCCGCCGCACGGAAGTCCGGCAGATACGACCCGATCCGTGCGTCCAGGCCGAGCGTGCCCCGCTCCAGCTGCTGCATCGCGGCGAGCGCGGTGAACAGCTTGGTGAGCGAGGCCAGGTCGAAGGGTGTGTCCACGGTCGCCGGAACCCGCTGCCCGGGCGGGAGTTCGACCCCGTGGTCCGTCCGGGCGTCGTAGGCGGAGTACCGCACCGCCCAGCCCGCCGCCTCCTGCACGGCGATCACCGGGCCGCGTCCGGCGACCACCACGGCGCCCGCCGCCCAGGGGCGTTCCCCGCCGACGGCGTCATGGATCCCGCGTACCAGCAGGCGCAGTTGCTCCGGGTCGAGCCCGGCCCGCTCCGGGGTGTCGACGCGCAGTCTCGGTGTGCTCAGCTGTCCTCCCCGGACCTCTCGGTGCCGCTCTCCAGGCCCGGGCGGGCGTGCCAGGGGCGGCACAGCGTCACGAAGAAGACGACGGCCACCAGTGCCGCCGCCAGCTGGACGACGGCCATCGGGACGGCCGTGTGCTCTCCGGCCACCCCGACCAGCGGTGAGGCGATGGCGCCGATCAGGAAGGAGGAGGTGCCGAGCAGCGCCGACGCGGAACCGGCGTGGCGCCGGGTGCGCATCAGGGCGAGGGCCTGGGTGTTGGGCAGGGTGATGCCCATCGCCGACATCAGCACGAAGAGGGTGGCGGCGACCGCCGCGAGGCCGACCTCGCCGAAGACACCCGTCACCATCAGCAGCAGCACCGCCGCGGCGAGCGTCACCACGGTGAGTCCGGTCGCCAGCACCTTGTCGAGGCTGACCCGGCCGACCAGGATCTTGCCGTTGATCTGCCCGACGATCATCAGGCCCACGGAGTTGACGCCGAACAGCAGGCTGAAGGTCTGCGGGGAGGCGCCGTAGATCTCCTGGACGACGAAGGGGGAGGCGGCGACATAGGCGAACAGCGCGGCGAAGGCGAAGCTGCCGGTGAAGGTGTAGCCGCTGAAGACCCGGTCGGCCAGCAGCACCCGCATGGAGCGCAGGGCCTCGCCCACTCCTCCGCCCGGCCCGCCCCGGGCACCCGGCTCCACCCCGGCACGGTCCGCGGCCGAGGGGAGCGTCTCGGGCAGCCTCAGCGCGACCAGGGCAGTCAGCGCGATGCCCACCACCGTGAGCAGGACGAAGACGCCCCGCCAGTCGGTGACCCGCAGGATCTGGCCGCCGATCAGGGGCGCGACGATCGGCGCGACCCCGGAGATCAGCATCAGGGTGGAGAAGAACCGGGCCATGGCCACACCGTCGTACAGATCACGCACCACGGCCCGGGAGATCACGATCCCGGCGGCGCCCGCGAGTCCCTGGAGCAGCCGGAACGCGATCAGCACCTCCACCGAGGGCGCCACCGCGCACAGCGCGGTGGCGACGACATAGACGACCAGACCCACCAGCAGCGGCCGACGGCGCCCCCAGCGGTCGCTCATCGGCCCGACCAGCAACTGGCCCAGCGCCATGCCCGCCAGGCAGCCGGTCAGGGTGAGCTGCACGGTCGCGGCGGGGGCGTGCAGGGACGCGGTGACCGCGGGCAGGGACGGGAGGTACATGTCCATGGCCAGCGGCGGCGTGGCGGTGAGGGCGCCGAGAAGGAAGGTGACCAGAAGTCCGGTGCGGCGGGCGGCGGACCTCCCGGCGGGGAATCCCCCGGCGGGTACCGGTCCCGCGGCGGCCTCCACGGTCCCGGACGGCCCCGTTCCGGCCCCGTTCACGGGGTGTTGCGGGGTTGTACGGTCCTGCGCGGTGCGGCCACGCTCGGGCATCTGCCCCTCCTTCCTGGTTCGGTGCGGCCCCCATGCTCTCAGCTCGCGAGGGGTGTCCGGTGCCGTGTACCGAGGGGCGGACAGAGCCGTTCAGTCGCCGTGCCGGGGCCCCTCCGTCGTCCGGTTCCGCCGCCGTGTCCGCAGCGCATACGCCCCGCCGGCCAGCAGCGCCATCGCTCCCCCGGCCCCGCCGAGCAGCCCCCACGGGGGTCCGCCCTGGGTGACGGCGGCCTCCGTGCCGGTCGCGGCCCGCTCCACCGGGGCCGTCGGCGAGGGGCTCGCCTTGGCCCCGCCCTCGCTGAGCGGCGTCACCAGCGCGCCCACCGGCCCGGCGGCACCCGCCTGGGCGAAACCCCAGTCCAGCAGGGCGGCGGTCTCCTCGTAGACGCCGTTGCCGCCGGACTTGGGGTGCATCACCGTCACCAGCAGGGTGCGTCCGTCGCGGGTGGCGGCGCCGGTGAAGGTGTTGCCCGCGTTGCTGGTGTAGCCGTTCTTGACGCCGAACAGCCCCTCGTACACATCGAGTCCCCAGGCGCCGGTCAGCAGGCGGTCGGTGTTCTGGATCTGGAACGTCTTCTTCCCGCCCGCCGGGTAGTCGGCGGTCCTCGTGGCGCAGTAGCCGCGGAAGTCCTTGTTCTTCAGGCCGTGGCGGGCGAACAGCGTGAGGTCGTACGCGGAGGAGAGCTGGCCCTTGTGGTCGTAGCCGTCGGGGCTGGCCACGCGGGTGTCGAGGGCCTGCAGATCCTCCGCCCTGGCCTGCATCTCGGCGACGGTCTTCTCAAGTCCGCCGTTCATATGGCTGAGCACATGGACCGCGTCGTTGCCGGAGCGCAGGAAGACCCCGAGCCACAACTGCTCGACGGTGTACGTGATGCCGGGCCTGATACCGACCAGGCTGGAGCCCGAGGGGACGTCCGCGAGATCGGCGTCGGTCACCTTGTAGGTCCGGGTCCGCTCGAACTTGTCCAGCAGGGTGTCCGCGAACAGCATCTTCAGCGTGGAGGCGGGCGCGAGCCGGCGGTGCGCGTTGTAGGAGGCGAGCACCTCGCCGCTGTCGTGGTCGGCGACGAGCCAGGAGCGGGCGGTGAGTTTCTTCGGCAGACCGGCGGTCTTCTGCGCCTGGACGCCGTCCCGCCCGAGCCGTGCCCCGCCGATGGTGCCGGGTTCGCCTCCCTGCCCCACCGAGGCCGGGGGTGCGGGGGAGGCCGCGGCGGGCGCGGCGAGGGTCAGGGGCACGGCGGCGCCGAGTCCGAGAACGGCGCGGCGGGACATCCGCGCGGCGGGGGGAAGCGGAGAGGATTCACGCACCCGGGGACCGTACAGAGGGAGCTGACGACGGCACACGGCGGGGTCACAAAGGCACGGCAAAGCACGGGTCATGGGGGAGTCACCCCCGTGGCCAGGTGCGCGCCGGGGAGGGTGGGGACCACGGAGGAACGCCCCTGACGTGCCCCCGGCCCGCCACCCGAACGGCGCCGCGGACCGGGCCGGGAGATGCCGGCGATGGGACGGTGGGAACGCGGAGGGAATCGTTCCTGTTCGCCTGCTCCGGGAGTGACCGTGACCTGTATCGACCGACGTGATGTGGGACTGCTGCTGATCAGGCTGGGGATCGGCGGGGTGCTGGCGGCGCACGGCACACAGAAGCTGTTCGGCTGGTTCGGCGGCGGCGGGATCGAGGGGACCGGGCGGTTCATGGAGTCCGTGGGCTACCGGCCGGGCCGGGCGAGCGCCACGGCGGCGGGGCTCGCGGAGGCGGGCGGCGGCGCGCTGCTGGCGCTGGGGCTCGCCACACCGGCGGCGGGCGCCGCGGCGGCCGGCGCGATGACGGGGGCCACGGCGGTCAACGCGCCGAGCGGGTTCTTCGCTCAGGCCGGGGGCTATGAGCATGCGGCGTTCCTCGGCCTCACGGCGGCGAGCCTGGCGATCGCGGGCCCCGGCCGGCTCTCCGTGGACGCGCTGTTCGGTCACGCCGTCAACCGCGCCTGGATGGTCCCGGCGGCGTTCGCGGTGACGGCGGCGGCCACGGCCCTGGTGGTGGGCGCGCGGAACAAACAGGTGCGCGGGCCCTCGGAAGGCGAGCAGGAGGCGCTCTTCGAGCAGTAGCCGCGGCGCGGGGGTTGGAGCACTGGCCGCGGCGCGGGAGGTGGAGCAGTGACCGCCGCATCGGGACCCGAAGTCCCTTCCCACGCCCCGGCCGGGCACCCCCGGAACGCCGGACTCCCTTACGGCCGGGGCGAGTTGACCTGGCATACTGGCCTGCCGAGTCGTGCATCACCCGGCTCACGACGCACCGCAGGAGTCACCCGGGGCGAACGCGAGGTGCCACCGGAGCACCATGCGCCGTCGGCCGGGCGGGGGCCGCGGGCGCGGCACGGGCAGCGGCCGACGCCCATCGGCGGGCCCCTTACGTCGAGCGTGACAGGGAGTGTCAGTGCGTAAGGCGAGGCAGATGCGCCGCCTCCTCGGGCGGGCGGCCGGCGGACCGGGGCCCTCGGCCCCCGCGGCGCCCGACGCCCTCTTCGCCGGACGGATCGGCGGATCGCTGGGGCACGCCCGCCCCCAGGAGTGAGTCGTGGCCTCGGCGGAGTACTACCTACCGGCCATCGTGCTGGCCCTGATCCTGGCGATCAGGCTGCCGAACCTGGTCAGGGCACGGCGCGATCCGCTGGTGCGATCGGTCTGTCTGGTGCTCGCCTTCGGCGGGGCCGGCTTCGTGTTCGCCGCTCCCCCGACCGTCGCGGCCGTCAACCGTGCCAGCGGGATCCCCAATTTCTCGGGCCCGCTGGTGTACGCCCTGGTCAGCTCCTACAGCGCCTCCTGTCTGCTGCTGATCGTCAACTGGCGTGGCGGCTCGCCCGATTACATCCGCCGTGTCTCACGGCGCTGGACGGCCGGCTACGCCGTGGTCATCGCGGCGCTGATCGTCCTGTTCTTCCTCGGCAGGGCCCCGGCCGACCGGCTGACGGACCTGGACACCTACTACGCGCGCACCCCGTACATCGGCGAGATGATCCTGCTGTATCTGCTCGGCCATATGACGGCGGCCGTCGCCACCACCGTGCTGTGCTGGCGCTGGGCGCTCCAGGTCGGCGGCTGGCTCCGCGCGGGCCTGTGGGTCCTGGTCGCCGGCTGGCTGCTGAACCTGGGCTTCAGCCTCTTCAAGCTCACGGCCGTGGTGGCACGCTGGACCGGCCGCGACTGGGATGTGCTCAGCACGATCGTGGCCCCCCGGCTCGCGGGCCCGGCGGCCGCGCTGGTCGCCCTGGGGTTCATGCTGCCGCTGACGGGCCCCTGGGCCACCACGACCTGGCGCGCCCTGGCCGCGTACCGGCGGCTCGGCCCCCTCTGGCGCGAACTCGCGGGAGCGGCACGGGAACAGGCACTGGTCGCCCCCGTCCCCTGGTACTGGTCCCCTCAGCTGCGCCTCACCCGACGGGAGGCCGGTATCGCCGACGGGCTGAGCCTGGTACGGCCGTACCTGGACGAACGCGTCGGTTCCCAGGCCCGCACCCTTGCCCTGGCCGAGGGCCGCGACCCCGCGGACGCCGCGTCCATCGGCCACGCGGCCGTGATCGCCGCCGCCGCACGCGGCGCACGGCACGGGGCGGCGCCCTGCCCCTCGGCCGGCACCGGGCACCTCACGCTGCCGTCGGGGCGTGAACTGCTCGCCGTCTCACGGGCGTTGCGCCGTTCCTCGATCGTGGCGGCGGTCCGCCGGGCTCCCCTGGCCGCCGGCACCGGGACCGACGCCGATACGACCCCCTGCCCGGAGGACCTCCCCCGGCTGAGCCTCGGCTCGCTCGCCCCTCGACCGCCCCAGCCCGCCCGGACGGCCGAGCAGAAGCCGGACAAGTCGGGGTGAGCGGGGTGGGCCGGCCGGGCCACGACCCGACCGCCGTCGTCTCCCCCGCCCCGCCCGTGACGCGCGGCGTTCAGCGGTACGCAGCGAGGAAGGCCCGCACCCCGGCGGCGGCACAGCGGTCGAGTTCGTCCTGGGTGTGCTGCGGACTTCCGTGGAACATGGCCTTGTTCACCGGGATCCACAGGAGCAGCCCGGAGAAGTGGTGGGCGGCCAGCTCGGGGTCGGCGATCCGCAGCAGCCCCTGATCGGCGAGGCGCTGGAAGGTGGCCGCCAGGGTGGCGAGGACACGCTCGAACCCCTGCTCGTACCAGGCGGCGCCGAGTTCGGGGAAGGTGTCGGCGTTGGCGATGATCAGACGCCGCAGCTGAAGCACCTCGGGCTGGGTGAGGGCCGTCAGGAACTGCCGGGAGAGGCGGCCGAGGTTCTCCTCCAGGGCCTCGCCGTCGGCCGGGATGTCGGCCACCAGATCGACCATGGCGTCGACCCGGTCGGTGGTGGCCAGCACGATCTCGGCGAACAGCTTCTCCTTGTCCGCGAAGTGCTTGTAGACGGTCTGCTTGGAGACCGCGGCGAGCTTCGCGATGTCGTCCATGCCGGCCCCGGAGTAGCCCTTCGCCAGGAACACCCGGGTCGCCGCATCCATGATCGCCTCGCGCTTGCGCGCCGACCGGCCTTCCTCGGTCACCATCATGGCCACCTCTCTTCCAGTACTGGACAGTCTAGTTCTCCCGGGCTACGGTGACGACCGGCCCGGCACGGTACTGGACCGTCCAGTTCTATCCCTGCACCGGCGGACGGTCGGACCACGGGCGAAACCTCGACAGAACAGGACACCACTCATGACCGAACAGGTGAAAGGGCCCGCCGGCTACTTCCCGTCGATCGAGAAGAAGTACGGCCGCCCGATCGCGGAGTGGCAGGTCCTCATCCGCGCCTCGCCCCTGACCAGGCACATGGAACTCGTCGCCTGGCTCAAGACCGAGCACGGTCTCGGCCACGGCCATGCCAATGCCCTGGTCGCCCACACCCTCGCCGAGGACCGCGCCGAGTGACCCGGGGGCTCAGACGGCGGTCGTGTCGCCGGCCTCCTGCCGGACGGCCTTCCTGACATGCGGCTCGGCAGCCGTCAGGACGCTCCAGCTGGCCCCGTCGTCCATACGCCTCCAGGCGGCCGTCGGACGGGCGTCCATCGTCACCGTCGCGGTGTCCCGTTCGGTGACGATGGAGATATGGAGCTTCACCGGGCCGCTGAGCGACTGCCGGTAGACGAGGGTCAGCTTGCCGTGCGTGAACTCCGTGACCTCGTCGATCAGGGGGACCTGGATCTCGCTGAGGGCGTAGCGCACGCTGTCGGTGAGCTGGTACGCGGTGACACCGGAGGACAGCGGCACCCGGAACTCGGCGGTGCACGGCAGAATCACGGCCTCGGCGGCCAGCCTCAGACCATGACGTGAGGCGGCGCGCGCGGCCCCCCAGGTGCTCGACGTGGCACCCACGACGCCGATGCCGGCACCCCACGCCAGGCCGATGAGCACGCCGTCGCGCAGCGCCTCCGCCCAGGTGCCCGGGTCGTCCCAGATCGTCACACCGGCGATGAAGGCGCACATGGCGACGGCGACCACGGCAACGAGAACAGCCACACGGCGTAGGGCCGCGAACCAGTAGCCGATCATGATCCCCCCAGGTCTGCGCATGAGAGGTGAACCCTACTGGGACCGGCGGCCGCCGGCGCGGCCCGGGGGGTGCGGCGTCCCCCGGTGAGGCGTCCCCTTCAGCTCAGCTTCCGGCAGTAGAGGGCGTCCGGGGTGCCACTGGAGCCCACCCGGCCGGTGTAGGCGATCCCGGCCAGATACTCGTCGTTGGCGCACTGTCCCTTGTAGCGGCCGTAGGCGAAGTCGCCGCCCTGGGGGGACACGCCCCGGTTGTCGCCGCGGTCGAACCAGACGGTCCGGCCGCTCGTGCCGAGCGCTCCCGCCGGGGCCGCGGTGCACAGGGCGGCGGAGACGGCGGAGCCACGGACGCTGTAGCCGGTGAGGAACTGGCCCTCGGCGCACTGGAGTTTGGTGTACCCACTGGCCCAGTCCTGGCCCGGGGCGACATGACGCTCGTCGGTGACCACCTCATGGACCCCGGCCGGGTTCGCCAGGGGACCGGTGGACACATCCGTGCACAGACCGCGGTTGCCGGTGTGACTGACGCCGAGGAGGCGCTGCCCGTCGGGGCAGACGGCCTTGCGCGCGCCGGGATTCCAGTCGGGCAGGGCGCGCATCCGCCGGGAGGCGACGAAGTCGCCGTGATCGGGGCTGAGCATCGACCAGTTCGCCACGGGGGCGACGGGGCCGGTGCGCCCCTGGGCCTGCACGAGGCGGCTCCACGCGCCGGCCCGCCAGTCGTCGCCGTCGTAGACGCCCATACGGTGACCGGCCGAGTCCCAGTGCAGCAGGGCCCAGCCGTTGCCCTTGCGGTCCTCGTGCCAGCCGACGAGCGGCCAGTACGCGAAGTCGGCGTCGGCCCGGACGAGGAGGTCGACGAAGTTCTCGAACCAGGCGCGCGGCGCGGCGCCGGTCTCCTCGCGGCCGCCGACGCCGAACTCGCTGATCCAGACCGGGGCGGTGAAGTGCTGGTCCTGCTCGGCGGCCACATAGAGGGCCTGACGGTTGACCACATCGGTCAGTTCGGCGGGGCTGAGGTCGCGGTAGCGGGGGTCGCTGGTCTCGCCGAGTCCGGTGGCGCCGCTGTGGTTCGGGCCCGTGTAGTCGTAGAAGTGGGCCGAGTAGACGAGCTTGCCGGAGTCCACGAGCGTGTGGGAGAGCCGGCGTACGGGTTCCAGGGTGGGGCGCCCGTGCGCGAAGCCGTCGACCGGGATACCGGTCCAGTTGATGCCCTCGACGATGATCAGGAGGTCGGGGTCGGCCTCCATGAGGATCCGGTCGGCGACATGCTGCGAGGCGGCGAACCAGTCGTGGTCGTCGCCGAGACCCCAGTTGGGGTCGTCCCAGACGTTGCGGCGCACCTCGTTGTAGAGGTCGGCGCCGACGACGCGCTTGTCGTCGCGGTAACGGCGGGCCATGAACAGCCAGTCGTTCTCCCACGCCCCGGTGGACTGCCCGGCGTTCCAGCGCTCGTTCCCGTCCACTCCACAGCACCAACGTGTCGTATTGGTGTGGTTGTTGAGGATCACGGCGAGTCCGGCGTCGGTGAGCCCGCGCACCACCGCGTCGTACACCTGGAGCGGTGTCTTCCCGCGCAGGGAGGGGTTGGCGGCGACGGCACGGTCCGTGACGGGACGGTCGTCGTGGATCATCTCGTTGGAGAAGGGCAGCCGGATGCTGTTGATCCCGATCTCCTGGAAGCCGGAGATGATCTCGGCCATGGGGGCCCGGTCCAGCCCCAGCGGGACACGGCCGGAGTTCTCACCCGCATGGTGATTGGCGTCGTCCTCGGTGTCCCCCGAGCCGTTCCAGGTGCCGCTGGCCCCGTGCCAGTTGCCCGACCGCAGCTTGAACCGGTTCCCCTTCGCATCGACGATCCAGCGCCCCCGCGTACTGAGCGGCGGCGTCCAGTCCGCGGCAACTCCGGAAGGCTCCGCGGACTCCGCCCCGGGCTGCCGCGGCACGGTAGCCGCGGGGGTCACGGCTGCCGCACCGGCCACGGGGGGCACGCCAGCCACGGGGGTCACGCCGGTCACAGCGGCCGCGGGGGTCACTGCGGCCACGGGAGTGGGCGCCAGAGGTGTCAGCAGGAGTACGGCGGCCAGGGTGGCCCTGCCCAAGAATCCGCGCACGGTCGACCGTCCCGAGTGAGCATGGCTGTCATGTCTGCGTCAGCATGCTGGACACCGAACCCCCCGTCCACCCCTCCCCCACCAAATCCCGCCACCCGCACCTCAACGGCCCCACGACTCCGGCCGGTCCGGCCCCCGCCCCCGAGGCTCAACCTCTGCTGCCGCGCAGGAGGATCTCGTCCCACCGTGCCGTCGTACATGACCACGAAGGGCTTCAGGTCCGGTGCGGTCTTCTTCAGCGGGTCGGCGCCGACATCGGGCAGACCGATCTCGTGCACGCGAACCAGGTCCCGCACATCGGGGATGCCAGAGTCACGCAGAAAGACATTGGCGCTGCAGGCGAACGCCTCAATCTGCTTCTCCGTGAGGGTCTTCAGACCGGGGGTCGGGTCGCCCGAAGTCACCGTCGGGACCTCGCCCCCGCCGTACTTCTGGAGCAGCTCACCGGCCGGTCCGGGACCGTGGACGGCGACCGGCTCGACGATTCCGTTAAGGCGGACTTGAGGTCCTTGTACTTCAGACCGGCGCACCCCTACTGGGTGACCGCGGAACGGCCGCAGTCAACCAGATAGACACATATCCCGGCCGACCAGCGCCGAGGCGATGCCCGTACGGTCGTTCTCCGGCTGGGGCCCGCCCACGGTGCTCAGAAGGACGAGACGGTGCTTTCCGCCGGCCGCCACAGCGACAGCCGAGGCACCGAGGAAGTGGCGCCGGGAGGCGTCCGCGACTTCGGTGTGTCCACCGGAACAACAGGGCACCGCACCGGGCGGCAGAGCGGCGAGGTTCAGGTCCTGCTCCACACAGCCGATGTGAACGCGATCGGCGCGGTCCCGTCCGCTGCCCACGCATCCGACGCGTGGGCGGAGACACCACGGCGTCCAAAATCGATCTGTGCCAACTGGCCCGTGCACTAACGTGGTTACCCGCTGCGCACCTTCCCGGAGGGTACGTCGGCGGTGTTCCAGGTGCCGGTCCTCGGCGATGAGCGACGAATGGTCTCCACCGCGTGCCACACGCGGTGTGACTGCGGATGCCCGGTAGGGCGATCCCTGCCATTCCCAGCTCACGCTCAGGAGTGGAAACCTCATGAACCCCGTTGAGTACCAGCGTGCACGTCGTGACCTGATTCGTCAGATTCTGGTCGACGTCACGGTGGGAATCATCACCAATCTACTGGTGACGGCTCTTACCGTGGTAGCGCGCCTGGTCTGCTGACCGGCAGGTGGCGGGCCCGGGAGCCCGCCACTCCGCCTACCGGCCACCGTTTCAGAAGAGACGCATCTCTCCGGGCGGAGTGTCCTTCTTCTGACGCTTCCTGCGGCGGCGCCGCCCTCGGCCGGGACGGGGCAGATGTGGCTGTCGCGCCTGCTCCGGCAGGTTCTCCCAGGTGGGTCGCAGACCGTGTATCTCGACATCGCCGACGAGCCCCTTCAGGTAGTCCCGGGTCTCCTCGTCCGTGGAGTAGAGCACGGTCGCCCGGCTCGCCCGGGTCATCAGCACGTGGTACGCGTGCCGGACGAGTCGGGCGAACTCGTCATCGTCCACGCTCTTCGGCTTCACCTTGGGATCGAAGGACCCGGGAACGGCCACCCGCTTGACGCCCGCCTCCTTGTCCGCCCTCTCCTTGCCTCGGCGGAACACCCAGCGATCGCCCCGGCGCACCATGTCCTCACCCATGATCACCCCGCACCAGTCCCACTCCAGGCCCTGCGCGGTGTACACACAGCCGATCTGGCCGAGACCGTTCTCGTGCACGGACCAGATCTTGGAAGGCGGGACGGTCTTGTTCTCGCAGAAGGACTCACTGTCCGCGTTCCACGGCCGGTGCCAGCCGCCGATCCGGACATCGGACTCGAGCCGCTTCTCCTTCCCCATGGGCTTCGTCCAAGGCCAGCAGTAACCGGCGACCATGCGCGCGGACGCTCCCGCCTCAGCCTCTGAACGGATGATCCGTTCAAGATCCTCCGGGCTGTCCACGACCTCGACGTGCATCAGCCCGTCCGGGGTCCACAGCTCCGGCTCCGCGTCGGACACCCCCAGCGCGCCGCGCACCCAGCGGATGTAGGCATCGCTGCCACCGCACCGAAACTGTTCCCGCAGGCCGCAACGGACCAGGTGGGCGTCATAACGCCGTGCCGCGTCCTCCACGAGGTCGACGGTGCCGACCTCCTGAGGGCGCACGGACTGGCCTTCGTCGAGGAAGAAGATCGTCAGCCGGGAGGCGTCGAGCAGTTCGTCCACCTGGGGCTTGGTGCCCCAGTCCTCGGGTTTCCAGAAGCGGTTGGTGGAGCGGTCGCGCAGGCGGTGGGCCTCGTCGCAGATCAGCACGTCCAGAGGCGGGTCGGGTGGGGTGACGAAGTTGCTGAAATAGGTGAAGGTCTCCTTGAACTCCCTGTCGCCGAAGCCGACATGCTCCTGCAGGGCCCCGTTGAACGCCCTGCTGCCGCTCGCGTACTTGACCGTGCGGCCCTCCGCCTCCAGTTCGGCCTTGATCTGGAGGCCGATGGCGCTCTTGCCCGTACCGGCGCCTCCCGTGACCAGGAACACCACCCGCCGTTCATCGGGTATCAGAGCGGGTCGCCGGGGGTCGGGCAGCACCTTGGAGGCCGTGTCCAGGATCTGGTCGGCGACCTTCTTCTGCCGGCCGCGCAGGGTGAAGACCGTGTCCTCGCCGCTGGAGCGGATCATGGCGTCGAGCAGCGGGGTGTTGCGCAGGCCCATGCTCCGTAACAGGATCTCGGCCGCCGAGTCGGCGCCGTCGGCGGCGAAACTGCTCCGCAGATCCGACAGCAGTTGGGCACGGCGGTCGCTCGTGTAGACACGGGCGTAGGAACCGGTGGGCGCGTCCACGCCGACCAGCGGGAGTACCGAGGCGTCGGTGGCGTTGTGCAGATAGGCGAAGCCGCCGCACTCGAAGTCCAGTCCGTGCAGTGGCCCTCTCTCACTCGTGAACGCATCGTAGTATTCGCGCAGTTGCAGCGCCGGGTGCTTCTTCTCGCCCATGCCTGGGACATGCACCAAGTCCGCGGTGGCTCGCTCCACCCGGGTCACCGTCGACCACCGCTTCAGCTCGACGAGTTGGACGGACAACCCCTTCTCTTCGGGATGATGGCCCACAAGGACGACGTCGATGAGCCGTGGGTCCCCGGTGCGGTCGGTCTCGTCGAGGGTGGCAGCGCACTCCACGACCATCTCGACGTTCCCGCGGTCGGCGGCGACCAGATCCTCGGCAAGATGTACCAGGCTCTCTGCCCAGGCGGAACGTTCGGTCAACGAAGCTTCGGTGCTGAGGAAGTGCTTCCACCTCGCGGCGAGGTGGGGCACCATACGGCGTCTTGAGCTCAGGGTCAGCAGATCCCGCGCTGCCAGTTTCAGCAGGAGCATGGACACGAGGTGGATCCCCCAGGGCACGAGTGACTCGTGCGGATGGGGGCATGTCCATGTGGGGAAGCCCGTCGGGCCGCAATGACGCCTGGGATCTTAGAGAAGTGATCGCCTTCCCCGGCGCGCAGGACACGCCGGTCGGCTGGAAGCAGGACAATCATGGCCGGATGTCACGCGTTCACCGCCGCACGAAGGGCCTCCCGATCGCGGCAGACCGAGGCTCCGGCCGACCGGACACCAGTTCCCGTAGCTTCTCCCGGGTCTCCGGATCGGTCGAGTACACGACCGTGCCGACCATGCCCCGCGTCAGCAGCACCTTGTACGTGTTCCGGATGAGCCGGTCCACGTCGGTGTCCGGTGTGGACTTCTTGAAGACCGGGTCCTTGGACGCAGTGCGGTCGGTGACCCAGCGGTCGCCCCGCCAGACCAGGTCCGGGCCGATGATGACGCCGGACCAGTCATATTCGAATCCCTGGGCGGTGTACACGCAGCCGATCTGCCCGAAGCCCGCAGGGTCGGTGGCCCACAGCGCGGACGGGGGCGCGCCGGAGACCGACCGGTCCCCGCGCAGGTTCCAAGGCCGGGCCCAGCCCCCGATGACGACATCGGGAGGCAGCGGATCGCCCGGCTTGGGCTCGGGGGACCACCGCCAGCAGTAGCCCGCGGACATCCGGGCACCGTATTTCTCGGCGCGGCGGGCGTCGAGGAACGCCTCCAGTTCTTCAGGGCTGTCGACGGCCAGCAACTGCATGCGGTCGTCGGGCTCCCACACGACCGGCCCGCCGGGCTCGAGGCCGAGGAGCCGGACCACCCAGCGCAGATAGGCGTCGCTGCCTCCGCAGCGGAACTGGCTGTCCAGGGGGACGACATGGCATTCGATGCCCCGTCTGCCCGCGGCCTCACGGATTTCGTCCACGGTGCCCATCTCACCGGGACGCACCACTTGGTGCTCGTCGAGGAAGAAGACCGGTACGTGGGCGACGTCGAGGAGTTCGTCGATCTGTGCCCGGCCAGTCCGCAGTGCCGCTCGGGTGTAGCGGTTGGCGGAGGTCTCCCGGATGCGGTGCGCCTCATCGCAGATCAGAGCACCCAGGCTGTTCTTCTCCGTGGTCATGAAGCTGTTGAAGTACTTGAAGAGGTCCTGGACTTCCCGCTTCCGGGCGCCGGCCACCTTGCGCATCGTCGTGGTGAACGACTGCGAACCGGTCGCATGGACCGCGGCCACGCCCCTCCGGTAGAGCTCGCCGAGCAGTTGGAGCGCGATCACGCTCTTTCCGGTACCGGGGCCGCCGGTGACGATGACGACTTCCTTGTGGTCGGCGCGCTTCGCCCTTTCCACCGCGTTGAGCACCATGCGGTAGGCGACCTGCTGCTCGTCGAGGAGGACGAACTGCTGTCGCTCCCTCACTTCCTTGGCCGCCACGGACATCAGCTGCTTCGACGGCACGGTGGCGCCCGCAAGCAGTTCGTCGGCCGCATGAGCACCGGGGTGCTCATCACTGAGCTTCGACCGGAGGTGGTCCAGGAACGCGCCGCGACGCTCCCCGGTGAAGAGCCGTCCTCGCCCGTCGCGCTCGATCTCCCGCAGCCCCGCCACCCCGAACTCGGTGGCATTGTGCAGGAAGGCCACTCCATGGATCCGCTCGCCGTGCTCGGCCACCGCACCGTTGAAGTTGACCAGGTAGTCGCGATATCGCCGCACCTGCTCGATCGGGTTGAGCACGGGGTGCGCGTAGGCGTCGACATGACACAGGGTGGGGTCGTCCTCGTGCGGAGCCGCCTGGCTCCACTGCTTCAGTTCCACCACGACGTAGGACGGTTCCTGCGTGACCGGGTGCACTCCGGCGAGGACGACGTCGGCACGCTTGCTGTTCAGCGGTAGCGCGTATTCCAGCATCACCTCGACGTCGTCCAGGCCGGCGTCGTTGAGCGCGGCTGCCAGGACGGGGATGCTGCGCTCCCAGGAACGCATCTCCGAGGCTCCGGGCCGATAGCCGTGCATATGGACGAACTGGTCGGTGAGGTGCAGGAACAGCGAACCGTCGAGTGCCATGACGGCGACCGATTTCGCGGACGCGCGGAACAGCAAGGACTTCCCCCAGGCAGCACGAAGAGACTCGTGCGGGTGGGGGCATGTCCTTCGAGACTCCACCGGGGTGGAGCGGAAGCCCGTCGGGCCGCGTTGACGATGTGGTTCAGCGTACCCGGCGACACAGCGGTCCTACTGGTGGTCGCAGTGGCGGCAGCGGACCCCGTGCCCGGACTCCCCACTGATGTCCGGGTACCGGATATCCGATGCATGGTCTCTGTCCTCTGGAGCCGGCGGGGTCCGCGTCGTCCCGGCTCGGCCCGTCGCCGGGTCCGGCCCCCGTGGTCCGTCACCGCCCCCCGGCCCGAACCCCGTCTCGGCCTGTCAGCTCAGCGGGCTTTCCGGGCGTATGAGGAGAACCCTTCGTAACGGATCAGGAACCCTCCGAGGGCATCAGGCCGCCCTCCGACCTGATCAAGCCCCCGGCGGCGAACAACGCGTCGATGTCGCCCGTCAGCGCGTCCCGGATATCGGCGCCGAGCCGCGCCCATCCGAAGAAGCGGGCGGCCTCCCGCAGTAGATCCTCGCGATGCACGCCCGCGAAGGCCCCACGGGCGACCGCAGTGCCCTCTTTGCGCCATTCGCTCGGGCCGCATACCTCGTTATCACCACCCCCGTTACCGCCGTCACGCCGAAGGATCGGCCACCGGTGACGCGTTTCAACCCCCAGACGGCGCAACACTTAACTCACACCACAAATCGAGAACGTTCGTGCGAATTTGAAGCCGCTCCCTGGAACACGGATCCCCTTGACTGAATATGACGGCTACATGTTTGGCGGGAATGCGCCTTTGTCTCCAGCTCATGGACACTCGTAGCCTTGATGGGATCTTGCGGCTTTGCCGTGACCTACGTTCACCGTTCGGGGGATGCAATGGGAGATCAGCTGTCGCTAGCTACAGTGGCAACTTCAGCCATACCGCAAATATTCGCGTTCCTCTTCGGACGTCTCGGCGCCGTGCTCGACCGTCGTGGCGGAAATAACGCCGATGCACCGTTCGATTCGACAGCAAGTCCAGTCCTGACTGAACCTTCAGCTTCCCTGCGCATCCGCGATGAGGAGCTGACTGAGGAGCGGATTCGCCGACTGGAAACTATGGCTCGGGAATTGGCTGTCTACCACCGCAATCCTGCTCTCATTCGAGCCGATGACGAACACCTGCTGCTCGCAATGAGCGCGCTGCGCGACGACCTGGAGACGATCTACGGGCAGTCGCTGTCTTTCGTCGGTGAACGACGTTCTGCGCCGGGCGTGAGGGTGAGGCAAAGCGTTGACGAGGTCGAGGCAGACGGAGTGGCCCGGGCGGTCAGGGTTGGGCGGGTGACCGCCGACGCGTCGGCCGACATCGAGCAGCGGACCAAGGTGGTACGCCGAGGCGGCGAGCTCACTGCACTCGAAATCGACGGCACGCTCGGATAGCACTCGCAAGCCAAGAGGATTCCGGGATCGGCACCACGGGGGTAGGGGTGAGTGATCAGCAGGACTACAGACTGGGTCTTCCTCACGAGACCGGCCAGCAGTCTGAAGGTCCATCCTGGGAAAATTCCGGTGCACTGAACCCTACGGACGCACCGCATACACCGGAAATGGAATCTCCGGACGCGCGCGTGCACCTGGATGACGAACTGCAGGAGCGTCTCAAGTCTCTGTTGGACACGGAGGCCATTAAGCGTCTTCGGCAGATGGCTCTGCTCAACCTGGGCGAAATGAATGCTCTTAAAGTCAACGCGAGTTTCGAGAACCCGCTTGACCATAACGAGTTTTCAGACACCTACCTTGATGCGCTCCGCACCGTTTATGTGCGCCCGGAGGGAGGCGACTCTTTCGACGATATCTATCAGTGGTGGCGGAACCCCGGCTCTGTTGTGGTGCTGGCTCAGAAGCCGGGCACAGGTCGCACGGCCACCGCGTGCGCGCTCCTCGCGGAGTTGCGTCATGAATTCCCGGCCGTGCGTGTGGGTCCGCTCGGCTTCGGCGGTGGTCTGGAGTTCCCCGTGCGTCGCCTGCCTCAGGTGGAGAACCGCGGCTACCTGCTCGAACTCCCGCCCGATGAGGACGGTTTCAAGGTGGCCAGCACGTTCGGTGCAACGATCGAGCGTTTGCAGTACACGCTGAAACGTCGCAGCGCCCGGCTGGTAGTGCTGACCACACCCGAACAGTGGCGCCGGGTAGGCGGCAGTGCACCTGACGGGATCAAACCCTCCTTGGGAGCGCCATCGCCGTTGGAGATCGCCCGCAAGTGGCTGAGCGCGGAGGGGCCACCTGACCTACCGGTCGAACAATGGTTGACCGATGACGACATCGTCGCCCTGCTGAACGGGCAACCCCCGGTGGAGGCCCTGGAGATCGTCAGCCTCATTCTGGACGCGCACCATGCCCGCGACAGCAGCCTGCCCAACCTGGAGACTCTGGCGCGTAAACGGAAGAACGGCGCCAACACGCCTTTCGACCGACAGGCCCTCAGCGTCATCGCGGCTCGTAACAACTGGCGTCCCCAACTCCTGTCTTGGCACAAGGAGTCCGGCCGTACGAGCTTCCAGCGCAACTTCCTCCTGGCCTGCGCCACCCTGCGTGGAGCATCCGTGGCGCACGTCTACGCCAGCACGGCGGCCTTGGCCTCCGTCTTCGGGGATAGTGACCCCTCTCTGCAGGGACAGCAGGATCCCGGCGTCATCGAAATGGTCGACTCGATCGGGGCCGAACTGCAGGCCGACGACACCATCACCTTCAATCGCCCTGAATGGGACGACGCGGCACTGGAGTACTTCTGGGTGGACCGGCCCCTGTCACGGGTGAAATTCCTGGAGTGGCTGGCCGATGCCCCCTTGAAGAAGCCCAAAGCAGCACTCGAAACACTCACCGACGCAGAACGGCAGGCGATGGCCGAGCGCATCGGGAGCTTCGCCTTACGGTGGGCTGTACGCCATCGCCGGCAAGAACCCCTGCGCCAGTTGGTCTGGCGCTGGCACAACACACCGCTCTGGACAACGGCGGTAGAACTCCTGACATCAGCCTGCCTGCAGACCGCCAGCGGCTCCTACATCCACGAAATGCTGCTGCAGTGGGCCAGGACCGACAACGCCGCGCAGCAGTTGGCCACGGTGGAGGTGTGTGCTGGCGAGTTCGGCGTCCTCTACACCGGCAAGGCGCTGCGGCGGTTGCGCCATGCGGCTGGCTCAGGAGATGAGGAAGTGCGTCAAGCGCTCCAAAAAGCCGTGCACGGCCTGTGGAGTGATCCAAGCGCGCGCCGGACTCTCTTCGGCTACGTCATCGACTGGTGCAGAGACGGCGGGACCAAACGGGAAGCTGGGCAGGCAGCCTTCAGGGCTCTGGCCGAGTCGACACACCCCGATGCTCCTACGCTCCCCGCCCTCCTCCCCCATAGCGACGAAGCGGAATTCACGGCCCCTGTTGCCGATCTCATCGTCGGCTGGCGAGCCCTCCTCCAGGGTACGCAGGGATTCGAAAGGCATGGTCAGGCATCAGTGGTCGTGTGTCTGTGGCTGGATGCGGCGCTCAGCCATCCGCACGTCCATGCTGACGTACTGAAGATCTTCAGCACAGCGGTGAAGCTCACTGACCCGACGGGAACATCGGGCGAGAACGCCCGCGACCGGCTGCGGGCGACCGCACGGGAATGGGCCAAGGCCGCCGCGCTCGAACAATCGGCAGGCCGTATCGAGCTCCCATCCGCCGGACAGGCTCACCGTGCCGTGTACACCGAGCTCGCGCAGCTGCTCGACGACGGCATCATCGAGACCTTCCAGCAGACTCTGACTCAAGTCGGCAGCGAAAAAGAATCCGCATGATGCGACGCCGCACGCGCCGCAACCACCCTTCCGAGTCCACCAGCCAGACGTGGACATCCGTCTTTCATGATCGGCCGGCAAGTCGTGATGCAGGTCTGTCATTCGATGCAGTCATCCGCGTCGAATGGCGTCACTCTGCGCAGGGGCCGACCAACCCTGGCGCCCGGCATGCAGCAAGCCGCGCTGCCCGCCTCCTGGTGGAAAAGCATCTGGGCAGCGAATCAGTACTCCGCGTCGCTGCGGCGGAGCAGGAACTCGCAGCGGCTCTATGTGACCAACTACCCTTCACTCGCGACGGTGCTGAACTACTCAACATCAGCGCGACCCTGCGCGTCGACGACGACGCAGCGGAGGGCGCACGTCTTATGGAACGAGCCCGCCACGAGTTCGAGCTCGACGAAATGGACCGCCGTCAAGCGCGCGCCCGCATGGAGTTCCTCCGCAACGAGCTGCTCGCGAACCCGTCCGCTGCACGCCTGTACGCGCTCATCCAGCGTTCCCCCCGACTGGGCGGCCCACCTGAGAGAAGCGATCCCGAAGAGCTCGTACGACAGATCCATGAATGGCACCCAGATTCCCGCTGGATTCTCGTCGCCCACACACTGCACACGTTCATCAACAAGCTCACTGAAGACAATGCACGCGACTTCCTGAAAATCCTGGGCAGCGCGATGACCACTCTCGGCCACCGGCAACTCGCCGAGGAAATCTCCGCCGCCGAGGAAGCGGAGTGAGCCTGAACCTGCTGCGCTGGCTACTGGCACCGCGCACCAGCCTGCTCGCTCGCCGCATCCGCAGGACCCGCCAGCACGAGATCTCTTCGGACGCCGCGTGGCGACTGGCCAGGCTACGGCTGCATCCGGACGAGGTGCCCTACCGTAACCACGGTCACAGCCCTCCCTCGTAAATACCGGCGAGTTGCTGCCAGGCTGAGTCCACTGCAGGAGTGCGCCGCTCAAAGGGCCTTGATGTCGTGAACAGTCCAGCCGCGAGCCGTCATCGCTTCGGAGTACGGTTCGGCTCTTGTGCGGTGCGCGGCGAAGGCAAGCAGATGTGTGGGGCGGGTGGCGCCCACGAAGACGAGCTGCGCCGCACGCTGCACCGTGACCAGGGCTTTGGTGGCGTCCTGCTGCTGGCTCAGCAGTCCGAGGACCTCGTGTACGTCGTACTTCTTTCCGCTGCGTTCCAGGCATTCGAGGATGAGCGTCGCCGTGTGAGTTTCGCCCTTGGCGCTCTGGATCGATCCCGCAACTGACGGCACTACTCCGTGTTCCGTATCCGCCGGCACTTCGGGCACTGGGGCTGGCTGGTCAGCGCAGGGGACGTGGGCGAGGGGGTCGGTCAGGCGTGCGACCCCTTTCAGGGGGCTCTGGGTCAGGTCGGGCAGCAGGCGCTGCAGCCGGGCGGTGATGACTGCCCACTCGGCGTGGCTGTCGAGGGGGCTCGTCAGCATGTCGTGCAGGAGGAGGCGTGTCCTGCCTCCGGCGGTGGCCGGGTCTCGGTCCAGGCGTCTCAATGGGGGCAGGCTGCCTGAGGTGGCGAGCCGGGCCACGGCACGGATTGCGTTCCACAGGAGTGTGACGGCTGCGTGGTTGTCGCCGGCTTGCCGGTGTGCCTGGGCGGTGCGTGCCGATGTGATGAGACTGCCGATTGCCTGGCTGGGCACAGTGGTGAAGCCGGGCACGTAGCAGGAGACGGACTGGGGAAAGGCCTTCGCGCCGCCGGGGGTGAGGCGGGATCCCAGGACGCGGGGCGGGCTGTCGAGCAGCAGCGGGCGGGGGATGGTGGCTGCTGCCATGCGTTCGAAGGCCGGCACGACCTCGCTGACGGTGTTGTCGTCGAAGAGCAGGAGGGCGATGGTCCCGTCGTGGCCGGCGCCGTCGATGCGCTGGCGGCGGTGGATGGTGAGGTCGCTGGCGAGTGCGGCGACCTTGCTGCCGAACCGGCGGCTGACGGGAAGTTGGGCGGCGTGGGGCAGTGGGAACGACGACGGCTGGGCCACGCTGGGTCCGTCGGTGAAGATGCGCTGGTTGACGTCGCCTACTCGCTGGACGACTGTGCTCGGGGAGCCGAAGACCCTGTCGAGCAGGCGCTGCTGAAGGTCACTGGTGTCCTGCATTTCGTCCAGGAGGACGAAGGGGAAGCGGTGGGCGGCTGCTTCGGCGAGCTGCGGGTAGTGGGTGAGGTGGTGCTCCGCGAGGGCGAACATGTCGTGGTAGCGGAAGATGCCCTGCTCGGTGAGCTTCTCCTTCAGTGCCACGAACTGCCGGCCGCTGGGGGTGTCGGGCTTGAACGGCTGGGTGCCGTCCGGTCCGGTCGGGGTGAGCTTTCCGGCGTCGCATACGTAGCGGGCTTCCGACACGAGTGCGGGACCGTTGCGGCGCTTTCCGAGGAAGGTGTTCAGCGTGCGGAAGGCGGGGTGGCGTTCCAGCAGGCGCAGGGCCGCGGCCGCGTAGGTGTCGTCGTCGACGGCCTGGACTTCGACGCCGCGGGCTCGGAGGGCGGGCAGGGCGAAGAAGGTGTTGGTGAAGGCCTGGATCGTACCGATGAAGTGCGGGTACTGCAGCAGTCGGCCTCCGGCCGGTGTGATGGCGAGGCGGCTGCTGATCTCGTCTTTGGCCGTGTTGGTGTGGGACAGGACGCAGATGCCGCGGGTTGGTGAGTTCCATCCCTGGCCCAGCAGGGCGAGTTTGAGTCCGACCAGGCTGGTCTTGCCAGATCCGGGGGCTGCTTGCAGGTCCAGGCGCTCAGCGCTTTGGATGAAGTCCCACTGTTCCTGGTGCGGCAGTTCGAGGCCGAGCTGCTGGGCGAGGGCTTCGACCTTGTCCTTGATGAAGACGTCGGGTGCGTAGAGGGGCGTCATCGCTCAGACCTCGCTGCACAGGTAGGTGAAGGCGGCCACGAGGTAGGGCGGCAGATCAGCTTCGGTCACGGTCGTGGTCTGCAGGAGCCGGGCCGCGTGGTGGGCGGCGATCGGCTTGCTGCCCCGGCTCATGCGCAGCGGCTCATAAATGTCCAAGGCCGCCTTTTCCAGGGGCACGTTGCTCTCTCGCCACTTCGTCACTTCCACCTGCGCGGCACGATCCAGGTCGGCGAGCTTCGCTGCGGTGGGCCAGGTGGTTTTGGAGGCGACGGCGGCGCGGACGGCCTGGTGCATGAGGGTCGCCATGGTCCAGGAGGCGGCGGCCAGATCGTACTCCAGCGTCCAGTGGTCGGAGACGAAGGTGCGCACGTGGCCGCTGTCCTCCGCCGTGAGCGCGGCGACGTGATCGGTGATCTGCTGCTCGGTCATCTCTGCCGAGCACTTCAGCTTCTTGCGCATCTCCTCCGAGGTGCCGGCGGGTACAAGGTCCCGGTCGCGGATGCAGGCCACCGCGACCGGGACCTGTTCACCGTCGCGCTGGAAGATCCGGCTGTAGCGGAAGAGGCCGACACCGCCGACGTTGACGATGCTGACACCGCATTCGCTGAAGGACTGTCCGAGCGCCTGTGCGAGAGCGGGCAGCAGGATGGCTTCGGCATCGCCCTCGACGATGGCCACGCTGCGGGCGAAGAACAGGTTGGCCTTGGTCACGTCGAGGAAGCGCGTGAGAAAGGCGTAGTCGCCCTCGTCGAGGCGGGTCAGGCCCGGCGCCAGACGGAACGTGGACCCGCGGGCGACGAGCGTGAGGTGCTCGACCGGGATGGCCGAGGCCAGGTTGGGACTGTGGGTGGTGAGGATGACCTGGACCGGGGGCGCCCCCGCCGTCTTGGCAGTCTCGGCGCGGTCCCGCAGAAGGTCCATGATGCGGGTCTGGAGCTGCGGATGGAGGTGGGCTTCGGGTTCCTCGATCAGCAGCAGCGGGGCGAAGGCACTCTTGCCGAGCAGCAGCAGCTCGGCTGCCATGAACAGGGCGTTGTTGTAGCCCAGGCCATGTCGGGTCCACTCCCCCGTACCGGCGAACAGGGTCAACTCCAAGCGTTCCAGCGCACGGGCGAGGGTGGCATCTCCGGCGACGCCGATCTCGCCGCGCAGGACGTCGGAGCCGATGGAGAATTTCTCCAGGTAGCCGGTGTTGATGTCGTTGCGGGCGGCCTTCACCGCCTCGTTGTCGCTGATGTGCCGTTCTGCCCGCCGCAGGATGCCGACCAGGGTGCTGGCGGTGCCCTTCACTTCATCGAAATCGTCCTCGCCCTGTTCTCGCATGGCCGGATAGCCGGCGAGGATCTGTGAGAGCCGGGATCCCCGGCCGGAGCGCAGTTCGGCCTCAGCGTCTCGCAAGGGGCGCAAGTAGGTAGCCTTCAGCAGCTCGCGCGCTGCACCGTCCAGAGCCGGCCCCTGCCCCTCGCGGCCGGTACGCGTGGTCACCGCAACACGGTGGGGTCGCAGCGGATCCATGAGCTCCGCCTTGACGGTGACATAGAGCGCGACATTCCCGT
The DNA here is from genome assembly GCF_008704995.1 of Streptomyces nodosus. Classification (NCBI taxonomy): domain Bacteria; kingdom Bacillati; phylum Actinomycetota; class Actinomycetes; order Kitasatosporales; family Streptomycetaceae; genus Streptomyces; species Streptomyces nodosus. The sequence continues at coordinate 2,424,793 of NZ_CP023747.1, forward strand.
CATCGTCTGTGGTGAGAAGTTCCAGGAAGACCCCTTGTTCTTCCGTCGTCAGGTCCTTGAAACCACAGGTAATCTTGAAGGCGTCCGCGCGGCCCCCCACTCCGACGTGGAAGTCGTCGCGCGTGATCCGGTAGTAGTCAGCCGCTGTAGTCAGCAGGCACAAACGGATCGCGTCAATGATGGCCGTCTTGCCGCTGTCATTCTCGCCGACGAGGACGTTCGTGGCGGGACCGAACTCCAGGCTCAGACTGGCGTCCGCGTCGCCGTTCTTCTGCGGCGTCGAACCGAAGACCCGGAAGTTCTCTGCGTACAGGCACGCAAGGTACAACGACGTCCCCCGAGCAATGAGGCCCGCGCCCTGGCTGGCACAGGCGGCTACAACCGCCTCAAGTGCCCCACCCGTGCGCGGTTCTGACGCATCATACGACTAAACATGACACGCGTGTCTCGCTAGGAGAATCAGCTCCCAAAGCCAGAAATGGACACGTCAGATCCAGCAAAACCCAACGACGAGGCAGAACCGTCATTGCCGCGCGACAGCAGGAGAGGGTGGACTCTCATGGCCGGCATACCTGCCAGCGGGCACCTGCTGCGCACACCGCCTGCACGGACCCTCGAAGGAAACACGACGATCAACGGCGCCTACGCCCTCACGACGGCCCGTGGACGATCACGAACGCTCGACAGCCGGTCCGGACTACGGAGGTCCGGGCTCGCCGACACCCTCCCCGGCGATGTGGTTAACAAGCTCTCCCGGCTCCGCATCGAGCCCAGCGGCAATGTCCAGAAGCGTCAGCACGCTAGGGCTGCGCTGCCCATGCTCGATATAGATGCGTCCGCGGAAACTCAACCCGCTACGCTCCGCGAGCTGTTCCAAACTGTATCCCCGGCCCTCTCTGAGGCGTCGAATCTGCATACCGAGGGACAGGAGTCGGGGATCTGGTGACGGTTCGCGTGGTGGCACACAGCGACACCACCCGTGCGACTTCTCCCGGACCATGAACAGCTGTGCATAGTTGTGCTCCTCTTTCCAGTCCGCAAGTTCGGTCTGGCCGCGCTCGCGGCGGTGCGGAATGACGAGTCCGGTGCCCGGGTAGCCACCGTCGGCGATCGTGATGGTCTTGCCGACGGCGGCCTTGGCGCCGGACTCCTCCCATGCCTTGCAGTCGTTGCGGTTACCGGCGAGCGGCCGGCCGACCACGACGACCAGGCGGGTGTCGGCGTCGATGACGACCTGGTGGTTGGTGGAGTACCGGTAGTTCTAATAGGTCATCGGTGGCCCCGAGCACGTGAGTGCAAGGGGTGCCATGCGAGGCGGAAGCCTGCTAATAGGTCATCGGTGGCCCCGAGCACGTGAGTGCAAGGGGTGCCATGCGAGGCGGAAGCCTGCTGCCGTTCCGGGACTGGATCCCCGTTGTCAAACTGGCTCCGCCTCGCGCCTTGCCCTGCCGGGCGGAGACCTTCGGTAGTTCCGGGACCTTGATCTCTCGTCTAAGACCGGTCCCGCCCGGCAGGAGCTCGGATATCACCGGCTTTCATGTCCTCAGCCCGCCGACAGGGGCCACCTCTCAGCAGTTCGCGAGCCCATGAGCTCTCCAGCAGACCGAGGTCCCTGTCGGTCGCTGGAGACACGAACGGCTCATGAGATGGCGTGCCTGGAGCACTTCTATTAGATCGCCGCGTGCTCCGCGTGGGACTGACCTGCAGATTCATACGGAGGTACAGGGTTGAGCAAGATTTTCTGCGGCATCGACTGGGCGGAGGGGCACCACGACATAGCCCTGGTCGACCAGGACGGAACCCAGGTGGCCAAGCTGCGGATCAGCGACGACAGTGCCGGCTTCCACGCGCTGACAGAGCTTCTGACCCGGCACGGTGACACCGCAGAGGGTCCGATTCCTGTCGCCATCGAGACGCCGCGCGGGCTCCTCGTCGCCAGCTTGCGGGCCACCGGCCGTCAGATCTACGCGATCAACCCACTGGCCGCAGCCCGCTATCGCGATCGCGGCAGCGTCTCCCGAGCCAAGTCCGACGCAGCGGACGCCCGGGTTCTGGCCAACATCCTGCGGACCGACCGACACGCCCACCGTCCCTTGCCCGACGACAGCGAGGCCGGACAGACCATCGCTGTTCTGGCCCGCGCACACCAGGACGCGATCTGGGACCGGCAGCAGATGATCAACCGGCTCCGGTCACACTTGCGCGAGTACTACCCAGCCGCCCTCGCCGCCTTCCACGGAACCGGCAAGCCGGGACTCGGCTCACCACGCGCCCGCGTGATCCTGACTGCCGCGCCCACGCCGGCCGACGCCGCCAGGCTGACCCGCAGCCAGCTGCGCGCGCTGCTCAAGCGCGGCGAGCGTCCAGGCTGTGGAATCGAAGCCGAGGTCGAGCGGCTTCGGACAGCCTTCCGCGCCGAATACTTGCGGCAACTGCCGCAGGTCGAACAGGCTCTGGGGCACCAGGCAGTCGCGCTCATCCGACAGGTCGACGCCGCCTGCCTCAGCGTCACTCAGCTCGCGGCGGCGACGGAGGAAGCATTCCTCGCGCATCCGGATGCCGACATCATCACGAGCTTCCCGGGGCTGTCTGTACTGTCCGGGGCACGTGTCCTCGCCGAGATCGGGGATGACCGCGAACGCTTCGCAGACGCCAGAGCCATGAAGGCATACGCCGGAGCTGCACCTGTTACGCGAGCCTCCGGTCGAAGCCACGTAGTCGTAGCCCGGACCGTCAAGAACCAACGACTGGCCTCAGCCGGGCACATGTGGGCCTTTGCAGCCCTCCGAACGCAGGCTCCACGAGCCCACTATGACCGACGGCGAGCTGGTGGAGAACGCCATACCGCAGCTCTCAGAAACTTGTTCAACAAACTGCTCGGCTGCCTCTACCACTGTCTGCGGCACCGCGCGCTGTTCGACCCCGATCGCGCCTTCGCGCCGCCTGTGGACCTTGCTGCCTGAACATCTCCTTGACCAACCAACGACATGAGATGTCTTCGACCGCTCAGCGACGGCGTGATCCCGGGTCGGGACCAAGGTGCCGTCCACGATGAGCACGGTGCCCTTGGCGAACCGCTTGCGGGGCTGGAGCGCGAGCATCGGCCCAAGGCGGTCGATGATGCGGTCCGCTGCCGACTTGGACACCCCGCACAGCGGGGCGAGCTGGCGCATCGTGAGGTTCGTGCGCCAGTACGCCGCGACCAGCAGTGCCCGGTCCTCCAGGGGGAGGCTCCACGGCCGGCCCTTGCGGACAGCGTCCGCGCCCTGGCGGCGCAAGACCGTCACCAGCTTCCGCAAGGCTCGGGGGCTCAGTCCGGTGAATGGAGCTATCCAGGACGGCTCCGACGCCGTGATCACACCAGCCACGCGGCGATCATCCCAGGCCGGTTAGGGTGCCGCCGTCGAGCCGAAGGACTGGAGATGGATGATGGAGCAGGACGAAGCCCTGCAGCTTGCGGTGGCGTTTCTCGCGCAGAGCCAGCGTGATGACGAGCCGCCACTGGCCATCGATGCAGAGCGGGTCCGTGAGAGCAACGGGTTCCTGATCGTGCCCTACAACTCCGTGCAGTATCTGGCCTCGCGCGATGTGAGACAGCAGCTGTTGGACTGCTGGCCCATCCTCGTCGACCTTGAACGCGGAGACGTGCGGTTCGGAACCCTGGACGAGCGGCATCTGTGGAAGAACCTGAGCAGTTGACGAGGCCGTGGCTGCCCCGCAACCACAGTTACGGGACAGCCTTTAGGGCTTGCAGATCATCAAGGTGTTGCTTCCCGTTCTGGAGCTCGTTGGTGTGGTATGCGCAACTCGGATGAGGCTCAAGCCCAACTCACTGTGAAGTTTGCGGCGTTGTTTCCACATCTGGACGAGCGGCAGCGGCGGCTGATGATGGGAGCGGAGGCCCGGGTGCTGGGGCATGGCGGGGTCCGGGCCGTCGCGCGGGCCGCCGTGGTGAGTGAGACGACGGTCCGCAAGGGCGTGTTGGAGTTGGAGACCGGCGAGGAGCCGTTGGGCCGGGTGCGGCGACCGGGCGGGGGCCGCAAACGAGTCGCGGATCTCGATCCGGGGCTGCGGCCCGCGCTGCTGGCGCTGGTCGAGCCGGACGAGCGGGGTGATCCGATGTCGCCGCTGCGGTGGACGGTGAAGTCGACCCGTACCCTCGCCGAGGAACTGGCCCGGGCCGGGCACAAAGTCAGTGCGGACACCGTCGCCGACCTGTTACAGGAGGAGGGCTTCAGTCTGCAGGCGAATGCCAAGACGCTGGAGGGCGGCCGGCACGCGGACCGCGACGCCCAGTTCCGCTATCTCAACGAACAGGCTCGCGTGCACCGGGACGCCGGGCAGCCGGTCATCAGCGTGGACGCCAAGAAGAAGGAACTCGTCGGCGAATTCAAGAACAGCGGCCGGCAGTGGCGGCCGGCCGGTGATCCGGCGCCGGTGAACGTCCACGACTTCGCCGACCCCAAGCTGGGCAAGGCCATCCCCTACGGGGTCTACGACGTCACAGCGAACACCGGCTGGGTCAACGTCGGCACCGATCACGACACGGCCGCATTCGCGGTGGAATCGATCCGCCGCTGGTGGTCCGGCCAGGGACAAGCCGCCTACCCGCAGGCGACACGGCTGCTGATCACCGCCGACGCTGGTGGCTCCAACGGCTACCGGACCCGGGCCTGGAAGCTCGAACTCGCCCGCCTCGCCGCCGAAATGGGGCTGACGATCACGGTCTGTCACCTGCCTCCGGGCACGTCGAAGTGGAACAAGATCGAGCACCGGCTGTTCTCGCACATCACCATGAACTGGCGCGGACGCCCGCTGACCAGCCACGAAGTCATCGTCCAGTCCATCGCCGCCACCACGACCCGCACGGGCCTGCGCGTCATGGCGGAGCTGGACACCAACACCTACCCGACCGGAGTCGCCGTCGATGACGCGGAGATGGCGGCCCTGCCACTGACCCGCCACCTCTTCCACGGCGAATGGAACTATGCCCTGCACCCGCGGCCATGCCCGGCCATTGCGGTGGCCCGGCCCCCGCAGCCGCTGGCGGCGGAGTGGGACCAGAGCCTGCTCTCCGATCCCGCCCTGACCGGAATGACCCGACAGCAACTCAACGACCTGACCGAGTCTTTGTCCGACGGCGTCAAGCGTGGCCGTCCTCCCCGGCTCGACTTCCCCAACCAGGTCCTGGCGGCCGTGCTCCACCTGCGGGTCTCCCTGGCCGCAGAACCCCTCGCCGTGCTGTTCGGCAGCAGCCGGACCGCCATGCACCGCACCCTGCTGAAGATCAGGAGACTGCTCAAGGCACACGGCGTCGTCATCCCACCAGCGGTCAGCCCGCCCGCTGTCCTCGCCACCCTCCAAGCCCGCGTCCGTGCCCAGAGCGACGACCCCAACAAGATCAAGACGACGTGTTATTGATCTGCAAGCCCTTAGAGGTCGTCTCATTTGGTGAGTCTGCGGTAGCAAATGAGGGTGCAGGCGATCGCGGTGAAGGCCAGGAAGTGCTCCGCTTTGCGCTCGTAGCGGCGGTGCAGGCGACGGCAGCCAGCGAGCCAGGACATGGTGCGTTCGATCGTCCAACGGTGCCGGCCGAGTCGTGTGGAGGACTCGATACCTCTGCGGGCGATGCGGTGCCGGATACCGCGCATGCGGAGCCATCGGCGCAGGTGGTCGTAGTCGTACCCCTTGTCCGCGTGGAGCTTGGCGGGCCGTCGCCTGCGCGGGCCGCGGCGGGAGCGGATCGGCGGGATCCCGCGTACGAGTGGCTCGAGCGCCTGGCTGTCGTGGAGGTTCGCACCGGAGATGCCGATGGACAGGGGCAATCCGGTCCGCTCGGTGATCAAGTGGATCTTCGAGCCCTTGCCTCGGTCTACAGGATTCGGACCTGTCAGCTCCCCCCTTTCAGGGCCCGCATGTTCACCGAGTCGATCGCGCAACGGGACCAGTCCAAGTCGCCGCGTGAGCCCAACTCGTCGAGGACCAGCCGGTGCAGCCTGGCCCACACCCGAGCTGCGGACCACTCGGTGAAACGCCGGTGCGCGGTCGGTCCTGACGGGCCGAAGACCGGCGGCAACTGCCGCCAGGTGCAACCCGTCGTGGCGACGAAGATGATCGCCGCGAGGACCTCACGGTCACCGTGCCGTCGCCGACCCCCGCCCTGTGGGCGTGTGGGGGCGGGAGGCACCACACGCTGGAAGAGGTCGTACAGCTCATCCGGCACCAAGCGTTCCACGATCAGCACAAGCCCAGACTACCGATCACCCCAAATGAGACGACGTCTAAGGACGGCGTCGAGGAGCAGACCGGCTGACGGAGGCCCGGGTTCGCGTAAGACCGCGTACGCCCTGCCGTCTAGCGGGTAGTGTTGATGTTCCGTCAGGTGTGCGATGGTCAGCCTCGTGGGCGGTTGTGGTCGGTGACAGTGCCGCCATGCGGCGGGCGCGGCAGGGCGTCGGCGAGCGGCTTCAGCGCCGCGTCCAGCAGTTCGGACTGCCGGGCGGGTCGGCGGGGATGAAGTCGCATAACGTGGAAGATGTGGTCGCGTACGGCGGCGATGCGCAGCCCGCCGGACTGCTTGCCGCGCAGGATGTCCAGCATCCCGGGGCCGGACTCCTCCTGGATGCCTTCGATCATTTCCAGTTCTTCGATGTCCACGATCTCCACCGGATCGGTGTCCGGCGCCTGCAACAGCCCGCGCGCCCGGGCGCGTTCACGGATGACGGTGAGGGTTACCGGGTTGACGGGGAAGCCCTCAGGCAGCACGAGCAGGGGCAGGTAGCGGCGCTCAGCGGGAGCCGACGTGCCGGTGAGCGCGGCCTCGTCGCGGCGTAGTGCCGCGATGGTCGCGTCGATCTGGTCGAGTTCCTCGATGAGCTTGTCGATGTCCTCGATCTGTGATTCGCCGGGTACGGCGGTGGCGGCTTCGCGGCGCAGCTGGGAGGTCGTGACCTCGATGACGATCCAGGTGCCGGGGTAGTCGATCGCGGCGTCGGCGATGCGCTGGCCCTCGGCGGTGTAGGCGGCCTTGAGTTCGGCGTCGTCGTAGACCCGGCGGGTGGTGCCCTCGTCGCCCACGATCCGGTGCAGAACCTCGCTGACGTAGACCTCGCTGAGGTGACGCAGGGTCGACTCGGCCCGAGCCGCAAGCTTGCGGTGGCCGACGGGCCTGGTGTGCCCCGGCGGCGGAAACTTGATGTCCCAGATCGGCAGCCATCCGAAGGCACGGTTGAGCAGGTGGCGGGGGTCGAGGACAAGCAGCCGGCCCTCGGGCAGGCGAAGGACCGGCCACTGCTGGAAGGGGTCGAAAGCCCATTCGGTGCGCTGATCGGGCTGTTGACTGCGCACCGCCTCGCGCATACCCGACAGGTCGGTGCTGATCAGCGCCAGCACCGCCTCGACCTGCTCGGAGGGTATGTCCAGGACGGTCAGTTCGCCCAGTTCGATGACGAAACGACCGGACGCGGTGACCATCCACAGGTAGCCGGCGACGGCCGCCAGGGACTCGAACTGGATGCCCGTGCAGTCCCGGTAGACCTCACCGAGGTCGACAATGCCCGGCTCACCCCGGTGCTCGGCCGGCAATTGCAGCCAGCGGCGCGCATAGCGGGCCAGGAATCCCGCGACGGACCAGTTGTGGTTGAAGTGCTGGTTGGCGATGATCTCACGGCCCAGAGTGCCCGGCCGGTCGCCGATGATGGTCGGACCGGAGTCGGGGAGCACTCCCGTCGTCTGCACGACGGCGAAAAAGGCGCCCAGGACGTCGCCTTGGCATGTGCCTTCCGGCAGTGTGTCCGGCGAGGCTTCCATAGCCATACGGGCCAGAAGCATGAAGGCCTGGGGGACGAGGAGTCGGCGGGTCTCGTCCCGGAGCAGGTTGAGAACCCGCCCGCGGATCGGCTCCTTGAACAGCCGATCGGCGAACTGCTGGTCGACCTCGCTGACGGATGCGCCGGGAACGGCCAAGGCGTTGAGAGCCAGGGCGCAAAAGCGCAGAACCCCCTCCAGAGGAAGGCGCTGCAGTTGGCGCCGGATGTAGTCGGCGGGCAGCTGGAATCCGAAGATCTCTTCCGGTGTGAGGTAGACCGCGGTCAGATCGATCGGCGCCGGTTCCTGGAAGGAAGCGGGGACCCACAATCCACTGGAGCGTTCGTTCCAGCGAGGCACGAGAGCCGTCGCGGTCGATCCCTGGAGCACCGGGTTACCGGCCGACGGATCGGCCAGATAGCTGGTCCGCAGGGAGACAGGCTCGGTGTCGGCGAGCATCTGCCGCATGGCCTCGATCTGCTGGGCGAGGTAGTCTCCGGCGTCCATCGGTGCTCCTGTCGTGCATGTACCGTCGACCATGGGCTCGGCTCTCGGCACCTCGTTCTAGCGGCTATCAGGATCGACGCCGGGGACAGGCGGAGCCAAGCGAATAACCCCCGGCCGGCATGTCCAGCACATCGGCTGCGACAAGGCACGCCGTCGACCGCGCCAACGGCTTCGACCTCCAGGAAAGCCGCCTATCAGCGTCTCTTCGCGTCAGGCCCGTGCGCCATCAGCGAGATCCCAGGCACCTCGCTCAAGGCCGATGCCCAAGTCGATGCCCGCTCTGACCTCGACCGCGAACTTGACGGCGCCGAAGTAGCCGGGAGCGCCAGTGCGTGCCAAACATAGGCATCGGCCACACAGGAGGCGACCGGCAAGGACCTGGCTCGTGGAAATGCGCAAGGCGAGCGCGATAAACACAGGTGGGGTGGACCGCCAACCCCGCACGCCCATACACAACGCGCATACGGAGACACGCCGGACGATACTTTCGAGTATGCCTGGGCCCTCTCGACTCGCCGTCTGCGGACTGTCAACTGCCCTCACACCCGACCAGGCGCCCAATAGGCCCCATCCATCCCCTTATAGGTTGGACAGAGTCAACAATACGCGGCGTACATCGCCACGTTGTCACCCACCTGCACGGCCAGGATTCGACCCGGATTCGACCCGGCCAGTTTGTTCAACAAGTGAACATGGGCTCTGACCAGCGAAAACAAAGAGCGGCAGACGAGTCGGGCTGTACGCCGGGTTCTGTTCCCCGGGTTCCTCGCGGAGCCCGGGGCGACGGCCATCCATCTAGGACCGGCGTTGCCGCCGGTCTCGTGCGGTCTACCCGCGGACTCGGGCGGGCAGCCCTCGAACGTCCGCGCAGAAACACCGGGGTGTTTCCTTTTGACCTTGCTCCGGGTGGGGTTTACCGAGCTGCCCAGGTCACCCTGGGCACTGGTGGTCTCTTACACCACCGTTTCACCCTTACCGAGGACCGAGATCCCCGGCGGTCTGCTTTCTGTGGCACTGTCCCGCGGGTCACCCCGGGTGGCCGTTAGCCACCACCCTGCCCTGTGGAGCCCGGACGTTCCTCGGGAAGCCCCAGGGGGCTCCACGCGGCCGTCCGCCCGGCTCGTCTGCCGTGTGGACCATGGTACCGGGCACCTGGTCCGCCTCGCTCCGCCGGCCGGTCCCGCGGTCGCGGGCGCGGAGGCTGCCGGGCTCGGCGCGAGGCGGCGGGGGCGGCCGTGAGAGCGGCCGGTGAGGGCGGGGCGGTCAGGGCGTCGGCGGGACGCGCGCTCAGCGCGAGGCGCGTTGGGCGACCCAGGTGTTGAGGAGTGCGGCGCCGCGTTCGGCGTCGTCCACGCTCACGGCGAAGTCCCTGCCCCGGGCGCGGATCACCAGGCACTCCCCGCCGCGCAGCATCACCGTGGTGCCCCGTGGACCCAGCCGGTAGCCCCAGCCGCCGGACTGGGCAGCCGTGCGGTGCTCGGAGCGGGCCGAGTCGATGTCCTTCAGGGACCAGCGCAGGGCCGGCAGGCCGAACGGGCCGAAGGCGACCTTCAGCCCCTGCTCGCTGACCCGCGCCTCCACGGAGCCACAGCCGAGAAGCACGACCGAGGTGACGGCGAGGGGCACGATCAGCCGCCAGGACGGGCCGGTCAGCCCGGTCACGGCGACGAGGGCCGCGGCCACCGTCGCCAGGCCGGTCGCCGCGGACGCCCCCTGTATCCACGGATTGGCGGCACGGGAGAACCACATCAGCCGCTGGCCCTGGGGAAGGTCCATGACCGGACCGTCCGTCGCCGCCTCCCGCGGGGTCCGGGGACGACGCCCGGACAGCCAGGTGATCAGCCCCGCCGCGCACGCGGCGACCCCCAGGCCCACCACCAGCCAGACCGACATCGACCGGGCCTCGTGCCAGTCGGTCCGGTCCAGGTTGGCGCGCACGATGGCGGCCTGCGCGCCCACGAGCAGGAAGCCGGTCGCCAGGACGACGGCCACCCACTCCCGTGCCGCGTCCGTCCGCCGGCCCAGGATCACCATGCCCACGGCCACCACCAGCCAGCACAGGGCCGGAACGAGCACCGCACCCCACAGGGGCATCGATCCGTCGGGTTCGCCCGCACCGCTCCAGTGGGTCGCCAGCCGCTGCGGCAGGCGACCTTCGGCGGCCAGCGGTATCGCCACCAGGAGCACCAGTATTCCGGCGGACCACCCGGCGACCCCCCAGGACGCCCCGCCCCCGTGCTTCACTCGCTCGCTCACGACGTCTCTCCGATCATCTCGATGAGGTCGGTCTTGCCGTACCCGAGGCGGGCGGCGTCGGTCACCAGCTCCCGTACCCGGTCCAGCAGGACCGAGCGCCCGTCCGCCCCGGCGGCCACGGACACCCCCCGGCCGCGCCGGAACTCCAGCACGCCCTCCTCGCGCAGGGTCCGCAGGCCGCGCAGCACGGTGTTCACATTGACGTCCAGCGCCTGGGAGAGCTCCCGCGCCGACGGCAGCCGGTCCCCCGGGAGGCACTCCCCCTCCGCGACGGCCCGCCGGACGGCGGCCGCCACCTGTTCGTGCAGGGGGCGGTTGTCCGCAACGTTCAGCCTCAACAACATGGTGCTAATGACACTAGCACCAACAGACACGACGGGGAGGGCCGCGGGCCAGGGCCGCACACCGGCGCGACCGCCCCGACGGCACCGCGTAACCTGACGCGGACCCCGCCTCTCGGCCCCAAGGAGAATCCGTGCTCGTCCTGTTGCCGCCGTCCGAAGGCAAGGCGCCCTCCGGTCGCGGTGCTCCGCTGCGGCCGGAGTCGCTGTCGCTGCCGGGCCTGGCCGCCTCGCGTGAGGCGGTGCTCGGGGAGCTGGTGGAGCTGTGCACGGGCGACGAGGGCAAGGCGCGCGAGGTGCTGGGGCTGAGCGAGGGCCTGCGCGACGAGGTCGCCAAGAACGCCGGGCTGCGGACGGCGGGGACGCGGCCCGCCGGGGAGATCTACACCGGGGTCCTGTACGACGCCCTGGACCTGGCCTCGCTGGACCCCGCGGCCAGGCGGCGCGCCGGTCGGTCCCTGCTGGTCTTCTCGGGCCTGTGGGGGGCGCTCCGGGTGACGGACCGCATTCCCTCGTACCGCTGCTCGATGGGCGTGAAGCTGCCCGGCCTCGGACCGCTGGGCACCCACTGGCGTACGCCGATGGCCTCGGTCCTCCCCGAGGCGGCCGGCGACGGACTGGTGCTGGACCTGCGCTCCTCCGCGTACGCCAGCGCCTGGAAGCCCAGGGGCGAGGTCGCGGGGCGGACGGCGACCGTGCGGGTGCTGCACTCCCGGATCGTGGACGGGGTGGAGAAGCGGTCCGTGGTCAGTCACTTCAACAAGGCGACCAAGGGGCGGATCGTCCGCGGTCTGCTGACGGCGGGGGCCGCCCCGAAGAACCCGGCCGAGCTGGTGGTGGCGCTGCGGGACCTGGGGTACCTGGTGGAGGCCGAGGCGCCGGCCGGGCCGGGGAAGGCGTGGTCGCTGGACGTGGTGGTGACGGAGATCCACTGAGACACCCGGCCGCCGCGCGGGCGGGACGGGGCGTTGCAGTCCGTGCAACACCCTTTGTCCCCACCGCTTTTGGTCGGCAGGATGAGTCCATGGCCTCACCGCTCCCACCGTCGCCGTCCACCGTCTCCGTCCTCGATCTCGCCCCCGTCGTCCCCGTGGCCGTGGTGGCGGACGCCGCCGATGCCGTGCCCCTGGCCCGGGCGCTGGTGGCCGGCGGGCTGCCCGCGGTGGAGGTGACGCTGCGCACCCCGGCCGGGCTCGACGCGATCCGGGCGATCACGGGCCAGGTCCCGGAGGCGGTGGTCGGTGCGGGCACGGTCGTCACCCCGGAGCAGGTGACGGACTGTCTGGCGGCGGGTGCGCGATTCCTGGTCAGCCCGGGGTGGACGGACACCCTGCTGACGGCGATGCGGACGTCCGGGGTACCGTTCCTGCCGGGGGTGTCCACGGCGTCCGAGGTGATGGCCCTGCTGGAACGCGGCGTACGGGACATGAAGTTCTTCCCCGCGCAGGCGGCCGGCGGCACGGCCTATGTGAGGTCGCTGGCCGGCCCGCTCCCGGGGGCCCGGTTCTGCCCGACCGGCGGCATCGGCCCGGCGAACGCCGCCGACTATCTGGCGCTGCCCAACGTCGCCTGTGTGGGCGGGACCTGGATGCTCCCGGACGAGGCGATCGCGGCGAAGGACTGGGCCCGGATCGAGCGACTCGCCCGGGAGGCGGCACAGTTGCGCCGCCCGCTCAGCGCAGAGGGGACGTGTCGTTGAGCAGACGGAGGGTGGCGTTGCCGTCGGCGTAGTACGCCACCACGCTCAGGGAGGCCGCCGACAGCTCCATGCGGAACAGGGCCTGGGCAGGCGCGCCGAGGGCGAGACGGACCAGGGTCTTGATGGGCGTGACATGCGAGACCAGCAGGACCGTGCGGCCCGTATGGGCGGCGAGCAGCCGGTCCCGGGTGGCGGCGACCCGTTCGGCGACGGCCGCGAAGCTCTCGCCGCCGCCGCTGGGCCCGGCCTCCGGGTCGCTCAGCCAGGCGTTCATGTCCTCCGGGTGGCGTGCCTGGACCTCGCCGAAGGTCAGGCCCTCCCAGGCGCCGAAGTCGGTCTCGCGCAGCCCCTCTTCGACGCTCACCTCGAGCCCGAGGCGGGCGGCGACGATCCCGGCGGTCTCCCGGCAGCGCGCGAGGGGCGAGGAGACGACGGCCCTGACGGTGCCCCGCGCGGCGAGCGCACCGGCGACCAGCCCGGCCTGACGCCGGCCCACGTCGGACAGGGCCGGGTCGTCGCCGCCGCTGCCGGAGAACCGCTTGAGCGGGGTGTGGGGGGTCTCGCCGTGGCGCAGCAGCACCAGGGTGGTGGGCGTGCCGAGATCGGGCGGGGCGGAGGCGACATGACGGGCGGCGCGCACATCGGCGTCGGCCCTGGCACCCGCGCCGATCCCGACACCGCTCCCGGCACCGCTCCCGGCACCGGTCCTGGCCGAGGGCTCGACCTCGGCTCCGGCTCCGGCTCCGGCTCCGGCTCCGGCTCCGGCTCCGGCTCCGGCAGGAGGCTCGGCCACCGAGGAGACCGCGGGCCTCCGGCTCCCCGCGCCGCCGGACTTCGGCCTCCCGGCCCCCGTACCGGCCGCCTTCCCGGTCCCCGCGTCCATCGCCTCGTTGGCCAGACGGTCCGCGTGCTTGTTCCGCTCGCGCGGGATCCACTCGTAGGTGACCTGCCCGGCCGGGAAGACCGCCGCGGACTGCATGGCCAGGGGCCTCATGTCCGGGTGCTTGATCTTCCAGCGGCCCGACATCTGCTCGACCACCAGCTTGGAGTCCATACGGACATGGACCCTTGCGGTCGGGTCCAGCTCATGGGCCGCCCGCAGCCCGGCCAGCAGTCCCCGGTACTCGGCGACATTGTTGGTGGCCGTCCCGATGAACTCGGCCCGCTCCGCCAGGGTTTGCCCCGTCACGGCGTCGCACACCACACTGCCGTAGCCCGCGGGCCCCGGGTTGCCCCGGGAGCCGCCGTCGGCCTCGACGATGAACTCCCGCACGCCGTATGCCTCTTACAGCCCCGACTCGGCGGTGCGCACCAGGATGCGGCGGCAGTTCTCGCAGCGGATCACGGTGTCGGGGGCGGCCGAGCGAATCTCGCTCAGCTCGGTGATCGCCAGCTCCTGGCGGCAGCCCTGGCAGGTGCGCTGGTAGAGCTTGGCCGCGCCGATGCCGCCCTGCTGCTCGCGCAGCTTGTCGTACAGCTTCAGCAGGTCACCGGGCACCGCGCCCGCGACGACCTCGCGCTCCTTCGTCACCGAGGCGACCTCGCCGTCGATCTCCTCGAAGGCCGCGTTCCGGCGCCCCGTGGCGTCGTCGATCTTCGACTGCACCGACTCGACCCGCCCGGTCAGTTCGGTGACCCGCTCCTGAGCGGACTCGCGGCGCTCCATCACCTCAAGGACGACGTCCTCCAGATCGCCCTGCCGCTTGGCGAGCGAGGTGATCTCGTGCTGGAGGTTCTCCAGATCCTTCGGCGAGGTGACCGCGCCGGAGTCCAGCCGCTGCTGGTCGCGGGCGGAACGCCGGCGCACCTGGTCCACGTCCTGCTCCGCCTTGGTCTGCTCGCGGGCGCAGTCGCTCTCCTCGGTCTGCGCGGCCACCAGCAGGTCGCGCAGCTGGGTGAGGTCCTTGGTCAGCGACTCGATCTCGGCGTGCTCGGGCAGGGTCCTCCGCCGGTGCGCGAGCTGCTGCAGGCGCACATCGAGGGCCTGGACGTCGAGAAGACGGATCTGGTCGGCGGGCGCGGCGTTCAGTTGGGGGCTCCAGGGGTGTCGGAGGACACGCGTGAGGCGCTCCTCGTACGGGTGGTGGATGAGGGGTGGGACGACGCCGCGTGGGCGGTCCAGGGATCGGTGACCGTCGGTGAGACATGGACGCGAAGGCCCCAGCCGTGACGGTCGGAGATCTCGTCGAGCTGGGTCGCGGCCAGCTCGCACCAGGGCCACTCGGTGGCCCAGTGCGCCGCGTCGAGCAGCGCGAGGGGACCGTGGGCGCGGTCCGCCATGAACTCCGACGCCGGGTGATGGCGCAGGTCCGCGGTGAGGAAGGCGTCGACGCCGGCCGCGCGGACGTCGTCGAAGAGGCTGTCGCCGGAGCCGCCGCTGACCGCGATCGTGCGCACCTGGGCCTCGGGGTCGCCGGCCACCCTGATGCCCTGCGCGGTGGCGGGCAGCCGCTCGGCGGCGCGGGCGGCCAGCTCACGGACGGTCAGCGGGTGGTCGAGCTCGCAGACGCGGCCGAGACCCCGGCGGCCCTCCGGATCGGTCGGGTCCGGGATCAGGGGGCGTACCACCCTGAGGTCGAGCGCGCCGGCGAGGGCGTCA
Source organism: Streptomyces nodosus (assembly GCF_008704995.1). NCBI lineage: Bacteria > Bacillati > Actinomycetota > Actinomycetes > Kitasatosporales > Streptomycetaceae > Streptomyces > Streptomyces nodosus. Next base: position 2,440,001 of record NZ_CP023747.1, read on the forward strand.
CTGACACCGGGGTCGGCGCGGTCGGCGTTGGTGTGGGCGACGTGCAGCGCGATGTCGTTCTTGACGAGGGTGTGCACGACCCGGCCCTTGAAGGTGGAGGCCGCCACGGTCGTGGTGCCGCGCAGATAGAGCGGATGGTGGGTGACCAGCAGGTCGGCGCCCAGCTGCACCGCCTCGTCGACGATCTCCTGTACGGGGTCGACGGCGAAGAGGACCCGGGAGACCTCCTGGTCGGGGTCGCCGACGACCGTGCCGACCGCGTCCCAGGACTCGGCCCGCTCGGTGGGCCACAGGGTCTCCAGCGCGGCGATGACTTCAGACAGACGGGGCACGGGGAAAAGGCTACCTGGCCCGGGTCCGTGCCCCCTCGGTCGCGGGCCGTTCGACCGGGCGGGGTGGGCCGCGGAGCCGGACCGGACGGCGGCCCGGACCGTCCCGGGTCGTGCGCCGAGGGGCCGTGCGCCCCTCCTCCAGCACACCCGCCCCCGTCTCCTCAGGCGAACCGCGGGACCGACACCCGTATGTGTGAAGCGACCGTCCGCGTATGTCACGCCCCTGTCCGCGAAAACTACCGTCGTCGCGGGAGGTGACCGAGCGATGACAGTCTGCGCCTTTACGGCCGCCGTGTCGGACGGGAACGAGCGGAACGAGCGGGCGGACCGGCCCGGGTGCGTGATCAGCGCCAACGGGTCCTACGCCGCGCGCCTCGCCCGGGACGGTGAGTGCTGGTACCCGGAGCGCTGGACCCTGGACAGCCCCGAGCCGTACGCCGTGCCGCTGCCGGGCAACCAGCCGGAGGATCCCGGCACCGAGGTGCAGCCGATGGCCGACGGGCGGGTGCTGATCCACCGGGTCGCGGACGGACGGCATGTGTTCTCGCTGCTGTACCCGACCGGGCCCGGGACGGGGGAGCTGCCGCTGGGCGCGGTGGAGTGCCCCCGGGAGGAGATCCTGCTGAGGCTGCTGCCGCCCGCGCCGACGGGGGACCGCGCGTACGCGCTCGCGGTGGGGCGGGAGTCCACGGCGGTATGGCTGGTGGCGGGCGGGGCACAGGGGCCCGAGCTGCTGGCGAAGGTGCCGGGCCGCTGCTCCGGCGGGGTGTGGCTGGACCGAGCCGGCCGGATGCTGGCCCTGGACCGCACCCCCGACGAGGGTCCCACCAAGACGGTGGTGGTGGATCTGGGGCGGGGCGGGGAGGTGTCGCCGCTGCTGCAGATCACGGACGGCAGCGACGACCGGCTGCTGCTCGCGGATCCGGACAGCGGGCTGCTGCTGATCCGCTCCGATGCGCCCTCGCCGGGCCGGAAGCGGCTCGGCTGGGGGGTGTTGGGAAGCGCCCGACCGGTGCGTTTCCCCTCCTGTCTGAGTCTGGAGGACCCGGTCACCCCGTTCGCCGTGCAGCCGGGGCAGGCGCTGACACCGGAGAGCTGTGCGGTGGCGCTGCGGATCGACGGGGCGACGGGCAGCTGGATCGGGCTGTGGCGCCCGGCGGACCGTCGCGTCCACCAACTCGCCGCCCCGGAGGGCTGGCTGGCGGGCGCCGGGCTGTGGACCCGTGAGGGGGCGCTGCGGCTGCCGTATGCGACGGGCGCGGTGCGGTGCGGGATGGCGCGGGTGGAGATGCCCGAGGGGCCGGGCCCGCGGCCGGCGGCGGGGCCGGGTGCCCGGCCGGCGTCGGCCGAACAGGGGGCAACCGGGCCGGAACAGGCGCCGGAGGCACGACCGCTGCCGGAGGCCCGGCCGCACGAGGCGACCCGCCCGGTCACCCTGCAGCAGGCGCTGCTGCCGCGCCGTGCACAGCCGCAGCCGACCCCTCTGCTGTGGGTCCGCACCCGGCAGATGCCGGTGGCCGGCCGCGGCGGGATCCGAGGCGACGGGGAGGGGCGCGGTGACGGTCGGGGCACGGTACCGCCGGTTCCGGGCACGGCTGTCGTCGGCGCCGGTTAGACTCGCCCGGCTGTACGAAGGATCATGTTTGACGGGGTGAACACTTCAGATGGAGAACATCAGCACCGCGCTGCCTCTGCCCTCCGAGGGCCAGGAGGACCCGGGACACGGACGCCACCGTGGGCCGGTTTCCGCCGAGGAGCACGAGGCGTCCGTGCACGGCCGGCACCGCAAGCCGTCCGAGCAGGCCGAGCAGTCCGGCACGGCGGCCTGGCCCCGACCGGGCCAGTGACCTGACGGCGCGTCGGCCGCCGTGACCCGGCCGGCCCTCGCGCCCGCACGGCCCCGCTCGTCTCAGGACGAGCGGGGCCGTTTCCGTGTCCGGACGCGCCTTCGGAGCCGAAAACGCGGGAGCCGTGGGCCGGAATCGAGGCCGGGACCCGGACCCGGATCGGCACCGAGGCCGGGACCGGCGCCGGAGCCTGGACCGGGGCCGAGGTCGGCCCGGGAACGAGACGAACCCGGGGGGGACAAGACCGGAGAACGGAACCGAGACCGGGCCAAGGACAGGACCGGGGGACGAACCCGGATCGAGGCCGGAACCGGATCGAAGGCCGGGACCGAGGCAAGGACCAGGACCCGGATCGGGACCCAGGCCCGGATCGGGCCCCGGATCCGGGGCCGAGGCCGAGACCCGGACCGGACCCGGATTCGGTGCCGGAATGGGACCGAGACCGGGTCGGGGACAAGGCCAGCGGCCGGGAACGAGACCGGCCGGGGACAGGGCCCAGAAGCCCGGGCCGGGGGCACCGCTCAGGGGCGCTCAACGACCGTGCCGGTGAGGACCGGCGTCTCGTCACTCCCCCGCTCTCGGTCTCGTTCGAGCGGGGAGGCTCCCCTGACCGTGTGCACCGTCACCCGGACCGAGCCGTCCCCCCGCCACATCCGGATGCGCAGGGTCTCCCCCGGGAAGACGACCCCGGTGAAGCGCGCGGAGTAGCCGGTGACCCGGGTCGCCTCCCCGTCGAGCAGGGTGTCGACGACCGTCTTGAGGGTCGTTCCATAGGTGCACAGGCCGTGCAGTACGGGCCGCTCGTACCCGGCGCGAGCGGCGAACTCCGGGTCGGCGTGCAGGGGGTTCCAGTCCCCGGAGAGACGGTGGAGCAGGGCCTGGTCCTCACGGGTCGGCCGCAGGACGACCCGGTCGGGCTCCCTGGCGGGCGGATCGAGCCGGGCCGCCGGCCCTGAAGGGCCCCGGTCGCCGCCGAAGCCGCCCTCCCCGCGCACAAAGATCTGCGCCTCCTCGGTCCACAGCGGGCCGTCGGCGTCGGCGGCCTCGGTGCGCAGGACGAGGACGGCGGCCGTGCCCTTGTCGTACACGGCGGTGACGCGGGAGACGGCAGTGGCCCTGCCCTCCACCGGAATCGGGCGGTGCAACGCCAGCGTCTGGCCGCCGTGCAGCACCCGGGCGAGGTCGACGTCCACGCCGGGCACGGACAGTCCGCGGATCACCCCGGGGGCGCCCCCGCCCGCGACGGTGGCGAAGCTCGGCAGGACCTGCAGCCGGGTCTCCAGGGTGTAGCGCAGCTCACGGGGGTCGGTCGCCGGGACCCCCGCGCCGATGCCCAGATGGTGGAGCAGGACGTCCTTGCGGTTCCAGGCGATCTCGACGGACCGTGGTCCGGCGGCGAGGGCCCTGGCTGCGTCGAGAGGCATAGACCCCCTGTATAGCCCGGCACCCCGCGCCCTGTGAAGGCCGTGCGGCCCCGCCCCCGGGGCCGCACGGACCGGCCCCGACCCCGGGCCGCCGGCCGTGACATTTGTCCCGTCGAAGTCCGTACAACCGCATCTGTCGGGAGCCCGCCCCCGCCCCCTACGGTCGTAGCCATGACGAAAACGACGGGGACACCTACTGCCGTGTCCTTCACGGGGGCCGTCAAGACATACGGTGCGGTGCGCGCCGTCGACGGCGTGGATCTCCGGATCGCGCGCGGCGAGACCATCGCGCTGCTCGGCCGCAACGGCGCCGGGAAGTCCACGCTCATCTCCCTGCTGCTCGGCCTGCACCCACCCGACGAGGGAACCGTCCAGCTGTTCGACGCGCCCCCGGAGCGGGCGGTGCGCGCGGGCCGGGTGGGCGCCATGCTGCAGGACGCACGGGCGGTCCCCCGGGTCACCGTCCAGGAACTGGTGGCCTTTGTGGCCGGACGTTATCCGGACCCGATGCCCGTGGCGCGGGCCCTGGAGCTGGCCGGGATCACGGACCTGGCCCGGCGGCGGGTGGACCGGCTGTCCGGCGGGCAGACCCAGCGGGTGCGGTTCGCGGTGGCGCTCGCCGGGAACCCCTCGCTGCTGGTGCTGGACGAGCCGACCGCGGCCCTGGACGTGGAGGCGCGGCAGACCTTCTGGCGGTCGATGAGGGCGTACGCCGACCGCGGTCACACCGTCCTGTTCTCCACACACCATCTGGAGGAGGCGGACACGCACGCCGACCGGATCGTGGTCATCGACCGCGGCCGTGTCGTCGCGGACGGCACCGGTGAGCAGCTCAGACGGGCGGCGGGCGGCGCCCTCGTCTCCATCGAGCCGGCCGGCCGCGGCACCGAGGAGCTGGCCCTGCTGCCCGGTGTACGCACGGTCGAGGTCCGCGGAAAGCGGGTGCTGCTGCGCACCGACGACTCGGACAAGACGGTGATCGCGCTGGCCGCCCTGGGTGCGATACGCCGCCTGGAGGTCGCCCCGGCGTCGCTGGAGGACGCGTTCCTGGCCCTGACGGCGCCCCGGAAGGAGACGGCCTGATGCTGGACTATCTGCGGCTCGAAGTACGCCGGACGCTGCGTGACCTGGGCTTTGTGATCGGCGGGATCGCGATGCCGGTGATGATGTATCTGCTGTTCACCAACCTCGGGGAGAACGACGGCAGCTGGAAGACCGCCTCCATGGTGGGCATGGCCGCATACGGTGCGGTCGGTTCGGCGCTGAACACCGGCGGCGGGGTGGCCGAGGACCGTGCGATCGGCTGGCTGCGGCAGCTGAGGGTGACCCCGCTGACCTCACGCCAGGTCGTCATGGGCCGGGCGCTGACCGGTTCGGTGACGGTGCTGCCCGCGATCGCCGCGGTGCTCGCCGCGGGCGGTCTGGTCAACGGGGTGCGGCTGGCGCCCTGGCAGTGGGGGGCGGTCGCGCTGCTGCTGTGGCTGGGCTCGATCCCGTTCACCCTGCTCGGTCTCGGCAACGGCTACCGGCTGACCGCGCAGACCACGGCCGTGACGAACCTGGTGTGCAATCTGGGGCTCTCGGTGCTCGGCGGACTGTGGTTCCCCGTCACCCTGTTCCCCGGCTGGCTGCGCGCGGTCTCGGCCTGCACCCCGACCCGCCGCTTCGCCCAGCTCGGTCAGTCGGTCGCCGAGGGCCGTGCCCCGGCCCTCGGCGCGCTGCTCGTGCTGACGGGCTGGCTGCTGCTGTTCGGTGCGTACGCGGTGCTGTCCTACCGCCGCAGCGCGGCACACACCTGAAACGACGCGGCACACACCTGTGAACGAACACACCTGTGAACGAAAGGAGAAGAGGCATGACCTGGTCGCACACGGTGCCCCGCCGGGAGAACGCAGGGTGGTCGGCGCTCCGGCAGGCCCGGGCACGCCGGCGGTCGTGCAAGGAGCACGGGCGGCGCCTCCCGGGCCCGCCGCTCACCGGCTTCAGTCTGCTGCCGTGGCTACTGCTGGGGATGGGCTCCTTCTCCAACCTCTTCCAGGACAGCACCGCGAACCCCTGGATCGGCGCCCTGGGGCTGCTGACCTTCAACTCCCTCTATGTCTATGTGGTGTTCCGCGCGTTCTCCCCGGAGAAGCGGGCGGCCGTCTCCACCCGGGCGGCCCTCGCGCTGATGGGCGCGGTGACCTGCGGTCTCGCCATCGGCTACGGCGGCACCTGGCTGCTGTTCTTCCCGCTGCTCGGGCTCGCGACGGGGGCGCTGCTCCGTGGACCCGGGCTGGGCCGGACGGGTACGGCGCTCGCGGTGCTCGCCGGCGCGGTCGCCGCCGCCCGCGAGGGCTGGGGCGGGCTCGACATCGCGTACGCCACCTGGATCTCCACCATGGTGACGGCCGCGATCCTGTCCCTGTCCGAGGCCGTACGGGAACTGCGCGCCGCCCGCGAGGAACTGGCGCGTCGCGCGGTGGAGGAGGAGCGCATGCGCTTCTCCCGCGATCTGCACGATCTGCTGGGCCACACCCTCTCGGTGATCGTGGTGAAGTCGGAGGCCGCCCGCCGGCTGGCGGCGCGCGACATGGACGCGGCGCTGGCGCAGGTCACCGACATCGAGTCGGTCGGCCGACAGGCGCTCACCGAGATCCGCGAGGCAGTGACGGGCTACCGGGAGGGCAGTCTGGCGACGGAACTGGACCGGGCCCGCTCCGCGCTCACCGCCGCCGGCGTCGAACCCGTCGTACGCCGGTCGGGCCCTCCTCTGGTGCCGCAGACCGAGGCGCTGCTCGGCTGGGTGGTCCGCGAGGCGGTCACCAACGCCGTGCGGCACAGCGGTGCGACCCGCTGCGAGATCACCGTCGACGGCACGGCCGAACGCGTCCGGCTGACGGTCGCGGACAACGGGACCGGCAGGCCCTCGACGCCGTCCCCCGCGGGTGTCGGCGGAACCGGTCTGAAGGGCCTGACCGAACGCCTCGCGGCCGCGGGCGGCTCCCTGCACGCGGCCCCCTCCCCCCGCGGCGGCTTCACGGTCACCGCCGAACTGCCGGCGGAGACCGGACTCCGCACGGCACCCGAGCCCACGGTGCCCTCCCGCTCCCCCGCGACCACGGCGCCCCGTACCGGCTGAGCAGTCGGCACGGCTCGTCGTCTCCCGGCCGCGGCGGTCGCCGAACGGCGGGCCGTAGCGCCCGCACGGCCGGGGGCCGCACCGTACGCTTGGCCCGTGGACGAGATGCCCAGCAGTCACCGGTCGGCGAAGTCCATCAGGGTGCTGCTCGCCGAGGACCAGGGCATGATGCGCGGTGCCCTCGCCCTGCTGCTCGGCATGGAGGAGGACATCGAGGTCGTGGCGCAGGTCTCGGCGGGCGATGCGATCGTGGACGCCGTGCTGGCTCAGCGCCCCGACGTGGCCCTGCTGGACATCGAACTGCCGGGCATGAGCGGTCTGGACGCGGCGGCCGTGCTGCGTGAACAGGCCCCGTACTGCCGGGTGTTGATCCTCACCACCTTCGGCAGGCCCGGTTATCTGCGCCGGGCCCTGGAGGCGGGTGCCGCGGGCTTCCTGGTCAAGGACGGGCCGGTGGAGGAGCTGGCCGCCGCGATCCGGCGGGTGCTCTCGGGCGAGACGGTCGTCGACCCGGGGCTGGCCGCGGCGGCCCTCAGCGCCGGGCCGAGCCCGCTGACCGCGCGCGAGTGCGAGGTGCTGAAGGCCTCCAGGGACGGGGCGACGGTCTCCGACATCGCCGCCGGTCTCCGGCTGTCCGAGTCCACGGTCCGCAACTACCTCTCCTCGGCCATCGGAAAGACCGGCACCCGCAACCGTATGGAGGCGGTGCGGGAGGCCCGGCAGCAGGGCTGGCTGTGACCCGGATTTGACGGGCCGTCAGATTCTCATGGGATGGTCAAGGATTCATTAGGGGGGCGAAGCATCGGAATAGTCGGCCGGACGTGCGGGGTTCTACCCGGCACACGGCCGCGCTGATGTCGCGCACGACTCCGCGCTCCGTCACTCCGTCGCTTCACCACTTCTCGCTTCCGTACCGCCGTACTTCGTACTTCCTGACTCCGTACGTCCCGAGTTCACTCGCCGTGCTTCCTGACTTCCGCATGTCCGCACTTCCGGCCTGGAGGCCCCACTCAATGACGCCCACAACGACCGACCAGCCCGCCCGGAGGCAGTCCGGCACGATCGTGCCGGTGCTCGCCTTCGCGGGGATCGTTGTCGCGGTGATGCAGACCCTGCTCGTCCCCGTCATCAAGGACCTGCCCGCGCTGCTGAGCACCACGCCCAGCAACGCCACCTGGGTCCTGACCTCCACCCTGCTCTCGGGTGCGGTCGCCACACCGATCATGGGCCGCCTCGGCGACCTCTACGGCAAGCGGCGGATGCTGCTCGCCAGCCTGGCCGTGATGGTGGCCGGCGCACTGATCAGCGGCTTCACCGCCGCCGTACTGCCGATGATCGTCGGACGTACGCTCCAGGGCTTCGCAATGGGCGCGATACCGCTCGGCATCGGCCTGATGCGCGACATGCTGCCCCGCGAGCGGCTCGGCTCGGCGATGGCCCTGATGAGCTCGTCCATCGGCGTCGGCGGCGGACTCGCGCTGCCCGCCGCGGCCCTGATCGCCCAGCACGCCGACTGGCACGCCCTGTTCTTCTGCGCCGCCGGGCTCGGCGTCCTCTCGATCGTCCTCACCCTGGTAGCCGTGCCGGAGTCCCCGGCCCGCGCCCAGGGCTCCTTCGACCTGCCGGGTGCCCTCGGGCTGTCGGCCGGCCTGGTCCTGTTTCTGCTGCCGATCACCAAGGGCAGCGACTGGGGCTGGACGTCCGCCGGGACGCTCGGCCTGTTCGGGGCGTCCGCCGTGGTCCTGCTCCTGTGGGGCCTGATGGAACTGCGCCTCGCCGCCCCGCTGGTGGACCTGCGCACCACGGCCCGCCGCGAGGTGCTGCTCACCAACCTCGCCTCGATCATGGTCGGCGTCTCGTTCTACGTCGTCTCGCTGGTGCTGCCCCAGCTGCTCCAGCTGCCCGTCGCCACCGGCTACGGACTCGGCACCTCGATGGTCGTCGCGGGCCTGTGCGTGGCGCCGCTGGGCCTGACGATGATGTTCACCGCGCCCGTCTACGCCCGGCTGTCCGTCAGGTACGGCCCCAAGGTCACCCTGATCATCGGGCTGCTGGTCATCGCGCTCGGCTACGCCGGCGGGCTCGGCCTGATGACGGCCGCCTGGCAGACCGTGGTCATCTCGGTGGTCCTGGGCGCGGGCATCGGCCTGGCCTACTCCTCGCTGCCCGCGCTGATCGTCGGCGCGGTCCCGGCCTCGGAGACGGGCGCGGCCAACGGCCTCAACACCTTGATGCGTTCGATTGGTACGTCGGTCTCCAGCGCCGTCATCGGCATGGTGCTCACCGGCACCGCGCATCAGCAGGGCGGGCTCGCGGTCCCCAGCATGCAGGGATTCCGCGTCTCCTTCCTGATCGCCACGGCCGCGGCGGCGATCGGTCTGCTGCTGGCCCTCCTGCTGCCGAACCAGCGCCCCGCACAGCACACACAGCTGCGCGCGAGCAGCGAGGAGGAGGCCAATCTGCAGCGTGCCGAGGAGGTGCTGTGGGGCTTCAGGGGGCGGGTCCTGGGCGCGGACGGCACCCCGGTCGCCCGGGCCAGGGTGACACTGATCGACCGCCGGGGACGTCAGGCGGGCGCCACGCTCAGCGCGGCGGACGGCAGCTATGCGCTGACCGTTCCGGCCCAGGGCCCCTATGTCCTGGCCGCCACCGCCACGGGCCACGGCCCGCACGCCTCGTCCGCCACCCACACCGGCGACGACCACCCGGTCGACCTGGACCTCTCCCTCCCGGGCGAGTCGGTCTCGGCCTGACCACGTCCCGCAGGCCCACCACCGGCGGGGCCTGCGGGACCACCGCCGGTGTCTCCGCCCCACAGGCGGCCCCCCTCGCCCGCCCGGCCGACGGACACCCCGGCCCCCTCGGCACCGCTCGTCCCACAGACGCTCCCGTGCGGGCGGGGTCGGCCCCGCGCCCGCGGCCTTCGGCGGCCCTCCCCCGGCTGAGTCGCCGACCGGCCGGGTCCGCCGTACCCCGCGTCGCCCGCCCGGCAGGGGTACGGCAGCATGGGCCCGTCCGTTTGTACGACCGAGAGGAACCCCATGGCCGCGGCGTCCTCGCCCGAGCTCCCGACCGCGCCCGGCCCGGGAGGACCCTCGTCCGGGGTCCTGGCCGCGTTCGAGGCCGCCAAGGGGTTCATGCCGCTCCACGAGGGGCTCGCGCTGCATGCGGCCGCCACCGAGGCCGCGCGGCTGGGGCTGCCCCTGCTGGAGGTCGGCACCTACTGCGGGCGCTCCACGATCCTGCTCGCCGACGCGGCCCGCGCGGCCGGGGTGACCGCGCTCACGGTCGACCACCACCGCGGCAGCGAGGAGCAGCAGCCGGGCTGGGAGTACCACGACCCGGAGACGGTCGACCCCGAGGTCGGCCTGATGGACACCTTGCCGGCCTTCCGGCGCACCCTGCACAGGGCGGGGCTCGAGGACCATGTGGTCGCGCTCGTCGGCCGCTCCCCGCAGATCGCCCGGATCTGGAACACCCCGCTCGGCCTGGTGTTCATCGACGGCGGTCACACCGACGAGCACGCGAACGCGGACTACGAGGGCTGGGCCCCCCGGGTGGCCCACGGCGGGCTGCTGGTCATCCATGACGTCTTCCCCGCGCCGGAGGACGAGTTCACCGGCCAGGCCCCGTACCGCGTCTACCTCAGGGCCCTGGCGTCCGGCGCGTTCACGGAGGTCTCGGTGACCGACTCGCTGCGCGTCCTACGGCGAACGAGGACGGGGAGCGACCCGCGCCGTTAGGGTCGCAGTCATGTCGTACGTAGGTCCGGACTTCGATCCTCCCCGACCGCGCCGCTCCCGGCGGGGCCCGCTGACGCTCGCGATCGCCGGGCTGGTGCCGGCCGCGCTGGTGGGCTGGCTGGTGTACGAGGCGGTCGCCGACACCGGCGGCGGGCCGGCCGGCGCCGCGGCGCCCCCCACGAGTTCCCCGGTGTCCGGGTCCGCCACCGCCTCCCCCTCGGACGAGTCCGCCACCGCCTTCCCCTCGGAGGACTCCAAGGGGAGGGCCGTGCCGCCCTCGCCGGCGTCCACCACCGGCCGGGCGGCGGGCTCCGGATCCCTCAAGGGCAAGGTCGTGGTCATCGACCCGGGGCACAACCCCAACAACTTCCGGCACACCGCCGAGATCAACCGCAAGGTGAACATCGGGACGAACCGCAAGGAATGCGACACCACCGGCACCTCGACCAACGCCGGTTACGCCGAGGCACGGTTCACCCTGGACGTGGCGCGCCGGCTGCGCACGATCCTCCAGGACCAGGGCGCCACGGTGAAGTTCACCCAGGACGGCGACCGCCCCTGGGGTCCCTGCGTGGACGAGCGGGCACGGATCGGCAACGAGGCGCACGCGGACGCGGCGATCTCCATCCACGCGGACGGCGCGGCGGCCGGCGACCGCGGCTTCCATGTGATCCTTCCGGCCTCGGTGCACTCGGGTACCGCCGACACCCGCCCGATCGCCGCCTCCTCGCGCGCCCTCGGCGAGCGCATCGCGGGCAGCTTCGTCCGCGTCACCGGAAGCGCCCCGTCCAACTACCTCGGCAAGGGCACCGGTCTGGTCGTCCGCGACGATCTCGGCGGCCTCAATCTGTCGACGGTTCCCAAGGTGTTCATCGAGTGCGGCAACATGCGCGACAGCAAGGACGCGGCACTGCTGACCGACGGCGCATGGCGGCAGAAGGCGGCCCAGGGGATCTCTGAGGGAATCGTGAGTTTTCTGCACGGGTAGCGATCAACGCCCTCAACCCGGCGGACATCCCGCCCGGCCGGACGATAGTGTCGTCCTACGATGAGGGGTCATCCCCGCGCTTCACACCGCGGCCCGAGGGCGAGATGGTGACAGCGACGCCTCCACCGACGACGAGACGACAGACGAAGGACCCGAAGTGAATATCCGCTCCCTCACTCGAGGCGACGGCGTGGTGATCGGAGCAGCGGTACTGCTGTTCATCGCCTCGTTCCTCAGCCGCACCGGCTGCAGCGGCACCTACTGTGACTCCATCAGTCTTCCCAGCTCCTGGGACAGCCTCGGGCTCGGGCTCGGCACCTATATGGCGGGCGTGGCCGGTGGCGCGCTGGTGATTCTCTCCCGGCTGCTTCCCGCGCCCCGCAAGGTCCTGGGCCTCGACCTGGCGGTGGTCGGTGCGACGCTGACCGTCTCGGCCGCCTGGGTGCTGCTGTGGACGCTGATCGACGCGACCAACAGCGGTTCCGGTCTCATCCTCGGTTTTCTCGCCGCCCTGGTCCTGGCGGCCGCCGCGGTCGCCACCCCTCAGGTGCCGGCCCTGCAGGCCGCGCTCATCCCCGCTCCCAAGCCGGCCGCTCCCGGGCCCTACGGCGCGCAGCCGCAGGACGCCGCCTACGGCTACCCCGGCGCCCAGCAGTCCTTCTCCGGCCAGCCGCAGCAGGGGCAGCCGTACGGTGGGCAGCCGCAGCCGGTTCCGGGCGGGGAGTTCTCCCCCTTCTGGTTCGCGGTGCCGGCGCCGCGTCCGCTGTTCGCCGAGGACGGCTCCCCGGCCCCGGTCGCCGAGCTCGCGCCCGGCACCTGGTACCTGGCCGTCGAGCAGCGCGGCCCCGGCCTGGTGGCGCAGACGCAGGACGGCCGCCGCGGAGTGCTCCAGGACACCAGCGGCATCCAGCGCGGCTGAACGCCTTCCCCGCACGGCCCCTCGCCCCTCCGGGCGGGGGGCCGTCGTCGTACCAGGCGTTTTGCCTAGCCCGCGGCGAGCTGCCGGGCCGTGGGGTTCTGTTTCCGGACCGGAGTGCCCGCGCGTCGGCCGGTGTCCCGCACCTTGGTGACGATGTCGTCGAAGGACTTCACGGCCGACGCGTCGCCCTTGCGGAGCCTGGCAGGCAGGCTCCCGAGCGCGTCGATGCCCGGACCGAGCGGCGTGAGGGCCTTGGAGAGCCGGGGGTCGCCCCGGGAGTCGCGCCGGGCCGCCTCGAGCCGGTGGTAGGCGTAGGTGCCCGCGAGGTGCGCTCGGACGAGGGCGGCGGTCCGCCCGCGCCTGCCCTTCTTGAAGGCGCCCGCCTTCGAGGGCCTCACGATCCATCGGTCCGTCGCGCCGGCCGCCAGCCCGGCGTTCGTCGCGAAGCGGGTCCTGGCGAGCTGCCGCCGCTCCGCCGGGGTGCTCGGGGAGGGGCTGGCGACCGCGATATAGACGGCGGCCTTCCGCGTGACGGTGCTGCGGGCGCAGGCGGAGGCGCAGCCGACCAGGGTGCCGCAGAGGGCGAGCGCCAGCAGGGCTCGTATCGGTCCGGGCACGGGGTCCTCCGGGGTGTCCTCCGGGAACGGGTGGTTCTCCCGGCAGCGTCACCCGGGAGCGGCGCCCGCACCAGCCGGGGAGGCCCGTTCGGGTCCGGTCCGGGGGCCGCCCTCGCCACCGCGGCCCGGCGCCGGCACCGGCACCGGCACCGTCAGACGCAGCAGTCCGTCTCCAGGCCCCTCGGCAGGTGTTCGCCGCCGAAGACCGCGCAGGTCGGCTCGTGACCGCCGAGCGCGGCCACGGCCAGCAGCAGCGAGCCCGCCGTCCAGGTGGTGAGCTCCCGGGGCCAGATCACCCCGTCGTCGAAGACATGACCCGTCCAGTACAGACCCGTCTTCGGGTCCCGCAGATGCCGGATCGACTGGAGGATCTCCAGCGCGCGGTCGGACTCGCCCATCGCCCAGAGCGTGAGGGCGAGTTCGGCCGACTCACCGCCGGTCACCCAGGGGTTGGGGACGACGCAGCGCACGCCGAGGCCGGGCACCACGAAGCGGTCCCAGCCGTCCTCGATGCGCTCCTTCGCCTCCGTGCCGGTCAGGGCGCCGCCGAGGACCGGGTAGTACCAGTCCATCGAGTAGCGCTTCTTGTCGAGGAAGCGCTCCGGGTGCCGGTGGATCGCATGCCGCAGCATGCCCACCGCCAACTCCCAGTCCGGCTGTGCCTCTTCGCGCTGCTCGGCGATCGCAAGCGCACAACGCAGCGCCTGGTGGACCGAGGAGCATCCGGTCAGCAGCGCGTCCGCCACGGCCGTGCCGTCGTCCTCGCACCGCCAGCCGATCTGCCCGCCGGGCTGCTGCAGCCGGAGCACGAACTCCACGGCCGCGTACACCGTCGGCCACATCCGGTCCAGGAAGGTGTCGTCGCCGGTCGCGAGGTAGTGGTGCCATACCCCGACGGCCGCATAGGCGACGAAGTTGGTCTCGCGTCCCCGGTCGGTGACGTCCGCCGGGTCCCCGTCGGCGTAGGCCGCGTACCAGGAGCCGTCCTCGTTCTGGTGCCGGGCCAACCAGTCGTACGCCCGTTCGGCCGCGGTGTGCTCCCCGGCCGCGTCGAGTGCCATGGCGGCTTCGACATGGTCCCAGGGGTCGAGATGGTGCCCCCGGTACCACGGCACGGCGCCGTCCTCCCGCTGGACGGCCAGGATCGCGTGGACGGTCGCGGTGGCCTGCTCGGCGGTGAGGACCCCGGGCAGGACGAGGTGTTCTGTCCGGGGGGTGGTCACGGGGTGCCCGCCTCCGGAAGTCGCGGCAGCTGGGGCTTGGTCGCGTACGCCACGAAGCTCTTGCCCATCAGCGGGTTCAGCGCCTGCTCGGCGACCCGGGTGGCGAGCGGTTTCTTCATGATGTCCCAGACCAGCAGCTTGTGGTACGCCCGCACCGGCAGCGCCCGGTCGTTGTCGACGCCGAACGCGCACTTCAGCCACCAGTACGGCGAGTGCAGGGCGTGGGCGTGATGGGTGCCGTACGGCCTGAGCCCGGCCTCCCGGATCTTCCCGAGCAGTTCGTCCGCGCGGTAGATGCGGATATGGCCGCCCTCGACCTGGTGATAGGCGTCGGACAGGGCCCAGCAGACCTTCTCGGGGCCGTAGCGCGGGACGGTGACCGCGATGCGCCCGCCCGGCTTGAGCACCCGGACCATCTCGGCGAGCACACCCTTGTCGTCCGGGATGTGCTCCATGACCTCGGAGACGATCACGACATCGAAGGAGGCGTCGGGAAAGGGAAGCGCCAGGGCGTCCCCCTGCAGGGCGCTCGCGTCGGCACCGGCCGGGGCCTCACCCGCCTCCTCCATCGCCGCGAACCACCGGACGACCTCGCGGATCTCCTCGCCGTTCCGGTCGAGGGCGACGACCCGCGCGCCGCGCCGGTAACACTCGAACGCGTGCCGTCCGGCACCGCAGCCGAGGTCCAGGACACGGTCGCCCGGGGCGATCGGGAACCGGGAGAAGTCGACGGTCAGCACGTGGCCCTGCTTTCACGGTCGGAATCGACGTCGGTCACTTGTACGGCGGTCGCCGTCCCGCCTGCTTCCCTGCCCGCGGCGGGGGTGGTGGAACGCGCGTCCCCGACCGCGGTCCCGGTGCCGGTCAGGGCACCGGAGCGGTCGTCGCCTCCCGCCGTGGCGCGGCGGGCGGCCGGTCCGGCCGAGGCGGCGATCGCCTCGCGGTACCGCGCCACCGTGCCCTCGGCCGCCTTCGCCCAGGTGAAACGTCCCAGCACCCGCTCGCGTCCGGCCCGTCCGAGCCGTACCCGCAGCTCCGGATCGCCCAGCAGACGGCCGAGTCCGACGGCCAGCGCTCCGGCGTCGCCCGGCGGCACCGCCAGACAGGTCTCGCCGTCCGGCCCCGCGACCTCCGGTACCGCACCGCCGGTGGTGGCCAGCAGCGGCGTACCGGTCGCCATCGCCTCGGCGGCGGGCAGCGAGAAGCCCTCGTACAGCGAGGGCACGCACGCCACCTCGGCCGACCGCACCAGGGCCACCAACTCCGCGTCGGAGACGCCCTTCACGAACTCGACGGCGTTCCCCAGGCCGTGGCGCGCGATCGCCTGCGCGACCGGCCCGTCCTGCGGGCGCTTGCCGACCACGACCAGATGCGCGCCGGGGTGCTCGGTGCGCACCTTCGCCAGCGCCTCGACCAGGAAGACCAGGCCCTTGAGCGGTACGTCCGCGCTGGAGGTCGTCACGATCCGGCCCGGCACCTGCGGCACCGAGGGATCGGGGGAGAACAGCTCGGTGTCGGCGCCGATGTGCACCACATGGACACGGTCCCGGGAGACGCCCAGCTGGTCGACGATCTCCTGGCGGGAGGTGCCGGAGACGGTGAGCACCGAGGGCAGTCGCCGCGCGACCCGCCTCTGCATCCGGGTGAAGGCGTACCAGCGCCGCAAGGACGCCCGGCGCTTACGGCTCTCGGCCGCCTCCAGCTCCAACCGGCGGTCCACGGTGACGGGATGGTGGATCGTGGTCACCAGCGGGGCGCCCATGTCGCCCAACAGCCCGTAGCCGAGCGTCTGGTTGTCGTGCACCACGTCGAAGTCGCCGCGGCGGGCGCGCAGATGACGGCGTGCGCGCAACGAGAAGGTCAGCGGCTCCGGAAAGCCGCCGGTCCACATGGTCGCCACCTCGATGGCGTCGATCCAGTCCCGGTACTCCTCGCGGCCCGGGGTGCGGAAGGGGTCGGGCTGGCGGTACAGGTCGAGGCTGGGGAGTTCGGTGAGGGACAGCCCCTTCAGGTCCTCGCCCTCGTCGAGCACGGGGTAGGGCTGCGCGCCGATCACCTCGACACGGTGACCGAGCCGGACCAACTCACGGGAGAGATGCCGTACATACACGCCCTGGCCGCCGCAGAACGGGTTCCCCTTGTAGGTGAGGAGCGCGATGCGCAACGGGCGGTCCTCCCCGGGTTCCCGGCTCCGCCCGGACGGGGAGCCGGCCCCGGCGGCGGCCGAGCCCTCCCGGGGACCCGCCTCACTGGCCTCAGCGGTCACTCTAGGCCCCTTCTCCCAGCGCCGTGTCCCGCGAGATTACGTCGGGACGATAATCTAGAACAAGTTTCAGACTTGATCGTGGAACCTTCGAATCTACCGGCAGGTAGCCCCATGGTGAGCGAGGGGCCGGGTGATTCGCACCACGACCGGCGCCCTGCCATGCTGTCTGACCGCACGCCCTCAGCGATGTCACGGACGGGACCCATGCCTGCGGAAGCCAAGGTGCCAGCCAGGACCACGCGCACGGCCGCGCAGCCGGCCTCGTCCCCCCTCACCGAGCGGCAGGAGGCCCGCCGCCGCAGGATCCTCCAGGCGAGCGCGCGACTGGCCGGCCGGGGCGGTTTCGACGCGGTGCAGATGCGCGAGGTCGCGGAGTCCTCACAGGTGGCGCTCGGCACGCTGTACCGCTACTTCCCCTCGAAGGTGCATCTGCTGGTCGCGACCATGCAGGACCAGTTGAGCCGTCTGCACGACACCCTCAGAAAGCGGCCCCCGGCCGGGGAGACGGCCGGTGAGCGGGCGGCGGAGACTCTGCTGCGCGCCTTCCGCGCGCTCCGACGCGAGCCACAGCTGGCCGACGCCATGGTCCGCGCACTGATCTTCGCCGACCGCAGCGTCTCGCCCGAGGTGGAGCAGGTCTCGCGCCGGACGACGGCGATCATCCTGGACGCGGCGGGCCTGGACGACCCGACCCCCGACCAGCTCTCCGCGGTGCGCGTCATCGAGCACACCTGGCACTCGACCCTGATCACCTGGCTCGCGGGGCGCGCCTCCGTCGCCCAGGTCGAGGTCGACATCGAGACGGCGTGCCGGCTGATCGACCTCACCGCACCGGGCGCCCGCCGTCGGGGCCGGTCCGGGGACGGACGCGGGAACCCTCCCGGAGATTTGTCCAAAAAATCATGAATCAGGGGGTTCCATCCCGTATGGGGAGGTCTATTCTGAGAAGTGCCTACGAGGCGAGTGAGGTAGCTCAACCGGAGTAGCCGACTCAGGCGTGAAGTCTCGGCTTCCGCTCGGGCCGACATCGACGGTCGAGTGAAGAACCAGAAGGTCGAAAGACCCGAAGGAAGCCCGAACCCGTCTCGTAGGTTTTTTGTGCGCCAGGACGGTCACCTGGCGCCTTCGGGCACTTACGGACCGTGATGCACTCCCGGAGGCGCGGGCGATTCTCGGGCCTTTTCGAGGGGGCCGGTAGAGTGACGGCGTCGTTCTCACACTCGTACGGGGGGAAGCCGGTGTAAATCCGGCGCTGACCCGCAGCCGTGTGCCGCCTCCGGGCGGTGAGCCGGATCGCCTCGCACGGACGTGACCGGCTCGTGTCGTCGGCAGCCCGCCGACGGCCGGCACCGTCGAGGCTTACGGGGCCGGAGCCGCCCGGTTGCCTTCGCGTGCCCGTGCGCCCCGGCCCCCCGCAGGGAGAGGCAATCCGCCGACCATGATCGTTCGCCGCGCCGCAGCGGTACTGGCCGCCATCACCGTGATCGGTGGCGCCACCGCCCCGGCCGCTCTGGCCACCGGCCCCTCCCCCTCCTCCTCGCCCGCACTGCCCTCGGGTCTGTACGGCACCGGCGACCCCACCTACGACGGGGTCTGGCGCCAGTCGCTGGCCTTCCTCGCCCAGCACTCGGTGGGGGTGAAGCCGGCCGCGAAGGCGGTGGACTGGCTCACCCGACAGCAGTGCGCCGACGGCGCGTTCGCCCCGTACCGCGCGAACCCGGCCGCCGCGTGCGACGCCAAGACGCCCGTCGACACCAACGGCACGGCGGCGGCCGTCCAGGCGCTGGCCGCGCTCGGCGGACAGGACGCCGTCACCGCGAAGGCGGTCACCTGGCTGAAGTCCGTGCAGAACGCGGACGGCGGCTGGGGCTATACGGCGGGTGGCGCGAGCGACGCCAACTCCACGTCCGTGGCGGTGGGAGCGCTGGCCGCGGTCGGTGAGAAGCCCGCCGAGGTGCGGTCCGAGGACGGCCACTCGCCGTACGACGCGCTGCTGAAGCTGTCGGTCCCCTGCGACCGGGACGGCGGCGGCGCGTTCGCCTACCAGCCCGACAAGAAGGGCGCCTTGGCGGCGAACGCCGACGCCACCGCGGCGGCCGTGGTGGGCGCGCTCGGCCGGGGGCTGGCCGGAAGCGCCTCGAAGCAGGCCGGGGCCGCCGGCTGCAAGACCGCCGACAGCCCCGAGCGGGCCGCACAGAACGGCGCCGCCTATCTCATCGAGAGCCTGGCGAAGGACCACCATCTGACGTCGGCGCTCCCCGGCGCCGATCCGCAGCCCGACTACGGCAACACGGCGGACGCGGTCGTCGCGCTCGCCACCGCGGGCCGGGGCGACAAGGCCGCCGACGCCATGGGCTGGCTCAAGAGCCACTCCGCCCGCTGGGCCGAACAGTCCGGGCCCGCCGCCTACGCCCAGCTGATCCTCGCCGCGACCGCCACACAGTCCGACCCGCGTGACTTCGGCGGCCAGGACCTCGTGGCGAAGCTCAGCGCGACCGGCCCCGAGCCGGACTCCGGCAAGGCCGCCGCCTCCTCGTCCCCGGCCGCCTCGGAGCAGAAGGAGAAGTCCGACGGCGGAGTCTTCGGCGTCTGGTGGTTCGTCGCCGTCTGTCTGGTCGCCGGCATCGGTGTGGGCTTCCTGCTGTCCGGCCGCGCCAGGAAGCAGCAGTGATCCGCCGCGGTACGACCGTGCTGGCCCTGGTCCTTCCGGTTCTCCTGCTGACGCTGTTCGGCGGCGGACCGGCCCAGGCCGTCGGCTATCGCTACTGGTCCTTCTGGGAGCGGGACGGCGGCCGGTGGACATACGCCTCCCAGGGGCCCTCGACCGCCCGGCCGGCCGACGGGGACGTCCAGGGCTTCCGGTTCGCCGTCAGCGTGGACTCCCAGGACGCCACAAAGCCGCGCGGGACGGCGGACTTCGCGACCGTCTGCGCCACGACACCCGCCCGGGCCGGCGAGAAGAGGCTGGCACTGGTCCTCGACTTCGGCACCCCTGAGGACGCCCCCTCGGGCGAGACCCCGCCGGCCCCGCGCACCGCCTGCGCCCGCGTACCCGAGGACGCCACCACCGCGGACGCGCTGGCGGCGGTGGCCAAGCCGCTGCGCTACGACACCAACGCCCTGCTGTGCGCGATCGCCGGCTACCCGCAGAAGGGCTGCGGCGAACAGGTGGGAGGGTCGGAACAGACGGAACGGGCAGCACGGCCGGGGGCGTCGGACGGGACCGGAACCACGGCACAGGGCACCGCGCACCACGGCCCCTCGGTCGGCGTACTCGTGGCCGCCGCGGCGGTGGCGGTGCTCGGTGGGGCGGCGATATGGCAGGCGCGCCGCCGCAGGAGCTGACCATGGTCTCTCGTCCCCGTGGCGGTCCTGCCCTGCACCCGGGCGCCTGGTGGCTGTGGTCCCTCGGCCTCGCCACCGCCGCCACCCGCACCACCAACCCCCTGCTGCTCGCCCTGCTCGTCACGGTGTCCGGGTATGTCGTGGCGGTGTGCCGCACCGCCACGCCCTGGTCCCGCTCCTACTCCGCCTTCGTCAAGCTCGCCCTCGCGGTCCTGGTGATCCGGCTGGTGTTCGCCGTGGTCCTCGGCTCGCCGATCCCCGGCACCCACACCGTCCTCACCCTGCCCGAGATCCCGCTCCCCGACTGGGCGCAGGGCATTCGCCTCGGCGGCCGGGTCACCGCCGAGAGCCTGGTCTTCGCCCTGTACGACGGACTGAGGCTGGCCACGCTGCTCGTCTGTGTCGGCGCCGCCAACTCCCTGGCGAACCCGGCCCGGCTCCTCAAGTCCCTCCCGGGCGCGCTGTACGAGGTGGGCGTCGCGGTCGTCGTCGCGCTCACCTTCGCTCCGCATCTGGTCGCCGACGTACGGAGGCTGCGCGCGGCACGCCGACTGCGGGGTCGGCCCGACCGGGGTCTGCGCGGTCTGCTCCAGGTCGGACTGCCGGTCCTGGAGGGCGCGTTGGAACGTTCGGTGGCCCTGGCCGCCGCGATGGACGCACGGGGCTTCGGCCGCACCGCCGAGGTTCCGCCCGCCGTGCGCCGTACCACCGGCGCCCTCACCCTGGGCGGTCTGCTCGGTGTCTGCGCGGGCACCTATGGACTGCTCACCGCGGAGGGCGGCATCTACGGTCTGCCCGTCCTGCTGGCCGGGCTGGCCGCCGCGCTGGCCGGGCTCCGGCTCGGCGGCCGGCGCTCGCCGCGCACCCGCTACCGCCCGGACGTCTGGGGCGCACGGGCGTGGCTGGTAGCCGGTTCCGGGATCGCGGCGGCGGCGCTGATGGCCCTCTCCGGCGCCCACGACCCCACCGCGCTGCATCCCGGGGTCGTCCCCCTGACCGCTCCCGAACTGCCCCTGCTCCCCGCCGCGGCGGTCCTGCTCGGCCTGCTGCCCGCGTTCGCCGCCCCCGCCCCCAAGGAGCCCGCGTGATCCGCTTCGAGAACGTCTCGGTGACGTACGAGGGTGCCGGTGAACCGGCTGTCCGGGACGTCGACTTCGAGGTCCCGGAGGGTGAACTGGTGCTGCTGGTGGGCCCGTCCGGGGTCGGCAAGTCGAGTGTGCTCGGCGCGGTGAGCGGTCTGGTCCCGCACTTCACCGGCGGCACCCTGCGGGGCCGGGTCACCGTGGCCGGACGCGACACCCGTACCCACAAGCCCCGCGAACTCGCGGATGTGGTGGGCACGGTGGGCCAGGACCCGCTGTCCCATTTCGTGACCGACACCGTGGAGGACGAACTCGCCTACGGCATGGAGTCCCTGGGGCTGGCGCCGGAGGTGATGCGGCGGCGGGTCGAGGAGACCCTGGACCTGCTCGGGCTGGCCGATCTCCGTGAGCGCCCGATCGCCGCCCTCTCCGGCGGTCAGCGGCAGCGCGTCGCCATCGGCTCGGTGCTCACCCCGCATCCCAAGGTCCTCGTCCTGGACGAGCCGACCTCCGCGCTCGACCCGCCGGCGGCCGAGGAGGTCCTCGCCGTTCTCCAGCGGCTCGTCCACGATCTCGGTACGACCGTGCTGCTCGCCGAACACCGGCTGGAGCGGGTCGTCCACTACGCCGACCAGATCGTGCTGCTCCCGGCCCCGGGCGCCCGCCCGGTGCTGGGCACCCCGGCGGAGGTGATGGCGGTCTCCCCGGTGTGCCCGCCGGTGGTGGACCTCGGCCGACTGGCCGGCTGGTCGCCCCTGCCGCTGACGGTCCGGGACGCCCGCCGACGCGCCGGCGCCCTGCGCGAACGGCTCGCGGACGCCGCCCCCGTGGACGACCGGACTCCGGGCCCGCAGGCGCCTGGCCCGCGCCCGCGTCCCGCCACCGCTCGCCGCTTTCTGCGCCGTCGTCCCGTCCCGGACTCCCCCGCGCCTCACCCCCCGGCGGCCGTCGCCTCCCTCGCCGTCCACCGCGGGCAGGTGGAGGCCCTGCGCCGGGTCGACCTCACCGTCACCGCGGGCGAGACCGTCGCCCTGATGGGACGCAACGGCGCCGGGAAGTCCACCCTGCTGGCGGCGCTCGTCGGGCTGGTGGAACCGGCCCGGGGCTCCGTACGGGTCGGCGGGGCGGTGCCGCACCGTACCGCCCCGCGCGAGCTGGTGCGGCGGGTGGGCCTGGTGCCCCAGGAACCACGGGACCTTCTGTACGCGGACACCGTGGCCGCCGAGTGCGCGGCGGCGGACCTGGACGCGGGCGCCGACCCCGGCAGCTGCCGGGCCCTGGTGTCCGAACTGCTGCCGGGCGTCGCGGACGAGACCCATCCGAGGGATCTGTCGGAGGGGCAGCGGCTGGCGCTGGCCCTCGCCGTGGTGCTCACCGCGCGGCCCGAGCTGCTGCTCCTGGACGAGCCGACGCGCGGTCTGGACTATGCGGCCAAGGCCCGTCTGGTCACCGTGCTGCGCGGACTCGCCGCCGAGGGGCACGCCATCGTGCTGGCCACCCATGATGTGGAACTGGCCGCCGAACTCGCCCACCGGGTGGTGATCCTGGCCGACGGCGAGGTCGTCGCGGACGGTCCGGCCGCCGATGTGGTCGTCGCCTCCCCGTCGTTCGCGCCCCAGGTGACGAAGGTGCTGGCGCCGCAGCGGTGGCTCACCGTGGCCCAGGTGCGAAAGGCGCTGTCGTGACCGCCGCTCCTCGCCCGGAAGCGGCGGCGCCGTCCCCGCCCCACCCGGACCGGGACTCCCGGGTCCGCCCCGGGTCCCCGCCCGTCCGGCTCGGGCCCCGCTCGGTCGCCTCCCTCGTCCTGGTGAGCGCCGTCGGCGCCGCGGGCTTCACCTGGCCGCTCTTCGCCGACCCCGGCTCCCAGGTCGGCACCCACGCCCAGGACGCCCCCTGGCTCTTCACCGGGCTGCTGGTGCTGCTGGTCGCGGTCGTGGCGGCGACCATCTCCGAGTCGGGACTCGGTCCGAAGGCCGTGGCCATGCTCGGAGTGCTCGCCGCGACCGGGGCCGCCCTGCGACCGATCGGCGCCGGGACCGCCGGCATCGAACCGATGTTCTTTCTGATGGTGCTGAGCGGGCGGGTGCTCGGGCCGGGATTCGGGTTCGTCCTCGGCAATGTGACGATGTTCGCCTCCGCGCTGCTGACCGGCGGGGTCGGCCCCTGGCTGCCGTTCCAGATGCTGGCGATGGGCTGGTTCACACTGGGTGCGGGACTGCTGCCGGGCCCCGGGCGGTGGTTGCGGGGACGGGCCGAGGTCGCGTTGCTCGCCGCGTACGGCCTGGTGGCGGCCTTCGCCTATGGCACGGTCATGAACCTGGCGGGCTGGCCCTTCATGGGCGCACTGGCCTCGAACATCGCCTTCGATCCGCACGCCGGGCTCGCCGCCAACCTCACCCGCTTTCTCGCCTACTGCCTGGCCACCTCCCTGGGCTGGGACCTGGGCCGGGCCGTCGTCACGGTGGTGCTCACCTTCTTCCTGGGCCCGGCGGTGCTCAAGGCGCTGCGCCGCGCGACCCGGCGCGCGGCCTTCGAGGCCCCGGTCGGCTTCGAACAGGCCTAGTTCTGCGGCGGTTCCCCTGTGGTCCGGGTCACCTCGCCGACCCTCCGGTGCGGTGTGGGTCACACCGGTCCACCGCGTTCCGTGGCGCCGGAGTCGACCGTCCGTCATCCCCGCCGTGACGGGCCCCACGTGACCGGGCTCACCTACTAACCGGACTCGTAGGCGGGCGGAGGGTGCACCCCCGCCGATCAGGCCCCCGACCTGGCCTTTGAGAACCGGGTCACACAGACCCGTGGGGCCGAATGCGACCACAACTAGTAAAAGAGGGCATTGCGGACACCTCGCCGGCCTGTTTCTCTGGATGACGTCGCCGGGCGCCGACGAGCCCTCATGGGCCGCGGCGCCGCTGCATGCCCCCGCCGCTCCTCCGCGGTTCCGGTGTGCCCGCGACCCCATGCCCCCGAACGAAAAGGTGTTCTGTGTCCGTCTCCGTCATCCGCCGCATCGCCACCCCGAAGAAGGCCGTCGCCACCGCCGCCCTGGCCGCCGCCACGACCGGCATGCTGTTCGCCTCGGCTCCCGCCCAGGCGGCCTCCTCGGGATCGGACTCCTCCGCACAGGCGATCGCCCATCAGATGATCCCGGACTCCGCGCAGTACGAGGCGTTCAACAAGATCGTCTCCCATGAGAGCGGCTGGAACGCGCACGCCACCAACTCCTCCTCCGGCGCCTACGGCCTGGTCCAGGCGCTGCCCGCGTCCAAGATGTCGTCCGCCGGTTCCGACTGGAAGAGCAACCCGGCCACCCAGATCAAGTGGGGCCTGGACTACATGAACTCCCGCTACGGCAGCCCCGCCGCGGCGTGGAACTTCTGGTCGACCCACCACTGGTACTGATCGAGCCGGTCCCCCGTGACCACGAAGGCGGCGTCCCCGAACCCGGGGCCGCCGCCTTCGTCATGTCCGCCCACGCCGCCTCCGCCCCTGGCCGTCCGCCCACATCGTCTCCGCTCCCGGCCGGCCCCGTACGGCGTCCGGTGCCCCGCCCTTGAACACTTGTGCCCCGACGCCACGGACGCGCCGTCCACGCGGACGTCCGATACGGGCCCGGCGGCCGTGGTGGACTTGAGCGCACCGCGCCCGTCCCGCCGACCGGAGGCCCGATGACGACGGAGGAGTCCGACGCCCAGGACCGCGACCCCGAGGCGCACGGACTGCGCCTGGTCCCGGCGCTCTTGACGATGACCGTGGTCAGCGGGCTCGTCGACGCGGTGAGTTATCTGGGGCTCGGCCATGTCTTCACGGCGAACATGACGGGCAATGTGGTGCTGCTTGGCTTCTCCGCGGTCGGCGCACCGGGCATCTCCACCGGGCACTCCCTGGTCTCCCTGGCGTCGTTCCTCACGGGGGCGGTGATGGGTGGGCGGGTGGCGCGACGGTACGGCGGTGGATCGCGGCGCACCTGGACCCGGACGACCTCCGCGGCCGAAGCCGTTCTGCTGGGCGTGTCCGCGGCGATCGCCTTCGCCTCCCCGGGCGCCTCCGGTGCGGGCTACGCGCTGATCGCGGTGACGGCCTTCGCGATGGGCCTGCGCAATACGACGGTGCACAAGCTCGGGGTGCGCGACCTGACCGCCACCACGGTGCTGACCACCACACTGACGGGGCTGGCAGCCGACTCCCGACTGGGCGGCGGCACGGGCAGCCGCACCCCGCGCCGCGGTGCCTCCGCCGTGGCCCTGCTGGCGGGCGCCCTGCTCGGCGGCTGGCTGGTCCTCCACCACGGCCTGGGCGTCCCCCTGCTGGTCGCCGCACTGTTGGCGGGGGCGCTGGCGGCGACGGTGTCGGGGCGGATCTGAGGCGGCTCCTCCGCATCGGTGCCCCGGGGCCCGGCGCCACCGCCGTCCCGGAGCAGCGTACGGCGGACTTTTGTTCGGGCGACGACTGTGGCAGGACGGTCCGGTTCCCCCCTCGGTGCGCGAGAAGGGTCACAGACATGGCCGTGAGCGGCTGTCCACGAGATGGCCGTCGCGCCTGGACACAGGGCGTTTGCGCGCTCTGCGCAGCACCTGTGTCACCCAATGTGAGGACGCAAACCGCACCTATAGTCGATTTTCCGGCCCACCTCCCGGACGGACCCCGGTCCGCAGCGGGACGGCGGGCCCCTTGTCCTCGTTCCCGTCGAAAGGCAGGCGAGCGGAATCTTGACGACCGTCGCTCCACTCCCACCGTCCGATGCGTACCGGGCCCCGGTGGCCCGGGAGGCAACCGTCACCGACCCGGCGCTGGTCAAACGCGCCGTGAAGGCCGCCGCGCTCGGCAACGCGATGGAGTGGTTCGACTTCGGCGTCTACAGCTATATCGCGGTGACGCTGGGCAAGGTGTTCTTCCCGTCCGGCAGCCCCACCGCACAGCTGCTCTCCACCTTCGGTGCCTTCGCCGCGGCGTTTCTGGTCCGGCCGCTGGGCGGCATGGTCTTCGGACCGCTCGGCGACCGACTGGGGCGCCAGAAGGTGCTCGCACTGACCATGATCATGATGGCGGCGGGCACCTTCGCGATCGGCCTGATCCCGTCGTACGCGACGATCGGCGTCGGCGCGCCGGCGCTGCTGCTGGCCGCCCGTCTGGTGCAGGGCTTCTCCACCGGCGGCGAGTACGCGGGCGCGTCCACCTTCATCGCCGAGTACGCCCCGGACAGAAAGCGCGGCTTCCTCGGCAGCTGGCTGGAGTTCGGCACGCTCGCCGGATACGTCGGCGGCGCGGGCCTGGTCACCCTGATGACCGCGCTGCTGCCCGCCGCGGACCTGGTGGCCTGGGGCTGGCGGATCCCGTTCCTGATCGCGGGCCCGATGGGCATCATCGGCCTCTATCTGCGGCTGCGGCTGGAGGAGACCCCGGCGTTCGCGGCGGAGGTCGAGAAGTCGGGGGCCGACCGTCCCCGGGTGCCGCTGCGCGAGACGGTGGCCGGCCAGTGGCGGGCGCTGCTGCTGTGCGTGGGCCTGGTGCTGGTGTTCAACGTCACCGACTACATGCTGCTGTCGTACATGCCGAGCTATCTGACCAGCGAGCTGAAGTACGACGAGACCCATGGACTGCTGGTGGTGCTCGGCGTGATGGTGCTGATGATGATCGTGCAGCCGTTCGCGGGGGCGCTCACCGACCGCGTGGGCCGCCGCCCGGTGATCGCGGCGGGCTGTGCGGGTTTCCTGTTCCTGTCGGTTCCCGCGCTGCTGCTGATCCGCCAGGGAGGCCTGCTCGCCATCGCCCTCGGCATGGGGGCGCTCGGACTGCTGCTGGTCTGCTTCACGGCGGCGATGCCGGCCACGCTCCCGGCCCTCTTCCCGACCCGGGTCCGCTACGGCTCGCTCTCGATCGGCTTCAATGTGTCCGTTTCGCTGTTCGGCGGGACCACCCCGCTGGTGGTCACGGCGCTCATCGGGGCCACGGGGAACATGATGATGCCCGCCTACTACATGATGGCGGCGGCCGTGATCGGCGGGGCCGCGGTGTGGCGCATGACGGAGTCGGCCGGACGTCCGCTGCCGGGGTCGGCACCGTCGGTCGAGCGCCCGCCGCACCCGACGGCATGACAGGCATGACATCACCCGAACGTGTCTATACAGGCCCTCTCACCTCGGGCTATATTCATTAGGCAGTCTAATTAGACAGCTTAATCAGCCGAGGGAAGGCACCGTGCAATGAGTACAGCGCAAGAGGCCTGGGACGACGTCGACGCCTACTTCACGACCCTTCTCGCCCCCGACGACGAGGTGCTCACCGAGGCCCTGCGGGACAGCGATGCGGCGGGGCTGCCCCAGATCGCCGTCTCACCGAACCAGGGCAAGCTGCTCCAGCTGCTCGCCCGGATCCAGGGCGCCCGCCGGGTCCTGGAGATCGGCACACTCGGCGGCTACAGCACCATCTGGCTGGCCCGGGCACTGCCCGAGGACGGCCGGCTGATCACTCTGGAATATTCGGCCGTCCATGCGGAGGTCGCCCGCCGCAATCTCGACCGGGCCGGTCTGGGCGAGATCGCCCAGGTGAGAGTGGGCCCCGCCCTGGAGTCGCTGCCGAAGCTGGCCGAGGAGCACCCGGAGCCGTTCGACCTGGTCTTCATCGACGCGGACAAGGTCAACAATCCGCAGTATGTGGAGTGGGCCCTCAGACTGACCCGCCCCGGGGGCCTGATCATCCTCGACAATGTGGTGCGCGGCGGTCGGGTCACCGACCCCGACAGCGAGGACCCGAGCGTGCGAGGCACCCGGGCCGCGCTGGAACTCATCGCCTCCCACCCGAGATTGAGCGGGACGGCGATCCAGACGGTGGGCACCAAGGGGTACGACGGATTCGCGCTGGCCCGGGTGACGGTCTGACCGACGGGGCTGCTCAGACCTCGTGGTAGAAGCCCACATTGACGCTGCGCGGGGCGGAGCGGTCCTTGATCACCAGCTCCCCGGAGCCGCCGTGCGGCAGCTTGGCGGTGCCGCCGTAGGGCAGGGGCTGGGCCGGGTGCCCTGGCAGGGTCAGCACCACCTCGGAGGAGGGCTCGACCTGGGAGCCGCGCAGCCAGATGACCCCCCAGACACCGTCCGCTCCGCACTGGAACTCCAGATGGACCCGCGAGACGAACAGCCAGTCGTCGGGGGTCACCAGCCGGCAGAGGGACCTGTCCCGGCCCACCCGCAGCAGGCTGCCCGGGTCGCTGGGCGCATCGGCCATCAGCATGCCGGCCGTCGCCCCGGCATCCGCCTCGGAGACCGAGGCCATGGTGAGTTCGAGCACAAGCGCTCCTTCTGGGTGCTGGGTCGTACCGCTGCGGAATGATAATTCGACCGATCGCCCTGTTGGGTGATGTCCGACACAATGGGGGCATGACCGAGCGCAAGCCACCCGGCGTCAGCTTCGAGTCCTTCGTCGACAAACAGATCCGTGACGCCCAGGCGCGCGGGGAGTTCGCACACCTCCCCGGCGCGGGCAAGCCGGCACCGGCCCTCACCGAGACGGTGTACGACGAACTGTGGTGGATCAAAAGCAAGATGGCCCGCGAGGGGCTCGCGGTGCTGCCGCCGAGTCTCGCCCTGCGCAAGGAGGCGGAGGACACCCTGGCCGCGGCCGCGGTGGCGCCGTCCGAGCGGATGGTGCGCCGGCTGATCGAGGGCGTCAATGTGAAGATCCGCGAGATGATGTCCAAGCCGCCGCCGGGACCGCCGCTGGGCCTCAAGCCGTATGACGTCGAGGAGATCGTCCGGGACTGGCACAAGCGCCGTTCCGGCCACCCGGGGGCCGACCGGGCGTGACGACGGGAGCCCCGTCCGCCGACCGCCGGACCCGGGAATCCGTTTGCGGGCCCGGCCCCGCCCCCGGGAACAATGGCGCGCATGGCCTGGACCGTCGCCGTGGAGCCCCCTGACTCACCCGCCGCCGTCACGCTGTGGCGGGAGTACTACACGGAGGTCAGTGACCGCTGGTACCTCCTGCACCAGGGGCACCGCACCGATCCCGAGGAACTGGAGCGGGAGATCGCGGCGGACAGCGGTGCCGAGCTCGCCCCGCCCGCCGGGCGCCTGTTGGTCGCACGGTATGCGGGGGAGCCGGCCGGGACCGCGGGCGTCCGGCTGCTGGACCCCGCCACGGCCGAGCTCAAGCGGGTCTTCCTGCGCCGGGAACTGCGCGGCCGGGGCGGGGCCCCGCTTCTGGTCTCCGCCGCCGAGGAGGCCGCCCGTGCGCTCGGCGCCTGCCGGATCGTCCTGGACACCCGCCATGACCTGGTGGAGGCGCGCACCCTGTACGCACGCCTCGGCTATCGGGAGACCGAACCGCACAACGACCAGCTGTACGCCGAGCACTGGTTCGCCAAGCCGCTGTCCTGATCCCCGACCGCCCCGCTCGGGAACAGCCGCTGCCGGCGTCCCGGGCCCGGCTCATGGACGGCTGCCGCCGGACCCGTCGTAGGGGCGTTCCGCATGCGATCCGCACAGCTCGGTGTTGAGTTCCCGTACCAGCCGGACCAGGTCGGTCGGGCGTTCCGGGCCCCACCAGTCACCCAGCAGGTCCGCCAGGGACTTCTCACGGGCGTCGGCCAGGCGTTCGACGGCCGCGCGGCCCTGCGCGGTGAGCACCAGGGCGAGTCCCTCGCGCTCCGCCAGCCGCCGCTCCTCCAGCTGTCGTGAGGCGTCGAGGACGACGGTCAGCGGCACCATGCTGCGCTCGGCGAGCAGCGCGGGCTCGGCCCAGCCGTACTTCTTGATCCGCAGCAGCAGCCAGCTCGCCGCCGGCAGCAGGTCGTACCCGGCCCGGCTGGTGATCTTCTC
Source organism: Streptomyces nodosus (assembly GCF_008704995.1). Classification (NCBI taxonomy): domain Bacteria; kingdom Bacillati; phylum Actinomycetota; class Actinomycetes; order Kitasatosporales; family Streptomycetaceae; genus Streptomyces; species Streptomyces nodosus. The sequence goes on from NZ_CP023747.1 coordinate 2,469,721, forward strand.
GTAGATCTCGCGCCGCCCTTCCCGGGAGCCGAGCAGCGACAGGGCCCGGCACACCTCGTCGTACGAGGACCGCTCCACGGGGTTGCTCGCCAGCGTCTGTGTCCCGTCCGGCGCCGTCACCGAGCCGCGCAGCCTGTCCTCGCGCAGGAACCACGCCAGGACGAAGCCGAGCAGGGCGACCGGGGCGGCGTACACGAAGACCTCGGTGATCGAGGAGGAGAAGGCGTGCAGGACGGCGGGCCGGATGCCGGCCGGGAGGGATGTGATGCCGCGCGGGTCGGCCTTCAGCCCGCCGGGGGTCACGCCCGGTGGGAGCGTACGCCCGGCGAGCGCCGACGCGAGATGCTGCCCGAGGCGGCCGGCGAAGATCGTCCCGAAGATGGCCACCCCGAACGAGGCGCCGATGGAACGGAAGAAGGTGGCGCCCGAGGTGGCGACGCCCAGGTCCTCATAGGCGACGGCGTTCTGCACGATCAGCACCAGGACCTGCATGACCAGGCCGAGTCCCAGACCGAAGACGAAGAAGGACGCGCTCATCGCCATGGTGCTGCTGTGCTCGTCGAGCCGGTGCAGCAGAAGCAGGCCGATCGTGGTGACGGCGGTGCCCGCGACGGGGAACACCTTCCAGCGCCCGGTGCGACTGACGATCTGGCCGGAACCGGTGGACGACAGCAGCATTCCGGCCACCATCGGCAGCATATGGACGCCGGACATGGTCGGGGTGATGCCGTGGACGATCTGGAGGAACGTCGGCAGATAGGTCATCGCGCCGAACATCGCGAAGCCGACGATGAAGCTGATGACGGCGGACAGCGTGAAGGTACGGACGCGGAAGAGCTTGAGGGGAAGAACCGGCTCGGCGGCCCGGCGCTCGAAGAGGACGAAGGCCAGCAGCAGCACGAGGCCGACGACCACCAGGCCGATGGTCCGCGGGGAGCCCCAGCCCCAGCTGGTGCCGCCGAGCGAGGCCACCAGGACCAGACAGGTGGCGACGGAGGCGATGAGGACCGTGCCCATGTAGTCGATGACATGGCGTTCGGATTTTCTCGGGATGCGCAGCACCGTCGCGATCACGGCCAGGGCGACCATGCCGACCGGGAGGTTGATGTAGAAGACCCAGCGCCAGCTCAGATGCTGGGTGAACAGGCCGCCGAGCAGCGGCCCGAGCACACTGGTGGTGCCGAAGACGGCGCCGAAGAGCCCCTGGTAGCGGCCCCGCTCCCGGGGCGGGACGATATCGCCGACGATCGCCATCGACAGCACGATGAGTCCACCGCCGCCCAGGCCCTGGAGGGCGCGGAAGGCGATGAGTTCCAGCATGTTCTGGGACATGCCGCAGAGCGCGGACCCGATGAGGAAGAGCACGATCGCGGCCTGGAACAGCTTCTTCCGCCCGTACTGGTCACCGAGCTTGCCCCACAGCGGGGTCGCCGCGGTCGAGGCCAGCAGATAGGCGGTGACCACCCAGGACAGATGTTCGAGTCCACCGAGGTCGCTGACGATCGTGGGCAGGGCCGTGGACACGATGGTCTGGTCGAGTGCGGCGAGCAGCATGCCGAGCAGCAGGGCGCCTATGGAGACCAGAACACCGCCGTGCACGCTCCCGTCGACGGTCCGGTGCCGCCCGGGCCCACGGGCGCCTGTCGCGCCGCCGCGGTCGCCGGTCCCCCGCCCCTCGGCTGCCTCCGTCCCCGCCCCCGCGCTCGCCCCGGTCTCCGTCCCCGCCTTCCCGGCCTCCCCCGCCTTCTGCTCCGTCTCCGTCGTCCTCGTCGCCCGTGCGGCCTCGCCCGCCCTGCCCTGCGTGTCGTCGGTCATGAAGGCCTCCAGGGAACGTCGTACGACCTCCGTGGATCCGGGTCCGGGGCGCCGGCGGCACGGTCCGGGCGACCCGGGGCTCTCGTCCATCGTGCACTCTCATCCTGGTGGGTGTGACCCGTTATGGCCTGTTGAATCCCCACTGGAAGCAGGGATTCCGGGGGCTCCCGGCAGATTCTGTGGAGAAGATCTGCATAATCTCTGGAATTCATCAGGAGGGGACCCACACGTGAGCGATTCAAACGGACAGGCCTGCCCGGAGTGCGCGGCGCCACGGCAGCCGGACGGCACGCCGTCGTGCGGGTGCACCCGACGGGCGTCCGAGGCGCTCAGAGACGTCCGCACGGCGCAGGCGGCGGCCGCGGAGGACTTCGATTCCCTGCGGATCCGGCCGTATGTGGAGCTGGACTTCCCGGCGGCCGAGACCCCGGCGGCAGCGGACCGGCCCGCCCCGGAGCCGGTCGAGGGGCCCGCGGCACCGGCCGGGAGCACGGCCCCGGACGAGACCATGCGCCTCACCGCCCTGCCCGAGGCGGCCGCACGGCCCCCGGCGGGCGCGGCGGGAAGCGTGCGGCCCGCGACGGACCCGGCCGCGGGCGTGCCGTCCGCGGCGAACCCGGACCAGCGTGCACAGCCCCCTGCGGAGGCGGGCGACGACGCGCGGCCCGGGGCGGACCCGGCGGGCCGTGGGGAGCCCCCGGCGGCACCGGACCAGACCATGAGGCTCGCGGCCGTGACACGCGGGGCCGGCGCACCGGGAGAGGGCGGCGCGGAGCAAGAGGCCGCGGCGGAGCGGACCATGCGGCTCGCCGCCGTGCCCGCCGGGGCCGTGGGACCCACCGGGCCCGCGGGTCGTCATCAGCACCCCGCGCCCGCGCACCCGGACGACATGCCGCCCCGCCACCGGCGGCGCACCGTCCTGCTGGCCGCGGGCGGAACCGTCGCGGCGGCCCTGGCTGCCGCATGGTTCGTCGGACTGTTCTCCGCCGTCTCCCCGGAGCGGGACGGCGCGCTCCCCGAGAACGTACGGGCAAGCGTTCCCGAGGCGTCCCCGGACGGGACATCGGCGCCGGCGTCATCCCTGGAGCCCGTCACCTCGGCCCCGGAGAGCCCGGCATCGCCAACAAGCACCGACCCGTCGCCCTCCGCCGCCCCCTCCACCAGCGCCTCGCCGGACGACTCCCCGGGCCCGTCCGTGTCCGCGGCCGACCCGGGCCGGTCCGCCCCGGCTCCCGCGCAGCCCGCCGATCCCTCGCCGCCGCCCTCCGACGACTACGAGACCTCGAGCACCGTCGCGGTCCTGCGGCTCGGCGACAAGGGTCCCGAGGTGTCCGAACTCCAGCAGCGGCTGCACCGGCTGAAGCTGTACTTCGGCCCGGCGAACGGCAGTTACACCCACCGGGTGGAGAGCGCGGTGCGCGGCTACCAGTTCATGCGGGGCATCACCGAGGACGAGTACGGGGTGTACGGGCCGACCACGCGGGCGAGGCTGGAGTCGGAGACGTCCCAGCCCTGACGCGCCGGGTGGTCAGCCGATGTGCAGCCGGACCGCCCCGTCCGCCGTCCCCTCCGCCCGCATTCCGGTGAGGTCCTGGACCAGGACGTCGGGACGGTGCAGACCGGCCCGGGGCCCGACGCCGACCACCCGCATCCCGGCCGCCCGGCCCGCCGCGATACCCGCACCGGAGTCCTCCAGGACGACACAGTCCTCGGGGGCGACCCCCAGCTCGGCGGCGCCCTTCAGAAAGCCCTCGGGGTCCGGCTTGCTCGCGCCCACGTTCTCCGCGGTGATCCGCACCGCCGGCGGCTTCAGTCCCGCGGCGGCCATCCGCGCGGTGGACAGCGCCACGTCCGCCGAGGTCACCAGGGCGTGCGGGAGCCCGGCGAGGGAGGCCAGGAAGGCCGCGGCGCCGGGGACCTCGACCACGCCGTCCATGTCGGCGGTCTCCTCGGCGAGCATCCGGGCGTTGTCCGCGAGGTTCTGCTCCATCGGGCGGTCGGGGAGCAGGACCGCCATCGAGGCATAGCCCTGGCGGCCGTGCACGACCCTCATCACCTCGTCGGCGTCCAGACCGTGCCGGTCCGCCCAGCGCCGCCAGCACCGCTCCACGACGGCGTCGGAGTTGACGAGGGTGCCGTCCATGTCCAGCAGAAGGGCGCGGGCGGTGAGAACGGTCGTGGCCGTCATCGGCAGGGACTCCAGTTGCACGAGGAAAGGGGCCGATGGACGGCCCCGGGGACAAGGCGGCCCCGTCCGCCGGTCAGGGGAAACGGACGGGAGCCACTTTGTTCCTCCACGATACAAAACGACTCCCCCGCACGCCACCGCCTCCGACCTGCACCGATACAACCGCTCCCGACAGGGCAACCCCGGAGACATCCCTCGGCCACCACTCGGACGCCGAACGGACACACCCGAACGGACGCCGCCCGCCCCTGCCGCACCCGGTCCACGCGCCGCGCCCGCAACCCTGCCGCGCCCCGCCGCTCGCCGTGCCTGCACCCCCGTGCAGCACCCCCGTGCCGGCCGCGCCGCCGCCCGCCCCCACGGCCTCCGGTCACGCCGTCGCGGCCTCGTACACGCTCCACACCCCGAGCAGCGCCATCACCGCCGCCGCGATCCTTGTGATCAGCCCCAGCGGCACCCTCTTCATCAGGGCCTTGCCGCCGACGATGCCGAGGCCCGCGACCGCCCACAGGGCCAGCACCGCACCGAGGCCCACGGACAGCGGGTCGTCGTAACGGGCGGCGAGGTTCGCCGTCATGATCTGGGTGAGATCGCCGAACTCGGCGATCAGGATGAGCATGAAGCCCGTCGTCGACACCTTCCAGAAGCTCTGGTTCTCGGGCCGGCGGATCTCCTCCTCGCCCTCCCCCTTCTTCAGCAGCAGCACGGCCGCGCCGCCGAGGAAGAGCAGACCGGTGATCCCGTGCACGATGCGCTGCGGCAGCAGGGTGAGAGCGCTGCCCGCGGCTACGGCGAGCACGACATGCAGCAGAAAAGCGGCGGCGACACCGGCGAAGACGTACGAGGCGCGGTAGCGGGTGCCGAGCACGAGCCCGGCGAGGGCCGTCTTGTCGGGCAGTTCGGCCAGGAAGACGACGCCGAAGACGAGCGCCAGGACGGTGATGCTGATCAAGGTTCCTCAATCGGTCGGGGCCGCCCCACCGAGAGTGCTGTGACTGCTGCGACACCTCGGCACGGCAGCACACGGATCACCCGCACCATGAGGCACGGGCGTGCACTGCTTGCCGAAGGTCTCGCTGGCCGATCCATGGAAAGGATCCGCCTCCGGGCGCCGGCTCAGACGAGCTGAGCAGTGTGTCGACGGTCCGGCGAAGAGCTACTCCCCTTCTGCGCCGTCCATGGTACGCGACCGCCGGACGGGCCCATCCGGGCCCGAAAGTCCAGGCACACCTCTTGTTGTGTCATGCGCACGTCACTAGCGTCTCACCGAACACACATGTCCCGGCAACCCGGCTCCGCGAGCATTCCCATGCCCCCCGCCACAACACCCCCACCCGTCAAGGAAGTTCACATGCCTAAGGTCTACGCGCGTCGACGGCTCAGCATACTGGCGGCGCTCACCGCGTTCATCGCCTCCCTCGGACTCCTCAACAGCCCGACCGCCTCCGCCGCCCTCCCCACCCCGGTCACCGCCGCCACCGCCCGCACCTACCTGGCCTCGCTCACCGTCGCGACGCCGAACCACACCGGTTACGACCGCGCGCTCTTCCCGCACTGGATCACCATCAGCGGCAAGTGCGACACCCGCGAGACGGTCCTGATGCGGGACGGCTCGAACGTCGTCACCGACGCCAACTGCGCGTCCACCAGCGGCAACTGGACCTCCGCGTACGACGGTGCCACCACCACCGTCTCCTCCAGCTTCGACATCGATCACGTCGTCCCGCTCTCCGAGGCCTGGGACTCCGGCGCGAGCAAGTGGACCACCGCCCAGCGCCAGGCGTTCGCCAACGACCTGACCCGTCCTCAGCTGATCGCCGTGTCCGCCAGCTCCAACCGGTCGAAGGGCGACAAGGACCCGGCGCAGTGGATGCCGACCCAGACCTCCTACCGCTGCACCTATGTCCGCGCCTGGGTGCAGGTGAAGTACTACTACGGCCTCTCCGTCGACACGGCCGAGAAGAGCGCACTCCAGAACTACCTCGCAAGCTGCTGACCCCCGCACCACCGCCCCACGCCTCCGCCGCCCCGTACCACAACGGGGCGGCGGAGCGCGTTTCCCGGCAGAATCACCTCGCGCCCACCGAGCGGGGAGCGCCGCGCCCCGGAGCGCCGGAAAAGGAGGAACGGATGAACCTCCCGCGGAACGACGGCAGGCGAACGGCCTGGTGCCGCTCTCAGTACAGCCCCTGGATGCTCACCACCGGCGTGGTCCTGGCCGTGGCGCTCCTCGCCTTCGCGGCGATCAGCGCGGAGTATCGGACCGTCAGCCTCGAACTCCTCGCCGCCCCGGCCGCGTTCCTCGTCACGGGCGGCGTCAAGGTGACCGTGTTCCCGCACGGCGTGACGGTCTCCTCGGCCCTGGTGCCTCTTCTGCGGCGGACGTTCACGACGGACCGGATCGCCCATGCCTCGGCCCGCTGGACCAGGCCCATGGACGTGGGAGGTTGGGGCTATCGCTGGAAGCCGGGCCTGAGAGCCGTGTCGCTCCGGGAGGGCGATGCGCTGTGGCTCGAACTCACCCGGGGGATCAGCTTCGTCGTCACGATCGACGACGCCGGAACGGCGGCGGACCTGATCAACCAGCACCTGCCGTCGTCGAGCGAGCGCCGACCTGTCGGCCACCATCCAGAAATTCCCCCGACAAACGGCTGACGCGGAACGGTTGTTGCGCCTCGCCACGTCCTCCCGGGCGCCCGTCGCAGTGGATTCGGTCACGATGGGCGCCCGTTCCGGAAGTGATCCGGTCAAGGGAGCACCAGGTGGGGCCGATCCAGCCAACCCGCCGGGCACCGATAGAGGAGGTGACGCCCGTGAACTCCGTGACGGCAGGGGCGATTTCCGGACGCGGGGGCGAAGTCCGGCCACTGACCGAATGTTGAACTTGCAAGCACTAATAGGTCTGCCTAACCTTTCACTCCTCGGTTTTCCGTCCCCCATGGCCGGTCCCCACCCGGACCGGAACCAGACCGAAGGAGCCCCCCACATGACCGCGCGCCTCAACAGCGCCCAGCCGTACGTCGTCGGACTGTTCCGCATCGTCGTCGGCCTGCTCTTCACCTGCCACGGCGCCGCCTCGCTCTTCGGCGTCCTCGGTGGCGCGGCGGGCACCAAGGGCGGCACCGTCGCGACCGGCGCCTGGCCCTTCTGGTACGCCGCCCTGATCGAACTGGTCGCCGGCGCCCTGGTGCTGCTCGGCCTCGGCACCCGCGGTGCCGCGTTCCTGGCGTCCGGATCGATGGCGTTCGCGTACTTCGATGTGCACCAGCCGAACGCCCTGTGGCCGATCCAGAACGGCGGCGAGCTGTCGGCGATGTTCTGCTGGTGCCTCCTGCTGCTGGTCTTCACCGGTTCCGGCGCGTTCGGCCTGGACCGCCTCATATCCTTCCGGCCCGCCGCCGAGCAGGAGCCCGAGTCGGCCTCGGAGCCCGTCGCGGCCTGAGCCGTCTCGGACGCAGGACGACAGCAGCACGGTCGTACGACAGCGCCCGCCCCGGGAGAACACCGTTCCCGGGGCGGGCGCTGGTGCGATCCGGCGCCGGACGCGTTCCGGACCGTATCTGTGGCCCCCTGTGTACCAATCGTCACACCAGCCGCGTACGCTGTACGACTGACAAAGGCCGCTTCTGCCGCTCCCCCGCGTCACCGCGGCACGCAGTTGCCTCTGGGCAGGTGGACGGGGGAGTTCGGGTGTTGGAAAGTATGGGGTCGCTGGCCGGCAGCCCCTGGGTCTACCCCGTGGTGGCCGTTTCGGTCCTGCTGGATGTCTTTCTCCCCCTGCTGCCGAGCGGTGTCCTGGTCATCACGGCGGCGACCGCGGCAGCGGCGGGTTCGGCCGTGGCCCACGCGCCGGACATCCTCGGGCTCATCCTGTGCGCGGCGACGGCCTCGGTGCTGGGCGATCTGGTGGCCTACCGCCTCGCCTGGCGCGGCGGCGCCCGCCTGGACCGCGCTATAGCCCGCTCGCGCCGGCTCACCACGGCGCAGGAACGCCTCGGCGCGGCACTCGCGCACGGCGGCGGCGCACTGGTGATCATCGCCCGGTTCGCTCCCGCGGGCCGTTCCGTCGTCTCCTTCGCCGCAGGTGTCGCCCGCCGCCGCGCCCGCGACTTCGTGCCCTGGTCGGCACTGGCGGGCATCGTCTGGGCCGCCTACAGCGTGGCCCTCGGCTACTTCGGCGGCCAGTGGCTGGGCGCGAGCTGGCTGGCGACGGGCGTCTCGGTGGCGGCCCTGTTCGCGGCGGGTGCGGGCGCGGCCCGCTTCATGCGCCGTCCGGCACTGCAGAAGTAGTCCCCCGGGACCGGCCCCGCACCTCGAGCCCGCCGAGGAGTTCCGCGGTGGCCGCGGCGACGGCGTCCACCGCGCGGTCGAACACCTCGCGATTGTGGGCGGCCGGCGCCCGGAAGCCGGAGACCTTGCGCACATACTGGAGGGCCGCGGCGCGGATCTCCTCCTCCGTGGCTTCTTCGGGGACGGCGGGCGGACGTAGCGTCTTGATGCTGCGGCACATGCACCCAGTCTCGCGCCCCGGTGTGCGGGCATCCAGCACCGGGTGAAGCATATTCAATTCATTGATTTCCTTAATCCCCCAGCATTCCCCCAGCATTCCCCCAGCATCCCCCAAGCTTTCTCTTGGGCTTGACCAAGCATCCCCGAGGATTGACTGAACCCGCGCGCCTTGTGATCCTCACCGAGGGGCCCGGACCGGGGCTCCGGACAGCGGATCCAGGGGCAAAGACATGGCGAGAGACGACCAAGACCACCGAGCCGGCCTCACGGTGGCGGTCCTGGGACCCGGCGGGGTCGGCGGGCTGCTCGCCGCGCGGCTGGCCCGGGCCGGGCACCGTGTGATCTGTCTGGCGGGCGAGGAGAGCGTACGGACACTGCGTACGCAGGGCATCCACGTCCGCAGTGAGCGGTACGGCGCGTTCACCGCACGGGTGGAGGCGGACACCGAGCTGCGTGAGCCGGCCGATGTCGTGCTCGTCACGGTCAAGCACACCGCGCTCGACGCCGCACTGGAGCGCGTACCGGAGCAGGTGCTGGGCCAGGACACCCTGGTCGTACCGCTGTTGAACGGCGTCGAACATCCCGCGGTGCTGCGCGCCCGCTATGGCGCCGCACGGGTGGCGCCCGCCGTCATCCGGGTCGAGTCCACCCGTGTCGCACCCGGCGTGATCGAACATGACAGCCCGTTCGTGGAGGTCGACCTGACCGCGGAGTCCGTGGCGCCGGGACACCTGGACCGGCTCACCGGGGCGCTGGAGTGGTCGGGGGTGCGGGTCCGGGTCCTGGACGGGGAGGCCGCGGCCCTGTGGGCGAAGATGGCGTTCCTGGCACCCCTCGCACTGCTGACGACGCGGTACGGGGTGCCGCTGGGAGAGATCCGCACCCGGCACCGCGAGGAGTTGGTGGCCCTGGTGGAGGAGACGGCGGCGGTGGGCCGGGCCTGCGGTGCGGCCACGGACGCGGCGGCGGCACTGGCCCGTTACGACGCGTTCCCGGCGCAGACGAAGTCCTCGATGCAGCGCGACGCGGAGGCCGGGCGGGCCATCGAACTCGACGCGATCGGCGGCGCGTTGCTGCGGGCGGCCGAACGGCACGGGGTGGCGGTGCCGGTGGCGACCCGGCTGGTACGGGAGTTGGGCTGGTCCTTCCTGGAGTGCTGAGCCCTCAGGTCCCGCCGGTGTGCCGGGCGACCGTGTCGGCGAAGGCGCGTGCCGACGCCGACAGGGTGTCCCAACGCCGCACCGCCCAGCCGACGGTGAGCGGCGACAGCTCGGGCACCGGCACGAAGCGCAGTCCTGACCCGGCCGGGGAGGGCCAGCCGGGCAGATCGGGCACGACCGCGTGGCCGACGCCGAGTTCGACGAGCAGCACGGCGGTGTCCCAGTCGGCGACGCTGGTCTCGGAGGCGGTCGTCACCATGCCCAACTCGGTATAGGCGGACTCGAGTCGGGCGCGCGAGGTGGAGCCCTCGGGGAGCCCGATGAGCCGCAGCCCGGCAAGTTCGGCCGCCTCGATCCGCTCCCGCCCGGCGAGTTCGTCGTCGGCGGGTACGGCGAGCACCCAGGGCAGGCGGGCGACGGGCCGCTGCTCGACCCCGCGCACGGGCTCCCCGAGGGTCACCCAGGCGAGGTCCAGGCCGGGTTCCTGGAGTGCGGCGAAGCAGCTCCGGCTGGAGTTCTCCGTCCGGAACTCCAGGCTGACCCCTGGGTACCGCCGCCTGAAGTCGGCCACCGCCGAGGCCATGAAGTGCCGCACGGTGGCGCTGCCCGTGGCGATCCGTACGACTCCGCCGTCGCCCCGGGCGAGTTCCGCGAGTCTGCGCAGCGCCAGGTCGAGGCCTGAGATCCCTTCCTCGGCGGCCTGCCGGAGCACGCTCCCGGCTCCGGTGGGGACCACCCCGCGCGGCTGCCGTTCCACCAGGGCGACGCCCACCTCGCGTTCCAGCCTCCGTACGTGCTGGCTCACGGCCGACTGGGTGCAGCCGAGTTCCCGGGCCACGGCGCTGAGGCTTCCGGCGCGGCAGACGGCGACGAAGACACGCAGATCATCGAGGGTCATGAAGATCAAAGGTAGCGGCCGCCCGAAACCGGGCGGACGGCCCGGGCCACCATGCGGTCCCGGCCCTCGGGCGGACGACCGCGCGGTGGCCCGGCGGCTCAGACCGCGTGCGTCTTGGCCAGCAGTTCCAGGACATCGGCCGTGGTGCCCGTCTCGCCGAGGCGCGGGAAGATCCGCTCGACGCTTCCGCGGTGCGCCTCGGGGTCGGAGTCGGTCATCGCGTCGGCGACGAGCGTGACATGGTAGCCGTGCTCGTACGCGGCCCGTGCGGTGGATTCCACGCCGATGCTGGTGGCGACGCCGGTCAGCACGATCTGGGTGACCCCGCGCCGCCGCAGCTGGACATCGAGGTCGGTGCCGTGGAAGGCGCCCCAGTTGTGCTTGGTGACAAGGATGTCGCCCGGGTGCCCGGAGAGTTCGTCGACGACGAGGTCCCAGCCCTCGGGGAAGGCGCCGGCGCCGCGCTGCTGCTCGGTACGGCCGGGAGGGACGTCGGCCCCGTCGGCGGCGAAGGAGACCCGGACCAGGACGACCGGCAGGTTCCGGGCCCGGAAGGCGTCGGCGAGTTCGACGGTGCGGGCCAGGACCTCGGGGCCGCTGTGGGGCTGGCCTGGCAGTCCCAGGATGCCGTTCTGCAGGTCGATCACGACCAGGGCGGTACGCGGGTCGAGCGTGGTGAGAGCCATGGATCAGGCCTTTCCTGAGCTGAGGGTGGGGGTGAGGGTGGACAGGGAGCGGTCCGGCAGGATGACCAGCACGAGCAGCACGGACCCCGCCGCCATGAACAGGGCCAGCTCATGCAGTCCGGCCGTGTCGGCGCCGTGGGCGAAGAAGGCCGCGTCGGCCGCGGAGGCGCCCAGCGCGCCCAGATAGGAGAAGGTGCGCAGCAACCCGGCGGCGGAGGCGATGCGTTCGGGTACGGCCTGCCGGTAGAGGGCGTTCTGGTTGGCGAGGCCGATCAGGCCCTGCGGTATGCCCATCACGACGCCGACGGCGAGCAGCAGCCACACCGGGCTGTCGGAGTGCAGCAGAAGCAGCAGGCCGCAGCCCACGACCTGGAGGACGCCGCCCACCAGCAGCTTGCCGCGCACGGCCTCGCGACGCCCGGTGAGGCCGGAGACGGTGAGCGCGCTCAGCGACAGCGGCAGCAGGACCAGGCCCGCGCCGGCCGCGTTCAGCCCGCGGCCCTCCTCCAGCCACTGGGCGAAGCCGAACATGAAGCAGTACAGGGTGGTGTAGCCGAGGAGCTGGCGCAGATAGGTGACCAGCAGCGGCACGGTGCCGCCGAGCACCCGCAGGTCGATGAAGGGCACCGCCGTGCGCAGCTCCCGCAGGGCGAACCCGGCGGCCGCCACGGCGGCGAGCGGCAGCAGCCACCAGTGGGCGAGCCGGGGGCTCATCAGGAAGTACATGAGGGAGAGGAGCGTGGCGGAGAAGAGAAGCATGCCCGGCAGGTCGACCCCGCGCCGTTCCCGGACGGTCGTCGTCCTGGGCAGCCACATCGCGCCGAGGACCAGACAGGCCACGGACAGCGGCACATTGACCGTGAAGATGGCCCGCCAGCCGCCCACCCCGATGAGGAACCCGCCGAGCGCGGGACCGACGGCGGCGACGGTCTGGTTGGCGACGGAGAGCGCGGTCAGCACCCCGGCCGGGCTGTCCTGCCCGGTGCGTTCGGTCTCGCTCCGGGTCAGCTGCATGGCGGCCGGATACGCGGCCGAGGTCCCGAGGCCGAGCAGCACCCGCGCGGCGATCAGCACCCCGAGGGAGGGGGCAAGGGCGCCCATCAGACCGGCGGCACCCACCAGCGCCGTACCGATCAGATAGAGCCGCCGTGGCCCGTACATGTCGACCAGGCGCCCGATGACGGGCTGGCCCACGGCGGTGGCGAGGTAGAGCCCCGAGACCAGCCAGGCGGTCTCGGACGGCGGCGCCCCGAAGGCCACCCCGATCGGGACCAGCGCCACGGCGATCATCGAGGAGTTGATCGGGTTCAGTATGGAACCCAGGATCATCGGGGCGATCAGCCGGCGGTCGAAGCGGCCGGCAGGCGCGGCACGCTCGGCACCTCCCACCGTGCGTATGGGTTTCGATGTCACGACCGGGTGAGCCGTTCCATCAGCGAGAGCCCCTCGAGGACCGTCTGGCGTTCGTCCTCGGTGAAACGGTCCTCCAGGGCGCGGGCCAGCCATTCGTGCCGGGCCGCCCGGTCCCCCTCGACCCTCTCCCGCCCGGCCTCCGTGAGGGTGACCAGTTGACGCCGGCCGTCGTCGGGGTCGGGGCTGCGCCGGATCAGACCGTGCTGTTCGAGCCCGGCGAGGGTGGCCGCCATCGACTGCGGGCGCACCCCCTCGGCGGACGCCAGGGTGCTGGCGGTGGCGGCACCGCCCTTGCTCACCAACGTGAGCGCGGACACCTGGGAGGGGGTCAGTTCATCGTCCCCGGCGACCTCCCTGATGCGGCGCCGCAGCCGGCTGAACACCACCCGCAGATCACGTGCGGCACGGGCGGCGGAATCGGACACGCCATCGGGGTTCAGCTCCATGGCCCCACGCTAAATCCTTCAGGCAAGCCTGTCCAGTTTCACCTGAACAGCTTTCCTGCACAGCTCCACCTGAACAATTTTCCCCGGACATATGGGTGCGGAGTCAGCCGTTCGAGCGAACCCGGAAGAAGCGACTCGCACCAGAAAATCGAACAGGCGTACCATTGCGGCGTGGCTGCGACCCATGACTTTCCGAGTGACCTCCTCGCCGGCCAGGAGGAGCTGCATCAGGTCCGGGCGGAGCTTCTGGCCCTGCTGAAGCGACTGCCCTGGTCGGTGGAACCCCTGGACGGGTTCAGCGACAACACCGCCTGGCGCAAGGTCGAGCGCCCCGCCTCCCCGGGCTGGACCGAGGACGAGCAGGCCCAGGTGGAGAAGCTCCGGCGGCGCGAGCGGGAGCTGGCGGTGTTCGTCTCCTGCCACCGCTTCTGGGCGGAGGTGACGGCCGAGGACACGGTGAACGCACGCGCACACCTCAAGCACGCACATGCCTCCGCGCACGACGAGCAGCAACTCGGGCGGATGACGTGAGCCGGACCGGCCTCAGGCCTGTTCCAGCGCCTCCCCGAACTCGCGCAACGACTTGCTGTGGTTGCTGCGAGCCAGCTCATGCCCGACGGCGATGGCCAGCGCCACCGGCCAGTCGATGACCTCGAGCGCCGTGAGGATGCCGAGCCCCACGAAATAGGCGAGCTGCTCCTTGCACGGCAGATCGAACTGCAGATCACCCATACGAACGGTCACCGAATTGTCCGAGATGATCCGCTCAGCAGCAGCGCGAGGCCCCTCGGATCCACCGGAGGAGGTGATATCGGCGACTGCCATGCTTGCTCGCGCGCTCATGTCTCACCCGTCCCGTCACCCACTGCCGGACATCCACTCGACCTCGATCCCCTCCCCTCACGCTAACCGCATATGTCACACCGCGCCCCGTTTCAACGGCTCACCGCTCAGAGCTTGCCTCCCACCAGAACCGTGCGATGACCTCCCAGCACGCCCGCAAACCGTTCGAGGAAGCCGGGGCTGAACTCGGGCCAGTTCCAGAACTCGAAGCCCAGGTACCCGAACGCATAGTGATCGTTGTCCCAGAGCCACACCCCCAGCTCACCGGCCCGACCGCAGTGCGGGCAGGCCACGGCGGCTCGGTCCGTGTCGTGCCAGGTGCCGATGGCCTGGTCGAACGGCTCCCAGGCCCCCTCGATCTCATCCCACTCATCGGTGTACAGATCCACCTGGGCGGCACAGCACGGACAGACGGCGTATCCGGCATCGCCCTGGCCGCCATGGAAAACGGTCCGCCCTGTCTCGATCTTGAGCCCGTCACTGGGCTCCCAGTCCTCCCGCCCGACCGCCCGAGCCCAGCGCGGACCAGGCGGATACCCCCACGGGGCACCGAGAACACAGTCGGTGCGCTCGGCCCGCACTATCTCTTCCTCGACAAGCCATTCAAGGCCGCGAGCGGCGAGGACCTTCGCATCCACCGGCGTGGCATCCAGGTCCACCAGGGTCTGAAAGTGGCTTCCCATGAAGGCGACAGTAGAAGGCCCCACTGACAGCCCGGCGATCGCGCCCAGCACCCGAATTCAGCCCAGCCGCTTGCACAAGAACCTTATAGATGCTGCTTGGCCAAGCCGACGAGTCGGCTGATCTCGTCACGGGTCCGCACCCTCAGCTCGTCCAGCTCCGCCCTGCCGTCCGCCTTGAACAGCTTCGTGATGTCCGTGAGCACGTCTTCCGCCGTCCGGCTCAGCCTCTCGTCGTCCGTCAGCATCTGCACCCGAAAAAGGGCCTCTTGGGCACGGGAGCGCAAGTCGTACGCGCGGATGCGCACCGCGTCGGGGTCCCCCGGCGGCGGCTGCTCGTGCTCACAGAACCAGAGGTGGACCAGGCAGCGGCGGTAGTCGACCAACGCGCCCGCATAGGCCGAGGAGGCGTCGAGCCTCTCCTGCCGCAGCGTCTCGCGACGGCTGAGCTGATGGCTCCTTTCGGTACCGCGCTGCTGAAATGCCAGGGTGATCCCCGATCCGAGCAGGGTTCCAAGGACGGCTATGGCGCTCGCGATGATGGACTCCACGCCTCAAGCTGATCACGCTCTCCACCCTCGGCGGGCCGAAAGCCCGACTTCTCCCCTCAGGCGGAAACGCCCTGAGCCTGCTACCGCATGATCAGCCGTGGACGGGCATCCGGGCGCCCGTACGTCAGGATGCGCGGCAGCACTTCGCGCATGCGCGCCACGTCCGCCGCCGGCGCACGAAGCAAGATCTCGACGACGGGATCGGTAAGCCCAAGGTCGCCCAGCGACGAAGGGTCCAGCGTCACCCTCAGCACATCACCGGCGAGCTCCACCTCGCGTACGCAGCCGTAGGCGGTGCCCTGGTCGGGGGTGACGAGGCAATGTGTGTCCATGCCGAGGGACGCTTCCTGGCTGTCGGGTTCGTCGAAGTCGCACATGAACACGAGGGAGAACCCCTCCTCGTCGTTCGACTCGGCCAGTCCCGCCATCACGCAGGCGCCTTCGTCCGGATCGTCGAGCCCGCAAGCAGCCCGCGCCGTGAACCTGTACGTCATACGGGCGTTCTAGCACGTGCCTCTGACCGCTTGGAGCGCGGCCGCTCATCGGCGACCGGGGGAGGATCAGTCGGCGACCGGGGTCTCGGGCTTCATCTCGTACGAGTTCTGGAGGGCCTGGGGCCGAGTCCCCAGTCCGTCCGTGACCTTGCGCTCCCACGGAACCTGCTGGAGGCGCTTGGTCTCCTCGATCATCGACTTGGGCTCCAGATTGCGATAGCTGTCGACCTCGCCGGCGGCTACCGCGGTCATGGTCGCGTACACCGGCTCAGGGTCGAACTGCGCTCGGGGGAATGCGAGTTCCGCGTAGTCGAAGAGCCGCTCGGACGGGTCGTCCTCCCAGCTCTCCCAGGTCTGGAACATGCGGTCGTTGAAGCCGGTCAGGAAGGGTCCGGGGTTGATGGTTGCGACCTCGATGCCGAATTCCTGCAGCTCATACGCCATGGTCTCGGCAATGGCCTCGACGGCGTGCTTGGAGGCGGAGTAGATGCCGGTGAAGGGATTGACGTTCAGGCCCTCCCGGGAGGAGACCCAGACGATGCGTCCGGCGCCCCGCTTGACCATCTGCTTCGCGATCCCCTGAGTGAGAAGAAGCGGCCCGACGACATTGACCTCGAACTCGTGGCGGATGTTGCGGGCGGGGATGTCGACGGTGGAGCCGCCCTCGCCCACGCCCGCGTTGTTCACCAGGATCTCGACATTCCACGCCAGCGCCTTCCGTCGATCGCCGTCATGGGTGACATCCAGTTTCTCTACCTGAAGTCTCACTCCCCGTTCGGCCGCTTGGCGCTTGAGCGTCTGGACCTGCCCGTAGATCTCCACCGCCGCGATGACCTCGAAGCCCTTCTCCGCCAGCCGCATGGCGACCTCGTGCCCGAACCCGGACCCCGCACCGGTGATGAGCACCTTTCTCAGTTCCGCCGTACCGGCCATGGTGAGGGGATTCCCTTCGGATTGAGCGACAGTCGATGGCGGAACCAGCCCACGCGACGTCGAGCTGCGCGCTCGACCACGACGGCCTCTTTGACCGTTTCGCCGACGAACGGGCCCATTGTCGGACGGGGCTCACTTCCCTCGACGTCGCGCCACGCGCCACCGATCCACAATGGGCACGGATGGATGGCGCTGACCCAGCACCTCCTCGACTCCTCAACCGGAGGACCCGCGGTATCTCATGAACGGCCGTGAACATTGCCGAACGGGACTGAATGCGACGGAAACCGAGACGGTCTGTGGCTCGACTGATCGCCGCTGCCTGTCGGCGACCACGAGGACGACGCGGTGGCGATAGGGGCCACTGAGCACCCCCGCACGGCCCCCTGTGCGACGATCAGGCCCGCGTGACGGGACACGCGAATGGAGGGGCGGGACATGGACTGGTTCTTTGTCGGCGCGGCTGCGGTGGGCTTTGGCCTGTTGGCTGTGGGCGGCGTCCTGGCGTTGGCCACCGGTTGGCTGGCGCCGTGGCTGCGAGGCCGCGTAGTTCGGCCGGACCTGTGGGGGTACGGGACGGTGTCGCTGGCCGCGGGCCTGGCGACGGTCATGTCCTTCAAGATGGCAGTGGATTCGGAGATCGTGCTGGATACGCTCTTCGTCCTCGCCATGGCGTTGGTCATTCTGGGCGGCCTGCTTCAGAGACGCTCGCTGCGTCGCCCCACAGACCAGTAACCGCCCGGCCTTTCGGCTGTTCTACGTCGACTTCAAGAACGACAAGTCCACGAGCGACGACCCCGAGACGGCCCAGGAGGGTGCGTAAGTCC
Source organism: Streptomyces nodosus (assembly GCF_008704995.1). Taxonomy (NCBI): domain Bacteria; kingdom Bacillati; phylum Actinomycetota; class Actinomycetes; order Kitasatosporales; family Streptomycetaceae; genus Streptomyces; species Streptomyces nodosus. The sequence goes on from NZ_CP023747.1 coordinate 2,487,164, forward strand.
CTGGCCTGCGCATAGGTCAGCACCCGAAGGACAGGTCCAGCAATTGCGTCAGGGAAGTGATGGAAGGCACGCCCGGGACGGCCGAGTCCCGGCATAGCGCGCGTCCGGCATAGCCGAGCCTGATGGCCGCTGCCACCAGTTCGGGGTCGTCGTCGACGAACAGACATTGCGCAGGAGCGAGGCCCAGCGCTGTGCTGGCGTGATGGTACATACATGGGTCCGGCTTGTTGCAGCCAAGGACGGCTGAGATCGCGTACGCCTCGAAGAAGTGGCTGATCCCGAGCCCGGCGTGAAGGTCGGGCAGGTTGGGCCAGGCATCCGAGACCACGGCCATCCGCACTCCCCGCCGGTTCAGCCCTTCCAGGGTCTCTTCGACGTCCGGGTAAGTCTCCAAAAACGTCGACGGTGGAACGTCGCGCCGCAAGTCGGCCAGCAACTCCGGGGTTGCGTCCACGCCGAGATGACAGAGCACCACCCGGTGGTAATCGTCGTACTCGGGTGTTGATGACGAGGCAGAGAAGACGTGATCACCCGCAGCGATGGCCGCAGCGAACTGCTGCGGTGTGAGGGACGAGGCATGAGCGAGGACGGTCTCCTCGAAATCGGCTCGCGGGTTCCAACGTCCACCGATCGGCTGCATCAGAACACCGCCCGAGTCGAAGAGAACAGCACGGAGCGCGGTGGCAGAGGCTGGACTGGTCGTCATCCGCCCAGTCTGGTGAACAGAGGCAACAAGCACCCGGACGATGCTCAGAACTTACTCAAGAATCGTACTGATCTGCGGGTTCAGTGGAATCGTGATCGCTTCAACCAGCGGCATGGTTGATCGTTCTACGAGAGGTGGAGGCCGTGATCGTCGGGAAGCACCAGCAAGCCCTACATGTCCTTGCGGGGCTGGCCCTGGCTGGGGTGCTTACTGGTTGCAGCTCGATGACGGACGACAGTTCCGCAACGCCGCAAGGGGTCTCCGTGACCGTGATCAACGACGGGCACGAAGACATACAGCTCTTCGGCTGCCCGCACTGCACGGACAAGGGCGTCCGCCTGGTCGGCGACCCCGACGGACTGCGGCCACGCCGCGGCGCCGGCAGCTATTTCGGTTGGACGGAGACGCGTCGCTGGCCGGTGAAATACACCGTGTCCCTGCACGGCGTCACCTCTGTCTGTCCCGCCACGGCCAACCCGATGCCCGACGTCTCCCGCGACTTCTCCGTCACCTACGACGTGACGGACGCCGGGAAATGCCTGCTCCTCACCAGGGGCGTCGACGGCTGAACATTGGACAGGGCGTGGAGCGCTTTTACAGTCCGCAAACAGGGTCGGTTCCTTGCCTGATCAGCGGGCGCCCCAGACTCCGGGGAACAAGGGCGGACGCCCGCGGAACAAGTAGTGCCTGAGACCGGAACCGAGACCGCGGCGCCCCTGGTTACTTGTCCGCCCGATACAGCTCGATGTCCTTGTTGACAAAGAGGTGGACGTAGCCGCAGCTCCAGCAGATCAGGCCGGTGGCACTCTCGTTGGCCCAGGCCAACTTCATGAACTCCATGCCAGCGCTGTTGAGCAGGACTTCCCGCTCTCGGAACACGTCTCCTTGGCAGACCTGGCAGGTGAGCCAGACTTCCCCCAGTGCTGCACGTACCGGCTTTGCCATCGAGTGAACGCCCCCGTCCTTGCCGTGTGGACGGAACAAGACTACGGGGCGGCGCGAGCCACTCACAGCCCCGGTGACCGTAGCCCCGTCGCCCACCCGGACGACGGGGCGTCGTCACGTCTACCGTTCGGGAGGGACTCGAACCTGCACCCGCTCATCCTGACCGTCCCACCGGGCGAAGAGCTGCGGCAGGATCGGTAGTCCCATCGAACCCGCCATCAGGAACTCAATAGTCTCTCCTTGATTCAACGACACCTCGCCAGTGCCTCTCAGCCGGAACACGGCAGGGAGTTCCTCATACTGGAAGAGACCGTGCGGCCCCCTCTCGCCTTCGGGCGGGAGGGGGCCGCTTCGTCATGTCTAGGGATCGACAGTTTGACCATCTCGACCTGGGCCAGCGATGTCAGGCCCTGGCCAAGTGCCGCACGCCAGTGAGCGCCTTCCCCCACGGGAACGCCTTGGGGTTTCCCTGCTTCGGAGGGTGCGACGCGTATCCGTCCGGCCCGTCGAGCACGACGACGCCCTGCTCGCGCAGCGCAGCGATCGACCGCGCCACTGCGGGCTGTGCGGCTTGGGCCTGGTTGAAGTACGGCATCGTCACAACGGGCACACCCATGTGTGTTGCCTCCGACGGAATGCCGATCGCCACGGTGTCCGCGATGCCCGCGCCCCACTTGTTCAGCGTGGTGCACGACAGCGGTGCCACCAGCATCGCGTCCGCCTTCGGCAACACGTCCCTCTCCCAAGGCATCTTGTAGCGCGAACGCACCGGATGCCCGGTCAGCTCGACAAGTTCCTGCATGCGCAGCTCCCACCAGCTTGCCGCAGACGGGGTGAGGATGAGGCAGACGTTCCACCCGTCGGCTTGGGCGGCTCGCACGCCGTCGTCGATGTACTGGGTGGGCCCTGCAGCGCAGGCGATGAGGTACAGGACTGGAGTCGTCATGCGCGGAGTCCACAACGTTCGGCCAGCGCACGCAACTCGTTCCCAGGACGGGGGGTTGCGCCGACGAGGTCCTTGACCAGGTTCACGGTGTCGGGCCTGCCCCGTACCTCCTCGGGCGCCAGCTTGTCAGCCTCCAGGAGTTCCTCCGCCGCAGTGCCCTTGCGCCGTGTCAAGAGCGAAGCCCGTGCCATCGCGACGTGATGGCCGGCCTGCCGTTCCCGAGACATCCCAGCGAGCGCTTCCTGGCTCACCTCGTCGGCGGCTTCGAGTGCCGACCAGCCGTCCTCGAAGCGGATCAGCATGTCCACCCGGTGCAGCCCGACGTTGGTCGGACCGAACATCGTCCAGTCTTCATCGCGGTCGCCTCCCTGCCGTTCGGCGACGTCTGCGGCCTCGTTCACGAAGTCCGTGGCCGCCTGCACCCGAGCGGTGGTGCGTTCCTGCGAGGACGCGGCGAGGGCGGCGGACAGGTACAGCATGCCGAGGGTGGACAGGCCGAGCGGCCCCTGCTCGGTCAGCCCGCCTTCGAGCCGCCGGGCGGCAGCCGTCGCGAATAGAACGGCCGTTTCAGGCCGCTGCTGGTACACCAGGCTCTTCGCCACCCTCCGGGCCGCGGCCCCTATCTGCACTGGATCGCCAGACCGCTCCGCAGCGACCAGCGCACGGTCCGCGGCAAGGGCGGCCTGGATCGCGGTCGCCTCCCCGTACTTGTGCAGGTACGACGTCACCAGCTGGTAGACCCGGGACAGCACTGCCTGGGCTTCGGTCTGCTCGCCCACAGGGGCACTGTGCGCTGCCTGCCCGGCGCCGATGATCAGGTCGGGTAACTCGCGGGCGAGCGTTGCGTAGTGGCAGGCCTGGAACGCCTCGCAGCAGTAGCCGAGACGCCGCCGGAGGATGGCCGGTGCCGGCGGGTCAGTGGATGAGGGCGCCCCGTACAGGGCGTCGATGACGCCGAGGGCGTCGGCCGGCGGGGGGCTGACCGCGGGTGGTTCGGGCGGACTGTCTGTCAACAACTGCTCCAGGGTGATGCGCAGGACGTCTGCCGCGCGCACCAGTACTGACAGACGCGGGTCCTGTTGGCGCTTCCCGCCTTCGATGTCCTGCACCCAGCGCTTCGTCTGCCCCATGAGCTGGCCGAAGTCGGCCTGGGTGAAACCGCGCCGGTCACGCCAGTACGCGATGCGGCGGCCGATGCCAGTGTCCATTGCGTGTCCCCGAGCCAAGGCACGCACTGTGCGTGCCCACCACTCTTGTACCGCACCCTACGGTCCCGTGTGAGACGGATCACGCTGACCGTGGAGGCCTGACCATGCCGCCGGAGATTGCGAGCACTCCCACTCTCGACACCAGAGCGCTCGCCCTACTGCCGCTCCCTGACCGACTGACGGCAGAACAGGCCCGCGGCGCCGCCTGCGTCTGGTGCGGATCCCCTCTGACCACCGAGGCAGCGGTGCCCCTCGGCGACCGGCCGAGCCCTGCCGGCGTGCGCCAGTTCCCGCGCGCCTGCCGGCCCTGCACCGGCCCGCGGGCATACAGCGCGCTCCTCGACCACGCCCCCGGCTGCGAAGAGTGTTGCGCCAGCGCACCCGGGTGCACGATCGGCCATACCCTCAACCGGCTCATTCGGCAGGGCCGCCGATGAGGCTCTGCGACCGCTGCGGTGGGCGGATCACCCCCGACGAGGACTACCGGCCGTACGACATCCCAGCCGCGTCCGGGGCCGGTATCACCGTCTTCGTGCATGCCCGCCCGTGCAGACGGGCTCAGCTGCAGACCTCGCCGTCCGGCCAGCGCTCGCGCAGCCGCTGACGGACCTCAGCGTCGCCCCCATAAGCGCCGGCGCCTCCCCGGAGTGCACTGTCCCGCGGAGGCGCCGGTCATGCACCACCCGTCCATCCCGGCTCATCGAGAGAGGAACCTCATGTCCCACATCGAGTTGCCCGCGGCGAACGTCGTCGCAGACGCCTCGAAGGTCATCCTGGACGGCATCAAGGGGGACTCCCAGTTCCCCGCCTTCAGGGCCGCGTCCCTGGAGTACTCCGACGACTGGCAGTGCTTCACCGGCTTCCCGGTCGTGGCCAACTGGCACCTGGAGACGGACGCGGCGCCGCTGTTCGAGGAGGGCCTGCGCGCCCTGGCCCTCAAGGCCGCGGTGTACGCGCTCACCCACGACGACCAGACGGCGGAGATCCCCATCGCCGTGCCGGTCGACGAGCTGACGCACGCGATGCTCGCCCAGGCGCAGCTGCTGACCCGGATCGCGGATGCCCGCGGCATCAGCATCATCCACCAGACCGACCAGGAGCACACCGACTACCGCGCTGGCGGGTACACCCACGACTGCTACCGGCTGGCGTGGGGCGAGCCTCCGGCCCGGTACTGGCTGGACCACGAGGAGGTCGTGCGGCGGCGCGGTGTGCTGGCCGGGCTGTACCAGAGCATCGGCATGGGCCGCTCCGGTCGGGAGCACGCCCTCGACTTCGCCGAGCCGGTAGCGGTCTAGCCGAGCGCTGCGCGCAGCACCGCGGTGACGTCGGCATCGAGGTCGGCGGCGAGCAGGATCTGCGTCGCCTGCCGGATCACCTCGTCGCAGGCGTCCGGTGGTGCTGCGGTCAGCACCTGGCGAAGCCATGCGGGGACCTCGTCGGCCTCGGAGGGCGGCGGGGTCTCCCAGGGCAGCCTCAGGCCCTCGCCGGCGTACGGAGCGGCGGGGAGCCCGACTCGCTCGGGGTGCACGCACACGGGGATGCCGGCTGCGGTGAACCGGTGCCCGGTGGCAGGGTCGTAGGGGCAGTCACGGGAGGGACGTTCGACGACGTCGAACTTGCCGCCCGGGTGCCGCAGGGACGGGCACACTCCGCACACCGGTCGCCCGTCCCGGGCGAACGCGTCGCTCTCCTTCATCCCTGCACCACCTCGCTGCGATGGGCAGCAAGGTAGTCGACGAGAACCGGGCGCCACGCCTCATCCCGAGGAAGCAACCCGGTAGAGCCGGCCCCGCTTGTCCGCTCCCCCCCGTGGTGGATGGGCGGGGTCCACTCCCTCGTACGGGTTGAGGGCTATGCATGATCACCTGGGAATGTGGATTCCAAGTGGACTCCGGCCACAGGAGAGGCCTCCCGGGAAAATCCCCGAGAGGCCTCCGACCTGCTAACCAACCTGGTGGGCGCGGACGGTTTCGAACCGCCGACATCCGCCTTGTAAGGGCGGCGCTCTACCGCTGAGCTACGCGCCCGGGACGAGTCGACAGCAGCCTACATGGCCGGAGGGGATGCCCCGCAAACCCGTGTACGGGGGGATAACCCCACCCCGGATCCGGGAGCGGGCCGGATCCCGGCGGAGGCTGTGCATGCCTAGGGTCGAAGCACATCGGCTTCCATGCTCTCAGGGGGACACATCATGGCTCGTACGACGACGCGAACAGGCCATACCGGCACCATCCGGGCAGTCGCTGCCCTGGGGGTCGTCGCGGCGCTCCTGGTGACGGCCACCGCGTGCTCGGGCGACGCGGCGGACGACCCGCATCCGGATCACCGCGCCTTCGCCCTGCACGGACGTACGCTCACCGTCGACTCCCAGGACTCGGCGCTGGAGATGGTCCCGGCCGATGTGAGCCAGGTCAAGGTCACCCGGTGGTTCCGGGGGAACGTGTTGGTCGGCGGGAATCCCCGGGTGACCTGGGCCATGAAGGACGACCGGCTCGTGCTGCGGGTGAAGTGCTCCGGTGTGGTCGCGTCCTGCTCCGCCAAGCACCGGATCGAGGTGCCGCGCGGGGTCTCCGTGAAGGTCGAGAGCTCCGACGGGAGCGTGCGGGCACAAGGCTTCAAGGAGCCGCTGGACATTCGTTCCCGGGACGGTTCGGTGCGGGTGGCCGACAGCACCGGGCCGCTGACGCTGGCCAGCACGGACGGGTCGATCCATGCGTCGGGCGTGAGCGCACGCCGCGTGCACGCCACGACGCGGGACGGCTCGGTCCATCTCGAACTCGGCACCGTGCCCGATCAGGTACAGGCGAACGCCGTGGACGGCTCGGTCACGATCACGCTGCCCCGGGCCTCGTACCGCGTCAGCACACAGGCGCAGGACGGCTCGGTCCATGTGTCGGTCCCGAGAGATCCGGGCAGCTCCCATGTGGTCGACGCACACACACGAGACGGGTCGATCACGATACGGACGGCCGGATAACCGGAGGGTCCGGGCGGGGCTCGGTTCGGCCGGGGCGCACCGCGAACCGAACAGCTCGTGTGTTCGTCATCAACCGGTGGGAGAATGACACCGGGCAGGGCGGATGACAGCACGGGAGAGGGATGTGACGGCGACACCACCAGAGCCGTACACGCCGATTGCGCCATGTGCGCCTCACGACCGACCCCCGAGCGTTCGGTCCGCCCCGACGGTCATGTCCACATCCGGGGAACACCGGACGGACGGCCACGACGGCAGTCGCGCCAGAGGTCGGCGCCCCGCCGGTCCCGCCGGTCCCACCGATCCCGCAGGGGCGGCGCCTCGCGGCCTCCCCGACGGCGTCCGCGCCACCGGGGCGCCGCGGCCCGCGCCCCGTCGTACCGGCTCCGGCACCGGTGCCGGAGCCGGAGCCGCCCGGTATGCGCTCGCTCTCATCGCCGCGCCCCTCGTCGCCGCTCTGCTGCTCCCGGCGGCGTTCGCCGGTGGGGGTACGCGGCGGTGGTTCGGTGGGGGGCGGGCCGAGGGGCAGCGGGCTCAGGCCCAGGCCGCCAAGGACGCCGCCGCGGCCGCCTTCTACGAGCTGGACACCGCGCAGCGCGATCTGAGGATCTCGATCGAGACCATCGCCGCTGTCGACGACTCCCCTGCCGCCCGGCGCGCGATCAGCGGCTTCGAGGCGCTGGGACGGCGTATCGACGAGGTCAGTCACCGCTATATCGAGGCCGTCGACGCGCAGGACCTCGACCGGGTGGATCTCGACGCCTCCACCGCCTCCCGCGCCCGTGTCGACCTCACCGCTGCCAAGGACGAACTCAAGCGCGTCAAGCGGGAGCTGGACGGCTTCGGCGAGAGCCTGGGGCCGCTGCTGGGGAAGGCCGAGACCCAGCTCGCCCGGATCGCCCCGGCCGTGGAGCGCGCCCGCCAGGCTCTGCGCGGCGCCGGCGGCGCCCTGGACTCCGTACGGGCCTCGGGGCTCACGGCCGATGATCTTGCGGCCCGGCTGGCCGCTCTCGCCCCCGAGCTGACCAAGCTCAACGAGGGCGCGGGACAGCACGGCGCGACGGAGACCCTGGAGCGCGCCGAGCGGGTCGCACGGGAGGCCGAGGCGGTGCGCAGCCAGGCGGAGCGGCTGCCGGAGCGGGCCGCCGAGATCGACCATCGGCTGGTGTCCCTCCGTACCCGGGCGCAGGCACTGACCACCCGCGCCGGACAGGTGCGGCCGGTGCTGAGCGAGCTGCGCCGCAGGTTCACCGCGACCTGCTGGCAGGACCTCCAGCAGGTGCCCGAACAGGCGGACGAGGCCGTGCGGCAGGCCGAGCTGAAGCTGTCGGAGGCGCAGAAGGCGCGTGACGCCCAGCGCTGGCCGGACGCGACCTCGCTGCTGTCGACGGTGCGGTCGCTGCTGAACGCCACCGACGAGGCGGTGTCCGCGGCCGGCGACCGGCTGCAGCGGCTCAACGCCGTGCAGAAGGATCCACAGCAGGAGATCGAACGGACCCGGTTCGCGATCCGGGACGCCCAGCGACTGGCCATGGCGGGGCGGAACAGTCCCGATCCGCGGCACGCCCGCCCGCTGGACGACTCCGTGGCCCGGCTGAACCGGGCGGTCGCCACCCTGGAGGGCCGCCACCCCGACTACTGGCACTTCCTGACCGAGACCGAGGCGGTGCGGGGGACCGTGGCCGCCGTGGTCACGCGGATCCGCGAGGAGCGGGGAGCGGGCCACTGACGGCCCGCTCCCCGCTCCGGCGGGACATCGATCAGGTGCGGTAGGCGTAGTAGTACGCCGTCGGGTACGACGCGATGATGCTCGCCACCGACCTGTTGTAGGTGTTGGTGGAGTGGTACGTCAGATACGGCACGCCCTGCGGGCTGCGGTAGTTGACGATCATGGAGTGGTCCTTGGACCCGTCCCGGTCGAAGTCCACCTGCAGCACATCACCGACGTCCATCTGGTAGACGTTGGCGAGGCCGGTGGCCCGCTTCGAGGACAGCGCGAACCAGGAGAACTCGTTGACGCCCACGAACGAGTCCGACTGGATCTCGGAGTTGCCGAACCAGTTGTGGAAGTCGTACGTGTAGCCGGGGACATGCTTCCAGCCGCCGGCCTTCAGGGCCTGGCTGACGAAGTTGGTGCAGTCGCCTCCGGCCCCCGCCCCGTTGAAGTCCGGGTAGTCCGGGTTGTAGTTGTTCCAGTGCTTGGCCGCGTAGTCCGCCATGGCCTTGTAGTCGTAGCCGGAGGCGGTGAAGTTCTTCGGCGCGGCCGGAGCGGGCTGCGTGGTGGCCGAGCGGGTGGCCGACGGCGGGTTGCCGTCGTCGGCGGTGTCCGGTGCGACGGCCGGCGGCTCGGCGGGCTGGTTCACCGCGACGCCGTCATCGGTGTCACGGATGCCCGTCAGCTGCCAGTCGCCCTGCTTGTCGGCCTGGAACGTCAGCCGGTGGTGGGCCTGGAAGCCGGTGGTCTTCGGCTCGCCCCCCTTGGCCTTCGCATAGGTCAGGGTCGTGGTCTCGGTGACATCGACCGTGGCCTTGCGGCCCTTCACCCGGGTGGCGTCCAGGGCGACCTCGGTCTTGGCCGCGCTGTACTTCTCCCCCAGCTTCGCAAGGCGGTCCTTGCGGCCACGCAGCTCGGACAGCGCCGAGTTCTCCGCGCGGGACTGCTTCTGCGACAGCTTCACCTTGCCGGAGAAGCGGGACGTCTTGTGGTGGTGACGCCCCTTCTGCTGTGCGCTCGCGGTGCCGTCGACCAGCGCCTCGGTGCGGTCGGTGAAGACGGCGTCAGCCAGTTGCTGGAAGGTGGCCTTGGTCGCCGGATCCACCTTCGGGTCCTCGGCGACACTCGCCGCGCCCGCGCTCCAACTGGGCAGCATGGCCGCACCGGCGACGACCGAGGCGGCCGCTGCCGTGACTATGGCCGCACGGCTCCGCTTACGGCTCAATCTTCTTGATTTCAATGGTGTTCCCCTCTAGGCCGGTACACCGGTACCGGAGACGGCATCCTCGCACGCCATCTCCGGCCGTCTCGAAGGGGGTTGCGGGAGACCGGCCGGAACACGCCGTCCACGGGCGGCCGTCGGTCACTTCACCACGGTCGACCAGTCGGGCGACTGGGCGGGGTCCAGGCTGCGCAGCCGCTCCAGCGTCTCCGGCTTCTGCACATCGAGCCAGTCGGCGAGCTCCTTGAAGGACACGCACTTGACGTCCTTCTTGGTGCACACGCTCTCGACGACCTGGTCGATGGCCTTCATATAGATGCCGCCGTTCCAGTCCTCGAAGTGGTTGCCGATGAACAGAGGCGCACGGCTGCCGTAGTAGACGCGGTCGAATCCGGCCATATAGGAGTCGACGGTCTCCTGCTGCCACTCGGCGAACTTCGCCGGGTCGCCCTGGGTCTCGCCGTCCGACTGGTTGTAGAGGAAGTTGAAGTCCATGGACAGCCCCTGGTACTTGCCGCCCTCGTACGGGAGCATCTGCAGCGGGAAGTCCCAGATGCCGCTCTTCTTCGCCGGCCAGATCTGGAAGTCGCCCGCGGAACTGGCGTCATAGCGCCAGCCGTAGTCCTTGATGGCCGCCAGCAGGTTCTTCTGCCCCTCGAGACAGGGCGCGCGCCCGCCGGCCACCTCGTTCTTGAAGTTGAAGGGCAGCGCCGGTATGTCCGTGAAGCCCGTGTTGGTCTTCCACTTGTCGGCGAAGGTGAAGAACTGGTCGATCTCGCTCTTCCACTCCTCGACGCTCCAGTCTCCGCCGCCCTTCTCTCCGCAGAAGTGGCCGTTGAAGTGGGTGCCGATCTCGTTGCCGTCGTTGTACGCCTCGCGGAGCTGCTCCAGGGTGGTGCGGACATGCTCGCCGGTGGCGTAGTCGATGGCCGCGGCGCCCACCCCGTGCTGGGGCGGGTGGTAGAGGTCCTTCTTCTCCTTGGGCAGCAGATAGATGCCCGTGAGGAAGAACGTCATATGGGCGTCGTACCGCTTGGCCAGCTCCCGGTAGTGCGAGAAGAGATGGTCGTCGCCCTCCAGCGCGCCGTCCCAGGAGAAGACGACGAACTGGGGCGGTTTCTGGCCCGGCTTGAGCGGCTCGGCCTTCAACCCGCCCTTCTGCGGGCCGGTGTACGAGGTGGAGCCGTCGCCCAGGATCTTGGTCTTGCCGTCCCATTCCGGCGTCCGGCTGGGCTTGGGGCTCGGGCTGGGGCTCTGCCGGTCGCCGGCCGAGGCGGCCGGGGCCGGGTCGGAGTGCCGGGAGACCGCGAGGAAGGTCACGGTCACGGACGCGACGGCCAGCAGGCCCGCCAGGGTCATGTTCAGATGGCTGACACGGGGCGAGCGGGCACGGCGGCGACGGCCTTTGCTCTGAGTCATGGGCGGCTCGTTCTACGAGGAGGGGGGTGGGGGGCTGTGCTCGGCCGCCGAAGTCAGCCGAGCGGACTCACGGCCTTCGACCAGATGCCGTAGGCGACACCGTCGGCCGGGGTGCCGGCGAGTCCGTCCAGCGGCAGTGGTTCGAGGCTCTTGGACAGGTCCATGCGGTAGACGACGATCGCGGTCGACACGGAGGAGGCCGTGCCCACGTACCAGGAGGCGGTGTCGTCCTCGGTGGTTCCGGCCTTGCCGGCCACCTGCGCGGAGTCGGGGGCCGCGCCCGGGTGGGCGGTGCGGAAGGACTCCGCGAGCGCCTCGGTGACCTGGCGGGCCACCTCGGAGCCGACCGCCCGGTGGGGCTTGGGGGTCGCGAGGGCGACCGCGGAACCGTTGCGGGTGATGCGCCGCACCGAGTACGGCTCGGTGTGCGTCCCTTCCGCGGCGAAGGTGGCGTATCCGCTCGCCATCCGGATCGCGCTGGGCGTGGCGCTGCCCGTGGACAGCGTGGGCACCTGGGGTCCCATGCTGGAGGACAGCAGTCCGGCGGCCTCCGCCGTCTCACGCACCTTGGGCAGCCCGGTGTCCATGCCGAGCTGCATGAACGGTGTGTTCACGGACAGGGCGAGCGCCCGATGCAGACTGATGTTCCCGTAGGACTCGTTGCCGTCGTTGTGAGCGGCGACCTTTCTGCCGCTGCGGTCCCAGTAGGGGCCCTCGGGCGTGGTCACGGGTACGGCGTCGTCGCCGTCGTAGACCGACTCCGGGCCGACCGGGGTCGCCGGACCGTTCCGGGTCTTGTGGACCCCGTGCTCGAGCCCGGCCGCGTAGACGAACGGCAGGAATGCCGAACCCGCCTGGACGGTGGTCGCATTGGACTCGTTGTAGCCCTGCGTACGGTGGTCGGGGCCGCCGTAGACGGCGATGATCCGGCCGTCGGGGGCCACCGAGGCGGCGCCGTAGTGGGCGGCCTTCGCCAGGCCCGGGTTCTCCTTCTTGCCCTGCGCCCGGGCCTCGGTGACGGCCTTGGTGAGCGCCTCCTCCCGCTTGCGGTCGAACGTCGTGTAGATCTGGTAGCCGCCCAGGTCGAACTGCTGGTCCGAGATGTGTGCGGCCTTCTTCGCGTACTGCGAGACCAGCTCCACCAGGTAGTCGGTCTGGGTGCCGGTGTCATGGAGCGGGTTCTGCTTGAGCGGTTCGGGGAACTTCCGGTACGTGTCACGTTCGGCCTGCGACAGCTTGCCGATCTTGACCATCCGGTCGAGGGTCCATTCCCAGCGCTCCACCGCGCGGTCGCGGTTCGCCGCGTTCAGGGTGGGGTCGTACAGACCGGCGCCCTTGAGCAGGGAGGCGAGGAAGGCGGCCTCGCTCGCATTGAGCTCGTTCACGTCCTTGCCGTAGTAGGCCTGGGCGGCGCGCTGGATGCCGTAGGTGCCGCGGCCGAACCAGCTGGTGTTGAGATACCCCTCGAGGATCTTGTCCTTGCTCATCCGGTTGTCGAGCTTGAGGGCGATCATCGCCTCGGTGAACTTACGGCTCACCGTCTGGTTCTGGTTCAGATAGACGTTCTTCACATACTGCTGGGTGATGGTCGACCCGCCCTGGGTGTCGCCCTCGCCGACGGTGCGCCACAGGGCGCGGGACAGGCCCTTGAAGGAGATCCCGGGGTCGGAGTAGAAACTCTCGTTCTCCGCCGCCAGCACCGCCCAACGCACCTTCTCCGGTATGTCCTTCAGCGGCATCGCCTGCCGCTGCACCCAGCCGGTGCGGGCCATCGGAGTGCCGTCGGACCAGAAGTAGACGTTGTCCTGCTGGGTGGCGTAGGTGTTCAGGTTCTGCGGTATGTCCGTGGCGGCGTACGCGAAGACCAGGAAGAGGCCGCTCAGCCCGAAGGAGGCGAGCACGGCCCCCGTCCACTGCCGCCAGGAGGGCACCCAGCGCCGCCAGTCGGTGCGGCCCGGGCGGGGGTAGACCGGCCGGAGCTTACGGGCGTAGGGCGCGAGTCTCTCGGTGTACGGCGCCAGTCTGCCGGTCAGGTTCGCGACGACCCCGGTGCGGGCCGGGGGTTTCCGGTCGCTGCGGCGCTCGGGAAGTTGGCCGGTTTCTTCCGGCTGGAGCGTCCGCAGTTGCATGGTGGCGTCCGGGGCCGGCGGCTCCGGACGCTTCAACTGCATGGTGACGTCCGACGCCGGAAGCTCCGGACGCTCCGCACGCGCGGCGGAATCCCCCTTCGGGGCTGGCGGCAGCTTCAACTGCATGGTGACATCGGACGCCGGGAGCTCCGGACGCTCCGGCTGCGGGGCGGGATCGCCCTCCGGGGCCGGCGGCAGCTTCAACTGCATGGTGACATCGGGTCCCAGAGGCTCCGAGGGCTTCTCGGCCTCGGTCTCGGTCCCGGTCTCGGTCTCCGTACGGCGGGACCAGGGGCGCTTCGATGCCGCGCGGCGGCGATGCGAGCGGCCGCCGTCGTCGTCCTTAGTCACGGCGCCCTCCGGGGCAAGAACCGCCCAGGGGTCGCCGGCCACCTATTCGATGCCAGGCCTCGGTCACGACTGCGTCTCCCTCCGCACTCCGGGTTGCGCGCGCGGGTAGATGCAGCGGCCGCATATGCGGCTGCGAGCCCCCCTCCCGACTTTGCGGCTCATCGCGGCTTCCATAAATTATCAGCGTCCCCTGTGACATCTTCGCCCAGGAACCGGCCAGAACCAGGCTGAACGAAGAGAGTTGAGGACATCCGAAGGAGATGACAGGGAATTCGTGAACATGTACACGCCCATCGAGGTCCTGTGACCGGCAGGGGTCGGCCGATACTCTGTGCGCATGCCTCGCTATGAGTACCGCTGCCGTGCCTGCGGAGACACGTTCGAACTGAGCCGGCCGATGGCGGAGTCCTCCGCTCCGGCGTCCTGTCCCCGGGGTCACGAGGACACGGTGAAGCTGCTGTCCACGGTCGCGGTCGGCGGCACCGCGTCCACCCCCGCACCGGCCCCGCGAGCGGGCGGCCCGGCGGGCGGCTGCTGCGGCGGAGGCTGCTGCTCCTGACCCAGCGGTCACCGTCCCGGGCCACCTCCGGCCCGGGACGCCGCGCACCCCGGCCGGTTCGGCATCGCCCCGAGTCATCTGCCTCGTCATGTCCCTCGGTACGTCCCCGGACCGCCTCCCGCTCGACGGCACCCGCCCCGGGCCACCGCCCCGCACAACCGGAGGCGGTCGGTCCGCCACCGACGCGCCCGGGGTCCCCCTCCCCGGACCGGGGCCGTTCAGCTGTCCTTCGTCGCCTTCAGGAACTCCCGCAGGATCCGCTCCCCGGCCATCACACCCCGCTCCGGCAGGGCGCTGATCCCCGGCGCCGTCCAGTCGGCCTCGGCCAGTTCCCCGTGGCCCGGGCGCCAGCCGCGGTCCGCCGCGAGCAGCAGGTCCGCGTCGAGCAGCGAGTCCCCGGCGGCCAGCGTGAGCGTGGCCCCGGTGCGCCGGGCGACCTCGCGCACGGCCGCGCCCTTGGTGAGCGGCCCCGGTACCGCGTAGATCTTGCGGCCCTGCAGGGAGACCGTCCAGCCGCGGGTCTCCGCCCAGCCGTTCAGTTCCTTCACCCACTCCTCGGGCAGCAGCTCCCGCTCCACCACGAGATAGGCGAACAGGTCCTCGGCGACCCGCTGCTTGCGCAGCCAGGCCGGGTCCGCGGTGGCCGCGAGATGCGCGCAGACCTCCTCCAGCGGTGCGCACTCCTCGGCGAGCCGGGCGAGCACCGCCGCATGCCAGTCGAGGTCCCAGACGCCGTCGACCAGCAGATGGCCGCCGTTGGCGCAGATCGCGTACGCGGGTCCTGGACCCGGCAGATTGATCCGCTGGTACTGCTTGCGGGTGCGGGTCGTGGTGGGCACGAACACCGCCCGGTCCCCGAGGTCCGTGAGCAGCCCGGCCGCGGTCTCGGTCATGTACGACAGCGGCTTGCTCTCATGGACCTCGACACACAGCAGCCGGGGCGCCCTCGGGTCCGGCATGGTGAGCGCGAGCGCGGCGGAGGAGTAGATCAGCGTACGGTCGAGATCGCTGGCGACCAGGACGGGGCTCATCCGGTCACCGCCCTGCCGTCGGCACCGGTGGCGCCCCGGGTGTACTTCGGGTGGATCAACCCGACACAGCTGTAGGGGAGTTCCCGGACCTCCTCCACGGGTACACCGCGCTGCTCGGCCAGCAGACGCACATGGTCGAGGTCGGCGCCCGCCCCGGACCGCGCCAGGATCTTCCAGGGCACCCGGCGCAGCAGCACCCGTGTGGTCTCGCCGACGCCCGGTTTGACGAGGTTCACATCGTCGATGCCGTACTCCTTGCTGATGCGTTCCACCGCCGCCCAGCCCTCCCAGGTCGGCGTGCGGTCGCCGGAGAGCAGTTCCCGCGTCTGTGCGGCGACCGCCTCCTCGACCTCGGCGAAGCGGGCGGAGACGGTGTCGAGGAAGGCGACCGAGACATCGGCCCCGGCGAGTTCGCGGTAGAACTTGGCGCCGTGGTAGTCGTGCGGTCCGACCAGGTCGGACCGCAGCACCGTACGCGAGATCAGCCCGGAGACCGTGGAGTTGAGGCAGGCGGAGGGGATCAGGAAGTCCTCCCGGGTGCCGTAGGTCCGCACGCAGGAGCCCGGGTCGGCCAGCACCGCGATCTCCGGGTCGAAGCCGGTGACGCCGTCGGCGGCCTCGAACTCCCTTATCGCCTCGGCCAGTTCCCGGGTGATGGCGCCCTTGCCCGTCCAGCCGTCGACGAAGACCACATCGGAGGGGTCGTACCGGTCGGCGAGATAGCGCAGCGCATTGGCGTCGATGCCGCGGCCGCGCACGATCGAGACGGCGTAGTGCGGCAGATCGAGGCCGTGCCGTCGGCGGGCCCAGCGGCGCATCAGTACGCCGACGGGAGTGCCGGCGCGGGCCAGCGAGACCAGGACGGGGCGCCGGGCGGGCGCGCCCCCGCTCGCGTCGGCCGCACCGGGGAAGCGCTCCGCGAGGACGGTCTCGGTGACCACGCCGACGGCCCGCGCGATACGGGTGGCCGAGGTCTCCAGCGCCGCGTGGAACAGCTCCTGGTAGTGCTCGCTCGGCTGGTACTCCACCGGCAGCGACTCGGCGTAGTGCGCGCCGCCGTTCTGGATCGCCTCCTCGCGTTCCTCGGTCGGCGCCTCCAGGGTGACGTCCGAGAGGTCCTGGAGCAGCCAGCCGACCTCGTCGGGCGGGTACGAGGAGAAGGCGGGACCCCGGAGGGGCTCGGGCAGCATGGCGGGCCTTTCGGAAGCGTGCGGGGGCGCGGGGACGTGAGCGGGCACGACCGCGAGCAGGACGTGCGGGGTGTGGGCGGCGAGCCGGTCCAACAGGCCGCCGGGAGCGTGCAGTCGGGGCGTGTCGCCCGCGGAGTCCACGACCGTGACGACGGCGTCGAAGCCGGCGCCCGCGACGTTGTAGGCATAGCGCTCGCCGGGGCCGTCGGCCGGATCGTCATGGGCGGGGAAGACGATCCGGCTGCGTATCGCGTATCCGGGGTCGTCGACGGCGAGGACGGGCGAGCGGGTGGTCGTGGAGCAGCTGACCTCGGCGGGAACGATCTGCTCCAGTTCGCGGGCGAGGCGGAGCGGTGCGTACATCAGCTCCTCGGAGCCCAGGACCAGCACCCGCCGGGCCCCGTCCGGCAGGGCCTCGGCGAGCCGGGCCGCCATGGCGGGCAGCGCGCCCTCCAGCCGGAGCCGGTGCTCGGGGGTGAAGCCGTGCCGTCCTCCGTCGGGCAGCCCGCGGGGCCAGCCGAGGGCGACCCGGACGGCCCGCCCGGGGTGCCACGGGTCCGCTCCGGCCCAGGGCGTGACACCGGGCGCCACGCGCTGAGCCGGGAGGCCCTCCTCGGCCGGTGCGGGGTCGGTGCCGTGCGGGGCGGCCTCGTACCGCGCGACCAGGGCCTGCCCCTTCTCCAGTACGCCCTCCGGCAGCCTCACCGTGCCCGCGGCCGCGGTCACCAGATCCACCCGGGCGCCGGTCTCCCGGGCGAAGTCCTCCAGCCGCCCCCGGTCGGCGGGCGAGCGCATATCGACCAGGGCGACCACGACGTATCGTTTCCGCGGGTATCGCCGATGCAGTTCGCGGAGTGTGTTGATCACCGTGTTGCCGGTCGAGAACTCGTCGTCGACCAGGATCAGCGGTCCCTCGCCCGCCAGCAGTTCCGGGTCCTCGGGAAGCAGCAGATGCGAGGTGGCGTGGGAGTGGGACTCCTCGAAGCCGCCGGCCCGGGCGACGCCCTCGACCGGGCGGCGGGTGGAGTGCAGATAGGGCGCGGACCCCAGGCCGTCCGCGACACAGTGGCCCAGCCCGGTGGCGGTCTCCGCGTATCCGAGGACGACCGGGTCGCCGGTCTCTTCCCCGCCGTCGGCGCCCAGCAGGTCCCGCACCCGGCGGCCGAGCGCGAACCCGTGTCCGTAGACCACGGACGGGGACTGCGGGACATGCTTGCCCAGCACGTTCGACACGAGCAGATGCGCCCGCTTGGGGTTGCGCCGCAGCGCGAGCCCCAGCATCTCGCTGAGCCGTTCGTCGCCGACGAGCTCGACACCGAGCCGCTCGGCGACCCATGTCCCGGACCAGACCACGTTCTTCATCGGTTCCTTGTCAGTACGACGTCAGTACGACGGTTCGGCGGACGCCGACGCTCAGCCGGGGAGTCCCGCGGCCAGCAGTTCCACGAAGCCGATGTCCTCGCCCGCCACGCCGAAGACCTCGGCGCGCTGCAGGGTGCGCTCGGCCCAGGCGCGGTGCGGCTTCACCTCGTTCATCTTGTTGGTGTACGC
This sequence comes from Streptomyces nodosus, assembly GCF_008704995.1. Classification (NCBI taxonomy): domain Bacteria; kingdom Bacillati; phylum Actinomycetota; class Actinomycetes; order Kitasatosporales; family Streptomycetaceae; genus Streptomyces; species Streptomyces nodosus. The sequence goes on from NZ_CP023747.1 coordinate 2,505,115, forward strand.
GGAGCGCAGCACTCCGCCACCCAGACGCTCGGGCCGCAGGATGTCCTGGGCGTCGCTGAACTCCTCATGGCTGACGACCGACAGCGCGTGCACGGGCATCACATGCGAGGGATGGATGCAGGTCTTGCCGAGCAGTCCGTTGGCCCGGTCCAGGGAGATCTCACGCAGCAGCCCGTCCATGTCGTGCTGGATCAGGCTCTCTCGCAGTTCCTCGACCTCGCCCTCCAGGAAGGGGCTGCGCCGCAGCTGGGGCTTGAACATCCGCTCCTGCACCCGGAAGTACTCCCACACGGGACCCGTCACGGTGAACCCGGTGCCGTCCACGCGCCCGAGGACATTGACCACGTCGGCTATCACCGAGGCGACGATCTGGACGTCGTAGGCGGTCATGTCGGGCGCCCGGCGCAGGCCGTACGAGGAGCAGAAGTCGGTGACGCCGAGACGCAGCGCCAGCACCCGGTCACGGTACTTGTCCACCGTGCGGAAGATGCCCTCCAGGGTCTCCCTGCGGGTCTCCAGATAGAGGAGGTCGGGCGACTCGAGGACGGGCATGGCGAACAGCCGGCGCCCGCTCGCCGCCTCGGCCCCGGTCAGCGCCTCCAGGAACGGAACGCCCCGCTCCTCGGTGAACTTCGGCAGCACGAAGCCGGACAGCAGCCGGACCGCGGGTCCGAGCCGGGCGACCAGGTCCGGGATCTGCTCCGGGGTCCGGACGCGGACGAACAGCAGCGGCGGCTCGGCGTCCGGGTCGGCGGCGAGCTCGGTGAGCTGCCGGACCAGGTTCTCCTCGGCGTCCACCACATCCGCGTCGTCGATCGAGTCCTCCAGGCACAGCACCATGGAGACCACACCGCGGCCCGCCTGCTTGATCACGTCCTCGACGAGGTGCGGCCGGGTCGCGGGGCTGTACAGCGTGGCGCCGAGGGCCGCCGCGAGCACCCGGGCGGGCGAGTCGGCCGTGAACACGGTCGGCTCACGGTGGAAGAGGCGCTGCCGCTCCTCGGGGGCGATGTGCCCGAAATGACGCATAAGACTCCCCCGTGGTACGGGACTGCCCAAAAAAAGGTGGCCGGTAATACTACGTAGAAGTCCATGTCATGGGTTCCCACCGGGCATGAAGTTCCGGTAACTCAGCTGTGTCGGCGTGCCGTCGGCGCCGGGCGGGGAGCGACCCCGCGTTGTCGTGACCTGGACCGGGAAGGCAGGATGACGCCATGACGCACGCGATGCTGAAGGGGTCGAACGTACCGCTCGAAGCCACGGCGGTACGAACGGTGCTGCGCTGGGCTCCGGGACAGGACGTCCCGGACGTGGACGCCTCGGCCCTGCTGCTCGGCCCCGACGGACGGGTGCGGTCGGACGAGGACTTCGTCTTCTACAACCAGCCCCGGCATCCCTCCGGGGCGGTGCGGCTGCTCGGCAGGAAGCAGGAGCCCTCCGGTCCCAGCGAGACGCTGCAGGCGGACCTGACGGGTGTGGAGCCCGGTGTGGGCCGGATCCTGCTGGTCGCCTCGGCGGACGATGTCGCCTTCGACCAGGTGCAGTCGCTGTGCATATGGGTGTACGACGCGGCCGACGCCGACGGGGAACCGCTCGCGTACTTCGACATCACTCCGGAGACGGGCGCGGAGACGGCGCTGATCTGCGGCGAGTTGTACCGGCGGGGCGAGGGCTGGAAGTTCCGCGCGCTCGGCGAGGGGTATTCCAACGGGCTGAAGGGCCTGGCGAACGACTTCGGCATCTCGGTCGACGAGTCGGAGGCGGCCCTGTCCGACGACGACCCCTCCGAGGAGGGCGAGGAGCCGGCGGCGGAAGAGAGCCCCGTCCCGGCGGCGCCCGAGGTGTCGGTGCCGTTGCCGCCGGAGCAGCCGGTGCCGCGGCAGCCCGCGTACGGCTACCCCCCGGAGCCCGCGACACAGCCCGCCTACGGCTACCCCCAGCCGGCCGCCCTCCAGGCGTACGGATATCCGCAGCCCCCGACGACCGCCGCGCCCGCGTACGGCTATCCGCAGCCGGCGGCCCTGCCGGCGGACCCGGACTTCCGGCTGCCGCCGCAGGGGCCGCAGTTCATCGGCCGCTAGCGGCAGGCGGCGCGGTCCGCCGGGCCCGTCGCGGCCCGGTCAGGCCTTGGTCTTGTAGCCCCGACCCCACTGCAGGCCCCACCCGTACAGCCGGTCCAGCTCCGCCTGGAAGCCGTACACGAACTTCACCTCGCGGTGGACCATGATCTCACCGTTGTTGTTCTCGATCAGGACGACCGCACAGGAACGGGCCTGCGGATGGCGTTCGTCCAGGCCGATCTCGATCCGCGGGCCGTTGCCGGGGTAGAGGGTGACCACGGCGTGCGTACGATCGAACGCCGGCGTCTGGTCGTAGATGTAGACGAAGATCAGCAGCCGCTTGAAGTCGTCCCGGTGGTCGAGATTGATGAAGATCGTCTCACCGGAGCCGGAGCCGAACCGGTCGTCGCCGCTGAGCTTGATGTAGGGCGGCTCGTTGAGCTCCCCGAAGAACTCGCCCAGCGGCTGCACCACGCCCTTGGTGCCGTCGGCCAGCTCATACATGCAGCCCAGGTCGAGGTCGACATTGACCATGCTCTGGGTGTGCGCCTGGACGGCCTCCGGGGTGAACATCTTCATCGGGTGGCGCAGCAGACTGGCCCGCTCGGGCCCGCCTATGTCGGAAGTGCGCATTCGCCACGACAGGTTGACGCGCAGATTGCCGGTCTCCGCGCCCTGCTTGGTGAGGGAGACCCGGTGATGCCGTTTGGTCAGCTCGATCGCGTTGGTCGCGGCGCTGCCCGAGTCGAACTCCGTCGGGCGTCCGCGCCACACGCCGTCCCAGAAACCCATTCCCGCCCCCAGTACCTATGGTTCGACAGCCGCGGGGCGGCCGACGAGGACGCATCCTCATGGCCGCCCCGAACAGAGCGTTCCTCACCCGGGCCCACTTCACACCAGCGGAAGGGGCCATCGCCGGGAAGTCGGGCCGATGGGCACCGGCACGAGGGGACCCGGGGTGTCACACCCCGGAGGAGACCTCAGCCTTCTCGTCGGTGGCCGGGGATTTTCCCTCGGCCGCGGCAAGCGCCCGGTTGCGGCGCACGGAGGACCAGAAGGACCAGGCGATCAGCACCACGCCGACCAGACCGGTGATCACCTCGTTGATCTCGTACTGGATGGTGACCATCAGGATCACGGCCAGCGCACCGATCGCGTAGTGGGCGCCGTGCTCCAGATACACATAGTCGTCCAGGGTGCCCTGGCGGACCAGATAGACCGTCAGCGAACGCACATACATGGCACCGATACCGAGGCCGAGCGCCATCAGCACGATGTCGTTGGTGATGGCGAAGGCGCCGATCACTCCGTCGAAGGAGAAGGAGGCGTCCAGGACCTCGAGGTAGAGGAACATGAAAAACGCCGCCTTGCCGGCGAGGGCGACCGCGGAGCGCTGCTTACCGGAACGCCTGGCCTCTTCCTCCTCCTCGTGCTCGCGCTCCTCGTCCTCCTCGAGGCGTTCCTCGAAGTAGCCGGAGAGACCGCCGACGATCATGTAGGTGATCAGTCCGGCGATGCCCGCGAGCAGCACCGTCTCTGCCTTGTCGGCATGCCCGCCGCCGTGCTGGTGGGCATGGGCCGCGAAGGTCATGGAGGTGATCAGCAGCACGACCAGCGCGATACAGACCGACAGCATGTCGATCTTGCCGAGCTTGGCGAGCGGGCGCTCGATCCAGCCCAGCCACTGCACGTCCCGTTCCTCGAAGATGAAGTCCAGGAAGATCATCAGCAGGAACATCCCGCCGAAGGCGGCGATCGCCGGGTGGGCGTCGGTGACGAGCTGCTGGTACTGGTCCTTGTGGTTCAGCGCCAGGTTGACGGCGTCCACCGGGTTCTTCTTCGCCGTGACGGCGACGATGATCACGGGGAAGACGAGCCGCATGCCGAAGACCGCGATCAGCACGCCGACCGTGAGGAAGATCTTCTGCCAGTAGGCATTCATCTTCTTCAGGATCCCGGCGTTGACCACCGCGTTGTCGAAGGACAGCGAGATCTCAAGGATGGACAGGATCGCCACGATGCCGAATGCGGTCCACCCCCCGAAAAGGACCGCGAGGGTCAGGCCGATCGCAGTGATCACGAACGACCAGCCGAAGGTTTTCAGAAGCACTGGCTACCCAATCCGTATGTGTACGGGTTCCCCCGTCGCCGTACCCGGCTTTACGAAACGTTGACTCCGAAGTCTAGAGCGATACCCCGCAGGCCTGATGCATACCCCTGGCCCACCGCACGGAACTTCCATTCGTCGCCGTATCGATATACCTCGCCGAAGATCATCGCCGTTTCGGAGGAGGCGTCCTCGCTGAGGTCGTAGCGCGCGAGTTCCTGACCGTCCGCCTGGTTGACCACACGGATGTAGGCGTTGCTGACCTGGCCGAAGGTCTGGCCGCGCTCATCCGCCAGATGGATGGAGACCGGAAAGGCGATCTTGTCGCACCCGGCCGGCACCTGGGAGAGGTCGACCAGGATCACCTCGTCGTCGCCCTCACCCTCACCGGTGAGGTTGTCGCCCGTGTGCTCCACCGAGCCGTCGGGGCTCTTGAGCTGGTTGTAGAAGACGAACCACTCGTCGCCGAGGACCCGGTTGCCGGTGCACAGCAATGCGCTGGCATCGAGGTCGAAGGGGGCTCCGGTGGTGGAGCGCGCGTCCCAGCCGAGCCCGATCATCACCTGTGTGAGATTCGGCGCGGCCTTGGAGAGGGAGACATTGCCTCCCTTGGCGAGCGTGACACCCATGCTGCTGTCCTCCCCGAGATGCTGGTGCTCTGGTTGTGCTGCGCGTCCGGCGCCGCACACGAAGGGTGCGGCGCCGGACGGTACGGCCTTGGGACGGCTCAGACGTTGACGCCGTAGTCCTGGGCGATGCCGCGCAGGCCGGAGGCGTAGCCCTGGCCGATGGCGCGGAACTTCCACTCCGCGCCGTGGCGGTACAGCTCGCCGAAGACCATGGCGGTCTCGGTGGAGGCGTCCTCGCTGAGGTCGTACCGCGCGATCTCCTGCTGGTTGGCCTGGTTGACGACGCGGATGAAAGCGTTGCGCACCTGGCCGAAGGACTGCTGGCGGTTCTCGGCGTCATAGATCGAGACCGGGAAGACGATCTTCTCCACGTCGGCCGGGACCGTGGCGAGGCTGACCTTGATCGCCTCGTCGTCGCCCTCACCCTCACCGGTGAGGTTGTCGCCCGTGTGCTCCACCGAGCCGTCGGGGCTCTTGAGGTTGTTGAAGAACACGAAGTTCTGGTCGCTGCCGACCTTGCCCGACGAGTTGAGCAGCAGGGCACTGGCGTCCAGGTCGAAGTCCGTACCGGTCGTGGTACGGACGTCCCAGCCCAGACCGATGAGGACCGCGGTCAGACCCGGGGCCTCCTTGGTCAGCGAAACGTTGCCGCCCTTGCTGAGGCTGACTCCCACGCGTCCCTCCATATGTGGTGTCCCGGGGCGGGGAGCCCCGTCGTGCGTTGCCATCGGATCAACGCTTCGATCCTAGTGAGGGGTTCCCACGCTCCGCAGGGCTTGGAACCTCGGAATCACAGGGTGTCGAGCGCCTTCACGTACTCGTTCAGGTCGCGGGCGTCCGGCAGGCCGTTGACGACGGTCCACCGCACCACGCCCTCCTTGTCGATGATGAAGGTGCCGCGCACCGCGCAGCCCTTCTCCTCGTCGAAGACGCCGTAGGCGCGCGAAGTGTTGCCGTGCGGCCAGAAGTCGGACAGCAGGGGGTACTCCAGGCCCTCTTGTTCGGCGAAGACGCGCAGGGTGTGGATGGAGTCGTTGGAGACGGCGAGCAGCTGGGTGTCGTCGTTGACGAACGTCGGGAGGTTGTCGCGCAGCGCGCACAGCTCCCCGGTGCAGACACCGGTGAAGGCGAACGGGTAGAAGAGCAGCACCACGTTCTTGTCCCCGCGGAAGTCCGAGAGCCGCACGGTCCGGCCGTGGTTGTCCTTGAGCTCGAAGTCGGGGGCCTTGTCGCCGACCTGGATCGCCATGGTCCTGCTTCCTTCCGGTGGAGCCGTTCGGGTGGAAACCACCCTACGCAGCGATCACCGCGGCCCGTGCGAGGGGCCGGACCGAGCCGGTCGGCGTGCTCGGCCCGGCGGGAAACGGGCCCGCCCGGCGGCTGCGGGGCGGGACCCGTCCGGACCCGAGGGGACCGGGGGCTGGGCCCCCGGTCACGGCCGCCGGGGTGGCCGGCCACCCCGGCGAAGGGTCACCGCTTGGCCTTGGCGGCCTTCGGCGTCACCAGACGCGAGCCGCTCCAGTCCTTGCCCACGCTGACGCTCTTGGACGCCGACAGACCCGCCGTCGTCGCGGCTTCAGAGATGTCGCTCGGCTCCACGTACCCCTTACGGCCGGTCTTCGGCGTGAGGAGCAGGATCGAGCCGCCTTCCTCGATGTACGTGGTGGCGTCCACCAGCACATCGGTCAGGTCGCCGTCCTCGTCGCGGAACCACAGCACCACGGCATCGGCGACGTCGTCGTACTCCTCGTCCACGAGTTCGCCGCCGATGACGTCCTCGATGGCCTCGCGGAGCTCCTGATCGACATCGTCGTCGTAGCCGATCTCCTGGACCACCTGCTCGGGCTGGAACCCCAGCCTCGCGGCAGGGTTCGTCCGCTCCTCCGCGTGGTCCGCGGTCGCGCTCACGGGTTGCCTCCTGATCATGTTCTTGGATGGTTGCACCCCCGGCTCGGTCAGGAGCCCGGGGCAATCTCAGCCACGCGCGTACGCGAGGCATTGGCCGTAGTCCACACGGGCGGGGCGGATCGCGCAAGTACCCGGCCGTCCAGACCGCCGAAACGGTGACGATCCTGGCCGTGTCGCCGCAACCTCAGGCACCGTATCGCGCCCCCAGGTGATCCACACCACAGCCTTTTGCCCGCTTTATGCGTTCTGGAATCCTCCAAGGGTACGAGAGTCGAATGACTTTGCGGAGCGCGTCACACCCTGGGCGTATCGTTGCGTTTTGATCGGGCCTGCCCCCGAAGAACGGCCCGGCCCCATGGTTACCCCACGGTAAGGATGACGTTCCGCAGCGCCGGGGTGGACGATGGGGATCGGTGCAGGAGCATGAAGAAATGCCCCTCTGACAGGTGAAATGCCCCTCTGACAGGTAAGGACCAGCGTGGCTTCGGCATCCGATCGCAATCCGATCATCATCGGCGGCCTCCCGAGTCAGGTTCCGGACTTCGACCCCGAGGAAACCCAGGAGTGGCTCGATTCCCTCGACGCCGCCGTGGACCAGCGGGGCCGTGAGCGAGCCCGCTATCTGATGCTCCGTCTGATCGAGCACGCCCGCGAGAAGCGCGTGGCCGTGCCCGAGATGCGCAGCACGGACTATGTGAACACCATCGCCACCAAGGACGAGCCGTTCTTCCCGGGCAACGAGGAGATCGAGCGCAAGATCCTGAACGCCACCCGGTGGAACGCCGCCGTGATGGTCTCCCGCGCCCAGCGTCCCGGCATCGGGGTCGGCGGGCACATCGCCACCTTCGCCTCCTCCGCCTCGCTGTACGACGTGGGGTTCAACCACTTCTTCCGCGGCAAGGACGAGGGCGACGGCGGCGACCAGGTCTTCTTCCAGGGCCATGCCTCGCCGGGCATCTATGCGCGCGCCTACCTCCTGGACCGGCTCAGCGAGCGTCACCTGGACGGGTTCCGCCAGGAGAAGTCCAAGGCACCATACGGCCTCTCCAGCTATCCGCACCCGCGTTCGATGCCGGACTTCTGGGAGTTCCCCACCGTCTCCATGGGCCTCGGCTCGATCGGCGCGATCTACCAGGCCCGGATGAACCGCTATATGCATGCCCGCGGCATCGCGGACACCTCCCGGTCGCATGTGTGGGCCTTCCTCGGCGACGGGGAGATGGACGAGCCGGAGTCGCTGGGCCAGCTCAGCCTCGCCGCCCGTGAGGGCCTGGACAATCTGACCTTCGTGGTCAACTGCAATCTGCAGCGCCTGGACGGCCCGGTGCGCGGCAACGGCAAGATCATCCAGGAGCTGGAGTCGGTCTTCCGGGGCGCCGGCTGGAATGTGATCAAACTGATCTGGGACCGCACCTGGGACCCGCTGCTGGCGCAGGACCGGGACGGAATCCTGGTCAACAAGATGAACATCACTCCGGACGGCCAGTTCCAGACCTATGCGACGGAGTCCGGCGCCTACATCCGGGACCACTTCTTCGGCGACGACCACCGGCTGCGCGCGATGGTCGAGAACATGACCGACGCCCAGATCCTGCACCTGGGCCGCGGTGGCCATGACCACCGCAAGGTCTATGCGGCCTTCAAGGCGGCCGTGGAGCACCAGGGCCAGCCGACGGTGATCCTGGCCAAGACCGTCAAGGGCTGGACGCTGGGCCCGAACTTCGAGGGCCGCAACGCCACGCACCAGATGAAGAAGCTGACGGTCGCGGACCTCAAGCACTTCCGGGACCGCCTGCATCTGCCGATCTCCGACCACGCCCTCGAGTCCGGCCCGCCGCCGTACTACCACCCGGGGCGGGACTCGGAGGAGATCCAGTACATGCACGACCGCCGCAGGTTGCACGGCGGGTATGTACCGACCCGTGTGGTGCGGTCCAAGCCCTTGCAGCTGCCCGACGACAAGGCGTACGCCACGGTCAAGAAGGGGTCGGGCCAGCAGTCCATCGCCACCACCATGGCGTTCGTCAGGCTGCTGAAGGACCTCATGCGGGACAAGGAGATCGGCAGGCGGTTCGTGCTGATCGCGCCCGACGAGTACCGCACCTTCGGAATGGACTCGTTCTTCCCGAGCGCCAAGATCTACAACCCGCTCGGCCAGCAGTACGAGTCGGTCGACCGGGATCTGCTGCTCGCCTACAAGGAGTCGCCGACCGGTCAGATGCTGCACGACGGCATCTCCGAGGCGGGCTGCACGGCGTCGATGATCGCGGCCGGTTCGGCGTACGCCACCCATGGCGAGCCGCTGATCCCGGTCTATGTCTTCTACTCGATGTTCGGTTTCCAGCGCACCGGTGACCAGTTCTGGCAGATGGCCGACCAGCTGACCCGGGGATTCGCCCTGGGCGCGACCGCCGGCCGTACGACCCTGACCGGTGAGGGCCTGCAGCACGCGGACGGCCACTCGCAGCTGCTGTCCTCCACCAACCCGGCGTGCGTGGCCTACGACCCGGCGTACTCCTACGAGATCGCGCACATCGTGCAGGACGGGCTGCGCCGGATGTACGGCTCCTCGCCCGAGCATCCGCACGGCGAGGACGTCTTCTACTACCTCACCGTCTACAACGAGCCCATCCGGCACCCCGCCGAGCCGGAGGACGTGGACGTCGAGGGCATCCTCAGGGGCATCCACCGCATCGCCGAGGGCACCTCGGGCGCCGTCCCGGCACAGATCATGGCCTCCGGCGTCGCCGTGCCCTGGGCGCTCCAGGCACAGCGGATCCTCGCCGAGGAGTGGCAGGTGCGGGCCGACGTCTGGTCGGCGACCTCCTGGAACGAGCTGCGGCGCGAGGCCGTGGACTGCGAGCGGCACAATCTGCTGCACCCCGAGGAGGAGGAGCGGGTCCCCTATGTGACCCGCAAGCTGAGCGGCGCCGAGGGTCCGTTCGTGGCCGTGTCCGACTGGATGCGATCGGTTCCGGATCAGATCGCGCGCTGGGTACCGGGGGCCTATCAGTCCCTGGGCGCCGACGGCTTCGGATTCGCGGACACCCGCGGTGCGGCGCGCCGCTTCTTCCATATCGACGCGCAGTCGATCGTGGTCGCGGTGCTCGCCGAGCTGGCCAAGGCGGGCAGGGTCGACCGCTCGGTGCTCAAGCAGGCGCTCGACCGCTATCAGCTGCTCGATGTGACGGCGGCCGACCCGGGAGCCGCGGGCGGCGACGCCTGACGGCCGTCCGCCCCTAGGGCGTGTTTCGAAAGTGGCGTCGTTCGCCCGGAGGGCGGGCCCCGCGGTGTCTGGTGCGTGCGATCGCAAGGCGGAGGGTCGCCCTCGTACTGGGTGTACGTGGGCGATCCCGACAACGCAGCGAGCGTGCGTGCCAGACGCCGCGGGGCAGACGGCACTTTCGAAACACGCCCGAGGGGCGGCGGGACGACAGCCCTGCCGCCCCTGCGTTCTCTCCCGGCCGCCGTGTGCTGCGCCTCGTCGGCGCTCCCGCGACCGGTCGGGCGTCCTCTCCCTAGTGCCGCGGCAGGCAACGTTTGCCCGTGAAGGAGCGGCGTCGTGGGGGCACCTCCCGCGCGAGCGCAGTCGAGCGTGGGGGAGCGTGCCGGGCGTCGCGACGGGGCGAACGTTGCCTGTCGGGGCACTAGCTCCGCGAGTTCCGGGGACGCGGCGGCGACCGCGGGAGCCCGCTGCGCCGAGCGGATGATTCCGCCCGGTGCGCTGCCCCCTCCGGCAGCGCGCCGCGGCCCGGGCGTCCCCCGGGTGGTACGGGCCCGGCGTCCGGAGGACATGGCCCACGGTGACCTGCGGCGCGTGCCGAGCGGGACGGACCTTGAGCGCGTTCACCCTGACGGGTGAACGCGCCCGATCGGCGTCAGATGTGCGCGGCGCCCGCGCCGGCCTCCGCGTTCTCGCCCCGCTTGGTCAGCAGCGCGACCAGCACGGCGATCACCGCGACGCCCGAGGCGACCAGACAGGCCAGGCTCATGCCGGAGATGAAGGTGTCGTGCGCGACGCTCGTGATCTTCTCGGCGATCGCGGCCGGCATGTCCTTCGTCACCGGGGCCACGCCCACCTGCACCGCCTCCGAGGCCTGGTCGAGCTGCGCGGGCGTCAGCGGCGGAAGCTGTGCGGCGGTCCAGTTGCCCGCGAGGTCGTGATCGACCTTGGAGGCCATCACGGCGCCCAGCACGGCCGTGCCGAGGCTGCCGCCGATCTGCATCGCGGCCTGCTGGAGACCGCCGGCGACACCGGAGAGCTCCAGCGGGGCGTTGCCCACGATGACCTCGGTGGCACCGACCATCACGGGCGCCAGGCCGAAGCCCAGCAGGGCGAACCAGATCGACATCGTTCCGCTGCCGGTGCCCGCCTTCAGTGTGGACATGCCGTACATGGCGATCGCGGTGGCCGCCATGCCGCCGGCCAGCGGAATGCGCGGGCCCAGCTTGGTGATCGCCAGGCCCGCGAGCGGTGAACCGACGATCATCATTCCGGTCAGGGGCAGCAGATGCAGGCCCGCGTCGACCGGGCTCATCCCATGGACGTTCTGCAGGTAGAAGGTGACGAAGAACAGACCGCCCATGAAGGCGATGGCCATCAGGACCATCAGCACCACACCCGCCGACAGCGGCACCGAGCGGAACAGCGCCAGCGGGATCAGCGGCTCCTTCACCCGGGTCTCCCAGAAGGCGAAGAAGCCGAAGCCCAGCACGGACAGGACGATGAACAGCCAGGTCTTCCCGTCGCCCCAGCCCCAGGCCGGCGCCTTGATGAGCGCCCAGACCAGACAGAACATGGCGCCCGAGAGCAGCCCGATGCCGGGCAGGTCGAAGGAGCGCGGCGCGTTCTGCGCCCGGTGGTCGGTGAGGATCAGCAGGCCGAGGACGAGCGCGAGCGCGCCGACCGGCACATTGATGAAGAACACGGACTGCCAGTTGACGTGCTCGACGAGCAGACCGCCGAGGATCGGGCCGCCCGCGGTGGAGGCGCCGATGACCATGCCCCAGATGCCGATCGCCATGTTCAGCTTCTCGGCCGGGAAGGTGGCCCGCAGCAGGCCGAGCGCGGCCGGCATCAGCAGCGCGCCGAACAGGCCCTGGAAGACCCGGAAGGTCACCACGAGGGCGATGGTTCCGGACAGGCCGATGGCCCCGGAGGCGGCGGCGAAGCCGACCACACCGATCAGAAAGGTCTGCCGGTGGCCGAAGCGGTCGCCGAGCTTGCCCGCGGTGATCAGGGTGACCGCGAGGGCGAGGAAGTATGCGTTGGTGATCCACTGGACGTCGGAGAAGCTCGCACCGAGGTCCTTGGCGATGGCCGGGTTGGCGATGGCCACGATGGTGCCGTCCAGGGCCACCATCATCACGCCGACCGCGACGGTGACAAGAGTGACCCAGGGATGGCCGCGCAATCCGCGCCGCGGTTCCTGGTCCGACGGGGTGACCGACTTCTCGACCGCCCTGTCCCCCGGTCCGGTCGCGTCAACGGTGGTCTGACTAGTCATGCTTTCGAGATTAGTGACAGCGGCTGACAATTGACAAACCAATTCATAAGTCGGTAACTGTCACGCAACGCACTGATAAGCCGGACGGCGGATGCAGGGAAATGAGGGCACATGGAGACGCTGCCGCGGCCGGGACTGCGTGAGCGGAAGAAGCAGCACACCCGGAATGCGCTGCTGCGCGCCGCTCTGGAGCTCTTCTTCGCGCAAGGGTACGAGCGGACGACCGTCGACGAGATCGCCGAGGCGGTGGATGTGTCGCAGCGCACCTTCTTCCGGTACTTCGCCGGAAAGGAGGACGTCGTCTTCTTCACCCACTCGGTGGCCGCCGCGCACTTCGTCGGCCTGGTCCGCACCCGTCCGCCCGAGGAGGCCCCGCTGGAGGCACTGCGACAGGCGGTCCTGGAGGGCTGGGACGGCATCGGGGAGGCCGTCGGGGAGATCGTCCCGGTCGAACTCCACCTGCGCACCTACCGGTTGATCGAGTCGACGCCGGCCCTGTTCGCCACCCATCTGCGCCGCTCGGCGGAGCTGGAGGAGGAGATCGCCCGGGTGATCGCCGAACGCGAGGGCCTCGATGTGGATCTGGACCCCCGGCCGCGGGTCGCGGTGGCCGTGTTCGGCGGGGTGATACGCGTGACGGAACGGCTGTGGAGCGCGGGCGGGGACATCAGCGTGGCCGCGATACGCGAGCTGACGGCCTCGTACCTGGACACGGTGCGCCCCGTGTTGGCGGAGGGGTGGCACACCGGATGAGGTTCCGCCGCCGCGCGCGTCGACGGCGGTCCCGCGGCACGAGCGGCCGGAGCGGGCCGGGGGAGTGAAACCGTGACACCCGGGGCGCCAAGTGACGCGCGCCTCATCGGTCAACGGCGGTGTCCGGTCGTAAGGTGCCGCCGTTTTGCCGCAATTGAAGCGTCGTAAACGTGAGACGCGTCACTTGGCCGACGGGAGACCGGCTCGTTCTCCTAGTGTGTCCTTTCAGTGACTTCCTTCGACACCTCACCGCACCTCAGCGTCTGGCGCGCACTGCTCGCGTTGGCCGTGGTCTTCGTGATGCTGGCGACGACCGGCTGGACCGCCGTACGCAGCCACCGTGCCGCCACGCCCCTCCAGGCGTCGCTCGCGGCATGGGAGCACGGCAGGATCGCCGGGCACAAACTGCCCGCCGCCGACTCCCCCCCGGCCCGGCTCGCCCAGTTCTTCGCCTCCCTCAGCGCCCACCAGCGCTCCCGGCTTGCCCACCGCTATCCGCTCGCGGTCGGCAATATGGACGGGGCGCCCGTGGGGCTGCGCTACCAGGCCAACCGCCTCGCGCTCGGCCTGCAGCGCGAGGTCGAGCGCGACCGGATGCACGACGACCGGCTGTCGCCCGTCGGCCAGCAGGACGCGGGCCGCCGGATGCACCGCTTCGAGGCGCTGATGCGCGAGGGCCGGCAGATCCTCGCCTTCGACCCGGACGGGTCGGGCCGTGTCGCCGAGGTCTTCGGGGACCTCGGCAGGGCCCAGCGGATCTCGGTCGTCGTCCCCGGCGTCGACACCGATCTGCTCACCTTCCAGCGCACCTTCCGCAAGTACTCGGCACCGGTCGGCATGGCCACGTCGTTGTACGCGGCCGAGCGCGAGGCGAGCCCCAGGACCCGTACGGCCGTGATCGCCTGGGCCGACTACACCGCACCCAGCGGGATCGGCGTGGACGCGGCCACCGCGATGCGGGCCGAGGAGGGCGCCGTACGGCTGAACGCCCTCGTCCGTGCCCTGCCCGGCCGCGCCCCCGTCCAGCTGTACTGCCACAGCTACGGCTCGGTGCTGTGCGGGGTCGCCGCGCACATCCTGCCCTCCCGGGTGTCCGACATGGCGGTGGCCGGCAGCCCCGGTATGCGCGCCGGGACGGCCGCCGGGCTGGGCACCACCGCCCGGGTGTGGGCCATGCGGGACGCCGACGACTGGATCCAGGACGTGCCCTATCTGGAGGTCGGGGGCCTCGGCCACGGCTCCGACCCGGTCTCCCCGGGCTTCGGCGCGCGGGTGCTGTCGGCGCGGGGGGCGAAGGGCCACGCCGGCTACTTCACCCCGGGCACCGAGAGCCTGCGCAACTTCGCCGCGATCGGGGTTGGCGCGTACCGCGCGGTGGACTGTGCCGGACAGGGCGACGCCTGCCGGGCGGGTTTGTCCGGCGCGGAGTCCGGCCGACGCGCGTAGAGAAACAGGAATTGCGGTCCACCCGGGGAGGCGACGGAAGAGCGCGTGCCGCATACGATGACCCGCATGGGTGACGTACTGGCCGGATTTCATGCCGTCTGGGAGTTCGAGTCCGACTCCGTGCTCATCCGCTTCGAACGGGGGATCCGCACGCCGAAGCTCTTCCAGTCGCTCGGCGAGCGCCGCATCCCCCTGGAGGCGATCGCGGGGGTGACGCTGACTCCCGGCAGGCGCGGGAGCGTTGTGCTGCACGCGCTGCCACGACCCGGCGCCGACCCGCTGATGGAGGCGGCGGCCGGGCAGCTGAAGGAGTGGACCGACCCCTATCGGCTGGCGCTGCCCGCCGATCGCGAGACCCTCGCCGAGTACTACGCGGACGAGCTGCGCGCCCTGCTCACCGCGGACGGCACCCCGGCCGAACGCTTCCTGGTCGCCCCGCCCCGGACGCCGTCGCAGTTCAAGGCGTACGACGGCAAGGCGTCCTTCGACGGCGAGGCGGTGACCTTCCGCTGGTCCTGGACCGGCGCGTCCTCCGCCAAGTGGAAGGCCGGCGACCAGACGTTCCCGGTCGCCGGACTCAGCGGTGTCGAGTGGCGCTCCCCCGAGGCCTTCGAGGGGCATCTGCGGCTGCTGCGGCGGGAACCCGCCGGTGCCGCGCAGCCGGCCCAGGCGGACCAGGATCCGGCGGCCGTGGTGTTCGGGCTCGGCTACGGCCCGGTCCATGAGTCCCTGCCGTTCGCCGCCTCGGTGCTCGCCTCGCTCCGGGCCGCGGCGCCCGGCGCCGGCGCGGCGGTGTCCGCCGCCGCCCGGCGGGATCCCGCGGACATCGCCGACCGCATCCGGCACCTCGGCGAGCTGCACAAGGCGGGTCTGGTGACGGACGAGGAGTTCTCCGCCAAGAAGGCCCAGCTGCTGGCCGAGCTCTGAGGCCTCCGGTCAGCGGTCCCTCATCCGGGGCGCTCCGAGGTCAGGACGCACCGGGCCCCCGCATAGTGATCGATCTTGTGGTCCAGCACCGCGAGGGTGCCCTGGAGTTCGGCGATCCGGGCGTGCACATCGCGGCGGGTCGCCTCCAGGAGCGCACAGCGCTCGCCCTGGGTGTGGTCCCCGGCGCGCACCAATTCCGCATAGCGCACCATGTCGGCGACGGGCATGCCGGTGAGCCGCAGCTTGCCGACGAGTTCGAGCCAGTCCAGGTCGGCGTTGCGGTAGCGGCGCTGGCCGGTGTGCGAGCGGTCCACATGGGGCATCAGCCCGATCCGCTCGTACCAGCGCAGGGTGTGTGCCGTCAGACCGGTGAAGTCGACGACCTCGCTGATGGTGTAACTGTCCTGCCCGTCGGGACGGGGGTGCCGCTCCGGCGTCACGGAGCAGATGTCGGTCCGGTTCGCGGCCGCCTCGGCCAGGGTCTCCATCACCGTCATGCCCCCACGCTAGGACCTTGGAGCGCACTCCAGGCAAGGGGAACCGGGGGGAAATGGCCGTGACCGCACCGGCCGGGCGCACTTAGCGTACGGGGCATGAGTCTTGTACGCCGGGCCGTGCCCGAGGACGCCGAAGAACTGCTGCGACTGCGCCAGGTGATGATCGACTCGGTCTTCTCCGGGGACCCCTCCACCGAGTGGCACGCGGAGTCCCTGCCGACCGTGCGCCGCCGGCTCGCCGATCCGGACGGCGGCTTCGCGGCCTTTGTGATCGACCATCCGGACCGGCCGGGGGCGCTGGCGGCGCTGGTGGCCGGCACCGTCGAGTACCGGATCGGGCGCCAGGGCAATCCGCACGGCAGAGTGGGGCATGTCTTCAGCGTCGCCACCGATCCCGACGCGCGCCGCCGCGGCTATGCCCGTGCCTGCATGGAGGACCTGCTGGACTGGTTCCGCGGACAGGGCGTGTCGCAGGTCGACCTCAACGCGTCGGCCGAGGCGGAACCGCTGTACGCCTCCCTCGGCTTCGTCCGCAAGCCGGACCCCTCGATGCGGCTGCGATTCTGAGCCGGCGCCCCACCGCTCCGCCGCCGCGCCCCGTCACCTCGAGGCGGTCCGTGCGCACGCCGCTCGGTGACTGCGGTAGAACGATGTGATGAAGCAGGCTGGAGCCCTTGTTGCCGCAGTGGCCCTTGTCGCATGGCTGGTGTGGAACCTCTGGAACCTCTTCCGTGTCGCCACCGGGCTGCAAGACAGATCATGGCGACGGCCGATGTGGTGGACACGCCTGTGCTCCGTCTCGCTCTTCGGTGGCCTCGTCTGCTGGATCTGGGGGGTACTGCGGCAGGGGCTCGTCGTCAGCGACACCTGCCTCGTCCGTCACCAGTCCTATGACGAGGCGTACTGGGATTCCCATGCCGAGGAGTTCGGGAGGCTCTTCCCACTGCACAACAAGTGCAATGCGCACTTCGACCTGGTCCCTGTCTGGGTCAACCCGGCCATCGTGGTGTGCGCGGTCGTCTCCTTGGTCGCTGTCGCCGTTCTCCTGTGGTTCGGCAGCGCATACCTCACCAGCTCGTCCAGGAAGGCAAGCCCACCCACAAGGTCCGGCCGCGGGACCGCCCACTAGGCTCGTCCGCATGTCGTTGCAGAGCCTGGCGCTGATCGAGAACTGGCCCGTCCCCACCGCCTCCGCGGCCGTCGTCCGCGCGGACGGGGCGGTGCTCGGGACGCACGGTCCGGTCGACCACCGCTTCCCGCTCGCCTCGGTCACCAAGCCGCTGGCCGCCTATGCGGCGCTGGTCGCCTACGAGGAGGGGGCGATCGAGCTGGACGAGCCCGCCGGGCCGCCCGGTTCCACCGTCCGGCATCTGCTCGCCCACACCTCCGGGCTGGCCTTCGACGAGCACCGGGTGACCTCGGCGCCGGGAGAGCGGCGGCTGTACTCGAACGCCGGGTTCGAGGTGCTCGGGGATCATGTGGCCAAGGCGGCGGACATCCCGTTCGGTGAGTACGCCCGGCAGGCGGTGCTGGTGCCGCTCGGCATGACCGCGACCACGCTCGACGGCTCCCCGGCCAAGGACGGCGTCTCGACGGTCGAGGACCTGGCGCGGTTCGCGGCGGAGGTGCAGGCACCGAGGCTGCTGGATCCGCGTACGGTGGCCGAGGCGATGACGGTGCAGTACGCCGGGACCAAGGGCGTGCTGCCCGGCTACGGCCATCAGAACCCCAACGACTGGGGCCTCGGCTTCGAGATCCGCGACGCCAAGTCGCCGCACTGGACGGGCGCTTCGTCCTCCTCCAGGACCTTCGGCCACTTCGGCCAGTCCGGCACCTTCCTGTGGATCGACCCGGACGCCGGCGCGGCCTGCGTCGCCCTGACGGACCGGGCCTTCGGCCCCTGGGCGATCGAGGCCTGGCCGGCCTTCACGGACGCGGTACTGGCGGAGCTGCGCGGCTAGTGCTGTGACCGCGATACCCGCGGGCGCCGGCGCACACCCGCGGCGGGATGGGCCCCGGTCAGCCGGCCCCCATCTCCCACATCAGCAGCTCCGCATCCCGTAGCACCTCCGCCTCCAGGCCCCCGCCCCCGGTGATGCGCGCCGCGTCCCCCGGGCCCAACCGCTGCCCGCCCAGGAGCATTTCACCCCGTACGACGTGAACATAGACATAGGGCGCATCCGGCACCGCCGTGCGGTCCCTGGCTTCCAGGCGGCGTACGTGCAGCAGCGCGCCCGCCTCGGGGACCGCGTAGCGGGTGGAGCCCGCGAGGGCGGGGACGGCCTCGTAGGCAGGGAATCCGCCGGGCTCCAGGGGGGCCAGCCACATCTGGACGAAGGTCAGCGGAATCGTGCCCTCGTTGCGTTCCGTGTGCCGCACCCCGCCCGCCGCGCTGAGGTGCTGGAGGCCGCCGGGGCCGATCACCGAGGTGCGGCCCGTCGAGTCGCGGTGGGTCAGCTCACCCTCCACCACCCAGGTGACGATCTCCGTATGGCTGTGCCGATGCTCGTCGAAACCCGCACCGGGCGCGAGCCGTTCCTCGTTGCAGGCGATCAGCGCGCCGAAGCGGAGGTTGTCCGGGGCGTAGTGGGGGCCGAAGCTGAAGGAGTGCAGGGACTCGATCCCGGCGGCCGGGTCCCCTCCCCGGTAGCGCTCACCGGCGCGCCGTACATCCATCACAGCCCCACCGTAGTCCCAGGCCCCACCCCCGGGGACCCCCACCGCACGGCCCCGGCCCGATAAGGCAGTCTTGTCCCGTGCCCGAACCCGAAGCCACCCCCGCCCCTCACGCAGCGCGCTCCGTCCACCCCCATGCCGCCACCCTGAAGCGGCTGGAGAAATCCTCCGGAAGCCTCGCCGCGCAGGCCATCGCGCGGATGGACGAGACCCTGCCGTGGTACCGGGCGATGCCCCCGGAGAACCGGTCGTGGATCGGTCTGGTGGCCCAGGCGGGCATCGCCGCGTTCACCGAGTGGTTCCGGCGTCCCGATGCCCCGCAGGCCATCTCCACCGATGTCTTCGGCACCGCGCCGCGCGAACTGACGCGTGCCATCACCCTGCGGCAGACCGTGGAGATGGTGCGGACCACCATCGAGGTCATGGAGTCCGCCATCGACGAGGTGGCCGCTCCCGGCGACGAGGCCGTGCTGCGCGAGGCGCTCCTGGTGTACGCCCGTGAGATCGCCTTCGCCACCGCCCAGGTCTACGCCCAGGCCGCCGAGGCCCGCGGTGCCTGGGACGCCCGGCTGGAATCGCTGGTGGTGAACGCCGTGCTCAGCGGGGAGGCCGACGAGGGGGCCGTCAGCCGGGCCGCGGCGCTCGGCTGGAACTCGCCAAACCATGTGTGCGTGGTGCTGGGGACGGCCCCCGACGGGGACAGCGAGTTGACGGTCGAGGCCATCCGGCGGGCGGCCCGGCACGCCAAGCTCCAGGTGCTCACCGGAGTGCTCGGGGACCGTCTGGTGGTGATCGCCGGGGGCCGTGACAATCCGCTCGCCGTCGCCAAATCGCTGATCGGCCCGTTCGCCCCCGGCCCCGTGGTGGCCGGGCCGATCGTGCCCGATCTGCTCGCCGCGACCCGCTCCGCGCAGGCCGCCGCCGCGGGCCTCAAGGCGTGTTCCGCCTGGCAGGACGCACCGCGTCCGGTGCTGGCGGACGACCTGCTCCCGGAGCGCGCGATCGCCGGAGACCCCAGCGCGCGCGAGCAGTTGGTGGAGGAGATCTACAGACCGCTGGAGGAGGCGGGATCCGCACTCCTGGAGACCCTCAGCGTCTATCTGGAACAGGCCTCCAGCCTCGAAGGTGCGGCCCGGATGCTTTTCGTTCACCCGAACACCGTGCGCTACCGGCTCCGACGTGTGACAGACGTCACCGGCTGGTCACCCTCTGATGTACGCTCCGCGTTCACGTTGCGGATCGCGCTGATCCTGGGGCGGCTGACCGAGGGAGATCCACAGATCTAGTCTTTTGTCGGGGCCCAACAAAACCCCTTGCTGTTCTTCGTCCCTGTCCCCACGGGCGGCTTCGGCCGTCCCCAAGAGAGAGTGTGAGAGTGCTCGTACTCGTCGCTCCCGGCCAGGGCGCTCAGACGCCTGGCTTCCTGACCCCCTGGCTCGACCTCCCCGGCGCGGCCGACCGTGTCGCCGCCTGGTCGGACGCCATCGGGCTCGACCTCGCCCATTACGGCACGCAGGCCGACGCCGATGCCATCCGTGACACCGCGGTGGCCCAGCCCCTGCTGGTCGCCGCCGGTCTGCTGTCCGCGACGGCACTCGGTGACTTCGTGCCCGGCGCCGTCGCCGGCCACAGCGTCGGCGAGATCACCGCGGCCGCCTTCGCGGGCGTCCTCGACGACACCGCGGCGCTCAGGCTGGTCCGCAGGCGGGGTCTGGCGATGGCCGAGGCCGCCGCCCTCACGCCCACGGGCATGTCGGCGCTGCTCGGCGGCGACCCCACGACGTCGGTCCCGCATCTGGAGAAGCTCGGCCTGACTCCGGCGAACGTCAACGGCGCGGGGCAGATCGTGGCCGCCGGCACCCTGGAGCAGCTCGCCGCCCTGGAGGCGGACAAGCCCGAGGGCGTGCGCCGTGTCGTCGCGCTCAAGGTGGCCGGTGCGTTCCACACGCACCACATGGCCCCCGCGGTCGACGCTCTCGCCGAGGCCGCCGAGGCGCTGACGCCGGCTCAGCCGAGGGTCACCTATGTCTCGAACAGGGACGGCCAGACCGTCGAGACCGGCGGCGAGGTGCTCCAGCGTCTGGTCGGCCAGGTCGCCAACCCGGTCCGCTGGGACCTGTGCATGGAGACCTTCGAGAAGCTGGGTGCGACCGCCCTGATCGAGGTGTGCCCCGGCGGCACCCTGACCGGCCTCGCCAAGCGCGCGCTGCCCGGTGTCACGACCCTGGCCCTGAAGACCCCCGACGACCTTGACGCTGCTCGTGCCCTCATCGCCGAGCACAGCGCCCGGTGAGGAGCCCGAGCATGTCGAAGATCAAGGCCCGCAGGGGCGCTCCCTTTGCGCGCATCATCGGTGTCGGCGGCTACCGCCCGGTCCGTGTGGTGCCCAACGAGGTGATCCTGGAGAAGATCGACTCCTCGGACGAGTGGATCCGCTCCCGCTCCGGCATCGAGACCCGGCACTGGGCCAACGGCGAGGAGACCGTCGCCGCGATGTCCGTCGAGGCGTCCGGCAAGGCGATCGCCGCCGCCGGGATCGCCGCCGAGCAGATCGGCGCGGTCGTGGTCTCCACGGTCTCCCACTTCAGCCAGACCCCGGCCATCGCCACCGAGATCGCCGACAAGCTGGGCACCGACAAGGCCGCCGCCTTCGACATCTCGGCCGGCTGCGCGGGCTTCGGCTACGGCCTCACCCTCGCCAAGGGCATGGTCGTCGAGGGATCGGCGGAGTACGTCCTGGTGATCGGCGTGGAGCGGCTGTCCGATCTGACGGACCACGAGGACCGGGCCACCGCCTTCCTGTTCGGCGACGGCGCGGGCGCGGTCGTGGTGGGCCCCTCCGAGGAGCCGCACATCGGCCCGACCGTGTGGGGCTCGGAGGGCGACAAGGCCGACACCATCAGGCAGACGGTGCCCTGGAGCGACTTCCGGGTCGGGGACCTCTCGAAGCTGCCCCTCGACAGCGAGGGCAACATCAAGTTTCCCGCGATCACCCAGGAGGGCCAGGCGGTCTTCCGCTGGGCCGTGTTCGAGATGGCGAAGGTCGCCCAGCAGGCGCTGGACGCGGCCGGGATCACCGCGGACGACCTGGACGTCTTCATCCCGCACCAGGCGAACGTGCGGATCATCGACTCGATGGTGAAGACTCTCAAGCTGCCGGAGCACGTCATGGTCGCCCGTGACATCCGCACCACCGGCAACACCTCGGCCGCCTCGATCCCGCTCGCGATGGAGCGGCTCCTGGCGACCGGCGAGGCGAAGAGCGGCGACACCGCGCTCGTCATCGGTTTCGGGGCGGGTCTCGTGTACGCCGCAACGGTCGTTACCCTCCCCTAGGCACTCCGTGCCGGATCTTGGATCCGGTGCGGGACCTGCACCAACCTGCCGCTGACGCGGCGGGCGCCACACCCTATGGAAACTACGAAGGAGCGCCTGACATGGCCGCCACTCAGGAAGAGATCGTCGCCGGTCTCGCCGAGATCGTGAACGAGATCGCCGGGATCCCCACCGAGGACGTCCAGCTGGACAAGTCCTTCACCGACGACCTGGACGTCGACTCGCTGTCCATGGTCGAGGTCGTCGTCGCCGCCGAAGAGCGCTTCGACGTGAAGATCCCGGACGACGACGTCAAGAACCTCAAGACGGTCGGTGACGCCGCCGAATACATCCTCAAGCACCAGGCCTGATCGACCGATCAACCTGGGCAGACAGCCCGGACGCCGGGCCCGTGGGCCCGGCCGCCGGGCCGTCGCCCCGCCACCCGGCGGTGGCGCCGCTGAATCCTCGTATCCGTTGGAGAAAGAATTCCCGTGAGCTCGACCAATCGCACCGTGGTCGTCACCGGTATCGGCGCAACCACACCGCTGGGTGGCGACGCGGCCTCTACCTGGGAGGGCCTGGTCTCCGGCACCTCCGGTGTCCGCCCCATCGAGAAGGAGTGGGCCGCCGAGCAGGCGGTCCGTATCGCGGCGCAGATCGCCGTGGAACCGTCCGAGGTCATCCCCCGGCCGCAGGCCCGCCGACTGGACCGCTCCGCGCAGTTCGCGCTGATCGCCGCCAAGGAGGCCTGGGCGGACGCCGGTTTCACCGACAAGGCGGGTGCGGACGCCAGTGTCGACCCCGACCGGCTGGGTACGGTCGTCGCCTCCGGCATCGGCGGTGTGACGACCCTCCTCGACCAGTACGACGTGCTCAAGGAGAAGGGCGTACGCCGCGTCTCCCCGCACACCGTGCCGATGCTGATGCCGAACGGTCCGTCCGCCAACGTGGGTCTGCTCGTGGGCGCCCGCGCGGGTGTGCACACCCCGGTCTCCGCCTGTGCGTCGGGCGCCGAGGCCATCGGCTACGCCATCGAGATGATCCGCACCGGCCGCGCCGACGTCGTCGTCGCCGGCGGCACGGAGGCGGCGATCCACCCGCTGCCGATCGCCGCGTTCGGCAACATGATGGCGATGTCCAAGAACAACGACGACCCGCAGGGCGCCTCGCGTCCCTACGACGTCGACCGTGACGGCTTCGTCCTCGGTGAGGGCGCCGGCATCCTGGTCCTGGAGTCCGCCGAGCACGCCGCCGCGCGCGGTGCCCGCGTCTACGCGGAGGCGGTCGGCCAGGGCATCTCCGCCGACGCCCATGACATCGTCCAGCCGGAGCCCGAGGGCCGCGGCATCTCCCACGCCCTGCAGCACCTGCTCGACAACACCGGCCTCGACCCGGCCGAGGTGATGCACGCGAACGCACACGCCACCTCCACGCCGGCCGGTGACGTGGCCGAGCTGAAGGCGCTGCGCAAGGTCTTCGGCGACGACGCGGACCACATCGCGGTCTCGGCGACCAAGTCGATGATCGGTCATCTGCTCGGTGGCGCGGGCGGCGTGGAGTCGGTGGCGACGGTGCTCGCGCTCTACCACCGCATCGCCCCGCCGACGATCAACGTCGACAACCTCGACCCGGAGGCCGAGGCCAACGCCGACATCGTGCGCGGCAAGGCCCGCAAGCTGCCCGCCGAGGGCCGTATCGCCGCGCTGAACAATTCGTTCGGCTTCGGCGGCCACAACGTGGTCCTGGCGTTCCGCACGGTCTGACCCGGGTCGCCCCCGCACGACGGGGCCGGTCCGGCGCGGGCCCGTCCCCGCGTCCCCGCAGTACACCCGGGCGCGGTCCGTACCCCCGGCAGCACGGGAAGGGCCCCCACCACTCGGTGGGGGCCCTTCCCGTGGTCATGGGGTCCGGTGGGCTCACAGGGGGTCAGTAGGCCTTCAGACGACCTGGTGCAGCCATCGCACCGGCGCGCCCTCGCCCGCGTACCGGAACGGCTCCAGTTCGTCGTCCCACGGCTTGCCCAGGAGCTTGGCGAGTTCGGCCTCCAGGTCGCTCTCCCCGCGCTGGGAGCGCACCAGGGCGGCGCGCAGCCGGTCCTCGGGGATCAGGATGTCGCCGTGGATGCCGGTGACCGCGTGGAAGATGCCGAGGCCGGGGGTGCAGCTGTAGCGCTCGCCCTCGGCGGTCGGGCAGGGTTCCGAGGTGACCTCGAAGCGCAGCAGCTGCCAGCCGCGCAGCGCGGAGGCGAGCTTGGAGGCGGTGCCGGCCTCGCCCTGCCAGGAGAACTCCGATCTCCAGGTGCCGGGAGAGGCGGGCTGCCGGATCCAGTCGAGGTTGACCCGCGTGCCCAGCACACCCGCCACCGCCCACTCGACGTGCGGGCACAGTGCGCGTGGCGCGGAGTGCACGTACAGGACTCCACGTGTCGTCACCTGAACCTCCGGGCAGACCGCGACATCTTGTAACTTTGAGGAACCAGCGTGGCAGGGCTGCCACGGGGCGAGGCTACCGTGCGACGGGGCAAGGAGTGTGACGTACCGTCGGTCCGGGCGGTCGCGAACTCCGAGGTTTCACCCAAGGGGACGCGGCACTGACCCAATGTGTTCGAAGCACGGTCGAACAAGGGCGTCCACGGACCGGCCGGCCGTGGGCCATGAGCAAGGGGACCAGGGATGCGGAAGCGAAGCCACCGGGTGCGAGCCGTCGTCGCCCTCGCGGCGGCGGCCGTCCTGGGGCTCACCGGCTGCGACCCCTCCGGCGACGGGGGCTCACGGAGCACCGGAGCGCGGCCGTCGCCGAGGCCCGCCCCGGTCTGGAACACCTCCCCCCGCTCGATCGCCGCGGTCGGCGACTCCATCACCCGCGGCTTCGACGCCTGCCATGTGCTGTCCGACTGTCCCGAGGTGTCGTGGGCGACGGGCAGCGACGCCCGGGTCGACAGTCTCGCGGTGCGCCTGCTCGGGGCGGCCGGGGCCGGGCTGCACAGCTGGAACTACGCGGTGACCGGGGCCCGTGTCTCCGATCTGGCCGGGCAGATGGCGCAGGCCGCCCAGCAGAGTCCTGAGCTGGTGACGGTGATGATCGGCGCCAATGACGCCTGCCGTTCCTCCGCCGCCGCGATGACCCCGGTCGCCACCTTCCGGGCCCGTTTCCAGGAGGCCATGGACACCCTGCGCGAGGCGCAGCCGCGGGCGCAGGTGTATGTCTCCAGCGTGCCGAATCTGAAGCGCCTGTGGTCGCAGGGCCGCACCAGCCCGCTCGGCAAGGAGGTGTGGAAGCTGGGCGTCTGCCCGTCCATGCTGGGCGACGCGGACGCCCTGGACACGGCGGCGACAAAGCGGCGCGACAAGGTCCAGGCCCGGGTGAAGGCGTACAACCGGGTGCTGGAGGAGGTGTGCGCCAAGGACCGGCGGTGCCGCTTCGACGGCGGCGCGGTCTTCGACTTCCGCTTCGGCACCGACCAGCTGAGCCACTGGGACTGGTTCCACCCGAGCAGGAACGGCCAGGCCCGACTCGCCGAGATCGCCTATCGCACGGTGACGGCGAAGGACCCGGTCACCTAAGGTTTTCCCATGAGCGAGGTATGCGGCACGCTGTCCGACGGCACACCGGTCCATCGCTGGACGCTGGAGCGGGCCGGGGTGCGGGTGCGGGTCCTGTCGTACGGCGGGATCGTGCAGTCGGTGCGGATTCCCGACCGGGGCGGGCAGCCGGCGGAGGTGGTGCTGGGCTTCCAGGACCTGGACGGCTATCTGCGCCATCCGGAGCCGTTCCTCGGGGCGCTGATCGGCCGGTACGCCAATCGCATCGCAGGCGCCCGCTTCCCGCTGGACGGCCGGACCTATGCGCTCGAACCGAACGACGGGCCCAACTCGCTGCACGGCGGCGCCCTGGGCTTCGACAAGCGGATGTGGGACGTGGAGCCGGTCGAGCACGGCGTACGGCTGTCCCGGGTCAGCCCGCACGGCGAGGAGGGCTTCCCGGGCCGCCTCGAGGTCTCGGCGACGTACACCCTCGATGCGGACGGCGCGCTGCGCATCGCCTACGAGGCGGTCACGGACGCGCCGACCCTGGTCAATCTGACCAATCACTCCTACTGGAACCTGGCCGGTTCGGGTCAGGCCGAGGGGCATGAACTGCGCATCGCCGCCTCCCGGTTCACTCCGGTGGACCTGGATCTGATCCCGGCGGGCGAACCGGAGGACGTGGAGGGCACCCGCTTCGACTTCCGTACGGCGCGGAAGACCGGGTCGGGCTACGACCACAACTTCGTGCTGGACAAGGGCGTGACCGCGGCCCCGGTGGAGATCGCCGAGCTGCACGATCCGGCGTCCGGGCGGGTCCTCACGGTGGCGACCACCGAGCCCGGGCTCCAGCTCTACACCGCGGACCACATCGGCGAGCCCTTCACCCCCGGTGCCGGGATCGCGCTGGAGACCCAGCACTTCCCGGACTCCCCGCACCGGCCGGAGTTCCCGAGCACGGAACTCAGGCCGGGCGAGGTCTACCACTCGGAGACGGTGTACGGCTTCGGGGTGCGGGGCTAGTGCTGTGACCGGGCCGGAGCGCGGGCCCCGGCACCCCCGGGGCCGGGTCAGACGGTGAGCGTCGTGGTGAGGCGGCGGTCCGCGAGGGAGCGGCCCGCCGCGACCTCGTACGCCCCCTTCACCCGCGTCCAGGCCCCCGCCCTCTCGTCCCAGATCTCGAAGGCGCGCGGGGCCAGTTCGACGACGGCCTCGACGCTCTCGCCGGGTGCCGCCTCGACGCCCGCGAAACCGGCCAGCCAACGGGCGGGGCGCCCCGCGTCGGCCTCGGCGGGGGCCAGATAGAGCTGGACGACCTCGCGCCCGGCCCGCCGTCCGCAGTTGCGTACCCGGACCGTCACCGTCGTGCCCTCCGCCTCGATCGACTCATAGGCCCAGTCGGTGTAGCCGAGACCGTGGCCGAAGGGGTACGCGGGCGTCCTGCCCGCCTGCTCCCAGGCGCGGTAGCCGATGAACACACCTTCGCTGTAGGCGAGTTCACCCCCGCTGGGGACCACCTGGGTGACCGGGGCGTCCTGGAGCGGGCCCCAGGTGGTGGGCAGCCGGCCGCCCGGCTCATGGGCGCCGGTGAGGACGTCCGCGAGGGCGGCGCCGCCCTCCTGGCCGGGGAACCAGCTCAGCAGCACGGCCGCGACCCGGTCGCGCCAGGGCAGCTCCACCGGGGAGCCGGAGTTGACGACCACCACGGTGCGGGGGTTGGCGGCGGCGACGGCGCGGACCAGGTCGTCCTGGCGGCCGGGGAGGCGGAGGTTCTTGCGGTCGAAGCCCTCGGACTCCACGCGTTCGGTGGTGGCGACCACGACGACGGCGGTGTCGGCGTCCCTGGCCGCCGCCACGGCCTCGGCGATCAGTTCCTCGGGGTCGCGCTGCGGCTCCCGGTGGGCGAGCGCGAAGCCGACCGCACGGGCCGGGGCGCCCTCGGGGCGGGCGACGACATGGGTGAGGGAGACCTCGACCGTCCGTCCCTCGGTCAGTTCGGCCCGGGTATGGGGCACCGGCGCGGCGAAGATCGCCTCGAAGGGGTCGTCCTCGGCGCCGGACGGGTGGACGCCGTCGTAGTGGGTCGTGCCGTCGACGACGAGCGTGAAGGCGCCGACGCCCTTGACGCCGAAGGTGTGCGGTCCGGACGCACGCGGGGTGAAGGTGCCGGTGAGCTCGACCGTGTGCAGACCCCGGCGGGTGACGCCCTCGGGGAGGTCCGCGTCCTCCCACCAGATCTGTCCGGTGGGGGCGGCACCGGTTCCGATCACCTTCCCCGCTACGTCACGGCAGACCGCCCGGAGCGTGAAGTCCCGCTCGGCGACGGCAAGTTCGGTGTCCGGGTCGGCGCCGACGGCATAGCTGAGACTGCCCTCGGGGAGGGCGGCGGTGAGTCCGTCCAGCGGGGAGACGATCCGGGCCGGGTAGACGGTGGAGGAGCCGCCGCCGAGGGCACGGGCCTCCCGGGCGGCGGCGCCGATGAGGGCGACCGTGCCGGTCCGGGGCAGCGGGAGCACCTCGTTCTCGTTGCGTACCAGGACGAAGGAACGGCGGGCGATCTCACGGGACAGGGCCTCGCCGTCGATCTGCTCGGGAGGCTCGGTCACCACCGGCTCGGCGCCCTCGAGGACACCGACGCGGGCGGCGAGCCTGAGGACACGGCGCACGGCCTCGTCGACCGTGGCCTCCTCGACCTCTCCCTCCCGCACGGCCCGGGCGAGGGCCTCGCCGAACACCGTGACCGGTCCCGGCATGGCGATGTCCAGCCCGCCCTCGACGGCGGCGACGGTCGAGCGGGCGGCGGTCCAGTCGGAGACATTGACGCCGTCGAAGCCCCATTCGCCGCGCAGCACCTGGTTCACCAGCCGGCCGTGCTCGCTCATCCTGGTGCCGTTGACCCTGTTGTAGGCGGTCATCACGCCCCAGGGACGGGCGTCGGCGACGATCGCCTCGAAGGGCGCGAGATACAGCTCGCGCAGGGCGCGTTCGCCCACGATGTTGTCGACGGTGAAGCGGTCGGTCTCCGCGTCGTTGGCGACGAAGTGCTTGACGGTGGTGCCGACGCCCCCGGACTGCACACCCCGCACATAGCCGGTGCCGATCCGCCCGGTCAGATACGGGTCCTCGCTGTATGCCTCGAAGTGGCGGCCGGCGAGCGGCGAACGGTGCAGATTGACCGTGGGCGCGAGCAGCACATGGACGCCCTTGCGGCGGGCCTCCTGCGCCAGCAGGGCTCCCGCGCGCCGGGCCAGCTCCGGGTCCCAGCCGGCGGCGAGTGCGGTCGGTGAGGGCAGCGCGACGGCCGGGTCCTCGGCGGTCCAGAGCGCCCCGCGGACACCGATGGGACCGTCGGACATCACCAGCGACCTCAGCCCGATCTCGGGCAGCGCCGGAAGCGACCAGGCGTCCTGGCCGGCCAGCAGCCGGGTCTTCGCCTCCAGGCCGAGGACGCCGAGGGCGGCCTCGACCACGGCCTCCCGGGCCTGGTCCTGCGGGGTCTTCGCTGTGCCGGCTGCCGTCCTCGCCACGGCGGCACCTCCTCGTCGTCAGCCGATGGGCGCCTCCGTCGTGCGCCCGCCGCAGGTAACTCTCCCCTGTGTGCAGGAACTTCACCGGGCGATGGCGAGAAGTGCCGCCGGGCGGCGTCCCGGGGCCCGGGGTGTCAGAGCTTGACGATCATCTTCCCGATGTTGTCGCCGCGCAGGACGCCGAGGAACGCCTCAAGGGTGTTCTCGATGCCCTCGACGACGGTCTCCCGGTACTTCAGCTCTCCGGAGCGGATCCAGGCTCCGGCCTCCTCCAGGAACCGGGGCCGGAGGTCGTGGTGGTCCGTGACCAGGAAGCCCTCCATACGGCCGCGGGTCTGGACGAGCCGGCCGAGGTTCCTGGGGCCGGGTGCGGGCTCGGTGTTGTCGTAGCCGGAGATCATGCCGCAGAGGGCGATCCGGCCGCCCCGGTTGAGGGAGCCCACGGCGGCCTCCAGGTGCTCTCCGCCGACATTGTCGAAGTACACGTCGATGCCGTCGGGGGCCGCGGCACGCAGCTGCTTGCGCACGGGGCCGTTGCGGTAGTTGAAGGCCGCGTCGAAGCCGTACTCCTCCAGGAGCAGCCGGACCTTGTCGTCGGAGCCCGCGGAGCCGATGACCCGGGAGGCCCCCTTGAGCCGGGCGATCTGGCCGACCTGGCTGCCGACGGCCCCGGCCGCGCCCGACACGAAGACGGAGTCACCCTCCTTGAAAGCGGCGATGCGCAGCAGACCGGCGTAGGCGGTGAGTCCGGTCATTCCCAGCACTCCCAGAGAGGCGGAGAGCGGCGCGGCGTCCGGGTCGAGCTTGACGGCCCGCGGGGCGTCGACGACCGCGTACTCGCGCCAGCCGGAGGAGTGCAGCACATGGTCGCCGGGCTCGATCCCCTCGGCGCGGGAGGCGACGACCTCGCCGACCGCCCCGCCCGCCATCGGCCCGCCCAGCTCATAGGGGGCGGCATAGGACCGGGCCGCGCTCATCCGGCCGCGCATATAGGGATCGACGGAGAGGTACTCGTTCCGCACCAGCACCTGTCCCTCGTCGGGCTGCGGGAGCTCCTCCTCGACCAGGGCGAAGTCCTCGGGCACGGGACGGCCGACCGGACGGCTGATCAGATGCCAGACGCGGCTGACGGCGGGGAGCGCGGGGGTGTCGGACATGGAACCCTTCCTCGGATGCGGTGCCGCCGCCGCGGGCCCCGACGCGTGGGCCGGGCACCGGGCGGACGTGCTGTGGGCGGGCGTGCCGCGGGAGAATGTTTCAGGACCTGAAACAACCATGCCCCTGAATATTTCAGGATGTCAAGCAAGCGGGTAGCCTGGACCTCATGGCCACGCAGAGGACACCCCGGACGGACCCCCTGACCCTGGAGGTCGTCGAACTCATCGGCACGGTCGTGGCCCGCTACCACGAGGAGTACGAGGAGGCGGCGGCCGAGCACGCGCTGACCGGCGCTCAGGCGAAGCTGCTGAGCCTGCTGACCCTGGAGCCGCTGCCGATGCGCCGGCTGGCGCAGAAGCTGAGGTGCGAGCCGTCCAATGTCACCGGGATCGTGGACCGGCTGGAGGCCCGGGGGCTGGTGGAGCGCCGCCCGGACCCGGAGGACCGCCGGGTGAAGCTGGCGGCGGTGACGGAGGAGGGCCGCCGGGTGGCCCGCGGCCTGCGCGACGCCCTCGACTTCGCCCGGGAGCCCCTGGCCGGTCTCTCCCACGAGGAGCGGCTGTCGCTACGGGCCCTGCTGCTGCGCATGCTGGCGGCGTGACCCCCGGGCCGACGCCGCCTCCCGGACGCGGACTTCAGTGCCGCGGCGCCGGTCACCGCCACAAGGCCCTGGGTGCACCACCGAAAGTCCTAGGTGCACCACCAGAGGAACCGGTCGCAGGTCTTCGACGGTGACGGGGTGGGGGTCGGGCTCGGCGGGGGCGGGTCCGCCGCCGGGGGCGTGCCGGGCTCCTCGCCGGCCGGGTCCGTCGCGCCCGGGGCCGGGTCGTCGGTGGACGCGGGCGGGGCGTCCGC
This sequence comes from Streptomyces nodosus, assembly GCF_008704995.1. NCBI lineage: Bacteria > Bacillati > Actinomycetota > Actinomycetes > Kitasatosporales > Streptomycetaceae > Streptomyces > Streptomyces nodosus. Next base: position 2,536,007 of record NZ_CP023747.1, read on the forward strand.
GGACCGGCCCTCGGACCCGCCCTTCTCCTCATCGGAGCCGGACGCCGCATCCTGGGCGGACTCCGACGCCGAGTCCGACGGCGACTCGGAGGGGGAGGCGGACGCGGAGTCCGATGCCGAGGCCGACGCCGATCCCGACGCCGAGACGGCACCGGCCGCCCCCTCGCCCCCGGCTCCGCCGGACGGGGCGGAAGTATGCCCCACCGAAGCCGCGTCGTCCGCCGTCGCGCCCTCGGAGGCCGTGCCGTTGGGGGCGCCCCCCGGCGTCTCGGTGCCGAGTTCGGCGGCCAGGCTCAGACCGCCCACGGCCAGCAGCAGCCCGGCGCCCGTGAACAGCACCCGACGCCGGCGCCTGCGATGCGCCGCGGCCTTGCGCTCCCGGCGCGCGGACCGTGCACCGGGGCTTTCGTCCTCGTCGTCCGACGCCTCGTACTCCTCGGCCTCTCCCCGGCCGGGCGGCCCGGCCGGCGGCGGGACCTCGTCCGCCGAGGGCGTCGCGGCGGCCTCGGCGGGATCGCCCCCGCCGTCTCCGCCGTCCGCGTCACCGGCGCCGTCGGCACCCTGGTCCTCCGGGAGGCCGTCGCCGCCGGGGCCCGCGGCACCCTCGGCCGCATAGGTACCCAGCTGTTCGATCGAGGTGCCGCATCCGGGGCAGGCGAGGGCGCCGTTGAGATGTCTTCGGCACGGGTGGCAGTAGTCCATGACGCCGGAAGACTAGGTTCGACCCGGGTCACGTTCCTAGTCAGTCCTGTGAAGGTTGTGTGGTGAATCGGCCATTCCGGCGTGGCGCGTTACTCGTATCCACTCGGAGTACCGTCGCCTCGGAGCCCTCACCGCAGCCGTCGCGCGCGCCCGGCCGGACGACTGGGCGGGTGGCCGGACGGCGGTTTCCGGACCGGCGGTGCTTCGCGTGACGATCGGTTGAACAACACCGCCCCCGTCTCCGTATGAGTGGGTGGCCCGTGCTCTCCCCCCCCGGCACGGGCCACCCATAGACGACGGGCCCGCCGTCCCCACGGGCCCGCCCCATACGGAGGTTCCATGGCCGACAGCGTCACCTCTCTGTTCCGCAGTGCGGCGGCGCACAGCCCCTCGATGGCCGCGCTGGCACGGCAGGGCGGCGACGGAACCGGCCCGGTGGACTTCTGCATCCCCTGCAATCCGTACTTCCCCACGCCCGCCATGTTCGAGGAGATGGCGGGACGGCTGCGCGAGATCCTCACCTATTACCCGAGCGGCGCCGACACCATCACGGCCGAACTGTGCGACCTGCTCCAACTGCCGCCGCAGTGTGTGGCGATGGGCAACGGCTCGACCGAGCTGATCACCTGGATCGACCATCTGCTCGTCCAGGAGTCCCTCGCCGTCCCCGTGCCCACCTTCGGCCGCTGGACCGACCAGCCGATGGAGACCGGCAAGCGCGTCGACATGTTTCCGCTCCAGGAATCCAGCGGCTTCACCCTGGACCTGGCCCGGTACGCCGAATTCATCCGCAGACGCGGTTCACGCGTCGCCGTCATCTGCAATCCGAACAATCCCGACGGCGGATTCGTGCAACGGCAGGCGCTCATACAGTTCCTGGACGCGATGGCGGATCTGGATCTTATCGTGATCGACGAATCCTTCCTGGAATTCGCCGACACGGAGAACGAACCCAGTGTCGTCGAGGACGCGATGATGCGTCCCAATGTCATCGTGCTGCGCAGCCTCGGCAAGAACTTCGGTCTGCACGGCATCCGCTTCGGCTATCTGGTCGCCAATCCCTCGCTCGCGGGCCGGGTCCGCTCGATGCTGCCGAAGTGGAACCTCAACTCCTTCGCCGAACACGTGGTGTTCATGCTGAAGGAGCACGGCGCCGCCTACCACCAGAGCCTGCACCAGGTCCGGCGGGACCGGCTGGACATGGCCCGCGCGCTCTCCCAGGTCCCCGGTCTGACGATCTATCCGTCCCAGGGCAACTTCCTCTTCGTGCGCCTCCCCGTGGGCGCCGAGGGCACCGTGGTCCGGGACCGACTGCTCACCCGGCACCGGATCCTGGTGCGCGAGTGCGGCAACAAGATCGGTTCGTCCAGCCGCTTTCTGCGGCTCGTGGTGCGCCCCCAGGAGGATGTGCGCCGCCTGGTGGCCGCCCTTGGGCAGGTGCTCCAGGAGGCCGGGAGGGAGACCGCCGCGCCCGGGCCCGGCGACCAGAACGGCTACAGCTCGGGCACGGCCGCGGTGGACCGCCTCGTCGGCCGGACCAACGGGGCAGGCCTCAGGGGCATCGCCGCCCAGGCCGCGGCGATGCCGTCGCTGGCCCCCGGCTCGGCGCCGGACCCCGTACCGGACCCCAGGTCCGTGCCCGCCCCGCTGCCGGTGCCGCCGCTCCCCGCCCCGGCGGCACCGGTCCCCGCGCCCCTGCCCGCACCGGCGGCCGCCGCGCCCATGGCACCCGCGGCCGCGATGCCGCCGGGGATCGCGCCCGTCGCCCCCGGCCTGCCCGCCGGGGCGCCTCCCCTGACCGGCCCGCCCGGATATGCGGTCTCCGCACAGAACCGGCGCGGCGTGCCCGCCGCGGGCGGCCTCACCGCGGCACAGGTCCGCGGACGCACCCAGCCGGAGCCGGCCCCCGAGCCGACGGGCTGGCCCGCGGCGGGCGGGATGTACCACCAGGTCGGCTGAGCGACACAGCCCCGCGGCCGGTCCCCCTCCCCGGGACCGGCCGCGGCGTGCTTCGGGGCACAAACCGGCCACCATATGCCCGATTTGCTCGGAAAAAACACCAAACTCGCATCACGTCACAATTTCGCCCCTTGGGCCGCTTTTCGTGGAACCCGTGATGCACTTCACTTACGAAGCGCGCTAGTGCTTTATACGGCCCTTACCGTCCAGTTTTCCCGCGAGTCTCGCCCGACACGGTAGTCGGATGACAACTAGGCCGGTTAGTAAAAAGGGTATTTCTAGACCTATTCCCGGCGGCTAAGAATGTGCTCGCCGCAGCGCATCGCCCATCGAAAAGCGGTGCTGATTGTCGAGGGGAACCGGCAACTGCGGGTGATGCATTTCCTGGAAAAAGGACCGCACCATGCCCCTTCATGCCGCCATACGCTCGACCCGTACGCGCCGGCTCCGCGCCGGTGGCGCCGTCGCCCTCGGTTCGTTCGCCCTGGCCTGCACGGTCGGACTCGGGACGGCCCATGCTGCCGACGCCGCCCCGGCCACCACGGTGACCAAGGCACAGAGCACCGCCCGGACCGCCTACACCGTCCAGTCCGGCGACCACCTGATCGCGATCGCCCGCACCCTGAACGTGCCGGGCGGCTGGCAGGCCATCGCGTCGGCCAACAACCTCTCCAGCCCCTACACGATCTATCCGGGCCAGGTCCTGAAGCTGCCCGCCGGAACCACCGCGAAGACAGCGTCGTCCTCGGCGAGTTCCTCCTCGGCCTCCACGGCGTCCAAGGCCTCCACGGCCTCCACCCCGTCCTCGTCCTCGTCCTCGGCCTCCACCTCCGCCTCGTCCTCCGGCGTCAAGACCTACGCCAACAACCTGGACGGCTGGATCAAGGAGTCGCTGGACGTCATGGCCAAGCACAACATCCCGGGCTCCTACAACGGCATCTACCGCAATGTGATCCGTGAGTCCTCGGGCAACCCCAAGGCCATCAACCTGTGGGACTCCAACGCCGCCAAGGGCATCCCCTCCAAGGGTCTGCTCCAGGTGATCCAGCCCACGTTCAACGCGTACCACGTGTCGGGCACCTCGTGGGACATCTACGACCCGATCGCCAACATCACCGCCGCGTGCAACTACGCGTACCACCGCTACGGCTCGATCGACAACGTCAACGGCCCGTACTGACGGAGCCGGTGTCTCCTCCCGGGACGCCGCCCGTACCCGACCGTGCCCCGCACCGCTCTCCGGTGCGGGGCGCGGTCGTGCCCGCGCCCCCCGGGTGCCGCCGCCCCGCCGCACGTCCGGTCGGCCGCCGCCCATACCGGCTAATCCGTCCGCCTGCACCGATCTCCTCACGCGCCCCGCTCGTTGCTCTCTCCGAGGACCCTGCCCGACCGTGACGGCCGTCACGGCACCCGCGCCCCCGAGGAGACCCTCTTGGTGTTGAGCAGACGTACCTTCAGCGCACTCGTCGGCACCGCCGCGCTCGCCCTCCCGCCCGGCGGGAACGGCGAGGTGTACGCCGCCGCCGACGCCCCCGGCGGGCCCGCCACCGGACCGCCCGGCGCGGACGGACACCCGCACACGGTGGGCTTCGACGCGCACTCGATGCTCATCGACGGCAGGCGGGTCGTGCTGTGGTCCGGCGAGATGCACCCGTTCCGGCTGCCCAGTCCGTCCCTGTGGCGGGACGTCCTGGAGAAGATGCGCGCCCACGGCTACAACACGGTGAGCGTCTATGTCTCCTGGAACTACCACTCCCCCGCCCCGGGCCGGTACGACTTCACCGGCGTCCGCGACCTCGACCTGTTTCTGCGCACCGCCGCCGAGGTGGGGCTGTATGTCACCCTGCGGCCGGGCCCGTACATCAACGCGGAGGTCGACGCGGGCGGCTTCCCCGGCTGGCTGACCGCGACCCGGGGCAAGGCCCGCACCGCCGACCCGGCCTATCTGCGCCATGTGGACGAGTGGCTGACCGCGGTGAACCGGATCGCGGTGCGGCACCTGTACACCAGGGGCACCGGCACGATCGTCCTCTACCAGCTGGAGAACGAGTACGCCGACCATGTGACCGAGGCCACCGGCCGCGCCTACATGGCCCATCTGCACCACAAGGCCCGCGCCGACGGCATCGACGTACCCCTCTTCCACAACGACAAGGGCCGAAACGGTCACTGGGTGCCCGGCAGCTTCGACACGGGCGGGGAGCACGGCCGCTGGCTGTACGGCTTCGACGGCTACCCCTCGCCGTCCCGGACACCCCCGGACTGGGGGTACTTCGGCCCCGGCGGGGCGAAGGGCGGGGCCTCGGCCAGCCCCGGCACCCCCGGTTTCCTGGCCGAGTTCGGGGGCGGCTGGTTCGACCCCTGGGGCGGCGCCGAGTTCGACCGCAAGGGGTACGCGGAGTCACGCCGCACCCGGGACGCGGCCTACGAGCGGCGCTTCTATCTGACCAACCTCGCCAACGGCATCACGATCCACAACGTCTATATGACCTTCGGCGGCACCTCCTGGGGCTGGCTGCCCGCGCCGGTCGTCTACACCTCCTACGACTACGGGGCCGCCCTGGACGAGGCCCGGCAGCCCACCGCCAAACTGGTCCCGATGCATCAGCTCGGACATCTGCTGGGCAGCGTGCCCGAGCTGGCCGAGCTGGACCGGGCGGAGGACCTCGGTGTCGGCGGCGGCCCGGGGCTCAGGGCGTACCACCTCGTCAACCCGTCCACCCGTGCGCGCATCCACGTGCTGCGCAACGACACGGCCGCCGAGCTCGTGGCCGCCGTGCCGCTCTCCGGGGACACCCTGCGGGTGCCGGTCCCCGCGCTCGACGCCCGGCTGCTGGCCACCGGGCTCTCGCTGGGGCACCGGAAGCTGCGCCACTCCACCGCCCAGCCCATGCTGCGGCTGGCCGTGGGCCGCCAGGACATCGCGGTGTTCACGGGCCGTGCGGGCGAGACCACCCGGACCGTCCTGGAGTCCCCGACCGCCCCGGCCGTCAGGGTGCTCGCCGGACAGGCCGAGCACACCCACCGGGACGGCACGCTCCGGGTGGAGGCGCGGCTCGGCGGTCTCACCCGGGTCCTGGTGGAGGGCGCGGGGGTGGCCCGGCCGCTGCTGCTTCTGCTCGCCGACGACGAGACCTCCCTGCGGCTGTGGCGCCACGACACCCCGTCCGGGTCCCTGCTGGTGTACGGGCCCGCGCTGCTGCGCACCGCCTCCCTGCACGGCACGACCGCGCTGCTGACCGGCGACACCGTCGAGGAGGCGGACCTGGAGGCGTGGCTGCCGCACGGGGTGACCGAGGTCGCCTGGAACCGGCACCCGGTACGGACCCGTGCCACCCCCTCCGGCAGTCTGCGCGCCACCCGGCGGCTGCCGGGGGCGGGCCGGGTCCGGCTGCCCGCGCTGACCGGATGGCGCCGCAGGGCCGAGAACCCCGAGGCGGCCCCCCGCTTCGACGACTCGGCCTGGCGGAAGGCCGACCGGACGACGTCGTACAGCATCACCCCGGTGCCCGCCGGGCAGCCCGTGCTGCTCGCTGACGACTACGGCTTCCACTACGGGGACGTCTGGTACCGGGGCCGCTTCCCGGACGCCGCCGGCGCCCGGTCGGTCTCCTTCTCCTATGTCACCGGCACCCAGGGGCTGTTGATGGCGTGGCTGGACGGAAAGCCGCTGGGCACACATCGCATGCCCGTGCCCGGCAAGAAGACGGTGCGGCAGGGGACCTGGTCGGCGACGGCCACCTTCCCGCTCGCCCCCGGCACGGGACCCCATGTGCTGTCCGTGCTGGTGCGCCGGATGCAGCACGACGAGGACGGGCGGGCCGAGGACAGCCACAAGGCGGGGCGCGGGCTGCTCTCGGTCTCCTTCGAGGGCGCGACGCCCCGGGTGGCCTGGCGGATCCAGGGCGAGGCGGCCCCCGACCCGGTACGCGGACCGCTCAACAACGGCGGACTGTACGGGGAGCGCCAGGGCTGGCATCTGCCCGGGTTCGGCGACGGCGACTGGACACCGGCCGCGCTGCCGCGCACCGAGCAGGGGCAGGGGGTGATCTGGTACCGGACGGGCTTCCGGCTGGCGGTGCCGTCCGGGACGGACGCCTCGATCGGGCTGACCCTCACCGACGACCCGTCCCGCGCCTACCGGGTGCAGATCTTCCTCAACGGCTGGAACCTCGGCCAGTACATCAACGACGTGGGCCCCCAGCACACCTTCGTCCTGCCGAACGGTGTGCTCGACACCCAGGGCGACAACACACTCGCGCTGGCGGTGCTCGCCGACGGGACCACACCGGCCGGGCCCGGAAAGGTCGGGCTGACCCTGCTCGGCCGGGCGGCCGGAGGAGTCCCGGTACGACGGGTGCACTCCCCCGGCGCGGGGGGCTGACCAGGACGGCGCCCCGGGTACGGGTGCGAAGTGACCCGGACCGGGGCGCCGAGGGTGTTCCATGGGGTGCATGCCGTCCGCGAAGCGCCCCGCCGGCCCTTTCACCCCGCTCGACTTCCAGCTGGTGCTGCTGCGCCGCATGGCCGACCACAATCCCGACCTGGTGGAGGACGCCCGTCACACGCTGGGGGTCTCCCTCGCCGAGATGCGTGAGGCCAACAGGCGCTGGCAGGCGATGCTCCGCTCCCCGCGGTCCCGCTCCGCCGGCGCCCTCCCCCGCTCCGGGACACCCGTGACCCGGAGGTCCCTCATCCGTTCCGTCCTGGGCGAGCCCGAGTCGGCCACGCCCCGCAGGATCGGCGACCTCGACTGTGAGGCCCTGCTCTGGCCGGTGCCGCTCTGGCCCGAGCTGCGCTTCGAGGCGCTGGTCGGGCCGACCGGAGCGGTGTGGAACGAGTGGCTGGTGCGAGCGCCCGGCACTCCCGCCGCGCGGCCCCGGACCCTGGAGGATCTGACGCCCTGGTCGGCCACCGTCGACGAGGTGGCCCGCGCCTTCGCCCCGGCCCGCCCGCTGGAGGGCACCGCCCCCACCCGGTGGGGCCTGGCCTTCACCGCGCCGGACGCCTCGGGCACCCCGCACGCGTGCGCGGCGGAGTTCACCTGGGGGCTGTTGCAGCGGGTGCGGGTCAGCGGGCGGCCGTGAGGATCGCCTCCACCACCGGGGACAGCGAGCCCGGGTGCAGTCCGAGGAAGAGGTTGGGCTCGACGAGCTCCAGTTCCATCACCCAGGGCCCGCCGTCCGCGCCGTCCACCAGGTCGACCCGGGCGTAGAGCAGTTCCGAGGCCCCCGGCACCGCGGCCAGGGCTCGCTCGGCGACGGCGAGCTCCTCCTGGGTCGGGGTCCAGGGCTCCAGACCGGGATGGGCGACCTTCCGCTCGTCATAGGGGGTGCCGGGCGCGAGTACGGCCCCCTTGCGGCTGGCGTGCACCAGCCGCCCGCCGAAGAACTGAAGCGCGCGTTCCCCGTGGGTGTCGATGCCCCGCACATAGGGCTGCACCATCGCGGTGAACCCCTCGGCGTGCATCCGCGCGAGCTGCCGTACGGCGGTGTCGTGCTCCCCGCTCGGGTAGCGGGCGGCGAACCGGGCGCCCGCGCCCGAGGTGGGCTTGACCACGTACTCCTGGTCGTCGGGCAGCTCGACGGGATCGCCGGCGGCGATATAGCGCGTGGGGACGACCGGGACGCCCGCCGCGGCCAGTTCCCCGAGGTAACGCTTGTCGGCGTTCCAGCGCACCACATCGGCCGGATTGGCCAGCCGGGTGGCCTTCCCGCACCGCTCGGCCCAGGCGGCGAACTCCGCCGCCCGCCAGCTGTAGTCCCAGGTGGAGCGGATCACGGCCAGGTCGTACGCCGCCCAGTCGGCCTCCGTGTCGTCCCAGTGCACGGCCTCGGCCTCGGCCCCCGCCGCCCGCAACTCACGGATGAGCACGGGCAGATCATGGTCCTCCGCGACCTCGGGCCCGGGACGGCAGGTGACGAGCGCGACTCGGGCGGCGGCGGTGCGGGACACCTCTGTGCTCCTGTTCGTAGGACCGTTGCTGCGCGCAGGCTAACAACCCCCCGGGAAACGCGGCACCCCCCTTCCTGGCCTTCTCCGGGCCGGATGCCGTGCCGCCGGGACCGCGACCGCTCCGGGGCGGGTTCCGCTCGCTCTGGTGTAGGAACGAGGGAAGACGTCGGGGACGGCCCCGGTGTCCGTGCATCCGTATCCGACGCAAGGAGTGCGCGCGTGTCCTCCCTCTTTCCCGCTCTGCACGACCCCTCGGCCGGGGAGCGGCCCGCCCTGCGCTTCGGGGAGCGGGCCCTGACCTATGCGGAGCTGGCCGCCGCGGTGGGCGCGCTCGCCGGGCGGATCGGCGGCGCGCGCACCGGTTCGGGAGTCCCGCGGAGGGTGGCCGTGTGGGCCACGCCCTCCCTGGAGACCGCCGTCGGGGTGGTGGCCGCGCTGACCGCCGGGGTGCCGGTCGTCCCGCTCAACCCGAAATCCGGGCAGAGCGAGCTGACGCACATCCTCTCGGACAGCGCGCCCTCCCTGGTGCTGGCCGCCCCCGGAGCGGAACTCCCCTCACCCGTGAGCGAGTTGGAGCGCATCGAGGTGGCGGTGCGGGGCGTGGGGGCGTTCGCTCCGGCCGAGGCGGACGACGAGGACGCCGCCCTGGTCGTCTACACCTCCGGGACCACCGGGCCGCCCAAGGGCGCCGTGATCCCCCGCCGTGCCGTGACCGCCACACTGGACGCGCTCGCGGACGCCTGGCAGTGGACCGGGGACGACGTACTGGTGCACGGACTGCCCCTGTTCCATGTGCACGGACTGGTCCTCGGCATGCTCGGACCGCTCCGCCGCGGCGGGTCCGTACGGCATCTGGGCCGCTTCGGCACGGACGGCGTGACACGCGAGCTGACCGACGGGGCGACCATGCTGTTCGGGGTGCCGACGATGTACCACCGCATCGCCGAGGCCCTGACCGACGACCCGGCGCTGGCCAAGGCGCTGGCCGGGGCGCGGCTGCTGGTCTCCGGCTCGGCGGCGCTGCCGGTCCACGACCACGAGCGGATCGCCGCCGCGACCGGCCGCCGTGTCATCGAGCGGTACGGCATGACCGAGACACTGATGAACACCAGCGTGCGCGCGGACGGTGAGGCGCGCCCCGGCACGGTCGGCGTGCCGCTGCCCGGGGTGGAGCTGCGGCTCACCGAGGAGGACGGCACCCCGATCACCGCGTACGACGGGGAGACCGTCGGCGAGATCCAGGTGCGCGGCCCGAATCTGTTCACCGAGTACCTCAACCGGCCCGACGCCACCGCCGGCGCCTTCACCGCCGACGGCTGGTTCCGTACCGGCGACATGGCGGTGCGCGAGGCCGACGGATATGTGCGCATCGTGGGCCGCAAGGCCACCGACCTCATCAAGAGCGGCGGGTACAAGATCGGGGCGGGGGAGATCGAGAACGCGCTGCTCGAGCACCCTGGGGTGCGGGAGGCCGCGGTCACCGGGGAGCCGGACCAGGATCTGGGCGAGCGGATCGTCGCCTGGGTGGTGCCGGCGGACCCCGCCGACGCGCCCGGCGCCGAGGAACTGGCCGAGCATGTGGCCCGCCGTCTCGCCCCGCACAAGCGCCCGCGGGTGGTCCGTCATCTGGAGGCGCTGCCCCGCAACGACATGGGGAAGATCATGAAGCGGTCCCTGGGCCAGGGCTGACCGGCCCCCGGCAAAGACCCGGCGCCCTGGGGTGCGACGCGCCCGGGACCACCCGTCCGGCGCAGCCTCGCCCGGCCCATCTCGGGAGGCGCGGCCCCGGCCCACGGCACACGATGGACGAGGAAAGGCCCGCATCAGGGTGCTTCCGGCGGGCACCGCGGCGTTGCGGGGCCCGCCGGAAGGGGCCCTGGGCGACCGCCCACGGTCTGTTCTCGGAAGGTACCGCCATGACCGTCAGTCTGGACCAGTTGCGCCGCTGCCACTTCGCCGTCGATCTGGGGGCGGCGAGGACCCGTGTGTATGTCAAGGGCGCCGGGCTGGTGGTGGACCAGCCCAGTGCCGCCGCGGTGAACACCCGGACCGGTGCGCTGATGGCGGTCGGCGAGTTCGCCGAGCAGATGACGGGACGCACGCCTTCGTACATCCGTGTGGTTCGGCCCGTCTCCGGTGGCACCGTCGTCGACATCGAGATGGCCCAGCGCATGCTGCGCCATCTGCTGGGCGACCCGCTGCGCCGCAGCCTGCGCCGCAAGCCCCGGCTGCGGGCGGCCGCCTGCACCCCGCACGACGCGGATCCGCTGGCCCAGCGCGCGGCGATCGAGACCCTGGTCGGGCTGGGGGCCCGGCGGGTGGAGCTGGTGGACACCCTGGTCGCGGCCGCCGTGGGGTGCGGGCTGCCCGTCGAACAGCCCGAGGCCTCCATGATCATGGTGTGCGGGGCCGCCGCCACCCAGATCGCCGTGCTGTCGCTCGGAAACATCGTGACCGCCGAGCGGGTCCCGGTGGGCGGGGAGGCGGTGGACCGTGCGATCGTGCAACATCTGCGGCACGAGCACGCGTTGATGCTGCCGAGCCAGTCGGTGCGCCCCCTTCAGGTCGCCCTCTCGGGCAATGGGCTCTCCCCGAACGGCCCCGCCTCCACCGAGATCCAGGGACGGGACGTGGCGACCGGGCTCGCGCGGTCCGTGCGGATCGACACCGCCGCCGTACGTCTGGCCATCCAGACTCCGCTGACCGGTGTCCTCGACGGCATCGGCAAGGTGCTGCGGGACTGCCCGCCCGATCTGGTGGCCGACCTCGCCGACCGCGGGATCATGATGGTCGGGGGCAGTGCGCTGCTGCCGGGCTTCGACCAGATGCTCCGTCAGGCCACCGGCATGCCCGTGCACATCGCCGAACGCCCCGACATCTGCGCCGTGCAGGGCCTCGGCGCCATGCTGGAGGGCCGGATCCGCCCCCTGAACCTGGACACCCTGGCGGCCTGACCCGGCGCGCACACCGGGTTCCGGACGGGCCCTTCGGTCATGCCGGTCGGTCAGCTGTAGTAGAGGTCCCAGACGACATGGGGCAGCGGGTTCCCCGTGTCCTCGACGCGTGGGACGTTCCGCGCACCGCCGGCCCCGGCCGTGGCGACCGGGGTGCCGTGGACCAGGGCGTCCAGGACCGAGTCGAGGAGATGGGACAGGCTGTCCCAGCGCTTCACCCCGTCCAGGCCGATGGACGGATCCAGTTCCAGGACCGCGCCGAAACCGGGGCCCTCCCGGTGGTCGACCACGAGCTGTCCGCCGGTGTGGTTCATCGCCACCGGCAGCCAGCGCACGTCCGCCATCACGCCGACGACATACTCGGCTTCGCCCTCCTCCTGTGCCCGGGCGACCTCCTCCGCCATCTCCCGCAGCCCGTCACGCATACCGGCGGCCCCCAGCAACGGGAAGTCGGTGGGCACGAAGGCGCCCGCGGCGGACCTGGGGTCGAGGGCCGAGCCGTCGTGCAGGGCGAGCCAGGACAGGACGTCAGGATGCGGCTGGAACCGGTTCTCCGTCACCGCTGCGGCCCGTGCGGACTCGGCGGGCGGGGCGAGTTGCCGGAAGTCACCCGGGGCGTGTTCCTCCAGCCACCGGTCGAGCAGGGCCACCGTCCGGGCCAGTTCCATGGGATGCGCCCTTCGTCCGGGTGAGGTGACACCGTCCCGGCCGGGCGTCGGCCCGGTGTGCCTGCACCCGGGTGACCTCGGCATGTCGTTCCGACGCCGCGGGCCACCGGAGGTGCACCGTGGACGCGGTCATGTGAAGGGAAAACCTTCCTGCGCCCGCGAAGCTGGAGTGGGGCGGGTGGGACTCGAACCCACGGCCGACGGATTATGAGTCCGCTGCTCTAACCGGCTGAGCTACCGCCCCGTACGGCGCGTCGCGCACATGTGTGCGCGCCGTCTGCCGCAGCATAGCCGCTCATACGATCTCCTGCTTCGGATGGTCGGCTTCAGATGACCTTGAGAGCTACGCCATGTGTGTGGCGGCCCCCGCGGACATGAAAAAGGACCCCTGTGGGGTCCTCGTTCAGCATGCTCCCCCGACTGGACTCGAACCAGTAACCTGCCGGTTAACAGCCGGCTGCTCTGCCAATTGAGCTACGGAGGACCGAGCTCCCCCGACTGGACTCGAACCAGTAACCTGCCGGTTAACAGCCGGCTGCTCTGCCAATTGAGCTACGGAGGAATGCCTCGTCGCGTCGAACGTACCTCCCGGGGTGTTCTCCAGGGGGCGCGCGCTCGCTGCGACACATACATTAGCGCAAGCAGGGGGGTGCTCCGCCAATCGATACTCCCCGCGACCGATGCCCCCGCAGGGGACGACGCAGATGCAAGGGAAGGGTGGCCGTCATGCGCTATCGGCTCACGTTCGTCGCCGGGCTGGTTCTGGGCTATGTGCTGGGCACACGGGCCGGGCGTGAACGGTACGAGCAGCTGAAGAAGTCGGCCCGTCAGGTCACGCAGAACCCCGCCGTCCGCAACACCGCCGAGACCGCCGTCCAGCAGGGCCGCGAGATCGCCGGGAAGGCGCTCCACACGGTGAGCGACAAGGTCGGCGACCGGATGCCCGACTCGGTCGCCGCCCGGGTGCGCTCGCTGCGGGAGCGGAACACCGACGGCGACGGCCGGGACGACTGGGGCAGCAGCACCAGCTGACCGCCGCCGCGCCGGGAGAGCGCCCCGCGTTCCCACCCCGGCGCGGCGCGGACATCGCCCTCCGTACGGCAGAATTTCCGCCATGGGGATAGTCGCCGGGTTGGACAGTTCGCCCGATTTCACTCGTATCGTCGTCTGTGATTCGGATACGGGCGCCGTTCTCAAGCAGGGATACGCACCGCATCCGGTGGACCGTCCCGAGAAGGGCGGCCGGCCCTCCGATGTCGATCCGCAGGCCTGGCTGCTGTCCCTCGGGGAGGCGGCCGGCGGCGGTCTTCTGGAGGGCGTGCAGGCCATCGGCGTCTCCTCGCAGCAGAACGCGCTGGTCCCGCTCGACGCCCAGGGCGGCACCGTGCGGCCCGCGCTGGTCGGCGGCGACAAGCGGGCGCAGGTGGCGGCCGCCGACCTCGTCGACGCCCTCGGGGGCCGGCGGGCGTGGGCCGAGGCGGTCGGATCCGTCCCCCAGGCGGCGCAGCCGGTGACCAAGCTCCGCTGGCTCGCCAGGACCGAACCCGACAACGCGCGGCGCACCGTGTCGCTGTTGCAGGCCCATGACTGGATCGTGTGGCAGCTGCTCGGCCGGCCCATGAGAAGAGCCACCGACCGCGGCGGTGCCTCCGGGACCGGGTACTGGTCGGCGGCGACCGGGGTCTACCGTCCGGACCTGGTGGAGCTGGCGCTCGGGCACCAGGCCGCCCTGCCGGAGGTGCTGGGCCCGTCCGAGCCGGCGGGTACCACCCCGGAGGGCCTGCTGATCTCCGCGGGCACCGGGGAGACCATGGCCGCCGCGCTGGGCCTGGGCATGGGGCTCGGCGACGCGGTGGTCTCACTGGGCGCCTCCGGGTCGGTGATGGCCGTACATCCCGAGGCGCTCGTCGACTCGACCGGGATGATCACCTCGCTGGCGGACGCCACGGGCATGCATCTGCCCGTGGTGACCACGCTCAACGCGGTGCGGGCCCTGCGCGGCACCGCCGAACTGCTCGGCGTGCCGGACCTGGAGGCCCTGTCCGAGCTGGCGATGAAGTCGACCCCGGGGGCGCACGGGCTGGTGATGCTGCCCTATCTGGAGGGCGAGCGGACCCCGAACCTGCCGCACACCGCGGGCACTCTGGCCGGGCTGCGCCGCGAGTCGATGAAGCCGGAGCACCTGGCGCGCGCCGCGTTCGAGGGCATGCTGTGCGGTCTCGCCGACGCGCTGGACGTGCTGCGCGGGCGCGGGGTGGAGGTACGGCGGATCTTTCTGCTCGGCCCCGCCGCCGAGCTGCCCGTCGTGCAGGCCGCGGCGCCCGCGCTGTTCGGGGTGCAGGTCGTGGTGCCGCAGCCCGCGGACTACGCGGCGATCGGCGCGGCCCGGCAGGCGGCCTGGTCCCTCGGTGTGTCGCAGGGGACCCTCGACCCGCGTACCCCGCCCGCCTGGCAGGGCGCGGCGGCCCAGGCCCTGGAGCCGGGCGACGAACTGGCGGTGGGCCAGGCCGTACGCCAGCAGTACGTGTCGGTGCGCGAGCAGGCGCATCCGGGGGCGTTCCACGCATAGGGATCCGAGGGGGATCCGAGGGGCTCACGGGCCCGGCGGACGGGGTGGCACGAGGGGCGCGTACGGCCCGCGGGGCGTCGCGCGTGCCGAAGTGTGCCGCAGTGTGCGCCATGTCACCCCCGCCCCGCTTCCCCCGGCCGGACTGCCCGCCGAGGCTGAATCCGGCGCGTTCTTGGCCTGCTGTTGGGTTAATCGGTTGAGGTAACGCGGGTGGAGTGTTCGACGATAGGGGGTGGTGCACCAACCGACCACCACGCCGCCCGTCGACGACCCGAGAGATCTCGTGCTCATACGACTGCTGAGGGCCTATCTGCGCCCGTACAAGAAACCCATCGCCCTCCTGGTGCTGCTGCAGTTGCTGCAGACCTGCGCCACGCTCTACCTGCCCACCCTCAACGCGCACATCATCGACAACGGCGTCGTGAAGGGCGACACGGGCTACATCCTGGCCTTCGGCGGTCTCATGATCGGGGTCTCCCTCGGCCAGGTCGTCTGCAACATGGGCGCCGTCTACTTCGGCGCCCGCACGGCCTCGGCGCTCGGACGGGACGTCCGGGCCGCCGTGTTCGACCGGGTGCAGTCCTTCTCCTCCCGTGAGGTGAGCCACTTCGGGGCGCCGTCGCTGATCACCCGCACCACGAACGACGTGCAGCAGGTGCAGATGCTCGCCCTGATGTCGTTCACCCTGCTGGTGTCGGCGCCGATCATGTGTGTGGGCGGCATCGTCCTGGCGCTCGGTCTGGATGTACCGCTGTCCGGAGTCCTGGTGGCCGTGGTGCCCGTGCTCGGACTCTGTGTGACGCTGATCGTGCGTCGGCTGCGGCCGCTGTTCCGCAGCATGCAGGTCCGGCTGGACACGGTGAACCGGGTGCTGCGCGAGCAGATCTCCGGCAACCGGGTCATCCGCGCCTTCGTCCGCGACGGCTACGAGAAGGACCGCTTCCGGGGCGCCAACGGCGATCTCACCGAGGTGGCCCTCGGCACCGGACGCACCATGGCGCTGATGTTCCCCATGGTGATGACCGTGGTGAACCTCTCCTCGATCGCGGTGGTCTGGTTCGGCGCGCACCGCATCGACAGCGGGGGCATGCAGATCGGCGACCTGACCGCGTTCCTCGCCTATCTGATGCAGATCGTGATGTCCGTGATGATGGCCACCTTCATGTTCATGATGGTGCCGCGCGCGGAGGTGTGCGCCGAGCGCATCCAGGAGGTGCTCGGGACCGAGTCCAGCGTGGTGCCGCCCGCGGCGCCCGTGACCGAGCTGCGGCGCCACGGTCATCTGGAGATCCGCGGCGCCGGGTTCCGCTACCCGGGTGCCGAGGAGCCGGTGCTCAAGGCCGTCGACGTGGTGGCGCGGCCCGGTGAGACCACGGCGGTGATCGGCTCCACCGGCAGCGGCAAGTCGACCCTGCTCGGGCTGATCCCCCGCCTCTTCGACACCACCGAGGGCGAGGTGCTCGTGGACGGCGTGGGCGTCCAGGAGATCGACCCCGGGCTGCTGGCCAGGACGGTCGGGATGGTCCCGCAGAAGCCGTATCTGTTCGCCGGCTCGGTCGCCACCAATCTGCGCTACGGCCGGCCGGACGCCACCGACGAGGAGCTGTGGCACGCGCTGGAGGTGGCGCAGGCCAAGGACTTCGTGGAGCGCCTGGAGGGCGGCCTCGACGCGCCGATCTCCCAGGGCGGCACCAATGTCTCCGGCGGTCAGCGGCAGCGTCTGGCGATCGCCCGCACCCTGGTGCAGCGCCCGGAGATCTATCTCTTCGACGACTCCTTCTCCGCGCTGGACTACGCGACCGACGCGGCGCTGCGCACGGCGCTCTCCCGGGAGACCTCCGAGGCCACGGTGCTGATCGTCGCCCAGCGGGTGTCGACCATCCGGGACGCCGACCGGATCGTGGTCCTGGACGAGGGCCGGGTGGTGGGCACCGGCCGCCACCACGAGCTGATGGCGGACAACGAGACCTATCGGGAGATCGTGCTCTCCCAGCTGACGGAAGCGGAGGCTGCCTGATGGCCGGTCCCATGGGACGCATGATGGCCGGAGGGCGCCCCGACCAGCGCTCGATGGACTTCAAGGGGTCGAGCAAGCGGCTCCTCTCCCAGTTCAGACCCGAGCGCCCGACGATGTACGCGATGATCGCCTGCGGTGTGCTGAGCGTGGGTCTCTCCGTGGTCGGCCCGAAGATCCTCGGCAGGGCCACCGACCTGGTCTTCGCGGGCATCGTCGGCCGTCAGATGCCGGCCGGGGCGAGCAAGGAACAGGTCCTGGAGTCGATGCGCCGGCGGGGCGAGGGCGGCGTCGCCGACATGCTCTCCGGCACGGACTTCACCCCGGGCAAGGGCATCGACTTCGGCGCCGTGGGGAACGTCCTGCTGCTGGCGCTCGGCACCTTCCTGGCGGCCGGCCTGCTGATGGCGGTGTCCACCCGGCTCTCCAACCGGGCCATCAACAAGACCGTCTACCGGCTGCGCGAGGACATCCAGGCGAAGCTGTCGCGGCTTCCGCTGTCGTACTTCGACAAGCGGCAGCGCGGTGAGGTGCTCAGCCGCGCCACCAACGACGTCGACAACATCCAGCAGACGCTCCAGCAGTCGATGGGTCAGCTCGTCAACTCCCTGCTGACCATCGTGGGCGTGCTGGTGATGATGTTCTGGGTGTCCTGGCTGCTGGCGCTGGTCGCGCTGGTGACCGTGCCGCTGTCCTTCGTGGTGGCCACCCGGGTCGGCAAGCGCTCGCAGCCGCACTTCGTGCAGCAGTGGCGCTCCACCGGCCAGCTCAACGCGCACATCGAGGAGATGTACACCGGGCACACGCTGGTGAAGGTGTTCGGGCGCCAGAAGGAGTCGGCCGCGCAGTTCGCCCGGCAGAACGACGCGTTGTACGAGGCCGGGTTCAAGTCGCAGTTCAACAGCGGTGTGATGCAGCCGCTGATGATGTTCGTGTCGAACCTCAACTATGTGCTGGTGGCCGTGGTCGGTGGCCTCCGGGTCGCCTCCGGGTCGCTGTCCATCGGCGATGTGCAGGCCTTCATCCAGTACTCGCGGCAGTTCTCCATGCCGCTGACCCAGGTCGCCTCGATGGCGAACCTGGTGCAGTCGGGTGTCGCCTCGGCGGAGCGGATCTTCGAGCTGCTGGACGCGGACGAGCAGGAGGCCGACCCCGAGGAGCCGGTGCGTCCGGAGGAGCTGCGGGGACGGGTCGCGCTGGAGAACGTCTCGTTCCGGTACGACCCCGAGAAGCCGCTGATCGAGAACCTCTCGCTGAAGGTGGAGCCGGGCCACACGGTGGCGATCGTCGGCCCGACCGGAGCGGGCAAGACGACCCTGGTGAACCTGCTGATGCGGTTCTACGAGGTCACCGGCGGGCGCATCACGCTCGACGGGGTCGACATCGCCAAGATGTCCCGGGACGAACTGCGCGCCGGGATAGGGATGGTGCTCCAGGACACCTGGCTGTTCGGCGGCACCATCGCGGAGAACATCGCCTACGGTGCCGCGCGCGAGGTGACCCGCGGGGAGATCGAGGAGGCGGCGCGGGCCGCGCACGCGGACCGGTTCGTCCGTACGCTGCCGGACGGCTATGACACCGTGATCGACGACGAGGGCACGGGCGTCAGCGCGGGTGAGAAGCAGCTGATCACCATCGCCCGGGCGTTCCTGTCCGACCCCGTGATCCTGGTCCTCGACGAGGCGACGAGTTCGGTCGACACCCGGACCGAGGTCCTGATCCAGAAGGCGATGGCGAAGCTGGCGCACGGCAGGACGTCGTTCGTGATCGCCCACCGGCTGTCGACCATCCGGGACGCGGACACGATTCTGGTGATGGAGAACGGCTCGATCGTCGAACAGGGCTCGCACAGCGAGCTGCTGGCCGCCGAGGGCGCTTACGCGCGGCTGTACCAGGCGCAGTTCGCCCAGGCCGTGGCCGAGGTGGACTGAGGTCGCGGCGGGCCGGCCGCCGGTTGTCCGAGGGGACCGTCCTGCGGGGCGGTCCCCTCAGTCCAGATAGCCCCTGAGCTGGTCCGCGAAGGCGTGGTCCCGGAGCTTGTTGAGCGTCTTGGACTCGATCTGGCGGATCCGCTCGCGGGTCACCCCGAAGATGCCGCCGATCTCCTCCAGGGTGCGGGGGCGGCCGTCCGCCAGCCCGTACCGCAGCTGGACGACCTTCCGCTCCCGCTCGCCCAGGGTGGACAGGACCGCCTCCAGATGCTCCCTCAGCAGCAGGAACGAGGCGGACTCCACGGGGCTCGTGGCGTCGCCGTCCTCGATGAGGTCGCCGAGGGCCACATCGTCCTCCTCGCCCACGGGGGCGTGCAGCGAGACGGGCTCCTGGGCGAGCCGCAGCACCTCGCCGATCCGCTCGACGGGCAGGTCCAGATGGTCGGCGACCTCCTCGGGCGTCGGTTCGCGGCCGCGCTCCTGGAGCATCCGGCGCTGGACGCGGATCACCCGGTTGATGAGCTCGACCACATGGACCGGGACCCGGATGGTGCGGGCCTGGTCGGCCAGGGCGCGGGACATGGCCTGGCGGATCCACCAGGTCGCATAGGTGGAGAACTTGTAGCCGCGGGCGTAGTCGAACTTCTCGACGGCCCTGATCAGGCCGAGGTTTCCCTCCTGGACCAGATCGAGCATGGTCAGTCCGCGGCCCACATAGCGCTTGGCGACGGAGACGACCAGCCGCAGATTGGCCTCGATCAGCCGTCGTTTGGCCATCCGGCCCATGACCACGAGGCGGTCCAGGTCCAGGGCGAGCCGGGTGTCCAGATCGGGGGCGGAGCCCAGCTTCTCCTCGGCGAACAGTCCCGCCTCGACGCGGCGGGCGAGATCGACCTCCTCGGCGGCCGTGAGCAGCGGGATACGGCCGATCTCGCGCAGATACTGGCGGAACAGGTCCGAGGAGGGGCCCCCGGTGTCGGCGGATCCCTGGAGCGGCTCGACGGGCTCGGACGTCTCGACGGCCTCGTCGGGCTCTGCGACTGCGGTGGTCCCGGCGGCTTCGGTGGCCTCCGCCGCCGCGGCGGGCGGCCCGGCGGACCCGGACGTGATCCGCGGCCCCGTCTCCCCCTCGGGGTGGTGCGTGAGCCGGCTCTGCGGGGGCATCGCGGCGAGGGAGCCGGGCTCCGCGTCGGGCTCATCGGCAGGGATGTCGGTCTGGGCGAGGGTCTGGGTCTGCACGGGGGCGACCTCCATGGATGTCGCTGCCGAGGCAGCCGGCAGCGGTACGTCGGGGATGGGACCGGCGGTCCGATCTCCGGCCATCCCTCAGTCGTCGAGCGGAAGCGCGGGGGCGCCGGACCCGCCGTGGGCGGGTCGGCCGCGCTCCGAGGACTCAGGCACCGCACCCCAGTGTGGGGTACGACATATCGCCGCCACGAGGGGCGTGCGAGCACTTTTTGCGTTCACAGGGTGACCGGGCGGTTACTCGCCCGGCATCCCGGTGCCGGGGCCCTCAGCGGGAAGCCCGGCGCACCTCCCGCGGCCTCACAGGGCCGTCGCGCCCCGCTCCCGCAGGGCCTGGTCGTACTGCTGAAGCACCCACAGTTCGTTCTGCACGGCGGACAGCTGGGCCGGGTCAGCCTGATGGCCGAGCCGGGTCAGAGTGCTCTGGACGTCACGGACCCGGCGTTCCACCGCGCGGCGGCGGACCGTGACCAGCACGGTGCCCGCATAGGCCTCGTCCACCGTCCTGCGCAGGATGGCCTCGACCGCCAGCTCGGTGACCATGGCGCGGACCGTGTCGTCGGGGGCGGCCTCGCGGACCCGGACCAGATATTCCTGGGGGTCCTGGACGCCCCATTCGGCGCCGCCCGCCTCCAGGATCGTCCGGCGGACCGCCGCATAGGGCGCCGCGGTGAACTCGTCGACCCCATAGGCGTCGAACGCCGGGGAGACCAGCTCCGGCTGCTGGAGGGCGAGTTTGAGCAGTTCACGCTCGGTCGCATAGACCGGGTTGCGGAGGTTGAGCGCCGGTCCGGTCACGGTCGGGCGGGGGGCCTCCTGGTACGGCTGCTCGGGGCGCCGGCCACCGGGGGCGGGACCCCTGCCGCCCCGGTCGCGCGCCCAACGGGCCAGCTGCGCCACCCGTTTGACCACGAACTGGGTGTCCAGGATGCCGAGCATGCCGGCGAGCTGGACCGCGACCTCGTGCTGGGCGCCGCTGTTCTTGATACGGGCCACCACCGGGGCGGCCTCGTCCAGCGCGGCGGCGCGGCCCGCGGGGGTCTCCAGGTCGTAGCGGCTCACGATCTGGCGGAGTGCGAACTCGAAGAGCGGCGTACGGGGTTCGGCGAGGTCGGCGACCGCTTCGTCGCCCTTGGCCAGCCGCAGCTCACAGGGGTCCATGCCGTCGGGGGCGATGGCGATATAGGTCTCGGCCGCGAACTTCTGGTCGTCCTCGAAGGCGCGCAGGGCCGCCTTCTGGCCGGCCGCGTCCCCGTCGAAGGTGAAGATCACCCGGGCGCTGCCGTTGTCCATCAGCAGGCGCCGGAGGATCTTGATGTGCTCGCCGCCGAAAGCCGTGCCGCAGGTCGCGATGGCCGTGGGGACACCGGCGAGATGGCAGGCCATGACATCGGTGTAGCCCTCGACCACCACCGCCCGGCTGGACTTGGCGATGTCCTTCTTCGCCAGGTCGATGCCGTAGAGGACCTGGGACTTGCGGTAGATCGCCGTCTCGGGGGTGTTCAGATACTTCGGTCCGTTGTCCGCCTCGTAGAGCTTTCGGGCGCCGAAGCCCACGACGTCCCCGCCGATGTCGCGGATGGGCCACATCAGCCGGCCGCGGAAGCGGTCGATGGGGCCGCGGCGGCCCTCCTGGGAGAGGCCGGACAGCAGCAGTTCCTTGTCGCTGAAGCCCTTGCCCCGCAGATGGCGGGTGAGGTGGTCCCAGCCCTGGGGGCTGTAGCCGACGTTGAAGTGGAGCGCGGCGGCCTGGTCGAAGCCACGCTCGGCGAGGAATTTCCGTCCCGTCTCGGCCTCGGGGCTGGAGTCGAGCTGCTCGGCGTACCACTGGGCGGCGAGTTGGTGGGCCTCGACCAGGCGGATGCGCTCGCCGCGCTGGTGGGTGGGGTTGTACCCGCCCTCCTCGTACCGCAGGGTGATGCCGGCCCGGGCGGCGAGGCGCTCTACCGCCTCGGAGAAGGAGAGGTGGTCGACCTTCATCACGAAGGTGAGGGTGTCGCCGCCCTCCTGGCAGCCGAAGCAGTGGAACAGGCCCTTGCTGGGACTGACCTGGAAGGACGGCGACTTCTCGTCGTGGAAGGGGCAGAGACCCTTGAGGTTTCCGCCGCCCGCGTTGCGCAGCTGGAGGTACTCGGCCACGACGGAGTCGATCGGGACCGCGTCCCGAACCGCCTTCACGTCCTCGTCGTTGATCCGTCCTGCCACGAGGCGATTCTACGGGGCGGGTCGGACACCCCCGGCGGGACCGCCGGACCCCGGCCGGGGTCCGGGCCGCCGGGGGGAACCCTGGACGGCCCGGGTCCGGGGTCCAAGGCGCCTCCGGGGCGGCCCGGTGTGCGGCGCGGCGCGCCGGACGCCCGCCGCCGGCTCAGGGGGCCAGGCTCTCCAGCGGCACCCCCGGGTCCGCCAGGGCCTCCTGGTCGACGACCGTCCGCGCCCGGATCAGGCGCTGGATCGGATCTGTGACATCCCACACGTTCACATTCATCCCGGCCAGCACCCTGCCCTCCGTCAGCCAGAACGCGACGAAGGTCCGCTTCCCGGCGTCGCCCCGGATCACCACCTCGTCGTACGAGCCGGGCGGCGCCCATCCGGAGTACTCCATCCCCAGGTCGTACTGGTCGGAGAAGAAGTACGGCACCCGGTCGAAGGTGACCTCCCGGCCCAGCATCGCCCGGGCCGCCGCCGGGCCGCCGTTGAGCGCGTTCGCCCAGTGCTCCACGCGCAGCCGGGTGCCGAAGAGGGGGTGCCGGAAGGAGGCGATGTCACCGGCCGCGTGGATGTCGGGGTCGGAGGTGCACAGCCGCTCGTCGACCACCACGCCCCCGCCGTGCGCCCGGTCGGCGATCTCCAGGCCGGCCGCCTCGGCGAGCGCGGTGCGCGGTGCCGCGCCGATGGCGGCGAGCACATCGTGCGCGGGGTGCTCCTCGCCGTCGTCGGTGCGGGCGGCCAGCACCAGGCCGTCCTGGCCGACGATCTCGGTGAGCCGGGCGCCGAAGTGGAAGCGGACACCGTGCTCGCGGTGCAGCTCGGCGAAGAGATTGCCCAGCTCCGGACCGAGGACCCCGTACAGCGGGGTCGGCTCGGGCTCGACCACGGTGACCTCCGCGCCGTACTCGCGGGCCGCCGCCGCGACCTCCAGGCCGATCCAGCCGGCGCCCGCGATCACCAGATGGCCGTTGTCCCGGCCGAGCGAGGCGAGGACGCCCTTGAGGCGCTCGGCGTGGGCGAGGCGGCGCAGATGGTGGACGCCGGCGAGGTCCGTGCCCGGGATGTCCAGGCGGCGGGGCTCGGCGCCGGTCGCCAGCAGCAGCTTGTCGTAGTGGATGAGGGTGCCGTCGTCGCCGAGCCGGACCGTGCGGGCGTGGCGGTCGAGGGCGTCGACGGTCTGGCCGAGGTGCAGTTCGATGTCGTTGCGCGCGTACCAGGCGGGCTCATGGACGAAGACGCTGTCGCGCTCCTCCTTGCCGAGCAGAAAGCCCTTGGACAGGGGAGGTCGCTCATAGGGGTGGTCGCGCTCGTCGCAGATCAGTATCACGCGGCCGGTGAAACCCTCCGCGCGGAGCGTCTCGGCCGCCTTGGCGCCCGCGAGACCTCCCCCGACGATGACGAATGTCTGATCCGCGTCGACCACTTGATGCCTCCTCGTAAGGATGTCGCCATATGCGAGCCTCCCGCACGGGGCGTGCTGCGGGAAGGGGGAGTGCCCCGATCAGGCCACACCCGGTCGCGTCCGGGTCATACGGTCCCGGTCGGCCGGGTCGTACGGCCCCCGCCGGTACGGTCGCCGGGCCCTGGTGGTCCGGTCATGAGGTCCCCGTCAGCCGGGCGTGCAAGGAACGCGCCGAGGTATCGGTGAGCGAGGCGATCTGGTCGACGATCACCCGTTTGCGGGCGCGGTCGTCGGCCGCCTCCCGGAACAGCGCCCGGAACTGCGGGTCGAGCCCTTCGGGGGCGCGGGCGGTGAGCGCCTCGGCCAGTTCGGCGACCACGATGCGCTGCGCCGCGCGGATCCGCTCCTGCTCGGCGCGCTGCATCACATACCGGTCGGCGACCGCCTTGAGGACCGCACACTCCAGCCGGGTGCCCCGGGGGACGACGAGTTCGGCCGCGTACCGGGTGAGGCGTCCGCCGCCGCCCTCCGTGCCCGGACGGCCGGTGCCGTGCCCCCAGGCCGCCCGGGTCGCGCCCTCCGCGGCCAGGCAGAAGCGGCCGATGAGCTGGCTGGTGGCGTCCTTCAGCCGGGACTGGGCGATCGCGGATCCGTCGTAGCCGCGGGGCCACCACTCCTGGGCGAGGAGACGGTCCAGTGCCTCGGACAGCTCGGCCGGGTCGGTGTCCGCGGGGACGTACCGCCCGAGGGCGACGGCGAAGACGGCCTCCCGCTCGGGCTCGGCGTGCAGACAGCCGGGGTCGATATGGCCGGCGTGCAGTCCGTCCTCGAAGTCGTGCACCGAGTAGGCGACATCGTCGGACCAGTCCATGACCTGGGCCTCGAAGCAGACACGATGCCCGGGGGCGTTCTTGCGGACCCAGTCGAAGACGGGGCGGTCGTCCTCGTAGACGCCGAACTTCGGGGAGGCGGGGTCGGTGGGGTGCTCGCCGCGCGGCCAGGGGTATTTGGTGGCGGCGTCCAGGGCGGCGCGGGTGAGGTTCAGTCCCACACTGACGAGTTCGCCGGTCTCGTCGCTGTGGACGAAACGCTTGGGCTCGATGCGGGTGAGCAGCCGCAGTGACTGGGCGTTGCCCTCGAAGCCGCCGCAGTCCCGGGCGAACTCGTTCAGCGCCTGTTCGCCGTTGTGGCCGAAGGGCGGGTGGCCGAGGTCGTGGGAGAGACAGGCGGCCTCCACGAGATCGGGGTCGCAGCCGAGGGCGGCGCCCAGCTCCCGGCCGACCTGGGCGCATTCCAGCGAGTGGGTGAGCCGGGTGCGGGGGCTGGCGTCCCAGGCCTCGACCGGCCCGCCTCCCGCGCGAGCGGCTTCGAGCCGATGGGGGAGGGCGTCGGGGGTGACGACCTGGGTCTTGCCCGCCAGCCGGCGCAGCGCCGCCGAGTGCAGCACCCGTGCGCGGTCCCGTTGGAACGCGGTGCGGCCCGGGCGTTTGTCGGGCTCGGGCGCCCAGCGCTCGACGGCCGCGGCGTCGTACGCCGAGTCGGCCGGGCCGTTCCGGTACGGGGCGGAGGTCTGATGGGTCTCGGGTGCAGAGCCGTCCATGACCCGACAGTAAACGCAGCGGACGACAATCGGGATGTCGGCGTCCGTTTCCCGCCGGAGGGCCGGACAGCGTCCCACCGGGTGTTTTCATGGCGCCCGGCCGTCGTTCGAGGGCCCGGTGATCCGGCGGGTGCCATGAGCCGCTCGTGCGCCGGGAGAACCGGATCACCGCGGTGCGCGTCTCCCCAGGCGTGATCAGCGATTCGGGGGGATGGGTCCGATGGCCGTGCCGCGCCTGGCGTTTCTGAGGCCGCGCCTGCCGCGCACCCGTACCGGCCGGCGCAGGGCCGTCCAGGTCCTGATGCTCGGGTGCGTACTGGCGCTGCTGCCGGTGACCTGGCTGTTCCTGACGACGGGCGACCGGCTCCGCACGACCGCGGACGCGCCCCGCACCGAGGTCGCCGTCGTCTTCGGCGCCGGCCTGTGGAACGGCGAGCCGTCGCCCTATCTCGCCCACCGGCTGGACGCGGCGGCGCGGCTGTACCGGGCGGGCCGGATCGAGGTCGTCCTGGTCACCGGCGACAACAGCCGTACGGACTACGACGAGCCGGACGCGATGCGCGCCTATCTGACCCGGCACGGCGTGCCCGACGAACGGATCGTCAGCGACTACGCGGGCTTCGACACCTGGGACTCCTGTGTCCGGGCCAAGAAGATCTTCGGCGTGGACCGGGCCGTCCTGATCAGCCAGGACTTCCATATCCGCCGTGCGGTCGCCCTGTGCCGGGCGGCGGGCGTGACGGCGTACGGCGTCGGCGTCCCCGCCAAGCACGATGTGACCTGGTACTACGGCAACACCCGGGAGGTCTTCGCGGCGGGCAAGGCAGCCCTGGAGGCCCTGTTCCGGCCGGATCCGACCTTCCTGGGCCCCGAGGAACCGGGCATCGCCGAGGCGCTGGCGGCGGGGCGCGGCTGAGAGCTCCGAACAAAAGTGGGGTCCGATCAGCGGGCGGTGTCCGGTGCGTGCGATCGCAAGGCGCCGGAAGGTCCTTGTAGCGGAGCTACCAGGGCCTTCCGGCAACGCGGCGAGCGTGCGTGCCGGGCGCCGCCCGCCGGGCCCCACTTTTGTTCGGAGCTCTGAGCCCGGGGCACACGGACCGGCCCCACCGACCGCCGGGGCAGGTCAGGGAGTGGCCGGCCGGGAGGCGCTCGCCGCGTCGTCCGGCGAGCCGTACGGGGAGACGCTCGCCTCGTCGTACGGCGGCCTGAGGCTCGTCGACGACGAAGGGGACGACGGGTCCGCCGACGGGAGGCCCTCGTCGTCCGACGACGACGCGATGTTCTCCCGCGTCGGATCGACCCCGACGGTCAGGCTCGCCACGAGCCCCCGGTCCGCGTTCCCGGTGACCCGCATCAGTCCGTCCCGTTCGCCGCCCCCGCGGTACACCCGGTCCCGCGCGAGCCGGCCTCGGGTGCCGCGGTGCTCGGTGTACGGGGCCTTGGCGTACACCTCGTCGGCGTAGCGGTCGTCGAAGAAGAGCTGCCCCGTCCAGTTGGCCCGGCCGCCCTCGAAGCTGCGGCCGGTCCTGCTGACACCGGTGTGCACCTTGACGTAGAGGTGCGGGGCGCGCGACTTGTACCAGCCGGGGAAGATCGTGGTGAACTCGGCGACACCGTCGGCGCCGGTGGTCTGACAACCGCGCAGACAGGTCGCGGGGTTCGCGCCGGCGGTGTCGGCGGCGGGCACCCTGCCGCCCGGGTGCAGTGCCGTGTAGCCGGAGAAGTAACCCCAGGCGTCGGGCTGCCAGATCTCCACGAGTGCGCCCTTCAGGGGGCCACAGGTGTGGGGGTGGTCGCGCACGGTCAGCCGTACCGTGAGCGGGACGCCCTTTCTGCCCTCGGTGATGTCC
Organism: Streptomyces nodosus; assembly: GCF_008704995.1. NCBI lineage: Bacteria > Bacillati > Actinomycetota > Actinomycetes > Kitasatosporales > Streptomycetaceae > Streptomyces > Streptomyces nodosus. The sequence continues at coordinate 2,563,067 of NZ_CP023747.1, forward strand.
CTGCGGAAGAGCGCGCCCGCCAGATAGTAGGGACCCTCCGTGGTGCTCGGGGCGAGCACGCACAGTTGGCCGTCGGGGGCGGCGTTCGACGCAGCGTCCGGTGCCGGGGCGCGGGAGCCGCGGCGCGGGGCGGAGCAGGAGGCGAGGCCGAGGCCCAGCAGGGCGCCCGTCGCGGCGCCGCCCAGCGCCAGGGCGCGGCGCCGGGTGATTGCGCTGTCGGTCATGGCCGGGACCCTAGGGGTGCGGGCCGCGCGCCGGGCGGGGGCGCACGGGGTGGTCGCCCGCACGAGCGACACGGCGGCCCGGGCCCGGTGAGGTTCAGCGGCGGGCGAGCCAGTCCCCGCCCTCGATCGGCCTGCCGTCCGCGCGCAGCCGGGCCGCGACCACGGGTCCGGCGACATACACCCAGGCCCGTACGGTCCTGCCGTCGGCGGTCGTCACCTCCCGGTCCACCCGCTCGTAGAGGCTGCGGGGATCGCCCGGCACATACTCCTCCAACCGGTCGAGGTCGGCGAGCAGTTCCGGGTACGCCTCGGGCAGCGCGGTGACGATCTCGCCGCTGACCGTGCCCCGGCCCTGCTCCACGGCGTAGGGGTAGCCGGGTCCGGCGTACAGCACGGCGCCGGTCAGCAGTCCGGGCTCCTCGGAGCGGACCCGGCCGCGCAGAAAGAGGTCATGGTTGTGCTCGCCCGGGCGCAGTGTCCCGTACACGAAGAAGGGCAGTCTCATCGGTCCGCCCCTCCGCCGGTCACGGCGGTACGCCTGGTCACAGCGGTGCACCGGTCGGCCGTCGCCACGTTCGTCTCCCTCCCGGGTTCCCTGTCGAAGCATCGCAGATCGATTCCGGCGGACCGGACGCCCTCACCCGTTCGTCCTCGGCCGCCGGATCTTCGGGGATTCTTCCCCGCCACTCCCGTCGTACGCCGCTGACCTGCCGGAACGTCAACACCTCCGGCCCGTGGGGCGCCCCGGCCGGCACCCGTTCACCGTATTTCTGACGCCCCGTCAGAGAGCGGGTGGGGGCGAGCGGCGCTTGTCTCGACAGTGCAGGGCACGGCCGAGGCAGCGGCACACTGGGGGTGCCGCGGGTCGTGCCTTCTCGGAGGAGCACCGCGATGCGACGAACGGCACGCCTGCTGACAGGTCCCGCGCTCGCCGTCGTCGTCGCGTGCCTCACCGCCGTCCCCGCGTACGGCGACGACACCCGGAGCCTCCGGGTCCTCCCCTCGGCCGTGGTGCCGGGGACCGAGGTCACCGTCGGCACGGCCGTCTGCGGGGCGAACGGCTCCGCGGTGGGCGACGCCTCCGCGGTCGGCGCCGGCACCTTCCTGCTGGCGCCCGGCGCCCAGGAGCAGAACGCGACCGGGCGGTTCCGGGTGCCGTCGGGCGCGCAGCCGGGGACGTACGAGATCGTCGCCAGATGCTCCGCCGGCCGGCACACCTCGGTGACGGGCGATCTGACGGTCTCCCTGACCCCGATCAAGGATCCGGCGCTTCCGCGAGGAAGCATGAAGACGGGGGTCGGCGGCGTACTCGGCCCCGACCCCGTGAAGACCGCGGCCGGAGTGACGGCGCTCGCCGTCGCGGCCGCGGGCGGTACCTGGCTCCTGCATCGCCGGGCGAGAGGCGACAGGATCTGACGGACACCCCTCCGCGGTCCGTCCCGCCGGTACCGCCGTCCCGCTCCCCCTCCGGGTCCGACGCCCCTCGCGGCCCGGAGGGGGCACGGGCTCCCGGCGTCCACGACGACAGCCGGTTCCCGGCGTCCACGCAGGAGGTTCGAGGTGCGCAAGGTCGGCAGGTCCGGAGCGGTCGGCGACGCCGCGATAGCGTCCGTCACGGTGATAGCCCTCTGTACCGGTATAGGGCTGCTGCGCAGCGCCTCCGAGATACGGACGCCGCCCCAGCCGACGGCCGCCCAGGCGTCCTCGGGCACCGGCCCCGACCGGTCCGGCGCCCGCGCGCTGCCGCCCTCGCCGCCGGACCGCATACGCATCCCCTCGATCCGTGTCGACGCCCCCCTGACGGGTCTGCGTCTGGACTCCGCCGGCCGCCTGGAGGCGCCGCCCGCGTCCCGGAAGAACCTGGCCGGCTGGTACGAGGCCGGCACCGCGCCCGGCGCGACGGGCACCGCGGTCGTCGCCGGCCATGTGGACAACTCGGCGGGCCCGGCCGTCTTCTACGACCTGGGCGCGCTGCGGAAGGGCAGCACCATCGAGGTGCACCGCCGGGACCGCTCGACGGCCGTCTTCACGGTGTATGCGGTCGAGGTCTTCGCGGACAAGGACTTCCCCGACCGGAAGGTGTACGGGAAGGCGGACCGCCCCGAGCTGCGGGTGATCACCTGCGGGGGCGGCTATTCGCGCAGAACGGGCTACCTGGGAAATGTGGTGGTCTTCGCGCACCTCACCGGCAGCCGCTGATCCGTCGCGTGCTCCGCGGTCCGCTCAGGCCACCCACTGCTGGTAGGCGAGGTTCACCACCAGGGCGAAGACCACCGTGAGCAGCACGATCCGGACGAATCCGCTGCCCTTCTTCAGCGCGGTGCGCGCGCCGACCATGCCGCCCGCCAGGTTGAACACGGCCATCAGCGCGGCCAGTTGCCAGAAGACCGTGCCCTGCCAGGCGAAGGTGGCGAGGGCGCCGACATTGGTGCAGCAGTTGACGATCTTGGCGGTGGCGGAGGCGGACACCAGGTCGAGATGGAGGATCGCGGTCAGCGCCAGGACCAGGAAGGTGCCGGTGCCGGGCCCGATGAGCCCGTCGTAGAAGCCGATGCCGAGGCCCGCGAGCCCGATCGCGGCGAGCACCCGGCGCGCGGAGACCGGTCCGGACGGGGCCACGGTGCCGAAGGCGGGCCGCAGCAGCACAAAGGCGCCGACACCGAGCAGCACCACCATGACGACCGGCTTGAGGACGTCCGTGCTCAGTCCCACGGCGACGAACGCCCCGGCCATGGACCCCACGAGCGCCGCCAGCCCGATCCGTACGGCCGTTCTCACATCCACCGGCGTACTGCGGACATAGGTCACGGCCGCACCTGTCGTGCCCACGATCGCGACGGCCTTGTTGGTGCCGAGCGCATAAGCGCCCGGGGTGTTGCCGGGCAGCCCGAGCAGCAGGGCGGGGAGCAGCAGCAGTCCCCCGCCGCCCACCACGGCATCGATCCAGCCCGCCCCCAGAGCGGCGAGGCACAGGACGACGACCATGGTCAGGGATATGTCCGGCATGATCGCGACTCTAAGGACACGATGATTGCATCGTCCACGAAATTGAGGTTCTTCAGAGATTCCCCTCACCCCGCGACGATTCCCCTCCCCCGCGACGGCGAAGGGGCGGCATCCCCGCACGGGTGCCGCCCCTTCCTCCGTGAGCCGGAGTCCTTGTCGCATCGGTCGTGAGGGTCGGGGACCACGACAAGGACTCCGGGGTCTTCAGCGGTGGTCGCTGCCCCCCGACTGGGAGGCCGCCCGGCCCGCCTCGAGCCGGGCCACCGGGATCCGGAAGGGCGAGCAGGACACATAGTCCAGCCCCACCTCGTGGAAGAAGTGCACCGACTCCGGGTCGCCGCCGTGCTCACCGCAGACGCCGAGCTTGAGGTCGGGGCGGGTGGCACGGCCGGCCTCGACGGCGGACGCCACCAGGGAGCCGACGCCGTCCCGGTCGATCGTCTCGAACGGGCTGACGCCGAAGATGCCCTTCTCCAGGTACGCGGTGAAGAAGCTGGCCTCCACATCGTCCCGGCTGAAGCCCCACACCGTCTGGGTGAGGTCGTTGGTGCCGAAGGAGAAGAACTCGGCCGCCTCGGCGATCTGCCCGGCCGTCAGCGCCGCACGGGGCAGCTCGATCATGGTGCCGATCGCCAGCTTCAGCGAGGTGCCCGAGGCCGCCTCGACCTCGGCGACGACCCGGTCGGCCTCCTCGCGCACGATCTCCAGCTCCTGGACCGTGCCGACGAGCGGGATCATGATCTCGGCGCGCGGGTCGCCCTTGGCGGCCTTGCGCTCGGCCGCCGCCTCGGCGATGGCCCGCACCTGCATGGTGAACAGGCCCGGGATGACCAGTCCGAGGCGCACCCCGCGCAGACCCAGCATCGGGTTCTGCTCGTGCAGCCGGTGCACCGCCTGGAGCAGCCGCAGCTCGTTCTCGTGCGGCTCCTGACGGGACTCGGCCAGGGCCACGCGCACCGACAGCTCGGTGATGTCGGGCAGGAACTCGTGCAGCGGCGGGTCCAGCAGACGGACCGTCACCGGGAGTCCGTCCATCGCCTCGAAGAGCTCGACGAAGTCCTTCTTCTGCAGCGGGAGCAGCTGCTTCAGGGACTCCTCGCGCTCGGCCCCGGTGTCCGCGAGGATCAGCCGCTCGACCAGCTCGCGACGGTCGCCGAGGAACATGTGCTCGGTGCGGCACAGTCCGATGCCCTGGGCGCCGAAGCGCCGCGCCCGCAGCGCGTCCTCGGCGTTGTCGGCGTTGGCCCGTACCCGCAGGCGCCGCTTGCGGTCGGCGAACGCCATGATCCGGTGCACGGCCTCGACCAGCTCGTCGGCGTCGTCGGCACCGGCGTGCATCCGGCCCTCGAAGTACTCCACGACCGGGGAGGGAACCACCGGGACCTCGCCCAGGTAGACCTTGCCGGACGAGCCGTCGATGGAGATGAGGTCGCCCTCCTCCACCACCTGCCCGCCGGGCACGGTCATCCGCCGGCGCTTGGTGTCGACCTCCAGCTCCTCGGCACCGCACACACAGGTCTTGCCCATGCCACGGGCGACCACGGCCGCATGGGAGGTCTTGCCGCCGCGCGAGGTCAGGATGCCCTCGGCCGCGATCATGCCGTCCAGGTCGTCCGGGTTGGTCTCGCGGCGCACCAGGATGACCTTCTCACCCGAGCGCGACCACTTCACCGCGGTGTACGAGTCGAAGACCGCCTTGCCCACCGCCGCGCCCGGGGAGGCCGCGATGCCCCGGCCGACCTGCTCGACCTTGGCCTGCTCGTCGAAGCGCGGGAACATCAGCTGGGCGAGCTGGGCGCCGGTCACCCGCTGCAGCGCCTCCGCCTCGTCGATCAGCCCCTGGTCCACCAGCTGGGTGGCGATCCGGAAGGCCGCGCCCGCGGTGCGCTTGCCGACCCGGGTCTGGAGCATCCACAGATGGCCGCGCTCGATGGTGAACTCGATGTCGCAGAGGTCCTTGTAGTGGTTCTCCAGGATCTCCATGATCTGCATCAGCCGGTCGTAGGAGTTCTTGTCGATCCGCTCCAGCTCCGCGAGCGGGACCGTGTTGCGGATGCCCGCGACCACGTCCTCGCCCTGCGCGTTCTGGAGGTAGTCGCCGTAGACGCCCTGGTAGCCGGAGGCCGGGTCACGGGTGAACGCGACTCCGGTGCCCGAGTCGGGGCCCAGGTTGCCGAAGACCATCGAGCAGATGTTCACGGCCGTGCCCAGGTCGTGCGGGATGCGCTCCTGGCGGCGGTAGAGCTTGGCGCGGTCGCCGTTCCAGGACTCGAAGACCGCCTTGATGGCGAGGTCCATCTGCTCCCGGGGGTCCTGAGGGAAGTCGCGCCCGGCCTCGGTCTTGACGATCTTCTTGAACTTGGTGACCAGCTTCTTGAGGTCGCCGGCCTCCAATTCGGTGTCGACCGCGACCTTCTTGGCCGTCTTGGCCGCCTCGAGCGCGTCCTCGAAGAGCTCGCCGTCGACGCCGAGCACGGTCTTGCCGAACATCTGGATGAGACGGCGGTACGAGTCCCAGGCGAAGCGCTCCTCGCCGGCCTGCTTCGCCAGACCCTGGACGGACTTGTCGGACAGACCGATGTTCAGGACCGTGTCCATCATGCCGGGCATCGAGAACTTGGCACCGGAGCGCACGGACACCAGGAGGGGGTCGTCGGCCTGGCCGAGCTTCTTGCCCATCCGCTGCTCCAGCGCGGCGAGGTGCGCACTCACCTCGTCACGCAGCGCCGAGGGCTCTTCGCCGCTCCCCAGGTAGACCTTGCAGGCCTCCGTGCTGATGGTGAAGCCCGGAGGGACGGGGAGGCCGAGGTTGGTCATCTCGGCGAGGTTCGCGCCCTTGCCACCGAGGAGGTCCTTGAGGTCCTTGTTGCCTTCGGTGAAGTCATAAACGAACTTCACGCCCTCGCCGCCGTTCTGCGTGACTTGAGGATCTTTGTTTTCCGACACGGTCTCGACTCCTCGAGGACGTGGTGGCTGCCCTGACGGCGAGGAACATACCCAGATCGAAGGAGTCTGGGTACGTCCACTTGCGCGCCATGCGCCTGTAACCACTCGTCCGCCACTGGATCGAAAGTCAAGGGTCGGCAACTCCTCGCGGCCGGATGTTTTCACTTCTTGAACGCGACAGTGCTCTCAAGTCAAGGGTAACGCTCACATGAGCGGGATTCCATACACTTGATTTCGCCCGCTGAACGGATGAGGTACGGCACTGAGTGCCAGCCCTTGGAGAAGTGCAGACGGTAAAAAATCGCTCATCTGAGCGGTAGCCCTATCAAGGGTGGCGAGAATCACGCCCTCGAAGGGCCCCGTTTTCACCATGCGGACGGACATACGGACGTGCGTGCGGGCACCCGCGGTCTCGAAGGGACGACGGCACGGGGTGCCGGGCCGGATGGTCAAAAGCACGCCATGGCGAAGTTTGCCGGGTGTTTGCCCGGTGCCGGGGCTCCGCCTTGAACGCGCCCGAGCGAGCACTCGTACGGGATGGCGGCGGGCCCCGGACTCCCCCGGTCGGGGCCCGTCCTCCAGCACGGTCTGCGCAACGGAAGGACCTTCGGGTTGCCTCTCAACACACGCTCACCACAGACGACGGACAAGGCTGGGGAGGCCACGGGCGAGGACCTGCCGACGGAGGAGGAACGGCAGACCCCGGATCCGGAGGGCACACCGGCCGACGCCGACACCGAGGCATCCACGCCGACCGCCTCCGCCCCCGACACGGAACCCGTCCCCGCACCGGGCACGGTGCCGCACCCGAGGCCTTCGGCGGAGGGCGCCGCGGGGCCCGAGTCGGCCTCCGGCACGGCAGACCACGATCCGGCCTCCGGTACGGCGGAGCCCGAGGCGTGCTCCGGCACCATGGAGCCCGAGGCGAGCTCCGGGACAACGGGCCGCGGCCCGAGGCCCCTCACGGCGGATTCCGAGGGCGGCCCCGTCACCGCGAAGCCCGAGGCCACGTCCGCCGTCGCAGAGCCCACGTCGGGCACCGGCGCCACGGAAACCGGATCAGCGTCCGGTGCTACGGGCCCCGGCCCGGCCTCCGATCCTGCGGAGCCCGAGGCGACCCCCGGTGTCACGGACCACAGCCCGGCCCCCGGTACTCCCGAGCCCGAGCCCGAGTCCACATCCGATGCCCCGAAGGCCGAGCCCGGGTCGGAGCCCGAGCCCGAGTCCGGGTCGGAGCCCGAGGCCAAGTCCCATACGGAGCCTGAACCTGGGCCGGAGCCCGCGTCCGAGTCCATATCCAACGCCCCGAAGGCCGGGCCGGAGGCGGAGCCCGAGCCGGAGCACGCCCTGGCGGCGCAGGTCTCCGGAGGGGACTCCGTAGCCGAACACGGACCGGAGGGCGCAGGACCGGCGCCCGGCGGCCGGGCGATATCCGCCGCCACCGAGAGCGCGGGCCCGGCCGGCACCGACGACAGGCCCCCCGCCCCGGAAGCCGACCGCACCGACTCCGCCCCGGACCCGACGTCCGACCCCGCACCGGCCCCGGCCCCCACCGCCGAGGTGGACGCAGCCCCGGATCCCCGACCGGCCGCGGCACCCGCCACCGAGCAGACCGCGACACCGCGCCCCCGGCTGTCGCGGCTACGGGACTGGGGGGAGGCGCACCCGCGCGCCGCCCGGGTTCCCGGTATCGCCGTCACCGTGCTCGCCGGGGCCTTCGTCGTCGCCGCGCTGCTGCTGCCGAGCAAGCCCGAGAGCCTGAAGTTCGCCGCGTTCACCCGGCTGCCGATGGAGGCGCTGACCTTCGCCGTGCTCCTGGCCGTGCTCCCCCGGCGGCCACGGCTGACGGCCACCTGGATCGGCGGGATCACCCTCGGGGTGCTGACCCTGCTCAATCTGCTGGACATCGGCTTCCAGGAATACCTCGGCCGCGGCTTCGACGTGATCCTCGACTGGCCCCTGTTCCCCGACGGCTACTCCTACCTCGAGGACACCCTGGGCGGGACGGGCGCCGTGGGCGCGCTGGTGGCGGTGCTCGTGATCGCGGCCGCCCTGCTCCTCGTCCCCGTGCTCGCCCTCGTCCGGCTCGGCGGGCTGATGGCCCGGCATCGCGCCACCACCACCCGTACCGTCCTGGTCCTGAGCCTGGCGTGGATGATCTGCACGGCCCTCGGCCTCCGGATCGACGGGGTGCCGGTGGCCGCCGAGCGCACCGTCCACACGGTGCAGGCCCGCAACGACAGCATCCGCGAGACCCTGCGGGACGAGCAGGAGTTCGCCCGCACCGCCGGGGTGGACGCCTTCGGCGGCACCCCGGGCTCCGAGCTGGTGCCCGATCTGCGCGGCAAGGACATGATCTTCACCTTCATCGAGAGCTACGGCCGCACCGCGCTCGAGGACCCGGAGATCGCCCCCGGTGTCGAACAGACGCTCGCCGACAGCACCAAGGCCCTCACCGAGGCGGGCTTCCAGGCCAAGAGCGGCTGGCTGACCTCGGCGACGTACGGCGCCGGAAGCTGGCTCGGCCACTCCACGTTCCTGTCGGGCCTCTGGGTCGACAACCAGAGCCGCTATCGCACCGTCACCACGAGCGACCGTCTCACCCTCACCAAGGCCTTCCAGAAGACGGGCGACTGGGACACCGTCGGGGTCATGCCCGGGGTGCAGAAGGGCTGGCCGGAGCAGAGGTTCCACGGCCTGGACAAGGTCTACAACGCCTTCCAACTGGGCTACCAGGGCCCGAAGTTCAGCTGGTCCACCATGCCCGACCAGTACACCCTGGAGGCCTACCAGCAGCTGGAGCACAGCAAGAAGCGCGACAAGCCGCTGATGTCGGAGATCATCCTGACCTCCAGCCACCAGCCCTGGGCGCCCATCCCGAAGATGGTCGGCTGGGACGAGCTGGGCAACGGCTCGGTGTTCGACGCCATCGAGAAGGCGGGCAGCGACCCCAAGGACGTCATCGCCGACAGCACCCTGTCGAAGGAGGGGTACGGCCAGTCGATCCAGTACTCGCTCACCAGCCTGACCCAGTTCCTGGAGCGCTACGGCACCGACGACACGGTCCTCGTCTTCCTCGGTGACCACCAGCCGATCTCCCGGGTCAGCGGCGACCACGCCAGCCGTGATGTGCCGTGCACCGTGGTCGCCAAGGACCCCGCGGTGCTCGACAAGATCGCCGACTGGGGCTGGTCGGACGGCCTGCGGCCCGCGCAGGACGCCCCGGTGTGGAAGATGAGCTCCTTCCGCGACCGCTTTCTGACGGCCTACGGCTCCACCCCGCACCCGAAGAGCTGACCCCGGCGCCCGCGGCGAAGGGCTGACCCCGGCGCGGGCGCCCGGGTCAGCCCCCGGAGGTGTCCAGTTCCGCGTCCTCGCCGACCCCCGCGCAGTCGTACGGGTCCTTCAGCCAGCCGTCCGGCAGCACCACCCGGTTGTTGCCGGACGTACGGCCGCGGGGCCCGTCGGCGCCGGCGGGCCACGGCTGGTCGAGGTCCAACTGATCGAGACCGGCCCGCAGTTCCTCCAGCGAGGAGGTGATCGCCAGCCGCTTGCGCATCTCCGAGCCGACCGCGAAGCCCTTCAGATACCAGGCGACATGCTTGCGGAAGTCGATGACCCCGCGGGACTCGTCGCCGATCCACTCTCCCAGCAGCGTGGCGTGCCGGACCATGACGTCCGCGACCTCGCGCAGGGACGGACGGGCGAGGTCCTCCACCCGCCCCTCGAAGGCCGCCACCAGATCGGCGAACAGCCAGGGCCGCCCCAGACAGCCGCGGCCCACGACCACTCCGTCGCAGCCCGTCTCCCGCACCATCCGCAGCGCGTCCTCGGCGGACCAGATGTCGCCGTTGCCGAGCACCGGGATCTCCGGGACATGCTCCTTCAGCCGCGCGATGGCGTCCCAGTCCGCGGTGCCGCCGTAGTGCTGGGCGGCCGTGCGGCCGTGCAGGGCGATGGCGGTGACGCCCTCCTCCACGGCGATCCGCCCGGCGTCCAGATAAGTGATGTGGTCGTCGTCGATGCCCTTGCGCATCTTCATGGTGACCGGCAGATCACCGGCGCCGCTGACGGCCTCGCGCAGGATCGCCCGCAGCAGATTCCGCTTGTACGGGAGGGCGGAGCCGCCGCCCTTGCGGGTCACCTTGGGCACCGGGCAGCCGAAGTTCAGGTCGATGTGGTCGGCCAGATCCTCCTCCGCGATCATGCGGACGGCCTTGCCGACGGTCGCCGGGTCCACGCCGTACAGCTGGATCGAGCGAGGACGCTCGGTCGCGTCGAACCTGATCAGCTGCATGGTCTTGTCATTGCGCTCGACCAGCGCCCGGGTCGTGATCATCTCGCTCACGAAGAGCCCCTTGCCACCGCTGAACTCCCGGCACAGCGTCCGGAAGGGAGCGTTGGTGATCCCGGCCATGGGTGCGAGCACCACGGGCGGCTGGACGGAGTGCGGGCCGATCCGCAGCGTCGTCGGGTTCATCGGGGGCGTGGACATTCCCCCATTGTCCCGTACGCCGAGGGGTACCCGGCCCCCGAATTCCCGGAAGTCATTAGTTAACCGCACTATCGACACCGGCGTACGATGGAACGCATGCCCGAGCCCAGCCGTCGACGACGTCTTCTTGTGCTCGCGATCTGCTGTATGAGCCTGCTGATCGTCAGCCTCGACAACACCGTTTTGAACGTCGCGTTGCCCTCGATGCAGAAGGAGCTGCACGCGAGTGTGGCGGGCCTGCAGTGGACGATCGACGCCTACACGGTGGTCCTGGCGACGCTGCTGATGCTCGCGGGCTCCACCGCCGACCGGATCGGCCGCAAACGCGTCTTCATGGCCGGTCTCGCCGTCTTCAGCATCGGTTCGCTGCTGTGTTCCCTCGCCCCCAGCCTGGAGGCGCTGGTGGCGTTCCGCATGGTGCAGGCGGTGGGCGGTTCGATGCTCAACCCGGTCGCCATGTCGATCATCACCAACACCTTCACCGACAGCCGTGAGCGAGCCCGTGCGATCGGGGCGTGGGGCGCCGTGGTCGGCATCTCCATGGCCGCCGGGCCGCTGGTCGGCGGGCTGCTGGTGGAGTCGGTCGGCTGGCGCTCGATCTTCTGGATCAATCTGCCGATAGGCGCGGCCGCACTGCTGCTCACCCTCCGCTGCATCCCCGAGTCCCGCGCCCCCAAGGCCCGCCGCCCGGACCCGGTCGGCCAGCTGCTGGTGATCGCCCTGTTCGGCTCCCTGACCTACGCGATCATCGAGGCCCCGGAGGCCGGCCTCAGCACGGTGGTGCCCTTCGCGGCGGTCGCGCTGCTGGCCCTGCTCGGCCTGCTCTGGTACGAGCCCCGGCGCGACGAACCCCTCATCGACCTGCGCTTCTTCCACTCGGCGCCGTTCAGCGGCGCCACCGTGATCGCGATCAGCGCGTTCGCGGCCCTGGGCGGCTTTCTGTTCCTGTCCACGCTGTATCTGCAGAACGTACGCGGTCTCGACGCCCTGCACGCGGGCCTGTGGATGATCCCGATGGCGGCCCCGACCTTTCTGTGCGCGCCCCTGTCCGGCCGTCTGGTCGGCAGCCGGGGGCCACGCCTGCCGTTGCTGATCGCGGGCTGTGCGATCACCGTCAGCGCGCTGCTGTTCGCGGCCTTCCAGGCGGAGACCTCCGACGCCACGCTGCTGCTCGGCTACATCCTGTTCGGCGTGGGCTTCGGCTTCGTCAACGCCCCCATCACCAACACCGCCGTCTCCGGCATGCCCCGCGCCCAGGCCGGAGTCGCCGCCGCGGTCGCCTCCACCAGCCGCCAGCTCGGCCAGACCCTGGGCGTGGCGGTGATCGGCGCGGTGCTGGCCTCGGGCGTGACCGCGTCCTCGTACCGGGACACCTTTGTGGCCGCCGCCCGCCCGGGCTGGTGGATCCTCGTGGTCTGCGGGGCCCTGGTCCTGACCCTGGGCGCGCTGACCACCGGCCGCTGGGGCCGCAGGACCGCCGACCGCACGGCGGACCGCCTCCAGGAGGCCGAGATCCGGGACGCGGCAGGCGTCGGCGCAGCCCACTGACACCGGGGCCGTGGCCTGCCCGGCGGACCCTGGTGCGCCCCGACCGCCTAGGTGTAGGCGGCAACGACCGTGGCGGAAGACTGCCGACACCGGGCAATGATTCGGCGGGGCGCCGCGGGGAGGATCGGTCGCACCGACAGATCGACCACGGAGGCACACTCCCATGAGACCGACGCGTGCGGCCCTGCTCGTCGCGGCCACCGCCCTGGCACCCGCTCTCCTGCTGACCTCCCCGGCATTCGCCGCCGGCTCGACGGCCACGACGACCACGGCCGTGGCGTCCGCCTCCGGAACGCCGGTGGACGAGATGTCCCTGGACGACCTCCGCGTCGAGGTCTTCCGCATCCTGGGGAACAAGAACTCCGGCCGGGCCGTCGTCCGGGAGGCCACCAAGGCGCTCGAGGCCGACACCCCGGACGCCCTGCGCGCCTTCCTCGAAACCGGCTACCGCCTCGCACAGGCCGAAGACGACCGCGTCGCGATCTTCCGCATCCTCGCCGACAAGAACTCCGGCACCGGCGTCATCCGAGAAGCCACCAAGGCCCTCGAAACCGACACCCCGGACGCCCTCCGCGCCTTCCTCGAGACCGGCTACCGCCTCGCACAGGCCGAAGACGACCGCGTCGCGATCTTCCGCATCCTCGCCGACCCGGCCTCCAGCGACGCCCTCCGCAGGGCGGCCACCGACGCCCTCACCGCCGGTACACCGGAGGACCTGCGGTACTTCCTGGAAGTCGGGCGGTACGAGGTGAAGGGCTAGGGCCCACTGGATCCGTGGCCGACGCATCCCAGCGCTACCCGAACCGGTCGTCGAAGAGCGGGGGTCGACCGTCCCGGCGGGGGGCGGGGACGGCGAACGCCGGGTGGGCCGGAGTGATCCGGACCGCCCGGCGTTCGGGGGTTCCCGGGCCCGGGGGGGGTAGGCCCCCGGGCCCCGTGCGCGACCGCGCGGAGTGGCTAGCAGCCGATGAGCCGGCCGGCCAGGTAGCCCTCGATCTGGTCCAGCGAGACGCGCTCCTGCTTCATGGAGTCACGCTCGCGCACCGTCACCGCGTTGTCGTCCAGCGTGTCGAAGTCGACCGTGACGCAGTACGGCGTGCCGATCTCGTCCTGGCGGCGGTAGCGGCGGCCGATGGCGCCCGCGTCGTCGAACTCGATGTTCCAGTGCTGGCGGAGCGCCTGGGCCAGGCCCTTGGCCTTCGGGGACAGCTCCGGGTTGCGGGACAGCGGGAGCACCGCGACCTTCACGGGGGCCAGGCGCGGGTCGAGACGCAGCACCGTGCGCTTCTCCATCTTGCCCTTGGCGTTCGGCGCCTCGTCCTCGACATAGGCGTCGAGGAGGAAGGCCAGCATCGTCCGGCCGACACCGGCCGCCGGCTCGATGACGTACGGCGTCCAGCGCTCGCCGGCCTCCTGGTCGAAGTAGGAGAGGTCCTGGCCGGAGGCCGTGCCGTGCGCGGAGAGGTCGTAGTCCGTGCGGTTGGCGACGCCCTCCAGCTCGCCCCACTCCGAGCCGCCGAACTGGAAGCGGTACTCGATGTCGGCCGTGCGCTTGGAGTAGTGGGAGAGCTTCTCCTTGGCGTGCTCGTACCAGCGCATGTTCTCCTCGCGCAGGCCGAGGCCGGTGTACCAGTTCCAGCGCTCCTGCATCCAGTACTCCTGCCACTTCTCGTCCTCGCCCGGCTTGACGAAGAACTCCATCTCCATCTGCTCGAACTCGCGGGTGCGGAAGATGAAGTTGCCCGGCGTGATCTCGTTGCGGAAGGACTTGCCCATCTGGGCGATGCCGAAGGGCGGCTTACGACGCGAAGTCTGCTGGACCTGGGCGAAGTTGGTGAAGATGCCCTGCGCGGTCTCGGGACGCAGGTAGGCGACCGAGCCGCTGTCCTGGGTCGGGCCGAGGTGGGTGGAGAGCAGGCCCGAGAACTGCTTGGGCTCGGTGAACTGCCCCTTGTTGCCGCAGTGCGGGCAGTTGACGTCCGCCAGGCCGTTCTCCGGCAGACGGCCGTGCTTGGCCTCGTAGGCCTCCTCCAGGTGGTCGGCGCGGAAGCGCTTGTGGCAGGAGGTGCACTCGGTGAGCGGGTCGGTGAAGGTGGCGACGTGGCCGGAGGCCACCCAGACCTCGGTCGCCAGGATCACCGACGAGTCGATACCCACGACGTCCTCGCGCGACGTCACCATGTAACGCCACCACTGACGCTTGATGTTCTCCTTGAGCTCGACACCCAGCGGCCCGTAGTCCCAGGCGGCACGCTGACCGCCGTAGATCTCGCTGCAGGGGAATACGAAGCCACGGCGCTTGCTCAGGCTGACGATGGTGTCGATCTTGTCGGCGGCCACGGTGCTCTCTTCATTACGACGACGGACGACGAAGCGACTGCTTCAGAGCGTTGCTTCAGAGCGAATGCTTCAGGTTACCGGCGAGGGCTCCCCTTCAATCAAATCAGTACGGCTCCCAAGTCGGGCCCCCGGGCTCGCTGATGATCACGAACGCGCTCGGCGGGCCTCCGAACCGGGAGCTTGTTGACAACGGTTTCCATATTTGATGAAAATGACTGTCATGAACGTACGACGACGCCTGATATCCACCGCCGCCCTGACCGGGGTCACGGCACTGACCCTCACCGCGACCTCCGCCTGCTCCTCCGAGACGGCAGCCGGTGCCAAGGGCGGCAGCGGCACCCTCGACGTCGTCGCGTCCTTCTACCCGATGGCCTTCCTCGCCGAGCAGATCGGCGGGAAGCACGTCCATGTCACCAGTCTCACCCGGCCCGGCCAGGAGCCGCACGACCTGGAGATCAGCGGCCAGCAGATCGTCCAGCTCGAGAAGTCCGACGCGGTGCTCTACCTCAAGGACCTCCAGCCCTCCGTCGACAAGGCGGTGGAGCAGTCCGGGGTCAAGACGAAGATCGACGCCGCCTCCCTGACCACCCTGGAGGAGCACGGCAACGAGGTCGGCGGCCACGCGGCGGCCCACGACACCCACCAGGGCGAGGAAGAGGGCGGCAAGGACCCCCACATCTGGCTGGACCCGGTGAAGTACGCCGAGGTCGCCAAGGGCGTCGGCACGGCCTTCGAGAAGGCGGACCCGGACCACGCCGACACCTACCGCAAGAACACCGACGCGCTGGTCAAGAAGCTCGACGACCTGAACGTCCAGTACACCGAGGGCCTGAAGAACACCAAGGACAAGGTGTTCATCACCACTCACGCCGCCTTCGGCTACCTCGCCGAGCGCTACGGGCTCACCGAGGAGGCCATCAGCGGCCTCGACCCCGATTCCGAGCCCAGCGCCGCCCGCGTCAAGGACCTTGAGAAGATGGCTGAGGCCGACGGTGTCTCCACGGTCTTCTACGAGACGCTCGTCAGCGACAAGACCGCGAAGACCATCGCCAAGGACGCCGGCCTGAAGACGGACGTCCTCGACCCGATCGAGGGCATCGTCAAGGAGTCCCGCGGCCAGGACTACTTCCAGGTCATGGAGTCCAACCTCAAGGCCCTCCAGACGGCCCTGGGAGCCAAGTGATCCACCGGAGGATGCAGGCATGAGCGAGGCCGTCATAGCGCTGCGCGGGGTCCGCGCCGAGCTCGGTTCACGCCCCGTCCTGCGCGGCATCGACCTCACCGTGCACCGCGGTGAGGTCGTCGCGCTGCTCGGCGCCAACGGCTCCGGCAAGTCGACCGTCGTACGCACCGTCATCGGCCAGGTGCCGGTCGGCGCCGGCGAGGTCGAGCTGTTCGGCACCCCCCGGCGGCGGTTCCGCGACTGGCGGCGCGTCGGGTATGTGCCGCAGCGCACCACGGCCGGGGGCGGGGTGCCCGCCACCGTGACCGAGGTGGTCACCTCCGGCCGGCTCTCCCGGGCCCGCCTCGGCGTCCTGCGCAGGGCCGACCACCGGGCCGTACGGCACGCCCTGGAGCTGGTCGGCATGGCCGACCGGGCCAAGGACTCCGTCGACGCGCTCTCCGGCGGCCAGCACCAGCGGGTGCTGATCGCCCGTGCCCTCGCCTCCGAGCCCGAGCTGCTGATCATGGACGAGCCGATGGCGGGCGTCGACCTGGCCAGCCAGGAGGTACTGGCGCGGACGCTGGAGCGCCAGGTGGCGTCGGGCGCGACCGTCCTGCTGGTGCTCCATGAGCTGGGCCCCCTGGAACCGCTGATCGACCGGGCGGTGGTGCTGCGCGACGGCCTCGTGGTGCACGACGGCCCGCCCCCGAAGGCCGTGGGCGAGCACGCCCTCCCCGGCCACGACCATGTACACCCGCACGACGACGTACACCCGCACGGCGCGGCGGCGGGCACCGGACCGACCCGTACGGGACTGCTGAGCTGATGGACTTCCTGAACTACGCCTTCATGCAGCGGGCCCTGCTCGCCGCCGTCCTGGTCGGCATCACCGCGCCCGCCGTCGGCATCTATCTGGTCCAGCGCCGCCAGGCCCTGATGGGCGACGGCATCGGTCATGTGGCGATGACCGGTGTCGGTCTCGGGTTTCTGCTGTCGACCTCCCCGGTGTGGATGGCGACGGCCGTCTCCGTCCTCGGCGCGGTCCTGATGGAACTGATCCGCTGGTACGGCCGGACCCGCGGCGACATCGCCCTCGCCATGCTGTTCTACGGCGGCATGGCCGGCGGTGTCATGTTCATCAACCTCGCGCCGGGCGGCTCCAACGCGAATCTGATGTCGTACCTGTTCGGCTCGCTGTCCACGGTGTCGGAGTCGGACGTCATGGCGATCTGCCTGCTGGCGGCCTTCGTCGTGCTGGTCACCCTGGGGCTGCGCCGCCCGCTCTTCGCGGTCAGCCACGACGAGGAGTTCGCCCGGGTGACCGGCCTGCCGGTGCGGGCGCTGAACCTGCTGACGGCGATCACGGCGGCGGCGACCGTGACGGTCGCGATGCGGGTGGTGGGCCTGCTGCTGGTCTCCGCCCTGATGGTCGTCCCGGTGGCCGCGGCACAGCAGCTGAGCCGCAGCTTCGCGGCGACCTTCGCGATCGCCGTCGCCATCGGCGTGACCGTGACCCTCACCGGCACGATCACCTCGTACTACCGGGACGTGCCGCCCGGCGCCACGATCGTCCTGCTGACGATCGCCGTCTTCATCGTCCTCACGGGGCTGGCGACACCACTGGCCCGGCGACGGGCGCGGGCGCTGGCCGCGGCCCAGGAGGCCGGGGACCCACCGGAGTATGCGATTCCGGCCACCCGGGCGGCGACCGACGAGGGCTGAATCTGACTGTGTGCGGCCCGGGCTGGCACAATGGCCCGGCAGCCGCAGACGTGAGGAGGCAACGGTGACGACCGCCGGTCCGCCCGTACGTGGACGATCCACCCGCCAGCGTGCCGCCGTAGCGGCGGCGCTCGACGAGGTCGACGAGTTCCGCAGTGCGCAGGAACTGCACGACATGCTCAAGCACAAGGGCGACTCGGTGGGCCTGACCACCGTCTACCGCACGCTCCAGTCCCTCGCCGACGCGGGCGAGGTCGATGTGCTCCGCACCTCCGACGGCGAGTCGGTGTACCGCCGCTGCTCGACCGGGGAGCACCACCACCATCTGGTCTGCCGCGTCTGCGGCAAGGCGGTCGAGGTGGAGGGCCCCGCGGTGGAGAAGTGGGCGGAGGCCGTCGCCGCGGAGCACGGCTATGTCGGCGTCGCCCACACGGTGGAGATCTTCGGCACCTGCGCGGAGTGCGCGGCGGCAGGGAACTGAACGGCGTCCGTGCGCCCGGACGATCCGCCCGGGCGCACGGAGGTCAGACGCGCGGCAGGCTGCCGTCCAGCAGGGTCCGCAGCCGGTCCACGTCCTCCGGAGTGCTCGCGCCCCGCTTGACCAGCACCGCGGCGCAGGCCCCGATGCGGTCGGGGCTGCGGAGCACGAAGCACTGCTCGGTCTCGGCGTAGCTGCCGTAGTTGGCCCATCCCAGACGTATGTCGGCATGGGCGCTCACCGTCCGCATCCCCTGCTCGCCCACGGTCACCCGCATCACGCCGTGGTGCTGGTTGGCCCTCAGCAGCTGCCGGGCCGTTATCCCGGGCACTCGGGCCATCAGCACCGGCCAGACCACGAACATCCCCCCGAAGACGAAGAAGACGGGGTCGTCCTGGAGCACGCCCGACGCGAACACCGCGGCCCCCAGCAGCCCGACGCAGACCAGGAAGACCGGGCGGTGGATAAGGCCGGCCCGGCCCCGCTTGCGCAGCATCAGCCGCACGGCGTCCGTCAGTTCGTCCTGCCGGTACTCGTACTCCAGCACGACCTCGGTCGCGCGCTGTTCCACCGTCTGTTCCGTCACGGCCCCTCCCCAGGATTGTGGTGACGAGCCGTGAGCGTAACCGCCGCAGGTGACAGCGCGTGGCCGGGGCTACTCCTCCTGCTTGCCCTCCATGGCCAGCAGTTCCTCGTTCGGGATCGCCCCGCCGAAGCGGCGGTCCCGGGAGGCGAACTCCAGACACGCCCGCCACAGGTCCCGGCGGTCGAAGTCGGGCCAGAGGACGTCCTGGAACACCATCTCCGCGTAGGCGCTCTGCCAGAGCAGATAGTTGGAGGTGCGCTGCTCGCCGCTGGGGCGCAGGAACATGTCCACATCCGGCATGTCCGGGTAGTAGAGGTACTTCGCCAGGGTCTTCTCGCTGACCTTCGACGGGTCCAGCTTCCCGGCCTTCACATCCTCGGCCAGGGCCTGTGCCGCGTCCGCGATCTCGGCACGGCCGCCGTAGTTCATGCAGAAGTACAGCGTGATCCGGTCGTTGTCCTTGGTCTGCTCCTGGGCGATCTGGAGCTCCTGGGCCACCGACTTCCACAGCCTGGGCATCCGGCCCACCCAGCGCACCCGGACCCCGAGGGCGTCGAGCTGGTCGCGGGACTTGCGGATGAAGTCACGGTTGAAGTTCATCAGGAAGCGCACCTCTTCGGGCGAGCGCTTCCAGTTCTCGGTGGAGAAGGCGTACAGAGAGATGTTCTCCACGCCGATCTCGATCCCGCCCTGGAGCACGTCCAGCACCCGCTCGGCGCCGACCTTGTGCCCCTCGGTGCGCGGCAGGCCCCGCTCCTTGGCCCACCGCCCGTTCCCGTCCATCACGATCGCCACATGGGTGGGGACCAGTTCGCCCGGGAGCTTCGGCGGGCGGGCTCCGGACAGGTGCGGCTCCGGAGTCTGGTAGTCACGGCGCTGACGCCCCAGGAACCCGCGTACGGCCATGTGCTTCTCGTCTCCCTCGAAGTGCTGTCGCTCTTACTGTTCCACGTACCGAAGCGAGCGCAGTCCGCGCTCCAGGTGCCAGTGCAGATACGCCGACACCAGTCCGCTGCCCTCCCGGACGTACCGCGGCTCGCACGCGTCCGCGGTCTCCCAGTCTCCCGTCAGCAGCGCGCCGAGCAGTTCCAGGGCGCGTGGCGAGGGTACGACGCTGCCGGGCACCCGGCAGTCGCCGCACACGGCCCCGCCCGAGGCCACCGAGAAGAACCGGCTGGGTCCGGGCATGCCGCACTTGGCGCAGTCGCCGAAGCTGGGCGCATAGCCGTTGACGGCGAGGGACCGCAGCAGAAAGGCGTCGAGGACGAGATGCGGCGCGTGCTCACCGCGGGCGAGGGTCCGCAGCCCGCCGACGAGCAGCAGATACTGCTGGACGGCCGGCTCCCCCTCGTGATCGGTGAACCGCTCGGCGGTCTCCAGCATGGCGGTCCCCGCGGTGTAGCGCGCGTAGTCCGTCACGATGGTGCCGCCGTACGCGGCGATGGTCTCGCTCTGGGTGCACAGCGGCAGCCCGCGCCCCACCAGCTCGCTCCCGCGCGCGAAGAACTGCACGTCCACGTGCGAGAACGGCTCCAGCCTGGCCCCGAACTTCGACTTGGTCCGCCGCACCCCCCGGGCCACGGCACGGACCCGTCCGTGCCCCCGGGTGAGCAGCGTGATGATCCGGTCCGCCTCACCCAGCTTCTGGGTGCGCAGCACGATGCCGTCGTCGCGGAACAGACTCATGGACCCCATTCTCGCCCACGCCGGGAACTGCCCGGGGCCGCGCCCCGGCTCCCGGGGCGCGTGCCACCGCGCCTCAGAGCACCTCGCCGCGGCTGCGGGCGTTGGCGTACGCGGTCGCCGCGCTCAGCCGCTCCGACGGGGTCGCGGGGCGCACGGCCTCCGGCTCCACGTCCCACTCGCGGCCCCCGCCGTACGGGCGCAGCTGCACATACGGCCCCTCGTGCCCCATCACCACGCCCACCCTGCCGGAGCGGACGTCCACCGCATGGGAACCGATCGGCGGCTTCTGCATCACGCCCCCGCGGGCCGCTGCGCCCGCAGGGCCGCCGTGAGCCGGGTGGCGACGTCGACGGAACACCCGCCCAGTTCCACCAGCGGACAGGGCGCCTCACGTGCGAGGCTCACCGGGTCGAGCCTGAGGGACGGCAGGATCACCCCGGCCTCCGCGAGCGCCGCCCGCAATTCCTTCACTGTCTCCTCCGCCTCTTCGACGCAGCGCGCCGAGTGTCGTCCTCCACATGATACCGGTCCTGCCGCCACGGTGCTCCCCTTCCCACTCCACTTTTACCCTTCGCATCCTTATGGTGACTCTCCGCATCTACACTTGGCAGCCATCTGTCTCCTACAAGCACGAAGCAGCAGAGGGGCGTTGAGTCATGGCCAACGGTTCACGCCAGGCGGCATGGGAGTTCTTCGGCGCGGAGCTGAAGCGGCGGCGGGAGGATCAGGGCCTCACCCAGGTGGAGCTGGGCACCCGGGTCTTCGTCTCCGGCGGCTATATCGGCCAGTTCGAACAGGCCATCAGAAAACCCCAGTTGGACGTGGCCCAGCGGATCGACGAGGTTCTTGGAACCTCGGGCTTCTTCGAGCGCACCTGGCGCAAGCTGATCGACGACACGCGGTACGCGGACTACTTCGCGGCGGTGGTGGAGCTGGAGCGGACGGCGACGAAGATCTGCGAGTTCGCACCCACGTTGGTGCCGGGGTTGCTGCAGACGGCGGAGTACACCCGGGCGGTGACGCTGGCGACGAGCCCTTTCGCCGCCGACGAGTACATCGATGAGAAGGTCTCGGCTCGCATGGAGCGGGCACAGATCCTCAGCAATGCCACAAGGCCGGAGTACTGGACGATCTTGCACGAGAACGTGGTGCGCATTCCGGTCGGGGGATACGAGGTGATGGCCGACCAGTTGGAGCACGTTCTTACCCTGGCAGGCGAACGGAAGATGCTGGTCACGGTCATCCCGCACTCGGCAGGCGCTTACGCCGCCATGGCGGGGATGATCACGCTGATGGAGTTCGATGACGCCCCGCCAACTGCCTATACAGAAGCGGTGTATTCGGGGAATCTGCTCGACGATCCGGCCCTGGTGAAGCGGATGCGTGCGACATACGATCTACTCAGGGTCGCCGCGCTGTCGCCGAAGGCGTCCCTCTCTCTGATCGAGTCGGCGGCGGAGGACTTCAGACGATGCGAGGGTACGACCTGAGCAACGCCCGCTGGCGCAAGAGCAGCCACAGCGATGGCAATGGCGGAAGCTGCGTCGAAGTTGCCTATGACTTCCCCGGCGCCGCGCGCTGGCGCAAAAGCACATACAGCAATGGCGAGGGTGGCGACTGCGTCGAAGTAGCCGACGGAGTCCCCGGCGTCGTCCCCGTCCGGGACAGCAAGATGCCCGATGGTGCCGTGGTGGTCTTCGGCTCGGTGGCGTGGACGGAGTTCATCGGGGCCGTGGGGCTGTGAAGGCCCTGCGGGGCCCGGTCAGGACCCCGCAGAACCCTGTTCTCACCGGGTCTGCTCGCCCTGGTTGAAGAGGTCGACCAGCTCCTGGAACGCGAGATCCTCCGCGGCCTCGGCGGAGGACGCCGCGCTGCGCGGGAACAGCGCCCGCTCGTACTCGCTGAGCGCGGCCTCGATGTCGTCGGGATGTGCGGCGAGGGCCTCGCCGAGCTCCGCGCCGTCCTGAAGGGCCAGGTTGGCGCCGTTTCCGTCGGGGGCCGAGAGATGGGCGGCGTCGCCGACCAGGGTCACGCCCGGCACCCGGTCCCAGCGGTGCCCGACCGGGAGGGCGTGGAGGAGGCGCAGGGCCGGGGCGGTGTCGCTGTCGGTGATCAGGGCGGTGAGTTCCGGCGCCCAGCCGTCGAACTCCTGCGCGATCCGCGCGGTGGCCGCGGCGCGGTCGGTGAAGTCGATGCCGGCGAACCAGTCCTGCGACTCGGACAGTGCCACATAGGCATGCAGGGTCCCCTCGGTCTCCCGGTGAGCCCCGATCCACCTCCCGCGCACGGCAGGGTCGAACGCGCCGAAGAAACCGGCGCCGACCGCCTTGGCCGCGGCCGGGTGCCGGGTGTCCGCGTCGTACAGATAGGTCTCGACGAACGACCGGCCGGCGTACTCGGGGGTGGCGTCGGAGAGCAACGGGCGGACGCGTGACCATGCGCCGTCCGCGCCGACCAGCAGACTCGTGACGAGGGTGGTGCCGTCGCCGAAGGTCACCTCGTGGTGGCCGTCGCCGAGGGTGCGGGCGCCGCTGACCTTGTGGCCCCAGCGGACGGTGCCGCCCGGGAGCGAGTCGAGCAGGATCCGCCGCAGCTCGCCGCGCAGCACCTCGGGACGGCCGCCCGTGCCGTCGTCGGCCTTGTCGACCAGGACGGTGCCGTTGCAGTCGAGGATTCGCACCGCCTGGTGGCCCTCCAGGACGATGCCGCGGAACTCGTCCGTCAGCCGGGCCGCCTCGAGGGCCGGCTGGCCGCTGTCGTCGTGGATGTCGAGCAGCCCGCCCTGCGCGCGTGCCATCGGCGAGGCCTCCGCCTCATGGACGGTGACGGGGATGCCGTGGATGTGCAGGACGCGGGCCAGGATCAGTCCGCCGAGGCCGGCGCCGATGATCGTGACGGGGGTGGTCATGGTGACTCCTTGCAAGTCGCACCTCTGCCGGGCGGGCACCCGGCAGCTCCCCGCAAGGTCCCGAACCCGGCCGACAAGCACCCGACACCACCCCGACACCCCCGACAGCCCCCCGACACCCCACATCGCCCCCCGACACTGGCGCCCCGAAAGGGGCGCGGGGAACTGCGCGACCAGCCACAACGAGCCCGCACCCGCCGAACCACCCGCACCGGCACCCCGAAAGGGGCGCGGGGAACTGCGCAAAACACCCCCAACGAACCCGCACCCGTCCCACCGGGCCACACGGCCCACCCGCCCCCACCGGACGGCTACGACGCCCCCCGCGGCACCGACACCAGCCCCGCCTCATAGGCCATGATCACCAGCTGCACGCGATCCCTGGCGTCCAGCTTCGTCAGCAGGCGGGTCAGATAGGTCTTCGCCGTCGCCACACTGATGTACAGCTCGGCGGCTATCTCGGTGTTGGACAGGCCACTGGCCACCAGGGTCAGGACCTCCCGCTCGCGATCCGTGATGCCGGACAGCTCCCGGTGGGCGCGGACCGGTTCGGGGCGGGCCGTGAAGTCCCGGATCAGGCGCCGGGTCACGCCGGGCGCGATCAACGCGTCGCCCGCCGCCACCACCCGTACCGCGCCGATGATGTCGTCCAGCGCCATGTCCTTCACCAGGAACCCGGACGCCCCGGCGTACAGCGCCCCGTACACATAGTCATCGTCGTCGAAGGTCGTCAGGACCACGATCCGCGCGTCCGTCGAGCCCGCGGTGATGCGGCGCGTCGCCTCGATGCCGTCCATCTCCGGCATACGGATGTCCATCACCACGACGTCCGGCCCCAGTTCCTCCGTGAGCGACACCGCCTCCGCGCCGGTGCTCGCCTCCCCGACCACCTCCACGTCCTCGATGTCCGCCATCACCATCCGCAGCGCCGTACGGATCAGCTCCTGGTCGTCGGCAAGGATCACGCGCACGGTCATCGGACACCCACCGGTACGGGCAGCCGGGCCGCCACCCGGAAACCGCCCTCGGGACGCGGCGCGGCGTGGAACTCGCCGTGCAGCAGGGCCACGCGTTCCCGCATGCCCGCCAGGCCGAAGCCGGTGTCCGTCGACGTGCCCCGGCCCCGGCCGTCGTCGGTCACCTCCAGTCGGATGTCGTCCTCGCCGTAGTCCACGGTCACCCGGCAGGCGTGGGTGCCCGAGTGCCGTACGACATTGGTCACCGACTCCTGGATGATCCGGAACGCCGACAGGTCGATGTCCGGGGGAAGAGGGCGGGGGCGGCCCCGTCGCCGCACCTCCACCCGCACGCCCGCCGCCGTCGTGGTGGCGGCCAGGCCGTCGACGTCGTCCAGTCCGCTGACGGGCCCCGCCGCCGTGCCCGGATCGTCCTGGTGCCCCGCGTCGGCCGCCCGCAGCGCGACCAGCATCCGCCGCAGCCCCGCCAGTGTCTCCCGGCCGGTCGTCTCCACCGCCCGCATCGCCTCGCGCGCCGCCTCCGGCTGGGTCGTCGCCACCCG
Organism: Streptomyces nodosus; assembly: GCF_008704995.1. Taxonomy (NCBI): domain Bacteria; kingdom Bacillati; phylum Actinomycetota; class Actinomycetes; order Kitasatosporales; family Streptomycetaceae; genus Streptomyces; species Streptomyces nodosus. Next base: position 2,587,693 of record NZ_CP023747.1, read on the forward strand.
GGTCGCCGCGCCCGCCTGGAGGGCGATGATGCCGATGCTGTGGGCCACCGTGTCATGCATCTCCCGGGCGATGCGCAGCCGCTCGGTGGTCACCGCCTGCGCCGCGGCCTGCGCGCTCAGCCGCTCGGCGTGTGCCCGGACCTGGTGCGCCGACCTGCCGAGCAGCCAGAGAATCACCGCGATCAGGGCCACGGCCAGCTCCGAGGAGGTGCCGGCGACCCCCCAGCAGAACAGCCGGACGGCCACAAAGGTGACCAGGGTCCCGAGCGCCAGCGCCAGGGCGATGCGCGCGGTGCGCCGCGGGCAGCTCGTCGCGACGAAGTACAGCGCCACGCCGGCCGCGAGGAACTGCGCCATAGGGATCTCGCCCACCGACAGGGGGACCGTCCCGAGAACCGCGGCCAGGAGCAGACAGACGCAGGCGGCCAGGGGGCGGCGCGCCAGCAGACGGCCGCCGTTCAGGGCCGTCGCGGTGGCCAGAACGACGAAGGTCACGCCGTCCCAGCGGTGCAGCAGATGGCTGGGGTACTGGCCGGGCTCGCTCTCCCCGGGCAGCCTGGTCCGGGCGATGAACGTGAAGACCAGCCCCGCGCACCAGGCGACCACCGTCCAGGCGCCCGGAGGCACCCGCTTGAGCAGGGGGAGCGGCGTGGTGGCGTGCATGCCGCGATGGTAGGCACGGGGCGCGGCGCCGGTCATCGGACCAGGGACGTACAACCACGGTCGACACTCCCCTCCCCGAGTGTCGGCGACGGGGCGATGCCCCGGACCGCCCGCCCCGGCACCGTGGACCCCGTGATCGAAGTCAACCGGCTCACCCGGCGCTACGGCGACACCACCGCCGTCCACGACCTGTCCTTCACCGTCCGCCCCGGCCGTGTCACCGGCTTCCTGGGGCCGAACGGCGCGGGCAAGACCACCACCCTGCGGATGCTGCTCGGCCTCGTCGAGCCGACCTCCGGTACCGCCACCGTCAGCGGGCGCTCCTTCCGCCGGCACCCTCGGGGGCTGCACCATGCCGGTGCCCTCCTGGACGCCGGTGATGTGCACGGCGGCCGGTCCGCACGCGCCCATCTGGCGGCTCTGGCCCGCAGCAACCGCATTGCAGCGCGCCGGGTGGACGAGGTCCTCGCCGAGGTGGGGCTCACCGATGCCGCGGCCCGGCGCCGGGTCGGCGGCTATTCACTGGGCATGAAGCAGCGGCTCGGTATCGCCGCCGCGCTGCTCGGCGATCCCCCGGTCCTCCTCTTCGACGAGCCGCTCAACGGGCTGGACCCCGAGGGTGTGCTGTGGGTGCGGGGGCTGTTCCGGAGGCTGGCCGCCGAAGGGCGTACCGTCTTCGTCTCCAGTCACCTCATGTCCGAGATGGAGCACACCGCCGACGAGCTGATCGTCATCGGCCGGGGTGAGCTGATCGCCGCGGAGAGCCTCGCCGAGTTCTCCGCGCGCGGCACCCGGCCGACGGTGACCGTGCGCACGCCCGACGCGGAGGCGCTGGCCGCCGCGTTGTCGGCCGAGGGCGCGACCGTGGCGCCGCAGGACGGGGAGACGCTGGAGGTGACCGGGCTCGGGTCGGACCGGATCGGCGAGATCGCCCATGAACACCACTTCCTGCTGCGGGAGTTGTCCCCCCAGGCCGCCTCTCTGGAAGCCGCCTTCATGGAACTGACCGCCGACAGCGTCGAATACCTCGCCGGAGAGCCCCGATGACCACTCTCGCCCTGCCCGCCGCGCGCTTCACCGATCTGCTGGCCGCCGAGTGGATCAAGCTCCGCTCCCTGCGCTCCACCTCCTGGGCACTGGGCTCCAGCGCTTTCGCCGTCATCGCCTTCAACGCCAACGCGGCCCGCGCCGACTACGCCAACTACCCGGGCTACGGCCGGGTCATCCAGGAGAACTTCCTCTCCTGGGCGCTGCGGGACGCCTTCACTCAGGGCGCCGCCATGATCCTGGTCCTGGCGGCGGCGAGCATCGGCGCCGCCACGGTCGTCGGCGAGTACGCGACGGGCCTGATCCGCACGACCTTCACGGCCGTCCCGGACCGGCGTGCGCTGATGGCCGCGAAGGTGGCCGTGGTGACCGCCGTCATGACGGTGTACGGGGCCGTCGTCGCGAGCGCCTCCTTCGCCGCGACCCAGGCCATCCTGGACGGCCGGGGCCAGGGCGTGCCGATCGGTCATCCCGGGGCGCTGCGCGTGGTGATGGCGTCGGCGCTGCTCGCCCCGGTCTGCGCCCTGGTCGGCATGGGCCTCGGCGCCCTGATCCGGCACAGCGCGACGACCATGGTGGTCCATGTGTTCGTCCTGTTGTTCCTGCCCTCCTTCATCACCGAGCGCTACCACTGGACGGCGTGCGTCCGGAACGCCCTCCCCTTCAGCGCCTGGCTCCGCCTCGTCGACATCGACTACGGGCACCAGCCGTTCACCCTGGTCTCCCGCTGGCCGACCACGGTGACGGGCGGCTGGATCGTGTTCGGGGCGTGGGCACTGGTGGCGGCCGTCGTCACGGTGGTGGCCGTGGACCGCCGCGACGTCTGAGACCCGGCGCGCGGAACGCGGGGCACGGCACACGGTTCAGTCGGCGGTCTCGGTCCCCTCCTCCGTGGCCTCCCAGAGCACATTGAAGCGGTTGACGCGTTCGCGGACGTGCTCCGGCGTCATCTTCAGGGTGGTCTTCACGGGCACCACCCGCACATCCGGCTCGGTCTCGTAGCAGAGTTCGCCGTCGAAGATGATGAAGTCGTTCAGCGGGGTCACCTGGACGCTGGGCTCCAGCCGCGACTGGACCGCGATCCGGGCGTCGATGCCGAAGGTGCGCTGCCGGGCGCAGACGGTCCGCAGGCCCTCGGTGACATGCTCCGGCTCGTCCACCAGGAACAGCCTCCGCACCTGCACCCCGCGCTTCTTGATCGCCTCCCCCTGCGCGGCGAGATAACGCTTCGCCGGCTCGCTGAACCAGAAGTCCCGGTCCACATCGGTGCTGGTGGCATACACCGTCCGCCGGGCGCAGGTGGTGAGGTCGATCAGCCACTCATGGTTCTCGCCGGGGCACTCCGCGCTGCCGTTGCTGAGGCTCTCCATCAGCGAGGCGAGCCGGCCGATCTCCTCCTGGGCGAAGGTCTTCACGATCTCCGAACCGTGCTCGCCGACCTGGGTGTACTTGCGGGCCAGCCGGGTCACCCCGTCGGAGCGCAGCACCGAACGGTCCACCTGGCTGAACAGCTCGGTGGCGTCGTTGATCTTGGCGAAGCTCTCGTCGATCGCCTCGCGCATCTCGGCGTGGTGCGCGGTCAGCCGGTCCTTCATCTCGCGCAGCCGCCGCTTCTGGTACTCCTCGACGGTCTCCAGCCGCTCGCCGAAGTCCACCAGATACTGCACCAGGAGCGTCGCGCTGCCGAGGGTGATGGACACGGTCCACTGCCACAACTCGCCCTGGTCCGGGGTCAGGGCATTGGTCAGCAGGAACGTTCCCGCTGCCACCACCGCCGTGACCAGGGTCTTGCGGAACACTTTCGACACTCGCTGCTCCTCGCGCTGCGGCGCCGCCCTTACCTCTCCTGTCGTCGTTCCGTTCACTTCGACCTCCCCCGTCGAATGCGTCGTTGGTGCCGCCCCTCAGGGTGCGCTCAGCGCCCGGTGGAGCAATGGAATAGCCTGGACGGCCAGTTGGTCGCGGATGCGCTGGACCAGGGTTCCCCACTGGCGGGTGAACCCCGGCTCCCGTTCCAGCACGTCCCACAGCTGACCCAGGGTGCGGTCCACATGGGCGCCCGGCATCCACAGATGCAGCAGATGATCGACGGCCGGGCGCAGCGCCAGGACGGCCGAGGGGCCGTCCGACGCACCGAGCCTGCTGCTGTCCAGCATGTGCACGACGGTCGTCAGCAGCCAGTCGTGCAGGGCGAGGTCCTCGCACAGTCCCGCGGCCGCGGCGGCCGGGGTGCCGTCCGGCAGCCTCAGCTCCATGGTCCGCAGCCCGTCCTCGGCCAGGGTGAAGCGCGCCAGCGAGGGTCCCTCGCCCTGCGGGGCACGCCGCGCGACCCAGCGCAGCCGGGTGCGCCGGGACTTGAAGGGCGCCTTGTGGTCGAGCAGCGGATGCCGCATCAGCTGCGCGAACAGCCCCTCGGCGATCATCCCGAGGTCCAGCTCGCCCCGCCCGTTCCCGCGCAGGACGCCTTCCGCGACGGCCCGTTCGGGCAGCTTCCCCAAGGGTTCGACCAGCCCGGGCCGTACCAGGTAGTGGCCCCAGGGACGGCGCAGATCGGGTCCGGCGGCCGGGGCGCCGAAGCGGGCGGTGGTCTGCAGGACCCGGCCCTCGGTGAGCGCCGCGCGGGTGGCCACCGTGCCGACGCCGCGCACCCTGGCCCCGTTGGCGGTGGGCAGTCTGCAGTCCACCCCGGTGAGGACCTCCGGGGAGAGCGCGTACAGATTGGGGCGTTCGGAGACCCGGACGTGTTCGTCGGCGCGCAGCCTCAGCAGTTGGGCGGCGGCCCGGCCGTCCAGTGCCTGGAAGGACGGCAGCAGTCCGGTGCGGGTCTCGCCACAGACGACGACCGGACGTGCCGACTCCCCCGGGGCTCGCATCTCAGGTCTCCTCGGCGGAGGAGACGTGGGCGGGCTCCTCGTAGAAGACATAGCCGGCGCGCTGTGCGACCGCGGCCGGCACCGCGGCGCCCTCGCGGGCGGAGCGCTCGGCGACCTGCCGGAGGGCACCGGAGTCGACGTCCACCTGGTCGAGGATGAGTCGTACGGCGTCCTCCACGGCCAGGAAGCGGTTCGCCATCAGTGTGCAGGTGCGGTACGCGCAGAAGGGCGCCGCCGCGGGGCTGAGCTGGAGCAGCGGCGGCAGCCGGTCCCAGTCGTAGGGGAAGTCCCCGCCGTTCCAGGGCCGTGGGGTCAGCACCGGCTCGCCGAGGTGGCGCAGCAGTCCGAGACGGGCCAGCTGCCAGACCGCGGCGAGGAACGGGCAGGACCACAGGCGCTGTCCGTCCTTCTCCGACCACAGCTCGACGTCCATGAACACGGAGTGGTTGCGGGCGGCGGTCTCCTGGGGCGGCTGCCAGCCGGTGACCTCGTCCATGGCGCTGCGCGAGGTGGGCGTCCGCTGCCCGTTGGCGAGCCAGCCGGTCTGGCTGACCGGCGGGCGGGAGCCATGGCTGCCCGGTGGTGGCGACTCGACCAGGCGGTGTGCCACGGACTCGGCGATCTCGATCTTGTCGGCGACGGCGCAGCCCGACTCGCGGGCCAGATAGTCGATGACCAGTCCGGCCTGCGCGGCCTCCTCCAGCACCACGGGGACGAGTTCGGCGGGGGTGGAGAAACGGGTGAAGTAGTCGTCGACGAGGAAGCAGGTGCTGATGCGGGGCCGCCTGCCGCCGGTGCGGCGCGCGGCGGCGGCCCGGGCGGCCTCCACCCAGATCCGTACCTCGGCGAAGTGCTCCCGCAGCCGCTCGGGCCCGGCCTCGAAGTCCTCCATGTAGAGATGGCCGAGCTCCAGCGAGAGATGGGAGAGCGGCACGGACTGGGTGCGGGGCTGGGCGGTGGTCTCCTGGAACACGGACTCCGTCACGCCGGCTCCCAGTATTTGTCGTCGGTGAGCCGGCCGGCCAGTTCGCTCAGCGCCTCCCAGGTCTCCCGGTTGGCGATCTGGCTGTCCAGCACGTCCTCGTCGGTGATGAGCTGTTCGCGCCACTGCAGGACGGGCTCCAGGGGCACGGAGCCGAGGACCAGGCTGTAGCCGATGCCGGAGGAGGAGGCGAGCTGCTTGAGGTCGCTGTCGCAGGCGCGCATCCACGCCGACTGGGTGGCCGAGACCTGCGACCACAGCGACGACTCGGGGTCGGGTACGGCGGCCCGTACGAACCGGATGGCGTTGCGCAGCGCGCCCTCGTCATGGCCGCGTGAGACACCGCCGGCGAGGATGCCGCGCCTGCCGAAGACCAGGTTCGCCGCGGCCGACACATGCTGGCGGGTCCAGCGGTGGAAGACCAGCCAGCGGAACTCGACACCGCGCATCTCGCGCTGCGAGGTGGCCTCCAGCGCCATGTCGACGGCATAGCTGCGGCCGGCGCTGAGGTCGACGACGATCACATCGAACTCGCTGTTGAGCCGGAGCAGCAGGTCCACACAGCGGCGCAGGTTGTCCTCGGTGGTGGCGAACTCGCCGCCGCTGAGGTCGCCGGGCATCAGCACCAGACGGCCCGCGCCGGGCGGCCGGTTGCGCAGCACCGGGTGCTCGGTGTCCGCCCAGACGTCGACCCGGGCCGGCTCGGCGGTCTCACCGGTCAGATAGGTGTGCAGGCCCTGTTCCTCGGCGGCCCGGCGGGCGTCGGGGACGTCGAAGACGGCCGCGGCGGTGGGCGAGCCGAAGTCGAAGTCGAGATAGCAGACGTCGTCACCGGCCAGTGCCCGGTGATAGGCGAGGTTGGCGCTGGTGACGGAACGGCCGGTGCCTCCCTTGTCGGAGGCCGCGAAGACGAGCACGGCTCACACCCCCTGGACCGCGGCCTCACGAGCCCGGACGAGGGCGTCGAGCTGGCCGAGCACATCGAGCGTCAACGCACAGGCGGTACCGGGCTGGTCGTCCACCAGCCTGCGGGCGCGGCGCAGCTTGACCTCGATGCCCCTGAGCTGCATCCCGCGGTTGCCCTCGGAGGCGGGTGTGGGCTCCATCTGCTCGTTGCCGAGGAGGTGGGTGGACTCGCTGAGCAGCGCCCGGGCGAGTTCGGTCAGGTCGGGGCTGCGGATCGGCTGCTGCTGGTACATCTGCTGGACCTGGACCATCACCTCGGTGACGCGCTCGGTGATGCTCCAGGACACCGGGCTGTCGGAGACGGGCGAGTCCGGGTAGGCGGCGTGGACGTTGTCCCACAGGCCGATGCCCTCGCCCTCCCGGATACGACGCCGCCACAGCTGGCCGAAGATGTCCTCGGCGAGCCTGAGCAGCCGGTCGTGCGAGGCGAGGTTGCGGGAGAGCGTGCACAGCTGGATGGTCCGTTTGAGCAGCTGCGCCGAGAAGTCCTTCATGATCCACTGCATGCGCGGGCCGAGGCTCTCGCTGCCCTGCAACGGCAGGGTGACACCGGGGTTGTGCAGCCGGACCATGGGGTCGTCGCGGGTCATCCTGCTGGTGATGCGGCCGCGTTCGGCGAGGCGTTCCATGACGCTGACGGTGCGGGTCAGATCGTCGTCGGTGGCTTTGCGCCGCATCAGGTCGTGGACCAGGATGGCCCCGACCGAGAGGGAGAAGTACTCGGACTCCAGCTTCTGGCCGGTGGTGCGCCAGGGGATGTCCTCCAGGGGCCAGCGGTCGGTGTCGAAACGCGCGATGCCGGACCAGAACTGCTGGGTGATCTCCCAGCGCAGTCGCAGCGCCTGGGCGAGCCTCTGCTGTTCGGCGTTGAGCAGGCCCAGGGTGAGGGTGCGGTCGGAGAACAGGTCCTGGATGCCGTCGAGCGCGACCACGGTGAAGTACAGGTACGGCACGGGGCTCGCCACGCCCTCGGGCTGGGGCCCCACCTCCTCGGCGGTCTCCACCGTGGGCGCGTCCCGGATGATGCTCCAGCCCCAGCCGCACTCGAAGAACCGGTTCTCGTCCTTGAGGCCCTCCTCCACATCGACGCCGAGGACCAGGCTCTCGGCGATGGCGGCGCGCAGCGCCCGGAAGCGGCGCTGGAAGTTCCCCAGCACATGCCGCTGGGAGAGGCGTCCCTGGCCGAGGAGTTCACAGAGGGTGCGGCCCTGGGAGGATTCGGTGTCGAAGACATTGACGGTGAAGGCGCGCAGCAGGCTCACCATGGCGGCGGTGAGCCGTTTGCTGGTGGCGGCCCGCAGCTCCTGGATCGTCTCCTGGACCTCGCTGCGCCGGGTCTTGGACTCGTAGACCTTCAGAAAGCCGAGCGTGGCCAGACAGAGAGTGATCGACATCGAGTACGCGTCGACCACCCCGAGGCTCCGCTGCTCCTCGGTGAGGCCCCGGTCCGGGTCCGAGGAGACGAAGTAGTAGCCGCCGGCGAAACTGGGCCTCTTGTCGTCGCTGGTGTGGGTGCGCATGAACTGGGCCGCGGCGGTCACCAGGTTGGCCGGGGTCTCCAGCCGACCGCCGGCGTTCTTCAGCACCTTCTGGACGTCCTCCGCGGTGGTGTCCGGATCGTCCAGCCGGAAGGCCGGGATCTCCGTGGCCGGGTAGAGGAGGCAGAGCAGGCGCTCCGCGTCGGCGACACTGCTTTCCCCGCCCCAGCGGCCCCAGCTCCACTCACCTCCGTCGAAGGAATGGCGGGCGACCGCCTGCCAGATGTCCAGCAGATGCTGGCGTGGCTTGATCTGCATCCCATGCCCCTCACACAGGCCGCGTTGCCGTCATTTGGGAAGAGCGTTCTTCTGTTGTGAAGATTCTGTCCTCAACCGGTCGGAATATCGGCCTCCGAACGTCGTCGGCCATAGGCGACGATCATTCCCGAATACCCTTCCCGAACGGCGGCCGAGGACTTGAGGCGCACAGTCGTGAACTCACCCGCGAACGGCTTCAGGCTCTCGTGCACCTCCGGCTCCCCCACGTCGCACGCGGGGAAGAAATGCTCTCCTGCGTGATACCCCTTCGAATGCTCCATGAACGCGGCGGCGAAGGGTGCACCGGGTGCCAGGGCACCCAGGAAACACTCGACACCGCGGGCGAACTCCGCGTGTGAGGTGGTCATCGACTCCGCGACGAAGAACATGGTTCCCACGGACCACCGTCCCCGGTGCCGCACCAGGTCGAAGAGATCGCCCGGCTCGACCCGGACGGTGTCGCGGAACCTGGCCCTCGGGTCCATGTCATGGGCGGCATATGCGGGGTTCTTGCACAGCAGCCGCCAGAACTGGTCCCAGTTGGCGTCGTAGGAGGCGGTCTGACTCCTGAGGTAGCGCACGTTCGCGGAGGAGCGCTCGAAGAGGGTGATGTCGTCGCACCAGGGCAGCATCGCGAGCGCGGGGTAGAGATTGGCGCCGGCGCCCACATCGATACCGGAAACCGGTCCGGTCGCCTCCGTTTCGGACCGGTCGCGGAAATGATCGCCGAAATGATCGCGAACGATATGAAGGATCTCCGCGTCCTCGGCCTGCAAGTCGCGGTAATTATGATCTACGTAGGCGATCGGGTCGAATGCGGACCAGGTCACGTCCGCATTCAACTGGGTGTCCGACGGCGATCTGGGGGTCATCTCACCACGGTACCAATACCGGACCTGGACGGAGCCCAGCCGTCACAAGGTAATTGCCTTGCGCAGGACGCTCCTGGGGCTGATCGGAGTGACTGAATTCTTGACCGTGCACCCGCCTTGAACAGCCGTATCTCTGCCCCACAAGATGGTGGGAACTCTGTCGAACGCACCCGAACGGCAGACGGCATACGCCCCTCTCGTATCACCCTCACGGGTGGGGCGTGTTCTTGACCTTTTCCGCAGGGGGCGGCATGACCGTATTTCCAGACCCTTCACGCGGCGGGCCCACCGGCCCGGCGCTCTTCCACGACCGGGGCCCCGTCGACCGTCACCTGACGATGCGCGGGGTCACGGAGCAGGACCTGCCCGAACTCGTCCGGGTCGACCGGGAGGCGTTCCCGGACGATCCGTACCCCCTCTTCGTGCTGCGGCAACTGTTCGACCTGCACGGGGAGAACCTACTCGTCCTGGACGACGGAAAGCGTCTGCACGGCTATGCCCTCTATGTCACCACCCGTGACGGGTACCGGAGTTGGGTGGTGAGCCTGGGCGTGACCCAGGACCAGCGGGGGCGCGGGCTGGGCCGCCGGCTGATGCTGGAGGTGCTGCGCCGGCAGCGCGCCGAGGGCGTCCGCGAGGTCCGGCTGACGGTGGAGCCCGCCAACTGGGCCGCGATCACCCTGTACCGGTCGCTGGGCTTCTCGTCCGACGACGGCGTGCGCAAGGACTACTTCGGCGCCGGGGAGGACCGGCTCGTCATGACGCTCGGGCTGTGAGGCTCACGGCGCGGGGGCCCTGAGGCTCGCAGCACCGTCGTTCACGCGGTGAAGTGCCGTACATAGCGCCGCTGCCAGGGTGTCTCCACGGCGTGCCGGTCGTAGTGGGCGCGGACGTACTCCACGGCGTCCCGCGGCGGTACGCCGTCCAGCACGGCGAGGCAGGCCAGTGCGGTGCCGGTGCGGCCTCGGCCGCCGCCGCAGGCGAGTTCGACGCGTCCGGTCGCGGCGCGGTCCCAGGCCTCGGTGAACAGCCGTCGGGCTTCGGCGCGGTCGGCGGGCAGCCGGAAGTCCGGCCAGCGCAGCCACTCCGCCTCCCAGGGCACCTGCGGGGGCCTCCTTCCGAGGAGGTACAGGGCGTAGTGCGGCAGTGGCCCGTCCGGCAGCGGGTGCCGCAGTCCGCGGCCCCGCACCAGCCGCCCGGACGGCAGCCGCAACACCCCGGGGGCACCCGGGTCCCAGCCCGAGGCCGTCGGGGCGGCGCCCTGTCCCGTGTCTCCCTCGCTCATCGGGCCAGTATCGGTCGTAGGCGCGGTGGGGTCAGGTCGGCGGCGGGGATCCGGCGGAATTCGATGGTGTCGTACGGCCCCGACGCCCCGGTCTCGTAGAGGATTCCCGTCCGTCCGCCGCCGAGCCCTACCAGATCGCTGTAGGCGGCCGGGCGCGTGGACAGGGTCAGTGCCTTGGTGAAGCCGGCGCCGCCGTCGGTACTGCGCCAGATCGCCATCGCCCGGCGCGCGGTGCGGACGGAGGGGCCGGAGAAGAGCAACGGTGCGCCCGGGCCCTGGAGTTGGAGGACGCTGCCCTGGACGACCGGCACATCGTCCAGGGAGTGCTGCACGGTCAGCGGGCGGTCGAGGCTCTCGCCCCCGTCGCGGGAGTGGCCGTCCAGGCGGTGGCCCGGGCCGGTGCCGTACTGGTCGCGGGAGCTGATGTAGACCCGGCCGTCCGGGAGTTGGGCGGCGCTGCTCTCGTTGGGGTGAACGGAGCCGTGGCGGGAGTCGTCGACGAAGCCGATGTGCCAGCGGCGCCCTCCGTCGTCGCTGTAGAGCGCGTGCGCTCCGTGGTACTTCGCCTCCTGCCCGGTGTCCTGGGAGCCGTCGGGCGGTGCCGTGGAGTGGTTCGCGGGGACGAGCAGACGGCCGGAGTGCGGCCCCCGGGTGAGGGCGAGGGCATGGCCGGGACCGGTCGCGTACCAGCGCCAGCCGGGCCGCTTCACCTCGGCCGTGATCTCCCGCGGGGGCGTGAAGTGCCGCCCGTCGTCGGCGCTCGTCTGGACGAAGACCCGGCGGCTCCGTGCGGGGGCCACCTCGCCGCGCATGATCTGCGCCTCGTCCACCGTGCCGCCGTTGAAGGAGGTGACCAGGACGATCCGGCCGGTCCTCGGGTCCACCACGGGCGCCGGATTGCCCCGGGTGTCGCCCCGGCCGGCCGCGGCCACCTCGAGCGGGCCCCAGGTGCAGCCGTCGTCCGGGGAGCGTCTGAGCACCACGTCCACGTCGCCGCTGTCGCCCGGCCCGTGCCGCCGGCCCTCGGCGAAGGCCAGCACCGTTCCCGCCCGGGTCCGGACGGCCGCCGGGATCCGGTAGGTGTCGTAGCCGTCCCGCCCGGCGGTGTAGGGCACCGAGGAGACACAGCCGGGCGCCGCCACGGCGGGTGCGGCGGTGCCGGGCGGGACGAGGAACGCGGCGGCGAGGAGGGCGCGGCTCAGGGGGGTCATCCCGTCCCCTCGGGGGCTGTCGTCCCGGGGGGACGGTGACCGTGGACGGTCGTAGGCTCCCCGCTGCGGCCGCCCGGGACCCCTGTGACGCCGGTACCTCACCGGCACGGGTGAACCTCACCGGCACGGGTGACAAGGGCCGCCACGGGTGACGCGCCGTCCCGGCGCCGGTGAAGCCCGGGGGAAGGCCCCGGACCGGCCGGCTCAGGACGGGGTGCGCGCCGCCACCAGCAGACGGGTCACATCGTCGGCGGGGATCGTCAGGGCCGTGCCCACCGTGGCCAGGACGTCGCGTTCCGCGGGGGTGTAGGGGCCGTCCGCCAGGGCGATGCGGGCGCCCTGGAGAAGGATCGACTCGCGGCCCGGGGGAGCGAGGTGGGGGGCGAGGGGGTCCAGGGCCTCATGGAGCTCTATGGCCAGGCTCGCGCCCGCGGGCTCGCCGCAGACCCGGCCGGTGTCGGCGGCCAGTGCCTCGACCAGGGCGTTGAGCCGGTCCCCCGTGCAGTCGTCGAAGCCGGCGGAGCGGACCGCGGCGGCCGCCGTCTCCAGCGCCGTACGGGAGCAGGCGGCTCCCGCCGCGAGGACGGCGAGGGCCACCGTGTGGACCGCGTCGCGGAGCATCGCCGAGAAGCGGGTCGTGGTGGGGTGGTCGAGCACCTCGGTGCCGTAGTGGTGGCCGCAGGCCGCACACTCCACCACCGGACCGGTCTCGCCGCGCGGCAGGACCGGGACGCCGACCAGGGTGAAGCGGCGCCGTCCGGTGAGGCGCTGGTAGTTGCGGTCGCCCCCGCAGCCGGGGCAGAAGAACTCGCCGTCGCCGACGGCGGTCCACGCGGTACGGATGCCCAGGACGTGCGCGGCACGGCGTCTACGGACTCCACGGCCGTTGTGTCCCCGTCCTGGCAGCACGTCGCACCTCCTAGATCCCCCGCTGCCCGAAATACGCGGGAGATCACCCGGGGGCGTCATCGCCGCGCTGGCGTGATGTTAGCCACATTGGTGAGGTGAAGTCAGTACCTCGGACGAGACCGCTCCGTGACCTCCGGCCGAAACGGACCGGTCGCCGAGCGGCCCCGTCCGCCCTGTGGGGCGGACGGGGCCGTGAAGTCGCCGGTCAGAGGCTCAGCGGGCGGCGCGGTTGACGGCGGAGACGACTGCCTTCAGCGAGGCACGTGTCGTGTTCGCGTCGATACCGATCCCCCACAGGACCTTTCCGTCGATCGCGCATTCGATGTACGAGGCGGCCTGGGCGGAGGCGCCCTCGCTCATGGTGTGCTCCTGGTAGTCCAGCAGGCGTACATCGATGCCGATGGACTGCAGGGCGTCGAAGAAGGCGGAGATCGGTCCGTTGCCGGAGCCGGTCAGCACCGTGTCCTCGCCGTCGACCGTGGCCTCGACGGTGAGGTCGTCCACGCCGTCCGTACCGGTCGTCGACTGGCCGTTCCTGACCTGGACGCGGCCCCAGGGGTTCTCCGGGTTGGGCAGGTACTCGTCCTGGAAGACCGCCCAGATCTCGCCGGGGGTGACCTCGCCGCCCTCGGCGTCGGTCTTCGTCTGGATGATCCTGGAGAACTCGATCTGCATCCGGCGCGGCAGGTCCAGCTTGTGGTCGTTCTTCAGGACGTAGGCGACACCGCCCTTGCCGGACTGCGAGTTGACACGGATGACCGCCTCGTAGGAGCGGCCGACGTCCTTGGGGTCGATGGGCAGGTACGGCACCGCCCACTCGATGTCGTCGACGGTCTTGCCCCGGGCGGCCGCGTCCGCCTCCATGGCGTCGAAGCCCTTCTTGATGGCGTCCTGGTGGGAGCCGGAGAAGGAGGTGTAGACGAGGTCACCGATGTACGGGTGGCGGGGGTGGACCTCCATCTGGTTGCAGTACTCCCAGGTGCGGCGGATCTCGTCGATGCGGGAGAAGTCGATCTGCGGGTCGACGCCCTGGGAGAAGAGGTTCATGCCCAGGGTGACCAGGTCGACGTTGCCGGTGCGCTCGCCCTGGCCGAACAGACAGCCCTCGATACGGTCGGCGCCGGCCGTCACGGACAGCTCGGCCGCCGCGACCGCCGTACCGCGGTCGTTGTGCGGGTGGGCGGACAGGCAGACGTACTCACGGCGGGAGAGGTTGCGGTGCATCCACTCGAAGCGGTCGGCGTAGGTGGAGGGGGCCGAGCGCTCGACGGTGGCGGGCAGGTTGAGGATGATCTCGCGGCCCGGACCGGGCTGCCAGACGTCCATGACCGCCTCGCAGACCTCCAGGGCGAAGTCCAGCTCGGTGTCGGTGAAGATCTCGGGGCTGTACTGGTAGCCGAACTCGGTCTCCGGGCCCAGCAGTTTCTCCGCGTACTCCATGACCAGCCGGGTGCCGTCCACGGCGATCTGCTTGATGTCGTCCTTGGAGCCGCGGAAGACGACCCGGCGGAAGACCGGGGCGGTCGCGTTGTAGAGGTGGACGGTCGCGCGCCGGGCGCCCTTCAGGGACTCGACGGTCCGCTCGATCAGGTCCTCACGGGCCTGGGTCAGTACGGAGATCGTCACATCCTCGGGGATCGCGCCCTCCTCCTCGATGATCGAGCGCACGAAGTCGAAGTCGGTCTGGCCGGAGGCCGGGAAGCCGACCTCGATCTCCTTGTAGCCCATCTTCACCAGCAGATCGAACATCGCGCGCTTGCGCGCCGGTGACATCGGGTCGATCAGGGCCTGGTTCCCGTCGCGCAGGTCCGTGGAGAGCCAGCGGGGAGCCTGGGTGATCCGCCGGTTCGGCCAGGTGCGGTCGGGGATCTCCACCTGCTCGTACGGGCGGTACTTGTGGATCGGCATGGACGTGGGCTGCTGGCGGTTCGCCATGTGCGTGGGCTCCTCAGGATGTCCGGAAGGACGGCCGACGACGCAACGCCAGAAGCTCCGCGGGGAGGGAGTCGGCCTCTACAGGCCCTCGCCGCGGCAGCTAAGGAGGAGCAGCCCGAAACGCATGATGCTCCGCATGCTAGCCGAGCCGCGTCGGCCGCGAGGGCCTGTATCAGTATGCGGGACCGGAGGGACGTTCCGGACAAAAAGTGCATCACCTCACAGCCCGGCGCCACGACCGCCTCACATTCCCCTCACCAATCATGATTGCGGGTAGTGACAGATCGGTGACTCAGTGCAATGGTTTGTGTATGACCGACACCGGGGGCCAGGGGCCCGTCCACTGCACCATCGTTCCGCCGCATGTCCTCGACAGGCTCGCGCAGCACGGGGACTCCGCCCTCGCCGATCCCGCGCGCCGCACCCTGGAGCACGACGCCCTGCAGCGCACCCGCCGCCGGCTGACCACGGTGATCGGGGCGCCCGGGGCGGTCGCCGCCGAGGCGGGCACCGGGCGGCCCCGGCGCACCGTCTACGACGCCGGGCACCGGCAGAACCTGCCCGGCAGCAAGGTCCGCGGGGAGGGCGACGACCCCGGCCAGGACGCCTCGGTCAACCGTGCCTATGCGGGCCTCGGTGCCACCTTCGAGCTGTATCTCACGGCGTACGGCCGCGACTCCATCGACGGCGAAGGGCTGCCGCTGGACGCGAGCGTGCACTACGACGACCACTACGACAACGCCTTCTGGAACGGCGAGCAGATGGTGTTCGGCGACGGGGACGGCGAGATCTTCCTGGACTTCACCATCCCGGTCGACGTCATCGGCCATGAACTCACCCACGGCGTCACCCAGTACACCGCGAATCTGGCCTACTTCGGCCAGTCCGGCGCCCTCAACGAGTCGATCTCGGACGTCTTCGGCTCGCTGATCAAGCAGTACGCGCTCGGCCAGACCGCCGGCGACGCCGACTGGCTGATCGGCTCCGGGCTGCTCGCCCCGGGCGTCAACGGCAAGGGGCTGCGCTCCATGAAGGAACCGGGCAGCGCCTATGACGACCCCGCGCTCGGCAAGGACCCCCAGCCGGGGACGATGGACGGCTATGTGCGCACCGGCCGGGACAACGGCGGGGTGCACATCAACTCCGGGATCCCCAACCGGGCGTTCTACCTGGTCGCCACCGCGCTCGGCGGCTCGGCCTGGGAGCGGGCCGGGCAGATCTGGTACGACGTGCTGACCGGCGGGGAGCTGCGCTCCGAGGCGAGCTTCGCGGACTTCGCGAAGCTCACGGTGGCGGCGGCCCGGGCCCGCTACCGGCAGGGCGAGGAGCAGGAGGCCGTCCTCAAGGCCTGGGAGGCGGTCGGGGTGCCGACCGCGTAGACCGCCCTTCCTTTCCGAACCGCCGGGCCCTCTCGCTCCGGGAGCCCTTTTCGTACTAGACAGGTGTCATGCGTATTCGGGTGAGGCGCACGGGCGGTTTCGCGGGCATCGAGCGCCGGGGCGAGGTGGAGACCTCGGGGCGCGCCGACGCCCCGGAGTGGCACTCCCTGGCCGAGCGGGTGCTGGCGGCCGGCCGGGCAGCGCCGGGGAACGGGGTGCCGGACGGCTTCCACTACGAGATCACGGTGGACGGCAGGACCGTGCACTGCGCGGATCCCCGGCTGACCGAGGAGCAGCGCACCCTGATCTCGCGCGTCCTGAAGGAGGGCGCCTGAGCCGCCGTCCTGAAGGAGAGTGCTGATCCGTTCCGCCGCGCCTTCTGCCGGCGCCCGGCAGTTCGTACCTGACCGTTGACTTCCCTTACCCAGGGTAAGGATGATCCGGCGCATGGCGACGAACCCGATACCCCGGTTCCCGGACGGTTTTCTGTGGGGCGTGTCGACCTCCGCCCACCAGATCGAGGGGGCGGCCGAGGAGCGCGAGCCCTCCGTGTGGGACGTGTTCACCGCCGAGCCGGGGCGGGTGAAGGACGGCTCGACGGCGGCGGTGGCCTGCGACCACTACCACCGCTACCGCGAGGACGTGGCGCTGCTGGCCGGCCTCGGCGTGGACGCGTACCGCTTCTCGGTGTCCTGGCCCCGGGTGAACTCCCCCGGCGGCCTCGACTTCTACGACCGCCTGGTCGACGAGGTGTGCGCCGCGGGAGTGCAGCCGGTCCCGACCCTGTTCCACTGGGACCTGCCGGCCGCCCTGGACTGGCTGGACCGGGACACGGCGTCCCGGTTCGCCGAGTACGTCTCGGTCGTCGCCGAGCGCCTCGGGGACCGGGTCCCCCGCTGGATCACCCTCAACGAGCCCGCCGAGCACACCCTGCTCGGCCATGCGCTGGGCGTCCACGCACCCGGCAGACGGCTGATGTTCGACGCGCTGCCGGTGGCGCACCACCAGTTGCTGGCCCATGGCCTGGCCGTACGGGCCTTGCGCGCGGCCGGGGCGACCCGGATCGGGATCGCCAACTCGCACGCCCCGGTACGGCCCGCCTCCGGGGAGCCGGCGGACGTGGCGGCCGCCGCGTTCTACGACGTGCTGCTCAACCGGCTGTTCGCGGATCCGCTGCTGCTCGGCCGGTACCCGGAGGGCATCGGCGAGCTGATGCCCGGCGATGTCACGGCCGACCTCACGGTGATCGCGGAGCCCCTGGACTGGTACGGGGTCAACTACTACGCACCGGCCAGGGTGGGGGCGCCGCTGGGCACGGAGACCCGGTCCGGCGGTCTCACGCTCCCCGCCGGCCTTCCCTTCTCCGTCCGGGAGATCGAGAACGTCCCGGTCACGGACCACGGCTGGCCGGTGGTCCCCGAGGCGCTGACCGAGCTGCTGACCGGCCTGCGGGAGCGCTACGGCGACCGGCTCCCACCCGTCGTGATCACCGAGAACGGCTGCTCCTACGAGGGCGTCGACGACCAGGAGCGCATCGCCTTCCTGGACGGCCACCTGCGCGCGCTGCACCGGGCCGTGGCGGCGGGCGTCGAGGTGCACGGCTATTTCGTGTGGTCGCTGCTGGACAACTTCGAGTGGGCCGAGGGGTACGCCCGGCGCTTCGGACTGGTCCAGGTCGACCCCGGCACCCTGGAGCGGACCCCCAAGGCCTCCTACGCCTGGCTGCGGGACCAGCTGCGGGCACAGCGGTGAGACGGCCCGCCCGGGACCGGCGCCCGGGACCCGGGCCGGGCGTCCCCCGCCCGTGCGCGCCCGC
Organism: Streptomyces nodosus; assembly: GCF_008704995.1. NCBI lineage: Bacteria > Bacillati > Actinomycetota > Actinomycetes > Kitasatosporales > Streptomycetaceae > Streptomyces > Streptomyces nodosus. The sequence goes on from NZ_CP023747.1 coordinate 2,605,427, forward strand.
TCCGCCCGGGGTCCCCCGTTCGGCGGTCACGGCCGCGGGGGAGGGCGAAGGGGGCGACGGCCCGCGGCCCCGGCAGAGAGTCGTGCGCTCTCGTACATGTGCACGCCGAAAAGTCCTACGGCTCTGTCACCCTCCCGTCGTACTCTTGAACTCGCGAGGCCGCCCTCACCGGTGCGGCCGTACGGAGGAGGAATCGCAGGCCTTCAGAGCCGGCCCATGACTCAGACACCCACAGCGCACAGCCCCGCGGAGGGACAGGCAAGAGCGCGCTTCACCGTCCCCGCCCAGCACCCCATGGTGACCGTGCTGGGGTCCGGGGACTCCCTGCTCCGCGTGATCGAGAAGGCCTTCCCGGCGGCCGACATCCATGTCCGGGGCAATGAGATCAGCGCGGTCGGTGACGCCGGGGAAGTCGCCCTGATCCAGCGCCTGTTCGACGAGATGATGCTGGTGCTCCGCACCGGACAGCCGATGACGGAGGACGCAGTGGAACGCTCGATCGCCATGCTCCGGGCGAGCGAGAACGGGGAGGGCCCCGAGGAGACTCCCGCCGAGGTGCTCACACAGAACATCCTGTCCTCGCGAGGCCGCACGATCCGCCCCAAGACGCTCAACCAGAAGCGCTATGTGGACGCGATCGACAAGCACACCATCGTGTTCGGCATCGGTCCCGCGGGCACCGGCAAGACCTACCTCGCCATGGCCAAGGCGGTGCAGGCCCTGCAGTCCAAGCAGGTCAACCGCATCATCCTGACCCGCCCTGCGGTCGAGGCGGGCGAGCGCCTGGGCTTCCTGCCCGGCACCCTGTACGAGAAGATCGACCCCTATCTGCGCCCGCTCTACGACGCGCTGCACGACATGCTCGACCCGGACTCGATCCCCCGGCTGATGGCCGCGGGAACGATCGAGGTGGCACCGCTGGCGTATATGCGTGGCAGGACCTTGAACGATGCTTTCATCATCCTGGACGAGGCTCAGAACACGAGTCCCGAGCAGATGAAGATGTTCCTCACCCGTCTCGGCTTCGACTCGAAGATCGTGATCACGGGCGATGTGACCCAGGTCGACCTCCCGGACGGGACCAAGAGCGGTCTGCGTCAGGTCCAGGAGATCCTGGAGGGGCTCGACGACGTCCACTTCTCCCGGCTGTCGTCGCACGATGTCGTACGGCACAAGCTCGTCGGCCGTATCGTCGACGCGTACGAGAAGTACGACAGCACGCACGGCACCCAGAACGGCACCCACAAGGGGCAGAGCCGGGGCAGGTCCGGGCACAAGGGGAAGTAGACCAGCACCACCATGTCGATCGACGTCAACAACGAGTCCGGCACCGAGGTCGACGAGCGGGCGATCCTCGACATCGCCCGGTACGCACTCGCACGGATGCGCATCCACCCGCTCTCCGAGCTCTCGGTGATCGTCGTGGACGCCGACGCCATGGAGCAGCTCCATGTGCAGTGGATGGACCTGCCGGGGCCGACCGATGTCATGTCCTTCCCCATGGACGAGCTGCGGCCGCCGTCGAAGGACGACGAGGAGCCGCCGCAGGGCCTGCTCGGCGACATCGTGCTGTGCCCGGAGGTCGCGGCCAAGCAGGGCGCCGAGGCGCCGACCCAGCACTCCATGGACGAGGAGCTCCAGCTCCTGACCGTCCATGGGGTGCTGCACCTGCTGGGCTACGACCATGAGGAAGCCGACGAGAAGGCCGAGATGTTCGGTCTCCAGGCCGCCATCGTGGACGGCTGGCGCGCGGAGCAGGGCCTGACCGGGCCCTCTCCGGCACCCACCGTGTCATGAGTCCCCAACTGGTCATCGGAGCGATCGCCCTGGTGATCGTCGCCTGGCTCGCCGCCTGCGCGGAGGCGGGCCTGGCGCGGGTCTCCAGCTTCCGCGCCGAGGAGGCGGTGCGCGTCGGCCGGCGCGGCAGCGCCAAGCTGGCCCAGGTCGCCGCGGACCCGACGCGCTATCTCAATGTGGCGCTGCTCGTCCGCGTCGCCTGCGAGATGGCCGCCGCCGCGCTGGTCACCTACGCCTGTCTGCGGGCGTTCTCCGGGACCGCCGAGGCGCTGCTGATCGCGATCGCGGTGATGGTCCTGGTGTCCTATGTCGCCGTCGGGGTCTCCCCGCGCACCATCGGCCGTCAGCATCCGCTGAACACCGCGACGGTGGCCGCGTACATCCTGGTGCCCCTGGCGCGGGTGATGGGCCCGATCCCGTCCCTGCTCATCCTGCTCGGCAACGCCCTCACCCCCGGCCGGGGCTTCCGCCGGGGTCCCTTCGCCTCGGAGGCGGAGCTGCGGGCGCTGGTCGACCTCGCCGAGAAGGAGTCCCTGATCGAGGCCGAGGAGCGCCGCATGGTGCACTCGGTCTTCGAGCTGGGCGACACCCTGGTGCGGGAGGTCATGGTCCCGCGGACCGACCTGGTGGTCATCGAGCGCTACAAGACCGTCCGCCAGGCGCTGACCCTGGCGCTCAGGTCCGGTTTCTCGCGGATCCCGGTCACCGGGGAGAGCGAGGACGACATCGTCGGGATCGTGTATCTGAAGGACCTGGCCCGCAAGACGCACATCAGCCGGGACGCCGAGTCGGAGCTGGTCTCCGGTTCGATGCGGCCGGCCACCTTCGTCCCCGACACCAAGAACGCGGGCGATCTGCTGCGCGAGATGCAGAAGGAGCGCAACCACGTCGCCGTCGTCATCGACGAGTACGGCGGCACGGCCGGGATCGTCACCATCGAGGACATCCTGGAGGAGATCGTCGGGGAGATCACCGACGAGTACGACCGCGAGCTGCCTCCGGTGGAGGAACTGGGCGGGGACCGCTACCGGGTCACCGCCCGCCTGGACATCGGCGACCTGGGCGACCTGTACGGGCTCGACGCCTACGACGACGAGGACGTGGAGACGGTCGGCGGACTGCTCGCCAAGGCGCTGGGGCGGGTCCCCATCGCCGGTGCCTCCTCGGTCGTGGAGCTCCCCGACGGGCGTGAGCTGCGCCTCACCGCGGAGGCTTCCGCCGGCCGCCGGAACAAGATCGTGACGGTCCTGGTGGAGCCGGTGGGCCCGGCCGGGACTCCGGAGGAGAAGCCCCACACCGACTGACCCGCGCGGTGGGGGTGCTCCGTATGCTCGGGGCATGACCGACAGCAACGGGCTCGGCCCCGAGGACCGCAAGATCGTCACCCTGGCCCGCTCCACGCGGGCCCGCAACGGCGTGGCCGAGGGCGCCGCGGTGCGGGACGAGACGGGCCGTACCTATGTGGCCGGGACCGTGTCCCTGGACTCCCTGAGGCTCAGCGCGCTGCGCACGGCGGTGGCGATGGCGGTGGCCTCGGGCGCCAAGTCCCTGGAGGCCGCGGCCGTGGTGACGGAGGCGGAGTCCGCGTCCGCGGAGGACCTGGCGGCGGTCCGGGACCTCGGCGGTCCGGACACCCCGGTGCTGGTGGCGGGGCCCGACGGGGCTGTGCGCACGACCCTGACGGCGGGCTGAGACACCCGCCCGGCCCGGGGGCGGACCGGGCCGGTGTCGCCCGCCCGTCCTCTCGAAACACGCCCTGGGGCGGGGCAGGGCGTGGCCGGCCGTGCCGTGGGGCTCTGTGGATCAGGGAGAATGGGCGCCATGAGCGTTCGCAGCCAGTCATCCGAGCCGACCGAGGCCGCCCACCGGGCGGGCTTCGCCTGTTTCGTCGGCCGCCCCAACGCGGGCAAGTCCACCCTCACGAACGCTCTGGTCGGGCAGAAGGTGGCGATCACCTCCAACCGGCCGCAGACCACCCGGCACACGGTGCGGGGCATCGTGCACCGGCCCGACGCGCAGCTGATCCTGGTGGACACCCCGGGGCTGCACAAGCCGCGCACCCTGCTGGGCGAGCGGCTGAACGACGTGGTGCGCACCACCTGGGCCGAGGTGGATGTGATCGGCTTCTGTCTGCCCGCCGACCAGAAGATCGGCCCCGGAGACCGCTTCATCGCCAAGGAGCTCGCGGGGATCAAGAAGACCCCGAAGGTCGCCGTCGTCACCAAGACGGACCTGGTGGACCCCAAGTCCCTGGCGGAGCAGCTGATCGCGATCGATCAGCTGGGCAAGGAGCTGGGCTTCGAGTGGGCGGAGATCGTGCCGGTCTCGGCGGTCGGGGACAAGCAGGTGGAGCTGCTGGCGGACCTGCTGGTGCCGCTGCTGCCCGAGGGCCCCGCGCTCTACCCCGAGGGCGATCTGACGGACGAACCCGAGCAGGTCATGGTGGCGGAGCTGATCCGCGAAGCGGCGCTGGAGGGCGTGCGGGACGAGCTGCCGCACTCCATCGCGGTGGTCGTGGAGGAGATGCTGCCGCGCGAGGACCGTCCGGCGGACAAGCCGCTGCTGGACATCCATGCGAACGTCTATATCGAGCGGCCCAGCCAGAAGGGCATCATCATCGGCCCCAAGGGCAAGCGGCTGAAGGACGTCGGCATCAAGTCCCGCAAGCACATCGAGGCGCTGCTCGGGACCCCGGTCTTCCTCGATCTCCATGTGAAGGTGGCCAAGGACTGGCAGCGGGACCCCAAGCAGCTGCGGCGCCTGGGCTTCTGAGCGGCCCCCGGTGGTTCACATCGCCCGGGGGAATCCGATGGTCGGCACGGCCCTGCGGCGCGGCCAGGGCTCGACGCAGCGCTCCGGGACCAGCCCCGCCAGAAAGGCGTAACGGCTGAGCGCCGCGGGGTCCTGGTCCTCGTAGGACTGGACCTTGCGCCACCACGCCGCGATCTCGGACCAGCCGGGCGCCGACAGCGAGCCACCGAACTCCTGCACCGACAGCGCGGCCGTCAGTCCCGCGAAGGCGAGGCGGTCGGCGAGCGGCCACTCGGCCAGGGTGCCGGCCACGAAGCCCGCCACGAAGACATCGCCCGCGCCGGTGGGGTCCAGGGCCTCCACGGCGATCGCGGGCACGGCCGCGGTCTCCCCGGTGCGCCGGTCCACCGCGTACGCCCCCTCGGCGCCGAGGGTGACCACGGCCAGCGGCACATGCTCGGTCAGGGCGTGGGCCGCGGCGCGTGGGCAGCCGGTGCCCGTGTACCGCATGGCCTCCTCCGCGTTCGGCAGGAACGCCTCGCAGTGGGCGAGGTCGGTGAGCCCGGCCAGGTCCCAGGCGCCGGTGTCGTCCCAGCCGACGTCGGCGAAGATCCGGGTGCCCCGCCCCGCGGCCTCGGCGATCCAGGGGGCGTGCCCGCCCGGGCTCAGCGAGGTGACGGCGGCGCGGGCCCGGGGCGGGCAGGCGGGGGCGGGCTCCTCCGGCGGCGGCTCATGACCGTGGGAGACCATGGTCCGCTCCCCCTCGTAGGCCATGGACACGGTGACCGGGGAATGCCATCCGGGGACCCGCCGTGAGGCCGAGAGGTCGATGCCCTCGCCCTGCTCCATCTCGTCCCAGCAGTACTCGCCGTAGTGGTCGTCGCCGAAGGCGGCCGCCAGCGAGGTCCTCAGACCGAGACGGGCCAGCGCGGTGGCCATGTTGGCGACACCGCCGGGGCTCGATCCCATCCCGCGCGCCCAGGACTCGGTGCCCCGCACCGGGGCGGAGTCCAGTCCGGTGAACACGATGTCGAGGAAGACCGTGCCCGTGAGATAGACGTCCCAGGGCGGGTCCGAGGGGCCGCGCAGGGCGGCGAGGGGATCCCTGCCGCTCGAGCGGAGGTAGGAGTGCGGGGGCGGGTCGATGTGGGGAACGTGGTGGTGTCCCTCTCCCGGGGTCGCGGTCACGGTTGCTCCCTGGCGTGGTGCGGATTGAGCCAGTGTGCACCAACCACGCGGGTGGGCGGCGCCGGTCGCCCCGGAGCCGCCCTCCGCTCCCGGCGGGGAGCGGTCCGCTACCAGCGGGGAACCGTCGGGGTGGTCCACCCGGGGTCCGCCACCCGCATCGCGGCGGCGTCGTCACGGTCGCGCAGGCCCCCGTCGTCGGCGAGCCAGCGCTCGTGGAGGGCCCCCAGCCGGTCCCGGTCCAGGGTGACTCCGAGCCCCGGACCGTCCGGCACGGCGACCGTGCCGTCCCGGAAGACCAGGCGCTCGGTGATGACGTCCTCCGACTGCCACGGGTAGTGGGTGTCGCAGGCGTGGTGCAGGCCCGGCACCGTCGAGGCCACATGGGTCATCGCGGCGAGGGAGATGCCGAGGTGAGTGTTGGAGTGCATGGACACCCCGACCCCGAAGGCGCGGCAGACGGCGGCGAGTTCCCGGGTGTTGCGCAGCCCGCCCCAGTAGTGGTGGTCGGAGAGCAGCACCTGGACGGCGCCCCGGGTGAACGCCTCCTGGATCTCGGCGAAGGTGGTCACGCACATATTGGTGGCGAGCGGCACCCCGCTCTCCTCGGCGATCCGGGCCATCGCGGGGGTGCCCAGCGCGGGGTCCTCCAGATATTCGAGGACATCGCCCAGTTCCCCGGCCACCTTCAGCGAGGTCTCCACCGACCAGGCACCGTTGGGATCCAGCCGCAGCGGATGCCCGGGGAAGGCCTCGGCGAGGGCATGGACCGCGGCGATCTCCTCCTCCGGGGGGAAGACCCCGCCCTTGAGCTTGAAGGACCTGAAGCCGTACCGCTCCTTGAACGCGCGGGCCTGCGCGACCACTCCGGCCGGATCGAGGGCGGCGCCCCAATCGTCCTTCTCCGAGGCCACGCCCTCGGGGTGGTCCGCCCAGCGGTAGAAGAGGTACGCGCTGTACTCGACGGCGTCCCGCACCTTGCCGCCGAGCAGCGCGTGCACGGGCAGCCCGAGCGCCTTCCCGGTGGCGTCGAGGCAGGCGACCTCGAAGCCGGAGACGACGGACAGCCGCAGCTTGTCGGCCGTCTGGACGCCGCGCAGCCCGCCGACGTCGAGCCGGCCACCGGCCCGGGAGCGGTCGACGGCGACCTCGTCGGCCAGGGCGAACAGTCCGCCCAGGTCCGTCACCCGGCGTCCGGGCAGCCGTTCGGCGAACGGCCGGGCCAGCTCCAGGTACTGGGTGTCGCCGTAGGTCTCGCCCACCCCGGTGATGCCGTCGGCCGTCACCACCTCCACGATCAGCCGGGGGGTGTACGGCTGGTGGACGCCCTGGGTGTTCAGCAGCGGCGGGTCGGACACCAGGATCGGTGTCAGGCGCACCTCGGCGATGGTCAGGTCATGCGGGGTCCCGGTGGTCACTGGCGGCTCCTACGAGGTCGAGTCCTGCGCGGTCGAATCCGATGACGCCGGGGATCCGTACTCCATCCCGTCTCCCCATATGGACAGCATCCATATATGGAGATGGAGGCTAGAGGGGCGACCAAAAGCCCGTCAATGGCCCTGCGAACAGCGGGCGTTGACGATGGTTGGCCGGAAAAAGTCGCTCGTCTACCCGGGCTTCACACCCCCAAACCTTTATGTGACTCAGATCACCTGGCCCGCGCTTCTTCTTGGAACCGCGTGCTTGATACAAATTGCCCGCGCGTTCCTGTCGTTCGACGGACGGCACCCCCCACCTCATCGCTCGGACGAGCCGTCCTTTCGCACGCCTTGGAACGCCCGTGTCCTCCCGCACCGCCCCCGCCCGGCCCCTCGTCGCCCTTTTCACGGCCGGGTATCTCGCCGCGTATCTGCTCCCCACCACCGTCGGCAGGCTCGACTCGGGCCTGCCGCTCTCCGCCACCCAGGCCGGGTCCATCGGCAGCGCCCTGCTGCTGAGTTCGGCGAGCGCCGGCTTTCTGCTCGCCGCCCGGGTCCATCGGATCGGCCCCCGCCGGCTCGCCCGCGCCGGGCTCCTGCTGGCCGTCGCCGGCTACGGCACGGCCGCGCTCAGCCACAACGTGCCCCTGGTCGTCGCGGGGGCCGTGGCCGGCGGGTTCGGCTCCGGTACGGCCACCACGGTCGCCGCGACCGGAATCGCCGCGCAGCGCGACCCGCACCGCGCCTCCACCCGGGGTCTGCTCGCCGTCTCCGCACTGGCCGGAGTGCTCTATCTGACGGTGCCCCACCTCGGCCCCGGCCATGGGGTCCTGTTGGCCGCGATCGCGCTCACCGCGCTGCTGGTGTGGCCCGCCACCGGCCGTCTCCACATCCCCGTCCCGGCGGCGACGGCCCCCGGCGGGTCCGGCGGGAGCGGGCGTTCGCCCCAGCTGCGCTCCGGGCTCGTCCTGGCCGGCTGCATCCTGTGCTGGTCCCTCGCCCAGAACTCCCTGTGGGGCGTCAGCGGTCGCATCGGCATCGACCAGGCGCATCTGACGGAGGTGACCGTCGGCGCGGTCTTCGCCCTCGCGCTCGGCGCCGGGCTCCTCGGGGTGATCGGCGCGGGAGTGCTCGGTCCGCGCCTGGGTCGTGCGCTCCCCATCGGCGGGGGCACCGTGCTCATCGCCTGCTGCATCGCGCTCAGCGCCCGCGCCACCGATCTGGCCGGTTTCGCGGCCGGGGAGATCGCCTGGAACGCCGTCTATCCGCTGGTGCTGTCGTATCTGATCGGGCTGGCGGCCTCCCTGGACCAGCGCGGTCGCTGGGCGGTGCTGGTCGGCTCGGCCTCCTCGCTGGGCACCTCGGCGGGCCCGCTGACCGGCAGTGTGCTCTCCGCGCAGGCGGGCTTTCCGGCCATGGGCGCGATCCTGGCCGCCGGTCTGCTGGTGATCGCGGTCCCGCTGACCGCGGTCGCCCTGCACACCTCCGGACGCCCGCTCCTGCCCGGGGTCCTGCGGCGCCGTCACCGCCTGCTCGAAGAGCCCGGGGCGGCCACCCCGACGACCCTGGTCGCCGCCTCCGGGGGCGCCCCGGCCGGCGCACCGGGGCAGCCGGTCGTGGAGATCCCGCTCGGCAGCCCGGCGGCGCCGGTGCGGGAGGAGTACGACACGGCGGGCCCCCGGCACGCTGCCGCGGCACCGGGGGCCGGGAGCCTCTAGGGCGTCCCGAGTCCTACGAGAACCGGTACGCCTCGACTTCGGCGAGACAGCGGGCCCGTCGCTCCTCGTCGTGCTCCAGGAAGGAGGCGAGGAAGGAGTTGCGGGCCAGCTCGCGCATCTGTTCCTCGGTCAGGCCGAGGGCGTCGCGCACGGCGTGGTAGTTGTCCCCGGCGTATCCGCCGAAGTACGCGGGGTCGTCGGAGTTGACGGTGCACAGCAGACCGGCCTCCAGCATCGCGGGCAGCGGATGGTCCGCCAGGGTGTCCACGGCACGCAGCCGGACATTGGACAGCGGGCACACCGTCAGCGGCACCCGCTCCCGCACCAGCCGCTCCACCAGCGCCGGGTCCTCCAGACAGCGCAGCCCGTGGTCGATGCGCTCCACGCCGAGCACATCGAGGGCCTCGGTGATGTACTGCGGCGGCCCCTCCTCACCGGCGTGCGCGACCCGGCGCAGACCGAGCGCGGCGGCGGCCTCGTAGACCTCGCGGAACGCGGCCGGCGGGTTCCCGGCCTCGGCGGAGTCGAGGCCGACGCCGACGATCCGGTCGAGGTGGGGCTTCGCGGCGTCCAGCGTCTCCAGGGCCCGCTCGACGGGCTCGTCCCGGAGAAAACACATGATCAGCTGGGTGGAGACACCATGGTTCCGCTCGCTGCGGCCGAGCGCCCGCCACAGCCCCTCGACCACCGTGCCCATGTCCACGCCCCGGGAAAGGTGCGCCTGCGGGTCGAAGAAGATCTCGGCGTGCCGCACACCCTGGGCGGCGGCCCGCGCCAGATAGGCGTTCGCGAGGTCCTCGAAGTCCTGCTCGGTGCGGAGCACCGCCGTCAGCTCGTAGTACAGGTTCAGAAAGGACTGGAGGTCCTCGAAGGCGTAGGCCGAGCGCAGTTGCTCGGCGTCGGCGTAGGGCAGGCGCACGCCGTTGCGGGCGGCCAGCGCGAAGGCCGTCTCGGGTTCGAGGGTGCCTTCGATGTGCAGGTGCAGTTCGGCTTTGGGGAGGGGCATCGACACAGCGTACGAAAGCGCCCCGCCGTTTCCCTCGGTGGCGCCGCCGTCAGCGCCGCTTGGGCACGGGCACCCGCATCAGGTCGTGAGCCACGGTGAGCTCCCCCTCGAACCCGGCCGCCCGGGCCTGCCGCTCGAACTCTCCCCCGGGCTCAGGACCGGCGGTGTCCCCGGGTTCGTAGCGCTGGCTGAAATGGGTCAGCACGAGATGGCGCACCCCGGCCTCGGCGGCGACCCGTCCGGCCTGGCCGGCGGTCAAGTGCCCGTACTCGGTGGCGAGTCGTGCGTCCTCGTCGAGGAAGGTGGACTCGATCACCAGCATGTCGCAGCCGTCCGCGAGGGCGTGCACCCCCTCGCACAGCCGGGTGTCCATGACGAAGGCGAAACGCTGCCCGCGCCGCACCTCGCTGACCTCGTCGAGCGGCACGCCCCCGAGGGAGCCCTCGCGCTGGATCCGTCCGACGTCGGGCCCCTTGATGCCGAGCGCGGCCAGCCGCTCGGGCAGCATACGGCGCCCGTCGGGCTCGACCAGCCGGTAGCCGAAGGACTCCACGGGGTGGGAGAGCCTCCGGGCCTCCAGGGTGTAGGCGGGGGTGACCGCGAGGGGCCCGTCGGCCGAGACCGGCGCCTCGGTCAGCGCGACGGTCTCGCGGTAGGCCGTCGCATAGCGGAGCCGTTCGAAGAACCGCTGCCCCGACTTCGGGTAGTGCGCGGTGATCTCGTGCGGCACCCGGTCCAGGTTGATGCGCTGGATGACCCCGGCCAGCCCGAGCGAGTGGTCCCCGTGGAAGTGGGTGACACAGATCCGGTTCAGGTCGTGGGCGGCGACCTTGGCCCGGAGCATCTGCCGCTGGGTGCCCTCCCCCGGGTCGAAGAGGATCCCCTGCCCGTCCCAGCGCAGCAGATAGCCGTTGTGGTTGCGGTGCCGGGTGGGTACCTGGCTGGCGGTGCCCAGGATCACCACTTCACGTACGGACACGGCACGTCACCCGGGGGGCCACTGCATGCCACGGCCGCCGAGGACATGGGCGTGCGCATGGAAGACGGTCTGGCCGGCGCCACCGCCGGTGTTGAAGACGACCCGGTAGCTGTCGAGCTGCTGCTGCGCGGCGACCTCGCCGGTCTCGCGGAGCACGGCGGCGGCGACGTCCGGCGCGGCGGCGGCGAGGGTGGCCGCGTCCCGGTAGTGGACGCGGGGGATGACCAGCACATGGGTCGGCGCCTGGGGGTTGATGTCCTGGAAGGCGACGGTGCTGTCGGTCTCCCGGACGATCGTCGCCGGGATCTGCCCGGCCACGATCTTGCAGAACAGGCAGTCGTCCTGCGGCTCTCCCGCCATGTGCGTGCCTCCTCAGACAGACTGATCACGACGACGGCATGGTATCCGCCCGACCACCGCCGACACCCCCCGGGAGCATCCGGCCCCTCCGGCGGCGGCGGTGGGTGCGGGGCCTGAGGGCGCCGGACCCACCGCCGTCCCGGGAGGGATCACAGTGCCGGCAGCTCCGGAGGTGTCTTCGCGGGCCGTTCCTCCAGCGCGGCCAGCGCCACCCGTACCGCCTCGTCCAGTTGCACATCGCGCCCGGCCGCGTGGTCCTGCGGACGCTGGACCGCCTCGATGTCCGGATCCACGCCGTGGTTCTCCACGCCCCAGCCGTAACCCTCCAGCCAGAAGGCGTACTTGGGCTGGGTCACCAGGGTCCCGTCCACCAGCCGGTACTTGCTGTCGATGCCGATGACCCCGCCCCAGGTGCGCGTCCCGACCACGGGTCCGATGCCGAGCGCCTTGATCGCCGCGTTCACGATGTCCCCGTCCGATCCCGAGAACTCGTTGGCGACGGCGACCACGGGCCCGCGCGGCGCGTCCCCGGGGTAGCTGTACGGACGCATCCCGCGCGGCAGGTCCCAGCCCACGATCCGTCGCGCCAGCTTCTCCACGACCAGCTGGGAGGTGTGTCCGCCCCGGTTCTCCCGGACGTCCACCACCAGCCCCTCCCGGGCGACCTCGATCCGCAGATCGCGGTGGATCTGGGCCCAGCCGGGGGCCTGCATGTCCGGCACATGCAGATACCCGAGCCGCCCGCCGGACCGCTCGTGCACATACGCCCGCCGGTCCGCGACCCACGCGTGGTACCTGAGCGGCTCCTCGTCCGCGATCGGGACCACGACCACATGCCGTACGTCGCCCCCGCCCTCCGGCGAGACCGTCAGCTCCACCGGCCGGCCGGCCGTGCCGACCAGCAGCGGCCCGGGCCCGGTCACCGGGTCCACCGGCCGCCCGCCGACGGCGACGATCGCGTCCCCGGCCCGTACGGCGACCCCGGGCGCGGCCAGCGGCGCCCGGGCGTCGGGGTCGGAGGTCTCCGAGGGCAGCACCCGGTCGACGCGCCAACGGCCGTCCTCGTGCCGGGAGAGGTCCGCCCCGAGCAGCCCCTGCCGCCGGTCCGCGCCGGCCCCGTGGCCGCTCGGTGTGACATAGGCGTGCGAGGTGCCCAGCTCGCCCTGCACCTCCCACAGCAGATCCACCAGGTCGTCATGGGTGGCGATCCGCGCGAGCACCGGCCGGTACCGCTCCAGCACCCCGTCCCAGTCGATCCCGCCGAGGTCGGGCCGCCAGAAGTTGTCGCGCATGACGCGGCCGGCCTCGTCGTACATCTGCCGCCACTCGGCCGCGGGGTCGACGGTCGTCCGTACCCGCGCCAGATCGACGGTGATGTTGGCGTCGCTGTCGTCGTCGTTCGGAGCGCGCCGGTCGCTCGGCACCACCTTGAGCTTGCCGTCGGTCCACAGCAGCACCCGCTTGCCGTCGCCGCTGACCGCGAAGTGGTCGGCGTCCGCGGCGAGATGCTCGATGCGCTGCTGAACCAGGTCGTAGCGCTCCAGCTCGCTCTTGGGCTCGGGGTCGTCGGGCGTGGCCCGCGAGGAGCCCAGCACTCCGCGCACCGGGTGCCGCAGCCACAGCACCCCGTCCTTGGCGGCCCGCAGCCCGCCGTAGCGCGCGGCCTCGACCGGGAAGGGCACGATCCGGTCGGCGAGCCCCTCCAGGTCGATCCTGGTGGTGGGGGAGCCCTCGCTGTCGGGCGTCCCGTCCTTGTCGGGGGTGTCGAAGGAGCGGCCGTGCCGCTGCGGCCCGAACGGGGAGGGGGTGGTGGCGGCGAGGGTGATCAGATGCGGCCGGGAGCCGCCCACGAAGGCCAGGTCGAAGACGTGCTCGTCGTAGACCGGGTCGAAGGAGCGCGCCGAGAGGAAGGCCAGATGCCTGCCGTCCAGGGTGAACGCGGGCGAGTGGTCCCGGAAGCGCAGCGGTGTCGCCTCGGTGACCGACAGATCGGCCGTGTTGGCGAGCTTGAGCTGGCGCAGCGACGCCGGACCGGGGTGCGACCAGGCCAGCCACGCCGAGTCCGGGGAGAAGACCAGTCCGGTGGCCTCCCCGTCCTCGCTGCGGTCCACCTCGCGCACCTCGCCGCTGTCCCGCTCCACGAGCAGGATCCGTCCGTCGTGCGCGGCGACCGCGATCCGGCTGCCGTCGGGCGCCACCGCGAGCCCGAGCACCCGCCCGAGCCGGCCCGCCGCGAGCCGCCGCGGGGTGGCGCCGGGCAGCAGACCGGTGGCGGGCGCGAACTCCAGCGCGTCGTCGCCCTCCGCGTCCGTCACCCACACCACCCATTCCTCGCCGTCGGCGCGGAAGGTGCGCGGCAGCCGGGCCCGTACGCCGGGCTCGGCGGCCAGCGCGCGGGCGGGTCCCGAACGGTGGGTGACCCAGTGCACGGAGCCCCGCACCGAGACCGCGCTGCCGCGGCCGGTGTGGTCGGGCGAGGCGGCCCCGAACCAGTGGCTCGCGCTCAGCGGGTACGGCTGGAGGTCGACGCGCTGTCCGCCGAGCCGGATGTCGAGGCGCCGGGGCTCGGCCCCGTCAAGGTCGTCCAGGATCCAGAGTTCACCGGCGCTGGAGTACACGACACGGGTGCCGTCGGTGGCCGCGTGCCGGGCGTAGAAGCCCGCCCCGTCGGGGGTGTGCCGCCGCAGGTCCGAGCCGTCGGGCAGCGAGGAGTACAGTGCCCCGACGCCCTCGTGGTCGGAGAGGAAGGCGATCCTCGGGGAGGACCCCGCGCCGACCCACATCGGGTACTCGAGGTTCCCGTCGAGGTCGGCGTGCAGCCGTACGAACTCCCCGGCGCCGTCCTCGCCTTCGGGCCCGCCGTCGATCCACAGCTTGCCGGCCGTGCCGCCACGGTACCGCTTCCAGCGGGCGGCCTCGCGGCCCATGGTCGCGGACAGCAGCACGGTGCGCGGGCCGTGGGCGACATCGCCGACGGGGCCGTAGGGCAGGGTCGTGGCCGGTCCGCCGTCGAGCGGCACGGCGCGCGCCCAGGTGCGGCGCAGCGAGGCCTGGCCGACGGTGCTGAGGGCGAGCACCTCTCCGCCGGGGGTCCAGCCGCGGACCTGGGTCTTGGAACTCCCCCAGTACGTCAGGCGTTCGGCGGGGCCGCCGTCGATCGGGGCGAGGTGCACCTCGGGGGCGCCGTCGCGGGTGGAGGTCCAGGCGACGGACGTGCCGTCCGGGGAGACGCGCGGGTGGTCGACCGGGACGTTGTCGGCGCTGACCCGCCAGGCGCGGCCGCCGTCGAGGGGGGCGACCCAGACGTCGTCCTCGGCGGTGAAGGCGACCAACTCGCCGTGCAGATGCGGGAACCGGAGATACGCGGGCGATGCTGACTGAGTCACCAGGTCACCCTAAGCAGCGATCCCGCGGACCGACAGGGTTTTTGCCACATGCGCCGGTCTCCTGCCCAGGTCACTTGCCGCGGACCGGCCGGCAGACGGGGTCGCTCTGGCACCAGATCGTCCTGGTCACGGTGACGGTGGGGCCGGGCCCCCAGGGGTGTCCGGTGACGGTGGGCCGCCATGTGACGGGGGGTGCGGGCGTGACGGTGGCGTTGCAGTCGCCGAGGCCGTGGACGTGGAACCACTCCTTGCCGCCCACGGTGGCCCTGAGGTCCCCGCGCACACAGGCGCCGTCGACGGCCCGGGTGACGGTGCCCTTGACGGTGATGTCCCGGCCGTCGTCCGCCTTCCCCCGGCAGTCGACGGTGACGACGGCGGTCTCGGACGGGGAGGGCGTGCGGACGGCGGGGGTGGTCCTGGTGCGGTAGCCGCCCGTGCAGCTGAGCCAGCTCACCTTCACATGCTGTCGCTCCAGTTCCCTGGTCGCGGTCCGGCTGGTCGTGTAGGCGACCGCCGTGGACCCCATGTCGCCGGGCTGGCACGCCGAGACACCACCCACGGTGACCGCCATGAGCCCGGTGACCACCACGGCCCGCCGTCCCGCAGGCCGCCGCCGGATACGCCGCAGAACCCCCATGCGGGGCAGCCTCCCACCGACCCGCCCGCGGCGGTAGAGCGCATACGGCCATACGGGAGTGACCGCGCACGCCCCCTCCGGGCACCCCCTTGACGTGCCGTCAACTCCTCACTGACGCCTGCACCCGGCCTCCCACGGCACTCGAACCGCCCCCGCGCACCACCGGCGTGCAGGGGAAGGGCTGTGCAGGCGCTAGGACCAGCGGCCCGTGCGGCCGAGCAGGAGTGCCGCTGCCGCGGTGCCGGCGGTGGAGGTGCGCAGGACCGTGCGGCCCAGCCGGAACGGGCGGGCGCCGGACTGCTCGAACAGGGCCAGTTCCTCGGGGGAGACGCCGCCCTCGGGCCCCACGACCAGCACGATCTCGCCCGTCGTGGGGAGGTCCACGGTCGCCAGGGGCTCGTCGCCGCTCTCGTGCAGCACCGCGGCGAAGTCCGCCTCGGCCAGCAGCGCCGCGACCTGCTTGGTCGTCGCCGCGTCCGCGACCTCGGCGAAGCGCACCCGGCGGGACTGTTTGCCCGCCTCACGGGCGGTGGCCCGCCACTTGCCGAGCGCCTTCAGCCCCCGCTCGCCCTTCCACTGGGTGATGCACCGGGACGCCGCCCACGGGACGATCGCGTCCACGCCCACCTCGGTCATGGTCTCCACGGCCAACTCGCCCCGGTCGCCCTTGGGCAGGGCCTGGACCACGGTGATGCGCGGGGACTCGGACGGCTCCTCGTGCGCGGGCTCCAGGTCCGTGATCACCAGGCGGTCTTTGCCCTCGGCGGCCTTCACCACGCCCTCGGTCCAGCGCCCGCATCCGTCGGTGAGGACCACGTTCTCGCCGGCCCGCAGCCGCTTCACCGAGACCGCGTGCCGCCCTTCGGCGCCGTCGAGCACGAACTCCGGCCCGACCGCGTCGAGTCGGTCCACCACGAACACCGGAGCAGTCATCGCTGCACACTCCCCGTCGTCAGCGCGGCCGTGGCCGCGTCCAGTTCCGCCGCCAGCACCTCCACCAGCTGCCCCGCGGGCAGTTCGCGGGCCAGGCGGTGGCCCTGCCCGGCCCACAGCGCCATGCCCTGCGCGTCACCGGCCTTGGCGGCGGCCTTGCGCAGCGGCTGGGTGAGGTGGTTGATCTCGGGGTACGCGGCGGGCGCGTAGGGGCCGTGCTCCCGCATGAACCGGTTGACCAGGGCGCGGGCCGGGCGCCCGGTGAACGCCCGGGTCAGCTCCGTGCGGACGAACAGCGGATCGGTCAACGCCCGCTTGTGCAGGGCATGGGCGCCGGACTCGGGGGTCGCGAGGAACGCGGTGCCGAGCTGTGCCGCGCTCGCGCCCGCGGCCAGTACCGCGGCGATCTGGCTGCCGCGCATGACGCCCCCGGCGGCCACGATCGGGATGCTCACGCTCTCGCGCAGCTGGGCCACGAGCGAGAGCAGCCCGATGCCCGCCCCGTCGTTCTCCCGGACGTCCCGGTGGGTGCCCTGGTGGCCGCCCGCCTCGACGCCCTGTGCGATCACCGCGTCGGCGCCCGCCTCCTGGACGGCGAGGGCCTCCTCCGCGGTGGTCGCGGTGACCAGGGTGAAGGTGCCGGCGCGCCGCAGGGCGTCCAGGGCCTTGTGGCTGGGGACTCCGAAGTGGAAGGAGACCACCGGTACCGGGTCGTCGAGCAGGACGGCGAGCTTGGCGTCGTAGCCGTCGTCACGGCCGCTGTCGGGGTCGCCCAGCTCCGTCTGGTACCAGGCCGCCTCCCCGGCGAGCTGGTTGGCGTAGACCTCGACGGTGGCGGAAGGCGGGGCGGAGCCGGTCCCTCCGGGAGTGCCGGGGCCCGTGCCCGGGTGTTCCGGCTGCGGCATGAAGACATTCACCCCGAAGGGTCCGCCGGTGAGCCCACGGAGCTGCTTGATCTCCTGGTACATGCCGTCGGCGGTCTTGTACCCGGCCGCGAGGAACCCCAGGCCGCCGGCCTCGGACACGGCGGCGGCGAGCTGGGGTACGGAGATCCCGCCCGCCATGGGGGCCTGCACGATCGGACGGCGAAGGAGATCGGTCAGCGCGGAGGACATGACGGCATGTTGCCACGTCCCCCGGACAAGTCCGAATCCGGCCTTCCGGTGACATATGCCGGTGGGCAAGGCCACGGTCGGAGCGGGCCCGGGGCCGGGTGACCGGCGACCCCGGGTCCGGCCGGCCGAGGCCGGCCGGCGCGGCCCACCGGGTGGTCCCGGGCCGGGTCAGCGGCCGTTGAAGGCGTCCTTCAGCCGGGAGAACAGGCCCTGCTGGCCCGGCTGGAACTGGCCCTGGGGCCGCTCCTCGCCGCGCAGCTTGGCCAGTTCGCGCAGCAGCCGCTCCTGCTCGGGGTCCATCTTCGTCGGGGTCTGCACCTCGACATGGACGATCAGATCGCCCCGGCCGCCGCCCCGCAGATGGGTGATGCCGCGGCCGTGCAGCGGGATCGACTGCCCGGACTGGGTGCCGGGGCGGATGTCGACCTCCTCCAGACCGTCCAGCGTCTCCAGCGGGACCTTGGTGCCGAGGGCCGCCGCGGTCATCGGGATGGTGACCGTGCAGTGCAGATCGTCGCCGCGGCGCTGGAAGACGTGGTGCGGCAGCTCGTGGATCTCGACATACAGGTCACCGGCCGGGCCCCCGCCGGGGCCGACCTCGCCCTCGCCCGCGAGCTGGATGCGCGTGCCGTTGTCGACACCCGCCGGGATCTTCACGGTGAGCGTCCTGCGGGAGCGCACCCGCCCGTCGCCCGCGCACTCCGGGCACGGGTTGGGGACGATCGTGCCGAAGCCCTGGCACTGCGGGCACGGCCGGGAGGTCATGACCTGGCCCAGGAAGGACCGGGTGACCTGCGAGACCTCACCGCGTCCACGGCACATGTCGCAGGTCTGCGCGGTGGTGCCGGGCGCGGCACCCTCACCGTTGCAGGTGTTGCAGATGACGGCCGTGTCGACCTGGATGTCCTTCGTGGTGCCGAAGGCCGCCTCGTCGAGCTCGATCTCCAGCCGGATCATGGCGTCCTGGCCCCGGCGGGTGCGCGAGCGCGGTCCGCGCTGCGACGCCGTGCCGAAGAACGCGTCCATGATGTCGGAGAAGTTCCCGAAGCCGCCCGCGCCGAAGCCGCCCGCGCCGCCACCGCCGCCCGCCTGGGACAGGGGGTCGCCGCCGAGGTCGTAGACCTGCTTCTTCTGCGGGTCCGAGAGCACCTCGTAGGCGGCGTTGATCTCCTTGAACCGCTCCTGCGTCTTGGGATCGGGATTGACGTCCGGGTGCAGCTCGCGGGCGAGCCGACGGAACGCCTTCTTGATCTCGTCCTGCGACGCGTCGCGGCGTACGCCGAGTACGGCGTAGTAGTCCGTGGCCACCTACGACTCCGCCAGGATCTGTCCGACGTACCGTGCCACCGCTCGTACCGCTCCCATCGTTCCCGGGTAATCCATGCGGGTCGGTCCGACCACGCCGAGTTTGGCTACTGCCTCGCCGCCCGAACCGTAGCCGACGGAGACCACGGACGTGGAGTTGAGTCCCTCGTGCGCGTTCTCATGGCCGATACGCACCCGCATGGCCGGATCCTTGGCCTCGCCCAGCAGCTTGAGGAGGACGACCTGTTCCTCCAGCGCTTCCAGGACGGGACGGATGGCGAGAGGGAAGTCATGCCCGAAGCGGGTGAGATTGGCGGTTCCGCCGATCACCAGCCGCTCCTCGGTCTCCTCCACGAGCGTCTCCAGGAGGGTGGCGAGCACCGTCGACACCATGCCGCGGTCCTCCGCCTCCTCGAAGGCCTCGGGCAGATCCTGCACAAGCTGCGGCACGTCCGAGAAGCGGCGTCCGGTGACCCGGCTGTTGAGCCGCGCCCGCAGGTCCGCGAGGGAGGTCTCCCCGAACGGCGCGGGACAGTCGATCATGCGCTGCTCGACCCGGCCGGTGTCCGTGATCACCACGAGCATCACCCGCGCGGGCGCCATCGGCAGCAGCTCCACATGCCGCACCGTCGAGCGCGTCAGCGAGGGGTACTGCACCACGGCGACCTGCCGGGTGAGCTGCGCGAGCAGCCGTACCGTCCGCGTGACGACGTCGTCGAGGTCGACGGCGCCCCCCAGGAAGTTCTGGATCGCGCGGCGCTCGGGCGGGCTCATCGGCTTGACGGCGGCCAGCTTGTCGACGAAGAGGCGGTAGCCCTTGTCCGTGGGGATGCGTCCGGCGCTGGTGTGCGGCTGGGCGATATAGCCCTCCTCCTCCAGCGCGGCCATGTCGTTGCGGACGGTGGCCGGGGAGACACCGAGCTGGTGCCGCTCGGTGAGCGCCTTGGAGCCCACCGGCTCCTCGGTGCCGACATAGTCCTGGACGATGGCGCGCAGCACTTCGAGCCTGCGTTCACTGAGCATCGCGCGCACCTCCAGCAATTCGTCCCTTTGGCGCTCCCCCTGGCACTCTGTCTGTACGAGTGCCAGCATCCCGGGGTCAGTGTACGGCTGTCGGGTACGCCCCCGGCAAGGGCGGGCACCGCCGCCGTACCGAGGTGTACCGACCTGTCCCGGGGTGTCCCCGGCAGCGCGTCCTCCCGGCGGGGCGTTGTGGATAGCGTCGCGGTATGACGGTGTTCTGGGAAGAGTCCGGCTGGGAGCGGCTGGGGCCGGGTGCGGGGCGCAGCCGGCTGCCGGTCTGGGACTGCACGGCGGGGCTGATCGTGGGCGAGCGCGGGGCGCTCATGGTGGACGCGGGGTCGAGCCGGGGCGAGGGCGCCCGGTTGCGCGCCGAGGCGCGCCGGCTGCTCGCGCCCGGGAGCGCGGGGCCCGGTGTGACGGATGTGACGCATCTCGCCCTCACCCACCCCCACTTCGACCATGTCCTCGGGGCGACGGCGTTCACCGGCGCGGAGACCTTCGGAGCGGCCGGTGTGGACGCGGTGCTGGTGCACCGGCGCGAGGAGCTGGTCGCGGACGCGGTGCGGCACGGTCTTGACCCGCACGAGGCGGCGGAGGCCGGGGCCACGCTGCTCCCCGTGCACCACCAGGTGTCGGGCGAGCGGACCCTGGACCTCGGCGGGGTGCGGGTGGTGCTGGCGACCGTGGGCCCGGCCCACACCGCCCATGACCTGGTGGTTCTCGTTCCCGGTGAGCCGGCGGTGGTGTTCTGCGGGGATCTGGTGGAGGAGTCCGGCGAACCCCAGGCCGGCCCGGACGCCGTCCCCGCACAGTGGCCCGCCGCCCTGGACCGGCTGCTGGAGCTGGGCGGGGAGGACGCCCGGTATGTGCCGGGGCACGGTGCGGTGGTGGACGCGGCGTTCGTGCGGGCGCAGCGGGACACTCTGGCGGCGCGTTTCGGCGTGTCGTAGCCCCGGCCGGAGCCCTTCTCCTATCGTCATCCGAATGCGCTCGTACTCTTCGGATCTGACCCCGCCGTGGAAGAAGCAGCAGCCCGTGCCCGAGGTCCCGGCGGACCCCGGTCTGGTGGTCGAGGAACCGGGCACCGGCTACTGCGGGGCGGTGATCCGCTGCGAGGCGGGCACGGTGACCCTGGAGGACCGCTTCGGCAAGCACCGGGTGTTCCCCCTCCAGCCGCGCGGGTTTCTGCTGGAGGGGCGGGTGGTGACGCTGGTACGGCCGTCGAGCGCGCCGGTGCGTCCGGCCCGTACGGCCTCCGGTTCGGTGGCGGTCCCCGGCGCCCGGGCCCGGGTGGCCCGGGCCGGACGGATCTATGTGGAGGGCCGCCACGACGCGGAACTGGTCGAGCGGGTGTGGGGCGACGATCTGCGCATCGAGGGCGTGGTGGTGGAGTATCTGGAGGGCGTCGACGATCTGCCGTCGATCGTCTCGGCCTTCTCCCCCGGCCCGGACGCACGCCTCGGCGTCCTGGTGGACCATCTGGTCCCCGGCACCAAGGAGTGGCGGATCGCGCAGTCGGTGACCGGCGAACACTCCCTGGTGGTGGGCCATCCGTACATCGACGTCTGGCAGGCGGTGAAGCCGTCGTCCCTGGGGATCGCCGCCTGGCCGCAGGTGCCGCACGGCCAGGACTGGAAGACGGGCGTCTGCCGCGCCCTGGGCTGGCCGGAGAACACCGGCGAGGCATGGCAGCGGATCCTGTCCCGGGTGCGGTCCTACAAGGATCTGGAGCCGGAGCTGCTGGGGTGCGTGGAACGCCTCATCGACCATGTGACCGTGCCCTGAGTCGCTCCGGTTCTCGACCGGTCTTCCGCACCCGTCGGGGCCGACGGGTGCGGGGTCGCTCCGTCAGTCCACCACGTCCCGCACCACGGCGTCCGCCAGCAGCCGGCCGCGCAGGGTGAGCACGGCCCGCCCCTGCTCGTACGGCCTCTCCTCCAGAAGGCCGTCCGCCAGCGCCCGGTGCGCCGCCGCGAGGCCCGGCTCCCGGAGCAGCGTCAGCGGCACCCCCTCCCGCAGCCGCAGCTCCAGCAGGATGCGCTCCACCCGGCGGTCCTCGTCCGTCAGGACCTCCCGCCCGGCCCCGGGGGACCGCCCCGCGGCCAGCGCCGCCGCGTACGCCCCCGGGTGCTTCACGTTCCACCAGCGCACCCCGCCCAGATGGCTGTGGGCTCCTGGGCCCGCGCCCCACCAGTCGGCGCCGCGCCAGTACAGCTCGTTGTGCAGACAGCGGGCCGCCTCGGAGAGGGCCCAGTTGGACACCTCGTACCAGTGGTAGCCCGCCGCCCCGAGGATCTCGTCGGCGATCAGATAGCGGTCCGCGTGGACGTCGTCGTCCGTCATCGGTATCTCGCCGCGGCGGATCCGGCGCGCCAGACCGGTGCCCTCCTCGACGATCAGCGCATACGCCGAGACATGGTCGGGTCCTGCGCCCAGCGCCGCCTCCAGGGACGCCCGCCAGTCGTCGTCCGACTCCCCCGGGGTGCCGTAGATCAGGTCCAGGTTCACCTGCTCGAAGCCCGCCGCCCGGGCCTCGGCCACACAGGCCTCGGGGCGGCCCGGGGTGTGGGTGCGGTCGAGGATCTTCAGCACATGCGGGCGGGCGCTCTGCATACCGAAGGAGATCCGGTTGAAGCCGCCCTCCCGGAGCGTGGCCAGATACCGCTCGTCCACCGACTCCGGATTCGCCTCCGTCGTCACCTCCGCGTCGTCCGCGAGACCGAACTCCTCGCGGATCGACCGCAGCATCCGCACCAGATCGTCCGCGGCCAGCAGCGTGGGGGTGCCGCCCCCGACGAAGACCGTACGGGCCTCGCGCGGGTCGTCGCCGAGCACCTTGCGGGCCAGGCGGACCTCGTCGATCAGCGTCTCGGCGTAGTTGTCGCGGGAGGCCAGCACCCCGCCCGTGCCGCGCAGCTCCGTCGCCGTATAGGTGTTGAAGTCGCAGTAGCCGCAGCGCGTGGCGCAGTACGGCACATGGAGATAGAACCCGAGGGGGCGCTCGGCGGCCCCGGCCAGGGCGTGCGCGGGCAGCGCCCCGTCGTCGGGGACGGGCTCGCCGTCGGGAAGTGCGGAAGGCATGCCCTCCATTGTCCGGTACCGCCGGGAGTGCTCACTCGGCCCGCAGCACCAGCAGCGCCAGATCGTCCTCCGGAGGCTTCTCCCCGAACGCATGCACGAGTGTTCGGATCCGCTCCGCGGTCAGCTCCGCGCTCAGCCCGGCACAGCCGGCGAGCGCCGTCGCCAGCCCGTCCCCGTCGTCGAACTGGAGTGATCCGCTGCGCCGCTCGGTCACCCCGTCGGTGACGCACAGCAGGGTGTCCCCGGGGTGCAGCTCGAAGGTCTCGCAGGCATAGGTCACGTCCTCGACGACCCCGAGCAGGGTCTGCGACCGCGCCATGGTCCGTACGTCGCCGGCCGGGCCCAGCAGCAGCGGCAGCGGATGCCCCGCGGCGGCCAGCGTGCAGCGCACCCCGCCGTCGAAGGGGACCAGCTCGCCGTAGAGCAGCGAGAGGAACCGGGCGTGCGGGCCGTCGTGGGCGAGCGGCACGGGGGCGCCCGCGGCGACCAGCGCCCGCGCCGCGGCGTCCGCGGACTCGGTGGCGTCGTCCAGCAGCAGCTGGTTGAGCCGGTCCAGGACGTCCGGGACCGCATAGCCCTCGCGGGCCAGCAGCCGCAGCCAGGGCCGGGCCAGCCCGATCACCACCGCCGCCTCGGGGCCCTTGCCCTGGACGTCGCCGAGCGCGAAGCACCACCGTCCCCGGCCGGCCGGGAAGATGTCGTAGAAGTCGCCGCTGGGGCCGCCCTTGTCACGCGGTTCGTACACGAGCGCGCTGCGCACCCCGGGGATCTCGGCGACCGCACCGGGCAGCAGCCCGCGCTGGAGCACCCGGCTGATGGTGGCCTGGCGTGCGTACTGCCGGGCCGCACCGATGGCCAGCGCCACCCGGCGGCTGAGGTCCTCGACGAGCCCGGTGACCTCGTCGGGGAAGCACGGCAGCCCGGCCCGCCCGATGACGAGCGTGCCCAGCGGCCGGCCGCCGGCGATCAGCCGGTAGGCGAGGGCCGCCCCGGTCGTGCCCCGCGGGCCCAGCGCCTCACCGGGCCAGGGCAGGGACACCGGCCGGGAGCGGACCGACTCGGGCAGCCGGGGCGGGTCCTTCTCCAGCGCCCGGCGCAGCTCCTCGGTGCGGCTCTCGCTGCCGTGCCAGACCCGGGCGAGCCGGGGCCCGCCGGCCACCGGCGTCTCGGGCCCCTGCCAGCCGGTCGCCTCGTCCTCCAGCCATACCGCGCACCAGTCGGCGAGCCGGGGCACCAGGAGCTGTCCGGTGAGCGCGGCGACCAGATCCTCGTCGAGCTGCCCGGCGAGCAGGTCGGAGGCCTCGGCGAGGAAGGAGAGAGCGCCCCGGCCCCGCCACTCCCGGTCGTACGCGGCGCGTGCGCCCTCGGTGAAGCCGGAGCACTCGGGCCCGAGCAGCCCGGCCCCGCCCGGGCCGCGGTCCTGGGCGCCCTCGCCCGCGCGGTCGTCGAGCGTGTCCCCGTCGCGCCCGCCGTCCCGGGTGTCGTCGAGCCCGCCGTCGAGGGGAAGCAGCGCCCAGACGGTCTTGGCGCCGCTGCGGTAGGTGATCCCCCAGGCCGTGGCGAGCGTGGCGACCAGCCGGAGGCCACGCCCGTACTCGGGTATGTCGTAGGGCCGTTCGGCGCTGTCGCCCCGTACCGCGCGGGAGGGGTGATGGTCGGTCACCTCGACGACCAGTCCGGCCGGCCCGCCCTCGGCGTCCTGGAGGCGGCAGGCCACCTCGACATCCGTGCCGGCGTGCACGACGGCATTGGTGACCAGCTCGCTGACGACCACCAGGGCGTCGTCGGCCAGCCGCTCGGTGACCGTGTCGGGCTCCGCCGCCCGGGACCAGGCGTCCAGGGCCTCCCGGACGAGCCGCCGGGCGGCGCCGGCCGCGAGCGGACCCCCGGGCAGCGTCGTACGCACCGCCGCGCGCGGCTCCGCGCCCTCGTACGCGGGCGCGTCAGGGGCGCGGAAGACGGTCTCCCGTTGCGTCGGAATGACCCCCATGGGCAGCTCCCCGAGCGGTTTCGGACTGATAGACCCCGGCGATGCGAACCAGGGTGACAGACCGGCGCCGCCCATCAGCACGGAGTTACCGAAGTGGGCCGTCATGGGTGAGAAGAGTGCTACAGACGGGTGAGAACCAGGCTAAGGATGTGATCGAAGACGAGCAGATTCGGGCATCCGGCCTTTGTTCTCGCGGCTGCTCTCGCGGCAGCGCCTACGCCTCGCGCGCCCCCTGGTACATCTCGTCGATCAGATGCTTGTACTCCCGCTCCACCACCGGACGCTTCAGCTTCAGGCTCGGCGTGAGCTCGCCGTGCTCGATGTCCAGGTCCCTCGGCAGCAGACGGAACCTCCTGACGGCCTGCCAGCGCTGGAGGCCCTCGTTGAGCTGTCTGACATAGCCGTCGATCATCTCGACCGTGGCCGGGTCGGCGACCACCTCCGCATAGGGCTTGCCGCCCAGACCGTTCTCCTTCGCCCACTCCAGGAGGGAAGGCTCGTCCAGGGCGATCAGCGCGCTGCAGAAGTTCCGGTCGGCGCCGTGCACCAGGATGTTGGAGACATACGGGCACAGGGCCTTGAACTGCCCCTCGGCCTCGGCGGGCGCGATGTACTTGCCGCCGGAGGTCTTGATGAGGTCCTTCTTGCGGTCGGTGATGCTCAGATAGCCGTCGGGCGACAGCTCGCCGATGTCCCCGGTGTGGAACCAGCCGTCCGGCTCCAGCACCTCGGCGGTCTTCTCCGGCAGCCCGTGGTAGCCCTCCATGATGCCGGGGCCGCGCAGCAGGATCTCGCCGTCGTCCGCGATCCGCACCTCGGTGCCGGGCAGCGGCTTGCCGACCGTGCCGGTGCGGTACGCCTCGCCCGGGTTCACGAAGGAGGCCGCGGAGGACTCCGTGAGGCCGTAGCCCTCCAGGATGTGGATGCCGGCGCCCGCGAAGAAGTACCCGATCTCGGGCGCGAGGGCGGCGGAGCCGGAGATGCAGGCGCGCAGCCTGCCGCCGAACGCCTCGCGGATCTTGGCGAAGACGAGCGCGTCCGCGGCCTTGTGCCGGGCGGCGAGACCGAGGGGCACGGAGCGGCTGCCGGTGCGGCGGAAGTTGTCCTGCGAGGCCTTGGCGTACTCGCGTGCGATCCCGGCCGCCCACTGGAAGATCTTGTACTTGGCCGCACCGCCGGCCCGGGCCCGGGCGGCGACCCCGTTGTAGACCTTCTCGAAGATGCGCGGCACGGCCGCCATATAGGTCGGCTGCACCACCGGAAGATTCTCGATGATCTTGTCGACCCGGCCGTCGACGGCGCTGACGTGCCCGACCTCGATCTGGCCGGAGATCAGCACCTTGCCGAAGACATGCGCGAGCGGCAGCCACAGGTACTGCAGGTCCTCGCCGCTGACCAGTCCGGTCGCCGCGATGGCCTTCGCCATGTACGACCAGTTGTCGTGCGGAAGGCGCACCCCCTTGGGCCGGCCGGTGGTCCCCGAGGTGTAGATCAGGGTGGCGAGCTGGTCCTTGGTGATCGCACCGACCCGCTCCTTGATCAGCTCGGGGTGCTCCTTCAGGCGGGCGGCGCCCCGGGTCTCGAGTTCGGCCAGTGTGAGCACCCGGTCGCCGGTCTCCACGCCCTCGGGGTCGATCACCACGAAGTGGGTCAGCCCGGGCAGCTCGGCGCTCCTGCTCCGCGCCTTGGCCAGTTGCTCCGCGTTCTCCGCGATGAGCACCTTGCTCTCGGAGTCGGAGAGGATGAAGGCCGATTCGTCGCTGTTCGTCTGCGGATAGACCGTGGTGGTGGCCGCGCCGGCGCACATGATGCCCAGATCGGCGAGGATCCACTCGACCCGGGTCGAGGAGGCGAGCGCCACCCGCTGCTCCGGCTGCACACCCAGTTCGATCAGCCCGGCCGCGACGGCCTGGACCCGTGCGGCGGCCTCGGCCCAGCTCAGTGACTTCCAGCCGTCCGGACCCTCGCCGTTTCCGGGCACGGGGTAGCGGTAGGCCTCCGCGTCCGGCGTGGCCGCCACACGCTCCAGAAAGAGGGCCGCCACGGACGGCGGACGGTTGTCGATCAACGTCTGGGTGTCGCTCACGGCATCCTCCGGGCCCCGCGGCGGTGCGGCTGACTCGTTGACGGGCGGGTGGCTGTGCGGCTGGGGTCACTCACGCGGCGCCTCTCGCCCACCCTTGCTTAACTCGTGAGTAACCATCGGGCAGAGATCAGCGTAGAGCCCGACCGGCCGGTGCGTAAGGGGCGACGGCCCCTCACTTCCTACCGAGGGCGACCGGTCGTATGCACAGGGGCCCGCCGCGCTTTCGCACGACGGGCCCCTGTTCCACCCGATTCGCCCCGCCCGATCCGGCCGGGCCGGACCCGGCGGTACGGCCGGTGGTTACTTCTTGCTCTTGGCCGACGCTCCGTCGTCGCTGGAGAGCACCGCGATGAAGGCCTCCTGGGGGACCTCCACGGAGCCCACCATCTTCATCCGCTTCTTGCCCTCCTTCTGCTTCTCCAGCAGCTTCCGCTTACGGGAGATGTCACCGCCGTAGCACTTGGCGAGGACGTCCTTGCGGATGGCGCGGATGGTCTCGCGGGCGATCACCCGGGAGCCGATGGCGGCCTGCACCGGCACCTCGAAGTTCTGCCGCGGGATGAGTTCCTTCAGCTTGGCGACCAGCCGTACGCCGTACGCGTAGGCCTGGTCCTTGTGGGTGATCGCCGAGAAGGCGTCGACCTTGTCGCCGTGCAGCAGGATGTCCACCTTGACCAGCTCGGAGGACTGCTCGCCGATGGGCTCGTAGTCGAGCGAGGCGTAGCCGCGGGTCTTGGACTTCAGCTGGTCGAAGAAGTCGAAGACGATCTCCGCGAGGGGGAGGGTGTAGCGGATCTCGACCCGGTCCTCGGACAGATAGTCCATGCCCAGAAGGGTGCCGCGACGGGTCTGGCAGAGCTCCATGATCGCGCCGATGAACTCGGTGGGCGCGAGGATGGTGGCCCGGACGACCGGCTCGTGCACCTCGGCGAGCTTGCCCTCGGGGAACTCGCTCGGGTTGGTGACCGTGTACTCGGTGCCGTCCTCCATGGTCACCTGGTAGACCACGTTCGGGGCGGTGGCGATCAGGTCGAGCCCGAACTCGCGCTCCAGCCGCTCGCGGACCACATCGAGGTGGAGCAGGCCGAGGAAGCCCACGCGGAAGCCGAAGCCGAGGGCGGCGGAGGTCTCCGGTTCGTAGACGAGCGCGGCGTCGTTGAGCTGGAGCTTGTCGAGGGCCTCGCGCAGATCGGGGTAGTCGGAGCCGTCCAGCGGATACAGGCCCGAGAAGACCATGGGCTTGGGGTCCTTGTAGCCGCCCAGGGCCTCCACGGCGCCCTTGTGCTGGCTGGTGATCGTGTCACCGACCTTGGACTGGCGGACGTCCTTCACTCCGGTGATGAGATAGCCCACCTCGCCGACGCCGAGCCCGTCGGCCGGGAGCATCTCGGGCGAGCTGACGCCGATCTCCAGCAGCTCATGGGTAGCGTTGGTGGACATCATCCGGATGCGCTCGCGCCTGTTGAGCTGTCCGTCGACGACCCTGACGTAGGTGACCACACCCCGGTAGGAGTCGTACACCGAGTCGAAGATCATCGCGCGGGCGGGCGCGTCCGCGACGCCGACCGGTGCCGGGATCTGGTCGACGACCTTGTCGAGCAGCGCCTCCACGCCCAGACCGGTCTTGGCGGACACCTTGAGGACGTCGTCGGGGTCGCAGCCGACCAGGTTGGCGAGCTCCTCGGCGAACTTCTCGGGCTGCGCGGCGGGCAGGTCGATCTTGTTCAGCACGGGAATGATCGTGAGGTCGTTCTCCATCGCCAGATAGAGGTTGGCGAGGGTCTGCGCCTCGATGCCCTGGGCGGCGTCGACGAGCAGGACGGTCCCCTCGCAGGCGGCGAGCGAACGCGAGACCTCATAGGTGAAGTCGACGTGCCCCGGGGTGTCGATCATGTTCAGGATGTGCGTGCTGCCCGGATCGTGGGTCGGGGCCCACGGCAGACGCACCGCCTGGGACTTGATGGTGATGCCGCGCTCGCGCTCGATGTCCATGCGGTCGAGGTACTGAGCACGCATCTGCCGCTGCTCGACGACGCCGGTCAGCTGGAGCATCCGGTCGGCGAGAGTGGACTTGCCGTGGTCGATGTGCGCGATGATGCAGAAATTGCGGATCAGCGCCGGGTCGGTACGGCTCGGCTCGGGCACATGGCTAGGGATCGCGGGCACGCAGGGTCCTGATTCTTGAGGCGTCCGCAGCGTCTGCGGTCTCGGGTCGGATCGATACGTAGCCTCCATGGTCCCACGCGCGGGAGGCTGCGACGGGTTTGGGCGGCCCAGAACCCGGCTGGTAGCCTGGGTGGCCGTGTCTCCTGCCCTCTCAGCTCGAGGCACGTCTCAAGAAAATCACCGGCGCGTGAGGCGGTCGTCCTCGCGTGCCTGAACCTGTAAAGGCTCATTCGTGGCGAACATCAAGTCCCAGATCAAGCGGAACAAGACGAACGAGAAGGCGCGCCTGCGCAACAAGGCCGTCAAGTCCTCGCTCAAGACCGCGGTCCGCAAGGCTCGCGAGGCCGTCGCCGCGGGTGACGTCGAGAAGGCCACCGAGCTGCAGCGCGTCGCCGCGCGTCAGCTGGACAAGGCCGTCTCGAAGGGCGTCATCCACAAGAACCAGGCCGCCAACAAGAAGTCGGCGCTTGCTTCGAAGGTCACGACCCTCAAGGGCTGACACTTGATTCGACGCCGGAGGGAATCGAGCGGGCCCTCTCTCATCCGCTCCCCGTCCGGCACCCCGGGTTCGCACGCGGCCTGCGTTCGCCACGCGGGTGCGAGCCCACCAGCTTGACACCGAAGGCCCCGCCCCGTCCTCCCCAGGACGAAGGGCGGGGCCTTCGACGTGCCGGGCCTTTTACGCCGGGCTACGCCCGTCCCCGCATCCGTGCCGCCCGTGCGATGGTGACGACCGCCTTCTCCAGGGCGTACTCGGGGTCGTCCCCGCCGCCCTTGACGCCGGCGTCGGCCTCGGCCACAGCGCGCAGGGCGACCGAGACGGCCTCCGGGGTCCACCCCCGCATCTGCTGCCGGACCCGGTCGATCTTCCAGGGGGGCATGCCCAGTTCCCGGGCGAGGTCCGCGGGGCGCCCGCCGCGTGCCGACAGCAGCTTTCCGATGGCCCGCACCCCCTGGGCGAGGGCGCTGGTGAGCAGCACCGGGGCCACCCCGGTCGCCAGCGACCAGCGCAGCGCCTCCAGGGCCTCGGCCGCCCGGCCCTCGACGGCCCGGTCCGCGACGGTGAAGCTCGACGCCTCGGCCCGGCCGGTGTAGTACCGCCCGACCACTGCCTCGTCGATCGTCCCCTCGATGTCCGCCACGAGCTGGGAGACCGCGGAGGCCAGCTCCCGCAGGTCGCTGCCTATCGCGTCGACCAGGGTCTGGCACGCCTCGGGGGTCGCCGAGCGCCCCTGGGCGCGGAACTCCCCGCGCACGAACGACAGCCGGTCCGCCGGCTTGGTCATCTTGGGGCACGCCACCTCCCGCGCGCCCGCCTTGCGCGCGGCGTCCAGCAGCCCCTTGCCCTTGGCGCCGCCCGCGTGCAGCAGCACCAGGGTGATCTCCTCGGCGGGCGCGGCGAAGTACCCCTTCAGTTCCTTGACGGTGTCGGCGGAGAGATCCTGCGCCGTGCGCACCACCACGACCTTGCGCTCGGCGAACAGCGAGGGGCTGGTCAGCTCGGCGAGCGTGCCGGGCTGCAACTGGTCCGAGGTCAGATCCCGTACGTCCGTGTCGGCGTCGGCGGCGCGGGCGGCGGCCACCACCTCCTGCACGGCACGGTCGAGCAGCAGGTCCTCCTGGCCCACGGCAAGGGTGACGGGGGCGAGGAGGTCGTCGTTCGCGGTCTTCTTGGCCATCACTGACAGCATCCCACGCCCCACCGACAGCGCGGCCCGCCCGGCGACCCGGTCGCGACCGCAGCCCGGTCACCACCGGGGAGGGGTTACGGCCGCTCCGGCCCGCGAACCGGTCGCCGTCGGGGCCCGGTCGGCGCCCCAGCCGGGATCACGGTTCCTCCCGCCAGCCGTCCCACTCCCCCGCGAAGGCGTCCAGCCGCGCCGGATCGAGGAGTTCGTCCTCGTCCCTCAGCACCACCAGCCACTGCGCGTCCTCGGCGTCGTCCTCACCGGCCAGCGCGTCCCGGACGATCCTCGGTTCCTCGTCCAGCTCGAACCGTTCCCCGAGTGCCTCCGCCGCTTCCTCCGCGGCATCGCGGTCGGGCAGCACCAGCACATGTCTCACATCACTCACGGGCTCATCTTCCGCCACCCCCGATACGGCCGGCGCCCCGGGCCGCCCCGAAGCCCCGGCTCACCGGCCCACGCCCCGTCAGAGGTTCGCCTCCGCCCGCGCCACGGGTTGCTCCCGCACCTCGGGAACGCGGTCCAGCGCGATCCCGAACCGCTCCCGGTACACCTCCAGCACCTCCGCGTCGCTCGTCAGATCCACCGCCTCCTTCTCCCCGTCCGGAGCGGTCAGCGTCAGACGACGGCCGCCGAGCGTGATCCGCCCTCCCTCCCCGGTGAGCCGCGAGCACACCAGCGACCGCCCGAAGTGGGAGTCCGGCGACGTGCCGTGCCACCAGGCCCCGATCCTGAAGTCCCCGAGCGCCCTGGGACGCAGCTCCAACCGGTACTGCGGGGTGCCGTCGCACAGCACATCCAGGTCCGCGGAGCCCGCCGGGCCCCCGCCGCCGCGTACGTCCGCCGCATCCGCCCCGGCCTCGGTCACCCGGAACACACCGCCGGGGTCACGCTGCTCGCCCCGCTCCCCGAACGCCAGCGGGCCATGGCTGTACGCCCCGAAACCGACGTCCGCCAGCCAGTCGCCCCCGTCCGCCGTGCCCACCCGCAGCGCCAGATGGTCGTACGGCACCCCGAGCAGGCCTTCCTTCCCGTACGTCCGCGCGGCGAGCAGCGCGACCTCGAAGCCGAGCGCCCTCAGCAACACCGCGAACGCCCCGTTGAGTTCGTAGCAGAAGCCGCCCCGGCGCCGGTCCACGATCTTCTCGAGCAGTCGCTCCTCCGCCAGCACGATCTCCTCGCCGAGGTGGAGCGACAGGTTCTCGAACGGGACGGCCCGCAGATGACGCAGATGCAGCTCGCGCAGCGCTTCGGCGGTGGGCCGGCCGGGGCGTTCCGTCCCGAGTCTGCGGAGGTAGCCGTCGATCAGAGCAGAGTCCATGACCGCAGTGTCCCGTGGGAACGGGGAGATGCTCCAGCCCTGTGGTTCGTGATGATCGATGGGCAGAGTAGGGGCATGTCCACCTACGAGACGATGTCGTTCCACCTCGAGACCGAGCGGCTGATACTGCGGCCGTGGGCCGAGTCGGACGCCGCCGAGTTCTGTGCCCTCCTCTCCGAACGCGGCAAGGGGAAACCCACGGTCGAGCACATCCGGGCGTCCATCGCGGAGCTGCTCACCGCGACGGAGACCACGGGGATCGCCCTGCTGCCCATCCAGCGCCGTGCCGAAGGCGACTTCATCGGCTACTGCGGGCTGATCATCGGCCGCTCCACCCTGGAGGAGCCTGAAATCGCGTATGAGCTGTTCCAGCGCGTACATGGGCACGGCTATGCCACCGAGGCGGCCGGCGCGGTGCTCGATGCCGCTGTCGCGACCGGGCGGAAACGGCTCTGGTCGACCGTCGGCACGTGGAACACACCCTCCCTCCGTGTCCTGGAGAAGCTCGGGTTCGAGCGGGATCACGTCTCCACGGAAGACAACGGTGAAGTGGTCTGGCTCACACGCTCGTTGCCGTGACCCGGGGGCGCGCCCCACCCCTGTGCGTGCCGGACACGGCCTGCCTCACGCCGGCCCACGGCCACGGCCACCTCGGTGGCGCTCCGGGTCCACGACGCCAGTGCTCCGGCCGGGTGGGGAGGCGTCCGTGACCGGGCTCAGTCTCTCGCCACCGCGAGCCTCCCGTTCCCGCCGGTGACGGCGATCGCACCGCCCCGGTCCGTGCGCAGGACGAGGGCGCCCTCCT
The DNA here is from genome assembly GCF_008704995.1 of Streptomyces nodosus. Classification (NCBI taxonomy): domain Bacteria; kingdom Bacillati; phylum Actinomycetota; class Actinomycetes; order Kitasatosporales; family Streptomycetaceae; genus Streptomyces; species Streptomyces nodosus. The sequence continues at coordinate 2,638,174 of NZ_CP023747.1, forward strand.
TCTGCAGCGCCGTGACCGTGGTGGGAGACGGATGGCCATAGGGGTTGTCCTTTCCACAGCTGATCAGTGCGAGGCGTGGGGTCACTCTCCGGATGAGCTCGGGGTCCTGGTAGGCCGACCCGTGGTGGGCGACCTTGAGGATGTCCACCGGCCCCAGCGCGGCACCCTCCGGTGAGCTCAACAGCGCCTGCTGGGCGAGCGGTTCGAGGTCGCCGAGGAGCAACAGGGTCAGCCCCGCCGAGCGGACGGACAGGGCGACGCTCGCGTCATTGGGGCCGTCCGGCGACGGGGCCGGGTCCGGGGGCGGCCACAGCACCCGCCAGTCGAGACCACCGGTGCGGCGGCGCTCCCCCGCCTCGGCGCGCGTCATCGGAATGTGCCGGGCGGCGGCCTGGGCACGGACGGACGCGGCCTGGTCCGGCGGCTCCTCGAACCCGGTCGTCTCGATCGCTCCCACCGAGCGTCCCCGCAGCACCCCCGACAGCCCCGCCACATGGTCCGCGTGGAAGTGGGTCAGCACCAGGAGCGGAATACGGGTGATGCCGAGCCCGGTCAGACACCGGTCGACCAGGACCGGGTCGGGGCCCGCGTCCACGACGACCGCCGTGCCCTCGCCCGCCGCGAGCACGGTCGCGTCCCCCTGCCCCACATCACACATCGCATACCGCCAGCCCGGCGGCGGCCATCCCGTGATCACCCGGGTCAGGGGCGGCGGCCTCACCACCGCGAGCACCAGCAGCAACGCGCAGAGGCCGGTCAGCCAGGGGTGCCCGATCAGCCGCCGGCCGAGCAGCACGACGACCGCTGTGACCGCCGCCAGCAGCAGCGCCCCCGTCCAGCTGCCCGGCCAGTCCACCGCACCGCCCGGCAGCGACGCACCCGTGCGTGCGATGCCCGCGATCCATCCGGCCGGCCATCCCGCCCACCACGCCAGCATCCCGGCGAGCGGCATCGCCAGCGGCGCGGCGGTCAGCGCGGCGAACCCCAGCACGGTGGCCGGCGCCACCGCGAACTCCGCGAGCAGATTGCAGGGCACCGCGACCAGGCTCACCCGCGCCGAGAGCACCGCGACGACCGGCGCACACAGCGCCTGGGCGGCCGCCGCCGCGGCCAGGGCCTCCGCAGGCCGGGGCGGCACACGACGGCGGCGCAACGCGGCGCTCCAGCGTGGGGCGAGGGTGAGCAGGGCGCCGGTCGCCAGCACGGAGAGCAGAAATCCATAACTCCGGGCCAGCCAGGGGTCGTAGAGCACCAGCAGCAGAACCGCCGTGGCCAGCGCGGGGATCAGCGATCTACGACGCCCGGTGGCCAGCGCCAGCAGCGCCACGGCTCCGCAGACGGCGGCCCGCAGCACACTGGGGTCCGGCCGGCACACCACCACGAACCCGAGCGTGAGCGCGCCGCCGAGCAGCGCCGTCCCCCGCAGCGGAAGGCCGAGCCGGGGCGCGAGTCCTCGGCGCTCGGCGCGCTGTGCCAGCCCGGCCGGACCGATGAACAGGGCCAGCAGGATGGTGAAGTTGCCTCCGCTGACGGCCAGCAGATGCGCGAGGTCCGTGCGCTTGAAGGCGTCGTCCAGCTCGGGGGTGACCCGGGAGGTGTCCCCGACGACCAGCCCGGGCAGCAGCGCCCGCGCGTCCGGAGCGAGCCCTTCGGTCGCCTCCCGCAGCCCGGCGCGCAGCCGCCCCGCCCAGCGCTGCGCCCCGGACGGCTCGCCCACCACCTCGGGCGGTCTTCCGCCCCGCACCCTCAGCACGGCGGCGATGCGCTCACCTCCGGTCAGGGGAGGAACCAGTCGCGCCGTCACCCGCACCCGTGTGGAGGGCAACAGGGCGAGCCAGGGCGACCGGCCTGCCGGCTCCGCCGCGTCCCCCGGACCGCCGGTCGCCCCCCGGCGGGCGAGATCGACGATGACGAGGACCGGCGTCCGGGTCGCCAGCACGGTGTCGTCCGCCCGGGTCAGCCGGGTGACCTCCCCGTTCAGCAGCACGGCCCTCGGTGTCGCATGATCACCCCTGACCCCGGGCCGGGTGAGCCGTGGATCCGAGGTGAGCCGGACCTCGGCGGTCGCCTCGGCGTACTGACGGGCCAGCTCGGGCACCGGGCCCCGTCGCACATCCGCGGCCCGGAGTCCGGCGGACGTCCCTGCCGCCGCGACACAGAGCAGCACGGCGGCGAGCGGCACCGCCGACCAGGCGCCCCAGGGCCGGCGCGCGCCGCCGGGCCTCGTCCCCGTCCTCGCTCTCGTGGCCCTTTGCACCAGCGGCGCTCCGAGGGCCGCCAGCAGCGAGGCGACCACCACCCAGGTGACCCGGGCGCCCGAGGCATCGAGCGCCCACGCCGCCGTCGCCCAGGCCGCGAGCGCGGGCGCCACCAGCCGCAGGTCCGCCGGCCCCTCCTGTCGGGGGTGCGGATCGCCCAGTGGGCTCCCGGCCCCGGCGTGCCCGGCCGGACGGCCCGGACGGCCCGGACGGCCCGGACGGCCCGGACCATGAGGTCCCGCACGTCCGCCGCTCGTCGTCGGGCGCGGGACCGGACGGTCGGAGTGGGCCCGTGCGGGCGCGCCGGCGGGGTTGGTGCGGAGGGGTTCCGTGGGCCCTGGGGCAAGCGCGGAACCCGGCGGGGGTGTCCTCGGTCCGGCCGAGCCCCGGTGGTGCGGTGGGGTCATGGCCGTACGAGATTCCGTAGGTCGGCGAAGCGGCGCTCGCCGATGCCGTTGACGCCGCGGAGTTCGTCGACCGAGCGGAAACCGCCGTGTTGCGAGCGGTAGTCGACGATGCGCTGGGCCAGGACGGGGCCCACTCCGGGCAGTGTGTCGAACTGCTCCACGGTCGCCGTGTTCAGGGAGAGAGGGCTGGTGACGGAGGCCGGGCCGCCCGCGGATCCGCCGGTGGCGGGGCCCGCCGGGTCCGTGCCCGGTGCGGCTGCGGGGACGCCGACCGCGATCTGTTCGCCGTCCACCAGGAGGCGGGCGCGGTTGAGGCCGTCGGTGTCCGTACCGGGGCGGGCGCCGCCCGCCGCCCGCAGGGCGTCCTCGACCCGGGACCCGGCCGGGAGCCTTTGCAGTCCGGGGCTGCGCACCTTGCCGCTGACGTCCACGACGACCTCTGCGCCCGCCGCCGCTCCGGCCGTGACCGGCGATGGCGGCCGGGCCGGGGCGTCCGGCTCGGCCGGGCGGTCGGCCCGCCGCGCCCCCGGTACTCCATGGGGCACGGCGGCCCGCACCACCTCGGGCGGCCGCACCGGCTGTGTCCGGCCGGTCCAGAAATGCTGCGCGGCGAAGAGCACCGCCGCGACCAGCAACACGCTCAGTGCGACCACGCTTCTGCGCTCCAGCCCGCAGCGCGACTGAAGCCACAGCGGCATCCGCTCCCGCACGGCCGGCCCGAACCGCTCCCGCCATGCACCGCCCGTCGCACCCGCGGCACCCGTCGCCCGGTGCTCGGGGCCTTCGGTGCCGATGTCGCCGAGGCCGAGGCCAACATCGGCACCGGCACCGATGACGCCGTGCGCCGGGGCCGCCGCAGCAGACATGTCCGCCGGAGCAGCCGACTTGAAGGGGCCCGCCCGAAAAGCCGCAGCGGAAACGCCCGCCCAGGTCCCCGTGCCGGAGGGGTGCGCCGAAACCGTCACCGCAACGGGATCAGCCCGAACCGCCGTCGCGGCGGAAGGCTTCGCCGGGGACGGCTCGAGGTCGTCAGGGGCGCGCAGCGGGCCTGTGCCGCTGCCCGCCGTCGTGCTCGCCCCCGGCGCACTCCCCCGTGGTGGCCCTGCCACCCCAGCGCAATCGTCCGCCTCAGGCGGGCTGTTCCCCGACTCCCGTCGCTCCCTGGCGCCTTCCGTGAAGAGGATCTCCGCCCGCCGACGCAGGGCATCGGCGGCCGGGGGCCGTTGGTGTCGTCGGGGGTGCGCCCGTGCGGTTCGTAGCTGTCGGCGCATGCGGCCGTCGGAGTCCGGTGCGCGGCCCGGGCCGCTGGTGGAGGACGCCGTGCGTGAAGGTGCTCGAAGTGCCATGCGCCGAGGATCGGGCAGACCGCCACCCTCGCGATGATCTTGTTCAATTCCGGTGGATCACGGCCTGGTTGTGGATAATTCCGTCCCCCACACGCGTCACGGCATCACCGCGGCGCCACCACGGCAGCCAGCAGCCCCGGCCCCGTATGCGCCCCGATCACCGCGCCGACCTCGCTCACATGCAGCTCGGCCAGCCCCGGCACCCGCTCGCGCAGACGGTCCGCGAGCGCCGACGCCCGTTCGGGGGCGGCGAGGTGATGGACCGCGATGTCGACCTCCGCGTCGCCCGCGCGCTCAGCCACGATCTCCTCCAGGCGGGCGATCGCCTTGGACGCGGTCCGCACCTTCTCCAGCATCTCGATACGGCCGTCGTCCAGCTGGAGCAGCGGCTTCACCGCGAGCGCCGAACCCAGCAGCGCCTGGGCCGCCCCGATCCGGCCGCCCCGGCGCAGATAGTCCAGGGTGTCGACATAGAAGAAGGCGGAGGTGCTCGCGGCCCGTTTCTCGGCCGCGGTCACCGCCTCATCGGCCGTACCGCCGCCCTCCACGGCCTCCGCCGCGGCCAACGCGCAGAAACCGAGCGCCATCGCGACCATCCCGGTGTCGACCACACGCACCGGTACCGGAGCCTTCCGACCGGCGAGCACCGCGGCGTCATAGGTGCCCGAGAACTCGGAGGACAGATGCAGCGAGACGATGTCGGTGGCCCCCGCCTCGGCGGCCTTGCGGTAGGTCTCGGCGAAGAGTTCGGGGCTGGGCCGGGACGTGGTGACGGGCCGTCGCTTCTGCAGCGCCTCCGCCAGGGAGCGGGCCGAGATCTCGGTGCCCTCCTCGAGCGCCCGGTCGCCCAGGACCACGGTCAGCGGCACCGCGATGATGCCGTGGCGCTCCATCGTCAGCGGCGGCAGGTAGGCCGTTGAATCGGTGATGATCGCGACATGGCGGGACATGAGCTGGAGGTTACCCGCCGGAACGCACGGTCGGCAGCCCGGCCCCTCCGACCGGCTCACCTCGGCGAGATCATGAGGTGCTCTCCGGGCGGGGTTTCCGCTGCCAGGGGTATGTGACCCGCTGTTCCCTCGGGCCGAGAGCGGGCCGGGACGGCTCCCGGGCCGCGCGGGACTCGGGCTGCTCCGGCTGGTTGGGGACGGTGGCGGCCGTGGGCTCGGGCGCGGTCTTCTCCGTCCGGGGCGGGGTGCCGGGCGCCGGCTCCTCCGTGGTCCAGTGGCGCAGGGCGCCCGCCTCCATGTCGATCTGTGCGCTCAGCGTGTCCAGGTCGTCGTCCGCGAACCGGCGTGCCCGGTCGTGCACCGCCCAGCGCAGCGAGTCCGCGGAGGTGGTGATCCGCTCGGTGCGCTCGCGCAGTTCGGGCAGCCGGGAGACGAGCATCTGCCGGTCCGGCTCGGCCTCCAGGCGCTTGAGCTCATCGTCCAACTCGCGTCCATGCACGCTGAGACGCTGGAAGAGACCCAGCGACTCCTTCAGCGACTCGTCCTCGGTGACGCCCGCGTGCAATGCCTCCTGGGTGGCGCGCATCGAGGTGCGCAAGCTCAGACGGAGACCGGCGATCTCGCCCGCGGGACCGATCTGGCCGAGGGTTCTGGCCCGCAGGGTGGTGTCCTCGACCGTGCGGCGGGCCTGGGCGATCGTGCGGTCCACGCCCCGTTTGGCCGCGCCGACCGCCTTCACCGCGGCATACACCCCGAGCACGAGGCAGAGTACGAACAGGAGTGCGACGACGGTCAACACGGCTTCCACGACGCTCCTCCTCCGACCGGCGACGACGCTGCTGCGCCCTCTTCACCGTAAACGCAACGAGCAGGTCCGGGGTTCCGGAAGAACCCCGAACCTGCCCGTAGGGGACTACCCCGAGCACCCCGGGCACGGGTTCGGCCGAGGCCGCACGGCCGGTCGGTCGACCGCGCGGCCGGCCCGGACCGCTACCCCGTGACGATGTTCACCAGCTTGGGCGCGCGGACGATCACCTTGCGGACCGCCGCGCCACCCAGCGCCGCGACCACCTTCTCGTCGGCCAGCGCCACCTTCTCCAGCTCCTCCCCGGAGATCGAGGGGGAGACCTCCAGGCGCGCCTTGACCTTGCCCTTCACCTGGACCACGCAGGTCACGCTCTCGTCCACGACATAGGCCGGGTCGGCGACCGGGAAGTCCCGGTGGACCACCGAGTCGCCGTGGCCCAGCCGGTGCCAGAGCTCCTCGGCGACATGCGGGGCCAGCGGCGCGACCAGCAGCACCAGTGCCTCCGCGATCGAGCGCGGCACCGCTCCCGGCCGTCGCGCGGTGCCCGCGGCACCGCTGCCGCCGTACACCTTGGTCAGGTGGTTGTTCAGCTCAGTGATCTTGGCGATGGCGGTGTTGAACCGCAGCCCCTCCAGATCCTGGCGGACCCCGTCGATCGCCTTGTGCAGGGCCCTCAGGGTGTCCTCGTCGGGCTCGGCGTCGACGACGGTCAGCTCGCCGGTCGTCTCGTCGACCACATTGCGCCACAGCCGCTGCAGCAGCCGGAACTGGCCGACCACCGCGCGGGTGTCCCAGGGCCGCGACACATCCAGCGGGCCCATCGCCATCTCGTACAGACGCAGCGTGTCCGCTCCGTACTCGGCGCAGATCTCGTCCGGAGTGACGGCGTTCTTCAGGGACTTGCCCATCTTGCCCAGCACCCGGGAGACCTTCTCGCCCTGGTGGTAGTAGGCGCCGTCGCGCTCCTCCACCTCGGCGGCCGGCACCGCGATACCGCGCTGGTCACGGTAGACATAGGCCTGGATCATGCCCTGGTTGAACAGCTTGTGGAACGGCTCCGCCGAGGAGACGTACCCCAGGTCGTAGAGGACCTTCGACCAGAAGCGGGCGTACAGCAGATGCAGCACCGCGTGCTCGGCGCCGCCGACATAGAGGTCGACGCCACCGTGCGGCATGCCCTCGCGGGGGCCCATCCAGTAGCGCTCGATGTCCGGGGCGACCAGCTCCCGGTCGTTGTGCGGGTCCAGATAGCGCAGCTCGTACCAGCACGAACCGGCCCAGTTGGGCATGGTGTTGGTCTCGCGGCGGTACTTCTTGGGTCCGTCACCCAGGTCCAGGGTCACATGGACCCAGTCCTCGTTGCGCGACAGCGGGGTCTCGGGCCGGGTGTCCGCGTCATCCGGGTCGAAGGTGCGGGGGGTGTAGTCCTCCACCTCCGGCAGCTCCAGCGGCAGCATCGACTCGGGCAGCGCATGGGCGACGCCGTCCTCGTCGTAGACGATCGGGAACGGCTCGCCCCAGTAGCGCTGACGGCTGAACAGCCAGTCGCGCAGCCGGAAGTTGACCGTGCCCTCGCCATAGCCCTTGCGCGCCAGCCACTCGGCCGCGCGGGCCTTGGCCTCCGGCACGTTCAGGCCATCGAGCGACACATCGTCGCCGGCGGAGTTGATGATCTTCGCGTCGGAGGAGGCGAAGGCGTCGTCCCAGGTCGCCGGGTCGCTGTCGCGGCCGTCGGTGGGCTCGACGACACAGCGCATCGGCAGCTCGAAGGCGCGCGCGAAGGCGAAGTCACGGCTGTCGTGCGCCGGGACCGCCATGATCGCGCCGGTGCCGTAGCCCATCAGGACGTAGTCGGCGATGAAGACCGGGACCTTCTCGCCGTTGACGGGGTTGGTGGCGTACGCGCCGGTGAAGACGCCGGTCTTGTCCTTGGCCTCGGCCTGCCGTTCGACGTCGGACTTCGAGGCGGCCTGGGCGCGGTAGGCGGCGACGGCCTCCGCGGGCGTGGCGTGACCGCCGGTCCACACCTCGTGGGTGCCCTCGGGCCAGGCCGCGGGGGTGAACTTCTCCACCAGCGGGTGCTCGGGCGCCAGCACCATGTAGGTGGCGCCGAACAGGGTGTCCTGACGCGTGGTGAAGACCGTGATCGCTTCGCCGTCGATCGGGAAGTCGACGCGGGCGCCCTCGGAGCGGCCGATCCAGTTGCGCTGCTGGAGCTTGATGGCCTCGGGCCAGTCCAGCTCCTCCAGGTCGTCCAGCAGCCGGTCGGCGTACGCGGTGATCCGCATGTTCCACTGGCGCAGCTTGGACTTGAAGACCGGGAAGTTTCCGCGCTCGGAGCGGCCCTCGGCGGTGACCTCCTCGTTCGCCAGAACGGTACCCAGACCGGGACACCAGTTGACGGGCGCCTCGGAGGCGTACGCCAGGCGGTACTCGCCCAGGACGTCGGCGCGCTCGACGGCGCTCAGCTCGTGCCACGCGCGACCGGTGCCCGGGACCGCACGCTCGCCGGTCTCGAACTGGGCGATCAGCTCGGAGACCGGACGGGCCTTGCCCGCCTCCTCGTCGTACCAGGAGTTGTAGATCTGCAGGAAGATCCACTGGGTCCAGCGGTAGTACTCCGGGTCGATCGTGGCGAACGACCGGCGCTTGTCGTGCCCCAGGCCCAGCCGGCGCAGCTGGGACTTCATGTTCTCGATGTTGGCCTCGGTGGACACGCGCGGGTGCGTGCCGGTCTGCACGGCGTACTGCTCGGCGGGCAGGCCGAAGGCGTCGAAGCCCAGGGTGTGCAGGACGTTGTGGCCGGTCATGCGCTGGAACCGGGCGAACACATCGGTGGCGATGTAGCCCAGGGGGTGACCGACGTGCAGCCCCGCACCCGAGGGGTACGGGAACATGTCCATGATGAACTTCTTGGGCCGGGCGACCACCGCGGGCGCGCCGTCCAGGTCACCGCTCGGGTTCGGCGCCGCATAGGTGCCCTCGACGTCCCAGAAGTCCTGCCAGCGTGCCTCGATCTCGGCCGCCATGGCGGCCGTGTAGCGGTGCGGCGCCGCCTCCGCCGGCACAGCGGCGGTAGCAGCGGGGTTCGTCTCGCTCATGATCCTCAAAGCTCCATCGATCGTCTCTGCCGGGCGGAAATGAAAAAACCCCTCGCACAGGAGGGGCCGCCGCGCCGATTCCGACCTCCCGGTGGTCGGTGGTCGGTGCTGATCAGCGCGGCTCGCTAAGCAGAAGGCGTACGGCACGCATGGCGCCAGGGTACCGCAGCGCCCGAGCGGCCTGCGACGAGTTTGTACATCGCACGCAAGTGCGGACCGAAGTGAACTCAACGCCGGGCGGAGCCGTACTCAGACTGACGGCCGCGTTGTGAAGGTCCTGAAAAGCTGACCGAGGTTTAAAAATTACTTCGCGTAACGACAGCTACTCGGACAACACGACCGTCCTGTTGCCCTTTGATAACAACGCAATAACTCAAACCTCGTCTCACTCCGTTGGGAGCCCCCTAGAGTGCGGCAGCGGGACCGCCTTCCCGGAACTGTTCGGAGTTGCCCCCCATGAACCCTCCCCGTAGTAACAGCTCGCTCCCCAGGCCGGGCCGCTCGGCCTACGGCGTGGCGACGGCTGTGGTACTGCTGCTCATACCCGTCGTCGTACTGGCCGGCGGGGACGCAGTCCAGGCCTTCCTCGACTTCGGAGCGGGTGTGCTCTCGCTCGTCTCCCTCAGCTGCTCGGTGATCTGGGGACTGGTCGCCCAGGACCGGGTCCTCCTCAACATCCGCCAGCGGATCGTGGCCCAGGCCGTGCACCGGACCACAGCCGTCGCCTCGATCGCCTTCCTGCTGGTGCACATCACGGTCAAACTGGCCCTCGAGCACACCGTGCTGATCGCCGCGCTCGTCCCCTTCAGTCTTGGCCTCAGCGGCTCGGCCGGGCTCATCGGCCTCGGCTCGCTGGCCGCCCTGCTCATGATCTTCGTGGGTGTCACCGGCGCGCTGCGCAGCAACTTCGCCTCCCCCGCCCCCGTCGCGGCGCGCTGGCGGGCGATGCACATGCTGGCCTACCCGTCCTGGTGCGCCGCACTGGTCCACGGCCTGTTCGCCGGCCGCCCCGCCAAGCAGTTCTTCATGGTGTCGTACGAGCTGTGTCTGCTCGGCGTCATGGCGGCACTGATCCTGCGGGTGGCACCGCGCGTCATCAAGCGCCGGCTGGCCGACCGGGTCTTCGCGATCATCGGCCCCGGCGACCAGCCGGGACGTGACGAGCTCGACGCCAGCCGCGCCCGTAACGCGGAGGCCGCGGCGGCCATGGCCGGACTCGGAGCGCGCCCGGGGAGCCGTGGCGGCTACGACGACCGCCGGCCCCCGGGATCCTCCGCCTCGCCCTCATCGCCCTACGAGGCATCCCGGGCCGGCACCGGACCCGCGGAGTCCGGCCCCGGCTTCGCGGCCGCCTACCGGGCCACGGCACCGGCCTCCCCACGCCCCCAGGGCCCACCCGTCGACGGTCCGAACAGCACCTCGGGCAGCTGGCCGATCCCCTCGCCGCCGCCCGTGGGCGAGGCGCCCCCCTCGGCGTACGACCCCCTCCAGGACACCAGTCACTCCATCCCGGTCCAGGGCGATGCAGGACAGACCGGATACGGCGCGAGTGAGATGTACAACAGGGGTGAGACGAGCGCCTCCCCCGGGGCGTACACCTCGAACAACATGTACAACGGCGGTCCCGCGACGGAGACGATGCCCGGCGCCTACGGCACGCCGGGGGCCGGCGAACCCTGGAACGCCCCTTCCGGAGGCTTTAAGTGAACGAGGCCCTGCCCGACGTCCCGGAGGTCCGGGTGGTCGGGCTTCCACAGCTCACCTCGGGCTTCGACCTTGTCGAGAGACTCGATCTGTCCATGCACCTCAAGGTGCACGGCCCGCTCGAGGCGGTGGGCGGGGAACAGCTCGCCCAGCTGTCCGAGCAGATCTCGCTGAAGGGGCGCGGAGGTGCCGGCTTCCCCTTCCACAAGAAGTTGCGGTCGGTCGCCGAGGCGGCGATCCGCCGGGGCGTGCGGCCGGTGGTCGTCGTCAACGGAAGCGAGGACGAGCCCGCCTGCCGCAAGGACACGGTGCTGATCAACCGTGCCCCGCACCTCATCCTGGACGGAGCCCTGCTGGTCGCCGAGGCCCTCGGCGCGCGGACGCTGGTGATCGGCGTGACCCGGGCCTCCACCGAGCAGTCGATGGAGCAGGCGCTGGCCGAGCGCGGCCTGAGCGACCGGCGCGGCGCCCCGCTGCGCGCGCGGGTGCAGCGCAACCCGGTCCGCATGGTCACCGGCGCCGCCGCGTCACTGGTCCGGTCCATCGACGGCGGTCCGCCCATCCCCCCGGGCCGCAAGACCAGTGCCTCGCAGAACGGCGTCGGGGGCGCCCCCACCCTGCTGTCGAACGCGGAGACCTTCGCCCAGCTGGCGATCGCGGCCCGGATCGGCCCCGAGCGCTACCGCAACACCGGTCTGTACGACGAGCCCGGCACGGTCATGCTCACCGTCTCCGGCGCGGTCAGCCGCCCCATGGTGGTCGAGGTCCCCACGGGGGTGCCGCTGCGCTACGTGCTTCAGCTGGCCGGCGCCCCGCCGGTTCCGCAGGGCGTGCTGACCGGCGGCTATCACGGCAAGTGGATCGACGCGGCGACGGTCGACACGGCGGTCGTCTCGCGCAACTCCCTGGACGCCGTCGGCGGCGCCCTCGGCGCCGGCGCGATCCTGCCCATCAGCCAGGAGACCTGCCCGCTGGGCGAGTCCTTGCAGGTGGCCAAGTGGCTGGCCGAGGAGAGCGCCGGCCAGTGCGGCCCCTGCTACCTCGGTCTGCCGGCCGCGGCCCGGGGCCTGGAGGACATCATCAACGGCGGTGGCCCCGCCGCCCTGGAGGCCCTCAAGCAGGTCGCCAAGGGCGTGAAGCGGCGCGGTGCGTGCTCGCACCCGGACGGCTCGGCGATGTTCCTGGAATCCACCGTCAAGGCCTTCACCGACGATCTGGCCGCCCATGTCCTGGGCACCGGCTGCGGCAGGCCCGTGGAGGGCGTGCTGCCGCTCTTCGAGGGCGGACGGGCGCCCACGGGCATCCCGGGCGGCGGGAACGAGCCCGAGGCCGGTGCCAGCCGACAGAAGATCTTCGTCGACTGGACGCTGTGCCGGGGCCACGGCCTGTGCGCGGACATCCTCCCCGAGGTCTTCGAGCTAGGCGCGGACGGCTTCCCGACGGTCGCCCAGGCGAAGGTGCCCCAGTACGCCGAGGCGAAGGCGCTGCGGGCCGTACGCCGCTGCCCGGCGCTGGCGCTGCGGATCGAGGAGGACTCCCGGTCCGGCGGGTCGGGGCGCAACAATCTGCCCGTGCTGTCCCAGGGGCGCGGGCGCCGGGCCCTCGGCCGCTGACGCACAGGTCGTCGGGCCGTCCGGAGCGGGTCGCCCCGCTCGGGGCGGCCCGCCGCGGCCGCGCCGTTCTCCCCGCACGGGTCGCTCATCGCCCGTCATACGCCGAAGGCGGTCCATCCTCTGGGATGGACCGCCTTCAAATCCTGTGGAGCTAAGGAGAATTGAACTCCTGACCTCCTGCATGCCATGCAGGCGCTCTACCAACTGAGCTATAGCCCCTCGCGGCCATGCGGCCGGGCCGCATGTCTTTAGTGTCGCCCGGTTTCCCCGGCGGCGACGCCAACATTACACGGTCCACCGGGTGGAACACCAAATCGTTTCCGTTCCCCGCGGACACGGTCCCGGCATCGGCCTCCACCGGCTCCGGTCTCGGCTCCGGCGCCTGTTGCGGCGCGCACTTCGTGGGGCCCGCGGGCGGGCGCGGTCCGGGCCGTCAGGCCGTGACGAACGAATAGAAGCGTTTGAGGGTGCAGTGCTCGTCGAGCAGCCGGCCGTAGATCGGCTCGCCCTCCAGCTCCCGATAGGTCTCGATCGGATCGCCCGTTATGATCAGAGCTCGGGCGCATTCCTCGCACCAGTACTGATAGTCCGGATTGGCCGGTTCCATGTCCCGGACGATCGGCGTGCCACTGCCGCACCAGTCGCACTTCCGCCTGTGGGCACCCATCGATCAGCTCCAGCTGTGGCCGCAGGCCGTGCACACGTAGGAGACGCCTCCGTTGTCACCGAGGACCTGGGCGACATGGGAGGAGCCGCAGGAAGGGCAGTCCAGGAGGGTGGCTGTCCGGCGTGGGACCCCCGCCGAAAGAAGATCGTGGACCTTCCCGCGGATGCTCGCAGGCATCGCTACTCCCTCCCGTCGGACCGCGCCCCCTTCCGGCCGTTTGATTCTGCCACGGCCGGACCGACACGGTCAGCGACGCCTTGGTACCAGTCCGGACACGGCGCTCGACGTGGCCGTCACGTACGGCGCGTACGGCACACGAGGGGCGCTTCCGTAGGGATATACGCCCCCGAGACCCAAACGACTCAAGCCGGTTCGGGAAATGCCTCGCCCGTCATGGCGGGGCGACCCGGGGCCCGGGAGAAACGGCTGTGACCGGCAGAGAGAGGGCCGGGAAAATGCGGAGTGCGCCGCATATGAATGAATCCCGCCTCGGAGAGACGGGATTCGCGACTTCGGCGACTCGGAAGTGCCGATGTGTCGGTGTTTCGATGTGTGGAGCTAAGGAGAATTGAACTCCTGACCTCCTGCATGCCATGCAGGCGCTCTACCAACTGAGCTATAGCCCCTTGTGCCACGCGGTGGAACCGCGTGTCCTGCTTCGTCCCGCTCGGCGGGGCGAACAAGAAGAACTTTAGCCTGCGACCTGCCGGAAAGTGAAATCCGGGCCCCGGTGCGGGGTGAGGAGGCGTCAGTCGTCGTCGCCGAGGACCGGCTCCGGCAGTGTGCCCGCGTTGTGCTCCAGGAGACGCCAGCCGCGGACGCCCTCACCGAGCACGGACCAGGAGCAGTTGGAGAGTCCGCCGAGGCTCTCCCAGTGACGGGCCTCCAGGCCGATCAGCCGCCCGATGGTGGTACGGATCGTGCCGCCGTGGCTGACCACCACGAGGGTGCCGTCCACGGGGAGCTTCTCGGCGTGCCGCAGCACCACGGGGGCGGCGCGGTCGGCGACCTCGGTCTCCAGTTCGCCGCCGCCGCGGCGGACCGGCTCGCCGCGTTTCCAGGCGGCGTACTCCTCGCCGTACCTGGCGATGATCTCCTCATGGGTGAGCCCCTGCCAGACCCCCGCGTAGGTCTCGCGCAGACCCTCGTCGTGGGTGACCACGAGGCCGGTGAGGGCGGCCAGCTCGGCGGCGGTGGCGGCGGCGCGCCTGAGGTCGGAGGCGACGATGGTGTCCGGCCGGAGGGAGGCGAGCAGACGGGCGGAGCGGCGGGCCTGGCCCACGCCCGTCTCGGTGAGTTCGACGTCCGTGGAGCCCTGGAAGCGGCGCTCCAGGTTCCAGGACGTCTGGCCGTGCCGCCACAGGACGAGGCGGCGGCCCCGGCCCTTCCTCCCCGTGTCGGTGGCCGTGGAGGTCACCGCAGTTCCCCGCCCGGGCCGGCGTCCAGCTCGGCGGCCTCCTCGGCGGCCCGCATCCGGGCGTGCTCCGCGGCCTTGCCCCGGCTGGCCTTGGCGTCGGCGGGCAGCTCCAGTTCGGGGCAGTCCTTCCACAGCCGCTCCAGGGCGTAGAAGACGCGCTCCTCGCTGTGCTGGACATGCACCACGATGTCGACGTAGTCCAGCAGCACCCAGCGGGCCTCGCGGTCGCCCTCGCGGCGGACCGGCTTGGCGTCGAGTTCCTTGTTCAGCCGCTCCTCGATCTCGTCGACGATCGACTTGACCTGGCGGTCGTTGGGCGCGGAGGCCAGCAGGAAGGCATCCGTGATCGACAGCACATCGCTGACGTCATACGCGATGATGTCGTGCGCGAGCTTGTCGGCGGCCGCCTGAGCGGCGGTGTTGATGAGCTGGAGAGAGCGGTCCGTTGCGGTCACTACAAGGCTTTCCGTCGGCGGTCGTGTCACCTCAAGGGTCTCACGGACCGCCGACGGCACCCCACGGGATAAACGGATCACGCGCGGGGGCCCGGGCGGGGCCCCCGGTCACGACCGGTCAGGACGATGTCTTGTAGTCCTGTCCGAGGACGACCGAGACGGTGGCGTTGGTCAGGGCCTTGCCCTTCTTCACGGCCGTGGTGGGCAGGTCCAGGGTCTTGGCGACCTCGATCGCGTTCTCCTTGTCGCTGTCCTCGGCGTAGATGACCTCGGATGTGAACAGGGCACCAGTGGAGCCGGCGTCGATGTAGGTGTAGCCGCCGTTGACGAGGACGACGCGGGCCTTCTCCGCGGCCTCCTTGGAGCCGGTGGCGTTCTTGATGCCGACCCGGACGGCGTCCCCGGCCTCCGGGGCCTTCACCGTGCCGCCGAGCAGCTTCTTCACCACGGTGTCGGTGGCCTGCTCACCGATGGTGCCGTCGGTCTCGACCGGCAGCAGTTCGGTGGTGTAGGCGCCCTCCTTGGCGTGGTCGGCGAGCTTGGCGAGGAAGACTCCGAGGTCCTTGTCGGTCAGCGGGGGGTCGAGGATCTGGGCCAGCGTCTGCACGGTGACCGTGGCGGCCTGCGGGTCCGAGGACAGCTTGCGCAGCACGCCCTGGAGCACCTGGCCGAACCGCTCCAGCTGGGCGTCCGGGGACTCCTCGGCGGCGCGGTAGGTGGCGTACGCGACGGCCATCTTGCCGCTGAGGGTCTGGTCCTTCCCCTGATGCACGAGGGGGGCGCTGTCCTTCTTCTTGGCCGCGGGGTCGGGTACATCGGTGTCGGTGGTGACCTCGATGTTGCCGACCAGCTCCACGAGGTTGGAGAGGTAGGGGGTGTCGAGACGCCAGGTGCCCTCGATCTTGGTGCCCAGAACGGAGTCGATGGCTTCACCGGTGTCGGAGGAGCCGTCGTCGGAGACCGACTTGGCAAGGGTGGTCGCGGTGCCGTCGTCGGAGTTCAGGGCGAGGGAGTTGGGCACCAGGACGGTGGCGCCCCGCTTGGTGGTGGTGTTGTCGACGAGCAGCGCGGTCGAGGTGCCGCCGCCCTTGGTGTTGTGCAGATGGACGACGATGACATCGCGGTTCTGGGCGCCCGCGGTCGTCGTGCCGGTGGTCCCGCCGCCGTCCGAGGTGCCGGGCAGTTTGCCCGCGAACCAGAGGTAGCCGACGCCGCCCACGGCCACCAGGGCGAGGACCACGGCGAGGGCGATGACCCGGCTGCGGGCACGGCGCTTGGCCTCCTCGCGGCGCTCGGTGCGGTTCTCGGTGAACGTCAGCCAGTCGATGACGTCCTCGGAGTCGCCGTCGGGCTCCTCGACGAAGGCGAACTGCTCGGTGCGGTAGTCGCGTTCCTCGTGCGGCTCCCCCTCCGGGGAGGTGTCGCCCGGCCCGCCGGTGTCCTCGCCGGTGAAGACGGCGGGGCCGTTGGTGCGCCCCGGGCCGTTGCCGCCGGGAGCGTGGTCCGCCGGTCGCGCCTGCTGCGGGATATGGGCCGTCTGCTCCGCAACACGCTGCTGGGGCCCGGTCGTTGCGGTCTGCCCGTAGGGGTCGTAGCCACCGGTGCCGGCGGCTCCGTACGGGTCGTAGGGGTCGTAGGAGGTGACGGACGGCTGGGTGCCGGTGTGATGCGGCTCCGGCGGCTGCTGGCCCCCGGAGCCGTTCCCGTACGAGTCGTAGCCGTAGCCCTGGTGTTGCTGCTGGTTCTGCTGGTGTTGCTGCTGGTTCTGCTGGTACTGCTGCTGGTTCTGCGTGCCGTACGGGTCGTAGCCCTGCGGGGTCTGCTGCGCGGGCGCCTGCCGGTAGACCGGCTGTCCGAACTCGTCGTAGCCGACCAGCTCGTAAGGATCGCCGCCCGCGTATCCGTCGTATCGGTCGTTCACCGGTACCCCTCTCGGCTCACTCGCCGCGGTACAGCTGCCGTTTGTCGATGTAGCGCACCACGCCGTCCGGCACCAGGTACCAGACGGGTTCGCCCTTGGCGACTCTCGCACGGCAGTCTGTGGACGAGATGGCGAGAGCGGGAACCTCCACCAGCGAGACTCCTCCCTCGGGGAGTCCCGGGTCGGTCAGCGTGTGACCGGGGCGGGTGACTCCGATGAAGTGTGCCAGGGAGAACAACTCGTCGGTGTGGCGCCAGGTCAGGATCTGGCCCAGCGCATCGGCGCCCGTGATGAAGAAGAGGTCGGTGTCCGGGTTGAGGGCCTTCAGATCACGCAGGGTGTCCGTGGTGTAGGTGGGGCCCCCGCGGTCGATGTCGATGCGGCTGACCGAGAACTGGGGGTTCTCGGCGGTGGCGATGACCGTCATCAGATAGCGGTCCTCGGCCGGGGCGACCTTGCGGTCGGTCTTCTGCCAGGGCTGCCCGGTGGGCACGAAGACCACCTCGTCGAGGTGGAACTGCGCGGCGACCTCACTGGCCGCGACGAGGTGCCCGTGGTGGATCGGGTCAAACGTTCCGCCCATCACGCCGAGGCGGCGTTTGCCCGGGTTCGACGGCCCGTATCCGGGGCCGGGTCCCGGGCCCTTCGCCGGACCGGTGGGCATGTGCTGCTCTCCCATGCGTGCAGACCCTACCGGCCCGGCCGCCCGACGCCCGCCGCGAGGCCCCCGTGAGCGGCCCGGACCAGGGAGTTCGCCGGGATCAGCGGTCGCGGTTGAAGCGCGTGGTGATCCACAGCAGCAGAAGAAGGATGACGAAGGCGGACCCACCCGTCACAAAGGGACTGAGGCTGGCGTGGCCTTCGCCCTCGGCGAGGGTGAACAACTGGGCAGCGGGGCTGTGGAAGCTCATCTTCGGCTGAACCTATCCGGTGTGGGCGGGATAAAGACCTTGCCTCATCGTAAGCGGACGCCTCCGGGGCGCAGCGGTCGCCCTGGTGGTCGGCGTCGTCGAGAGCGGTCAGTCATCCTTGCGCCGGTATCCCCGCAGCAGGAACCAGGCGGTCAGGACGCAGCCCACGACCATCACGATCAGCACGATGCGGAGCAGATTGCCCGGTCCCTGCTGGTCGGCGGCCGATACGGCCTCGGTGAGCCGGGCGGCGGAAACGTACTCCATGGGACAGCTCCTTACGGTGTGCTGCTCTTCACGGTATCTCCGCCTAGGCTGGACCCCGCCTCGGGGGAGCATCGGGCACCTCGCACCGCGCGGACACCCACCCGGACGGTGGCCCGATGATCAATCGCACAGTGGGTCTTCAGACACATGGGGGACACATGTCCGACGACGGCCATGAGCAGAACGGCTACGGGCACGAGCACGTGCCGAGCAGGCGGCGCAGGCGCTTCGAGGGAATCTCCTCACGCGCGTACGAACACCCGGCGGACCGTTCGGCCCTGGTCGCGCTGCGCAAGCTCAGCGGATTCGACACGGTCTTCAAGGCGCTCAGCGGTCTGCTGCCCGAGCGCAGCCTGCGGCTGTTGTTCCTCTCGGACTCGGTGCGGGTCTCGGAGGCGCAGTTCGCCCATCTGCACGACATGCTGAGGGACGCCTGTTACATCCTGGACCTGGAGAGGGTCCCGCCGATGTATGTCACCCAGGACCCGCAGCCTAACGCGATGTGCATCGGTCTCGACGAGCCGATCATCGTGGTGACCACCGGGCTGGTGGAGCTCCTCGACGAGGAGGAGATGCGGGCGGTGGTGGGGCACGAGGTCGGGCACGCGCTGTCCGGCCACGCGGTCTACCGGACCGTTCTGCTGTTCCTGACCAGTCTGGCGCTGCGGGTGGCCTGGATTCCACTGGGCAATCTCGCGATCATGGCGATCGTGACCGCGCTGCGGGAGTGGTTCCGCAAGTCGGAGCTGTCGGCCGACCGGGCCGGACTGCTGGTCGGTCAGGACCTGCGGGCCTCGATGCGGGGGCTGATGAAGCTGGCGGGCGGCAACCATCTGCACGAGATGAATGTGGACGCGTTCCTCGAGCAGGCGGAGGAGTACGAGGCCGGGGGCGATCTGCGCGACTCGGTGCTCAAGATCCTCAATGTGCTGCCGCGCACCCACCCCTTCGCCACGGTCCGGGCGGCCGAGCTGAAGAAGTGGGCGGCCTCCCGCGGCTACCAGCGGATCATGGACGGTCACTATCCGCGGCGCGACGAGGACAAGGACGCCTCGGTGTCCGACTCGTTCCGGGAGTCGGCGGCCGGTTACGCCAGCGAGGTGAAGCGGTCGAAGGACCCGCTGATGAAGCTGGTCACCGATATCGCGGGCGGGGCGAACGACCTCGGGGACCGGGTACGGCGCGGCTTCGCCGGCTTCTCGGGCACCACCCCCAAGGACGCACCCGGCGACCCGGAAGCCCACGGTTCGAACGACGACCACCCGAACGACCGGAACCACGACGGCACCCCCTGACCACCCGGTCCTCCCGGCCGGGCGCGCACGCCCGGCCGGGAAACTTGCCGTACGGCGTAGGACGGTCCCCGGCCCGAGGGTCACGGCGTCCCGGACACCCGTGGTTGCGCGGCCGGGGACAGGGTTCCACAGAGGGCCGTGGCGCTGACCGTGGTGTAGGGGTCGGTGCCCGCGGGGCCGGCCGTTCCGGGCTTCTGGCCGGCGAGCAGCGGGTGCAGCCGGTCCGTGTTGTTCTCGGCGCAGGCGAGCGGTCCGGCCTGGACCGAGGAGACGGCCAGCACGGTCTGGTGCATCCGCAGGTCGCCGTGGTCGAAGCGGAAGGTCAGCGTGCGCCGCACGGTGAACAGCGAGACCCGCGCCGTGGCGTCGGAACCGGCCGGTTTCAGCGCGTACACCAGGGTGTGGTCGGCAGTGACCTGGAGCGCGTCGGGGCCGGTCTCCGTCGCACGGAGCGTGCCCTGGACGCGGATGCCGCGGTCGGCCAGCCGGGCACGGGGGTCGAAGCGGATCAGCCAGCCGGTGGGCGCGTGCTCCCCGTCCGCCGCCGGATGCTCGAAACTCTGATCGAATTGGTCGAACTGCCGCGGGTCGAGCAGCAGCCGGACCGGGCTCACCGCGCCGCCGGCGAGGACGACGGGGTCCATCGAGGACGCGACGACGTACTCCTTCGCGATGTTCAGGGCAGCCATGACCTGGCCCTCGGAGAAATGCGCGGCGCGCGGCGCGGCGGCGGGCAGGGTGATGCCCTTGGCACCGACCCGGAACCGTGCGGCGGGGCTGTGCGCGAACAGCGTCTCGGGGTCGGTGGAGCCCGGGACGGCGCTCCGTGGGGCCAGGGGTATGACCGTCATACGCAGGGGATCGACGGTGGCCGCCTCGGGCGCCCGGTACGGATGGCGTACGCCCATGTAGACCGCGGTGGCGAAGGCGACGGCTATCAGCAGCACCAGCATCAGGGCCTGCCGGGGCAGCGCCCGGTGCAGCGGCGGACGGCGGCGTACGGCCGGGGCGTGGTCGGCGATCCGCTCCCGCGCCGAGTACTCCTGGAGGCGGGCAGCCCGCACGAACGACTCGTCGAAGACGACGGATCGGTATTCGTCCTCACCACCGCCGGGCGCACCCTCGGGTGTCCCCGCAGGTGGCTCTCCAGGCCCGCCCATATCTTCAGAGTAGGTCTCCCGGAGCCCGGGTAAACGCCCTGGTGCACGACAAGTTCTGACAGGTTCTCACCATTTTTCGAACGAATGTCGAACACGCCGGTGTGAGCCCTCAGGGGACGCGCGGCACCGCCGAGAACACCGGGGGCGAGTGGTCCGCGGAGGCCGAGGGGTCCGTGCCCGCGGTCGCCTCCCGGCCCTGTCCGAGTCCGGTCGTGGCGGGCTGCGGAACCGGGTCCTGACGGCCCGAGGAACCGCCCCGGTACACCGCCGTGAACGCCAGTGCGACCATGCCGATGCCCATCACCAGGGCGAGCAGCCAGGCGACCGGGCGGTGCCAGCGGGCACGGCCGAAACCGCCCATGGCTCCGTGACGGCCCTCCAGGGCCTCCGTCTCGTCCAGCTCGTCGAGCTCCCGGCCGTAGGCGAACGGATCGCCCTCGCCGGGCCCGAATCCGTCCTCATGGCGCTCGTCGTCACCGCCCGCGCCCCGGGCGCGCGCCCGTCGGGCCTCGGCCTCCGCACGGGCCTCGGCGGCGGCGAGGAGTCTCTCCACTGCCGTCGGCTCATGGACCACTGCGGCCTTCACGAAGGCCTCGTCGAAGACCACGGAGGGGAACTCTTCGTCCCTGCCTCCGCGGTCGCGGTCGTCGTCGGGCTCCCGGCCGTCAGCGAACGGCGTGCCCCCCACGTCCTCCGGCACGGATCCAGAGTAGACCTGAGGGGTCAATTTGGGCAGACGGTAAGGAAATTCATCCGCCTGGCGAGACGGTGCGCGAACGGTCGCCGGGAGCCCCCGCGACCACCGGTGCCGAGCGCCCGCTCAGCGCCGTACATGCCCGTCGCCGGTCACGATGTACTTGGTGCTCGTCAGCTCCGGCAGGCCCATCGGGCCCCTGGCGTGCAGCTTCTGGGTGGAGATGCCGATCTCCGCGCCGAAGCCGAACTGCCCCCCGTCGGTGAAGCGCGTCGACGCGTTCACGGCGACCGTGGTCGAGTCGACCAGTTGGGTGAACCGCCGGGCGGCCTGCTGGGAGGTGGTGACGATCACCTCGGTGTGACCGGAGCTCCACAGCCGGATGTGCTGCACGGCCTTGTCCAGGGAGTCCACCACCGCGGCCGCGATGTCGTACGAGAGGTACTCGGTGTCCCAGTCCTCCGGGGTGGCCTCCACGACCGTCGCCCGGGAGCCCTCGGCGTACGCCATGACCCGCTCGTCGGCGTGCACGGTGACCCCGGCGTCCGCGAGGGCGTCCAGGGCGCGCGGCAGGAACTCGGGCGCGATGTCCTGGTGGACCAGCAGCGTCTCGGCGGCGTTGCACACGCTGACCCGCTGGGCCTTGGAGTTGACCAGGATCTCGACCGCCATGTCGATGTCGGCCCGGGCGTCGACATAGACATGGCAGTTGCCGGTGCCGGTCTCGATCACCGGGACCGTGGACTCCTCGACGACCGTACGGATCAGGGACGCGCCGCCGCGCGGGATCAGCACATCGACCAGGCCGCGGGCGCGCATCAGCTCACCCACGGACTCGCGGCTCTGCCCGGGCACGAGCTGCACGGCGTCGGCGGGCAGCCCGGCGCCGCCCACCGCGTCCCGCAGCACCCTGACGAGGGCGGTGTTCGACTCGTAGGCGGAGGACGAGCCGCGCAGCAGCACCGCGTTCCCGGACTTCAGACAGAGCGCGGCGGCGTCGACGGTCACATTCGGCCGGGCCTCGTAGATGATGCCCACCACGCCCAGCGGGACGCGGACCTGACGCAGGTCGATGCCGTTGGGGAGGGTGGAACCGCGGACCACCTCGCCGACCGGGTCGGGCAGGGCGGCCACGTCCCGGACGTCGGAGGCGATGGCCCGGATCCGCTCGGGTGTGAGCGTGAGCCGGTCGATGACGGCCTCGCTGGTGCCGGCCTCGCGGGCCTTGGCGATGTCCTTGGCGTTGGCCTCGACGACGTCGGCCGCACGGACCTCCAGCGCGTCCGCGACGGCGAGCAGCGCGTCGTCCTTCTCGGCCCGCGGCAGCGGCGCGAGGTCGGCGGCGGCGGCCTTGGCGCGGTAGGCGGCCCGGGCCACCGGGGACATGGAGTCGTACGGCGAGAGCGTGGTCATGGGGGAAGGGTAGTGCGGCGGACGGCCCGTGCCGTGGACGTCCCGACCACCGAGACGCGCTCAGAAAGGGTGCACCCCGACCGGGGTCGCCGGCCGCGGACCGTACCCCTCCGCCATGCGCTGGCGGTAGGTGACCCGGTCGACCACCTCGAGGCCGACGATCTCCCAGGGCGGGAGTCCCGCGCTCCGGCGGTGCTCACCCCACAGGCGCAGCGCGACCGCGGCGGCGTCATGCAGATCGCGGGCCTCCTCCCAGTAGCGGATCTCCGCGTGATCGCCGGCATAGCGGCTGGTCATCAGGAAGGGATGGTCATGAGCGAGCTGCTCGAGGGCGCGCCGCACCTCGCTCAGCGGGGCCTCGGCCCCCGAGACGCTGAGGGTGACATGCCACAGACGGGGGGCCTCCTCGGGCTCCTCATAGGTCTCCCCGGCCGGGACGCTGGTCAGGGCGCGCTCCTCGCCGCCCCGGGGGGCGGCGTCGTCACAGGAGGCATGGGTGCCGGCGCTGCCGGCGCCGCGGCACACCACCGCCCCAGGGCGCACTCGTCTCACGACCGCCTCCTTGCGCAGTGCTCTCCGGAATGGCTCCCCGGGTCAAAGTTGGCAGCCCGCACGGGTCCATGGGGGCGGTTTTGCGGAACGTCCCTCACCGGAAGGGGGCGCGGGGCCGCCCTTTCGGCCCGTTACGGGTGCAGGAGGACCAGGTCGTCCCGGTGCACGACCTCGCGTTCATAGGCGGGTCCCAGGTCGCGCGCCAGCTCCCTGGTCGAGTGGCCGATCAGCCGGGGCATCTCCTTGGCGTCGAAGTTGACGATGCCGCGCGCCACCGCCCGGCCCCGGTCGTCGCGCAGTTCGACGGGGTCCCCGGCGGTGAAGTCGCCCTCGATCGCGGCGATACCGGCGGGCAGCAGCGACTTGCGGCCCTCGACGACGGCGCGCACGGCCCCGTCGTCGAGGGTGAGGGCGCCCCGCGGGGTGGAGGCGTGCTGCAGCCACAGCAGCCGGTCGGCGGAGCGCTTGCCGGTGGGGTGGAAGTAGGTGCCGGTGTCGCGGCCGGCCAGGGCGTCGTCGGCGTGGACGGCGGAGGTGAGCACCACCGGGATTCCGGCGGCCGCCGCGATCCGGGCCGCCTCGACCTTGGTGACCATGCCGCCGGTGCCGAGGCCGGCCTTGCCCGCGCTGCCGATCTCCACCTCGGCGAGGTCCTCCGGCCCCCGTACCTCCGCTATCCGCGAGGTGCCGGGCCTGCTGGGGTCGCCGTCGTAGACGCCGTCCACGTCCGACAGCAGGACCAGCAGATCGGCCCGCACCAGATGGGCGACGAGCGCGGCGAGCCGGTCGTTGTCGCCGAAGCGGATCTCGTCCGTGGCCACGGTGTCGTTCTCGTTGACGACCGGCAGCGCACCCATGGCGAGGAGCTTGTCGAGCGTGCGGGAGGCGTTGCGGTGGTGGGCACGGCGGCTGGTGTCGTCGGAGGTCAGCAGCACCTGCCCCACACGGATGCCGTGGCGGGCGCAGGACGCGGTGTAGCGGGCCACCAGCAGCCCCTGCCCGACGCTGGCCGCGGCCTGCTGCCGGGCCAGGTCCCGGGGGCGGCGGCGCAGACCGAGGGGGGCGAGACCGGCGGCGATGGCTCCGGAGGAGACCAGGACGATCTCCTTCTCGCCCATGCGTCTGCCGCCCTCGCCCGGGGAGGGGGGTGCGCCGCGGTGCTTGGCGAGCACGTCCACGAGGGCGTCGACGCGGTCGGCGTCGAGCCCGCCCGCGGCCGTGGTCAGTGAGGAGGAACCCACCTTGACGACGATCCGATGGGCCTCGCGCACGGCCTGCCTCGCCCCTGTCACCTTGCCGCCTGTTCCCTCGCGTAGCTCGGATTTCCCGTCCGAATCTACGCGAAGGGGCCGTGCGCCGTGCGTTGGTCCACGCTGCGGACAGGCACGGGAGATGTCCTGCGGCGGCACGGCCCGTTCCCGACCCTCCGGAAGCAGGGCTCCGGGAAGGAGCCGCCCCTCCGGAAGGCCGGTTCTGCCGCTGTGTCACCGGCGGTGGTGCCGCCACCCCTGCCAGGCCGACTCGATCATCTCGTCCAGGCCGTGCCGGGCCGACCAGCCCAGTTCGCCGCGAATGCGGTCCGCCGCGGCCACCACACGGGCCGGGTCACCGGCACGACGATCCGTCACTTCCGGGGTCACGCCTTCATTGCCGGTGACCTTGAGGATGCGGTCGACCATCTCCCGCACCGAACTTCCCTCGCCACGGCCGATGTTCAGCGTGAGAGCCGTGCCCCTCGGGGCGTCTTCGAGGCGCCGTGCCGCCGCCAGGTGGGCGGAGGCGATGTCCTGCACATGGATGTAGTCGCGCACACAGGTGCCGTCGGGAGTCGTGTAGTCGTCACCGAAGATCCGTGGCGCCTCCCCCGCCTCCAGCCGCTCGAACACCATGGGCACCAGGTTGAAGACGCCGGTGTCGGACAGCTCGGGGGACGCCGCACCGGCCACATTGAAGTAGCGCAGGGACGCGCCGCGCATCCCGTACGCGGTGACCGCCGCCTTGATCAGCCACTCCCCGATGAGCTTGGTCTCCCCGTAGGGGCTCATCGGGGCACACGCGGTGTCCTCCGTGACGAGGTCCACATCGGGCATGCCGTAGACGGCCGCGGAGGAGGAGAACACGATCGCGCCGACGCCGGTCGCGGACATGGCTTCCAGCAGCGTCTGCAGGCCGGTGACGTTCTCGCGGTAGTAGTGAAGCGGTCGCTCCACCGATTCGCCGACCTGCTTCTTGGCCGCGATATGCACCACACCCGTCACCCCGTGGTCGCGTATCACCCGCTCCAGCAGATCACGATCCAGGACGCTGCCGACGACGAGAGGCACCCCGTCCGGCACCCGGTCCGCACGGCCGGTGGACAGATCGTCGTACACCACGACGGACTCACCGCCGTCACGCATGACACGCACCACATGCGCGCCTATGTATCCGGCTCCACCGGTGACGAGCCAGCTCATCCTCATGCCTCCAAGGTCGCGGTCATTGCGTGCAGACTCTTCCGCCGACGCAAGAAAGTCGAATCCGACAGATGGAATATAAGGCGAAAAAGCGCGACTTCGTTGACCGCAGGAGTGCCCTTCTCTTTTCATCAAGAGGTCGAAGGGGCATGGAAATCAGGCCAGTCGGGCACCGGCCACTCTCTGGACGTCCACAACCTCATCCACGGAAACTTCGCGTGAATCCTTTACCCTGATGCGACGACACCCTCCATCCCCCCTTCCCCCCCCACATCCCCCCGGAGCACGGTCAGCATGCAGACATGGTCAGTTCTCGGAACAGGTTGTACGGATGCCCAGACTTTCTCTCGTTGTCCCCGCGTACAAGGTGCAGGGTTACCTACCTGAGTGCCTCGACTCCGTACTCGGGCAGAGCTACACGGACTTCGAGGTCATCGCTGTCGACGACTGCTCTCCGGATGGCTCGGGCGCCATCCTCGACCAATACGCGGAGAGAGACACCCGTATTCATGTGATTCACCTCACTGAAAATGTGGGCCTCGGTCGCGCCCGCAACGCAGGACTGGAGAAAGCCCAGGGCGATTACATTCTGTTTTTGGACAGTGACGATACGTTGTCCGACGGTGCGTTGGCCGCGATATCCGATCGTCTGGAGGCCACGGGGGATCCCGAGATACTGGTCTACGACTACGCGCGCACCTATTGGGACGGCCGGGTCCGCCCCAATCAGCGAGCGGATCTGCTCGAGGCCGAGGGCCCGGACGTTTTCCGCCTCGCCGACCGCCCGCAGTTGCTCGACCTGCTCCAGATCGTCTGGAACAAGGCCTACCGCCGCGACTTCATCACGCGCACCGGCCTCACCTTCCCACCCGGGTACTACGAGGACGCCCCCTGGACGTTCTGCTCGATGATCAGTGCCGAGCGGATAGCCGTACTGGACCGCACTTGCGTGCTCTACCGGCAGCGCCGCGAGGGCGGCAACATCCTCAAGACCGTCAGCCGCAAGCACTTCGACGTCTTCGACCAGTACGGCCGCGTCTTCGACTTCGTCGAGGCACACGAAGAACTCGCCCGGTGGCGGGTGCCGTTGTTCCGCAAGATGGCCGACCACTATCTGACCGTGCTGGAGCGCCCGGGCCGTCTGCCGCGGAACGCCAGGGCGGAGTTCTTCCGGCGCGCCGCCGCGGACTACCGCGCGCGCCTGCCCGAGAGCTTCGAGCGGCCGGCCGGCAGCCAGGGTCAGAAGTACGCGTTCCTCGAGCACAACACATACGCGGCCATGGCGGGCGGCACCGCCGCCGCCAAGCTCCGGCGCTCCGTCAAAGCCCGTGCGGGCACGGCTCTCAACCGGTCCAGGCGCAGCGCGATGGGCATCTTCTACCAGTCCCGGCTCCGGTTCCCGATCGACGGGGACCTCGCTCTGTTCTCCGCCTACTGGAGCCGCAGCGTCTCCTGCAATCCCGCCGCGATCGACGCCGAACTCGCCCGGCTGGCACCGCAGATCCGCCGGGTGTGGGCCGTCCGGCCGGATGCGATGAGCCAGGTTCCCGAGGGCGTGGACGTCGTCCCCGTCGGCTCGCGTGCCTACTGGGCGGCCCTGGCGCGCGCCAAGTACCTCGTCAACAACGTGAACTTCGCGGACGCCGTGGTGAAGAGGCCGGGCCAGATCCATCTGCAGACCCATCACGGGACGCCGCTCAAGACGATGGGCCTGGATCAGCGGAAGTACCCCGCCTCCACCCACATGGACTTCGCCAAGCTCCTCGAGCGATGCGACCGCTGGGACTTCAGCCTCAGCTCCAACAGCTTCTCGACCGCCGTCTGGGAGCGCGTGTACCCCTGCTCGTACACCTCCCTGGAGACCGGCTACCCGCGCAACGACATCCTGGTGAACGCCACGGTCGAGGACGTGCGCCGGGCGCGTGCCGCGCTGGGACTCGCCGACGGTGCCAAGGCCTTCCTGTACATGCCGACCCACCGCGAGTACCAGCCGGGCTTCACCCCCGCACTGGACCTCGCCCGGCTCGCCGATGAACTCGGTCCCGACGTCACTCTGATGATCCGCGGTCACTACTTCTACGGCAGCTCGCCGCATGTCGCCGAGCTGCGCCGCAGCGGCCGGGTCGTCGACGTCTCGGGGCACCCCCGGGTGGAGGAGCTGTACCTGGCCGCGGACGCGCTCATCACGGACTACTCCTCCGCCATGTTCGACTACGCCGTGCTCGACCGGCCGATCATCATCTACGCCCCGGACTGGGACATCTACTCCGCGGTCCGCGGCACGTACTTCAACCTGCTGGAGGAACCGCCCGGTGTGGTCGCCACCTCACAGGCCGAACTGATCCGGCTGCTCGGCTCGGAGGAGTACGGCGGAGCGGACGCCACCGAACGCCGTACCGCGTTCCGCCGCCGCTTCTGCGAGTTCGACGACGGGCATGCGGCCGAGCGAGTGGTACGGCGCGTCTTCCTCGGCGAGGAGAGCCCGCTGCCGTTCGTCCCGTTCGCCGAGCGACCCCACACACCGACCCCCGACCAGGCACTCGAACTGGTCGAGCGGGCCTGACCCCGGAAGGAGCACACCACAGCCATGGCCCCTCGCCTCAGCGTCATCGTCCCCATCTACAACGTCGAGCGCTATCTGCCCGCGTGCCTTGACTCGCTCGCCGCGCAGACCTTCCGGGACATCGAAGTCCTGATGGTCGACGACGGCTCCCCGGACGACTCCGCCTCCATCGCCGCGGAGTACGAAGCCCGCGACCGGCGTTTCACGCTCATCCGCAAGGAGAACGCCGGGCTCGGCGCGGCCCGCAACACCGGCATCACCCATATGTCGGCCGAGGCGGAGTTCCTCACCTTCGTCGACAGTGACGACGTCATCCCGCCGGACGCCTACCGGCTGATGATCGCCAGCCTGGACGAGTCCGGCTCGGACTTCGCCACCGGCAATGTCTTCCATCTCAAGGGCGAGAAGTCGTGGCAGGTGCCGCTGCTGAAGATGCTCGCCGGTGAGGCCCGCAAGCGCACCCACATATCCCAGAACCCCAAGCTGATCGCCGACCGCATCGCCTGCAACAAGGTGTTCCGGCGCTCCTACTGGGAGAAGGAGGCCCTCGTCTTCCCCGAGGGCATCCTGCACGAGGACATCCCGGTCGTCCTGCCCGCGCACTACCGCGCCGAGGCCGTCGACATCATCGGTGAGCCGACGTACTTCTGGCGGCTGCGCGAGGGCGAGTCGGCGCCCTCGATCACCCAGCGCCGCAAGGAACCCCAGGCCGTCCGCGACCGGGTCACCGCGGTGACCATGGTCAGCGACTACCTCGCGCACCAGTCGGGCCCGGAGTTCGCCGAGTACAAGCGCCAGTACGACGACCGGGTGCTCCGCGACGACCTCAGACTGTTCCTGCGGGTGCTGCCGGACGCGACGGCGGAGTTCCACGAGGCCTTCCTGGAAGCCACCAACCGCTATCTCGACCTGGTGGACCCGAAGATCGTCATGTCGCTGCCCACGGACCTGCGGGTCCAGTGGCTCCTGGTCCGCAAGCACGCCATGCCGGAACTGATCGCCCTGCTGGCCTCCCAGCGCCGCCGGGAGCCGGTGGAGGTCTCCGGGACCTTCCGCAAGTACGCCAGCTTCCGCACGCTGGAGGAGAGCGGCTTCGAGCTCCCCAAGGCGGCCCTGCGCATCGACGGCGACCTGGACCTGCGCGCCCCACTGCGCTCGGTGGCCTGGCAGGACGGCAAGCTGCTGCTGTCCGGCGACGCCTGGATCGACAAGGTCGACGTGTCGGCCAAGCGGAGCAGCATCAAGGTCGTCCAGCTCAAGCGCCACGGTTCGCGCCGCCGCACGTTCCTGCCCACCAGGAACGTCCACCGGCCCGAGTGCACCACCGACTCCGGGCAGCAGCGGTACAACTACGACTGGGCGGGCTGGGAGCTGGCCCTCGACCCCGCCAGACTGCGCAAGGGCGGCGCCTGGCAGGAAGGCCTCTGGCACGTCGGCATCAATGTCTACGCCTCCGGCCTGGTGCGGCGCAGCGGTGTCTGGGCCCGCGGCGGCTCGGCCGCGAACTACCCGCCCTACCGGTGGCTCGACGAGGACTTCCGGCTGCTGCCGACCGTCGAGCGCGACGCCTTCAAACTGCGCGTCGAGAAGGTGCGCGCCCTGATCACCGACCGTCGGCTGAACGGTGACGCGGTGGAGATCAGCGGTGACGTCCGCGTCCCGCTGAAGGACGGCGAGACGCTGGTGTTCCGCCTGTTCCACGCCAAGAGCGGCGAGGTGCGCAAGTACCCCGTCGAGGTGACACAGCAGGACGGCAGGACGGCCTTCCTCACCCGTGTCCCGCTCACCGACGTGGCCCTCCTCGGCGACAGCGCCGTCGACGACCAGGCCCAGCCGGAGCGCCGCCAGTGGAGCACCGTGCTGCTGGCCACCGCCGAGGACGGCACCGAGCGCCAGTTCAGCAGTGTGGTGCGGGAAGGACTCGAGGACCTCTCCTTCGACCTGCCCTCCTCCTTCGGCGAGGCGGGCGCCCACCGGGAGATCGCACTCGTGTCCGGGCACAACGGCTATCTGAAGATCATCGGCCGGACACGGCGCGCGGTGATCACCGGGATCCGCCTGGAGGACGGGCGGATCGTGGTGCAGGGCCGCGGCAGCCTCGCGCTCGCCGGAGCCGATCTGATCCTCAAGGCGAGCACGCGCTTCGACGAGCGCACGGCGTCCGTCGACTGGTCCGAGGACGGCACGTTCACCACGGCCTTCGACCCGTCGGTGATGGGCGGATCCGGTCAGGTGCCGCTCAAGGCCGGCCGCTGGAACCTCATCCTGCGCGCCCGGGACCAGGAGGTGCCGGACGCCGAGTTCGTCATCGACCGGCTCGCCCTGTCCCAGTTCCCCCTGCACACCGAACTGAACGGGCGCCGCTACTGGTTCGAGAACCGGTGGGGCGGCTTCCCCCAGCTCAACTGCCGGTCCGAGCTGAGCGACCTGGAGCGCGGCCCGTACCGCCAGCTCCAGCTGCGCCGCGAGGTGTACGAGCCGGGCCGCCGGCTGCCGTTGCGCGACCAGGTGTTCTTCCTCAGCTACAACGGCAAGCAGTACTCCGACAGTCCGCGCGCCATGCACGAGGAGCTGCTGCGCCGCGGCAGCGACCTGACGTTCCTGTGGGCCGTGCGCGACGGCCAGGTGGTCCTGCCGCCCACCGCGGACCGGGTGCGCATGTGGGGCCGCGAGTGGTTCGAGGCGCTGGCCACGTCCCGGTACATCGTCACCAACGGGCATCTGCCCGAGTGGGCGGAACGCCGGCCCGGTCAGGTCGTCGTGCAGACCTGGCACGGCACGATGCTCAAGAAGATCGGCCATGACATCGAGACCCTGTACTTCGACCGCGAGTACCAGAACCGGCTGGCGCTCGAGGCGAAGAACTGGAGCCTGCTCGTCTCCTCCAACCGGTTCTCCACACCGATCCTCAAGCGCGCCTTCTCCTACGACGGGGAGATACTCGAGGCCGGTTACCCGCGCAACGACTACCTCTACTCGCCCGACCGCGACAAGATCGCGGAGAAGGTGCGGAAGACGCTCGGCATCCCCGACGGCAAGAAGGTCGTGCTGTACGCGCCGACCTGGCGGGACGACCAGTCGCACAGCGCCGGCCAGTACCAGTTCGATCTGCGGATCGACCTGGACGACGCCCGCCGGCGTCTCGGCGAGGACCATGTGCTGCTGATCCGCCGCCACTCCAACGTCGTCGACGCCGTGCCCGGCGCGGGCAACGGCTTCGTCTGGGACGTCTCGGAGTACCCGGACATCGCCGATCTGTATCTGCTCGCGGACATGCTGATCACGGACTACTCATCCGTGATGTTCGACTACGCCCATCTGAAGCGGCCCATGCTGTTCTTCACCTACGACCTGGAGCACTACCGGGACACACTGCGTGGCTTCTACTTCGACTTCGAGAAGGACTCGCCCGGGCCCCTGATCGCCACGTCCGAGGAACTGGTGACGGCGATACGGGACATCGACAGCGTGACCGCCGAGTACCAGGACCGGTTCGCGCGGTTCCACCATCTGTTCTGCGACCTCGACGACGGCCATGCCTCCGGGCGGGTCCTGGACCGGATGCTGGAACAGGCCAAGGAGGAGTGAGCGAACGAAAAACCGGCCGGGCTGCGAGCCCGGCCGGTTTTTCGGTGGTCGACACGTCCGTCAGAACGGTTCGAATCCGTCGTACTCACGGTCGAACTCGTCGCGTTCCGCCTCCCGGTCGCGGCGGCGCTGCGCGGCCGGACGGACGCCCTCGAGGCGGTGGTCCTCACCGCGGCGGCCGAGCATCTCCGCGCCCGCCATGACCGAGGGCTCCCAGTCGAAGACGACCGCGTTGTCCTCGGGGCCGATGGCGACGCCGTCCCCGGACCGGGCGCCCGCCTTCATCAGCTTCTCCTCGACTCCGAGGCGGTTGAGCCGGTCGGCGAGATAGCCGACGGCCTCGTCGTTGTTGAAGTCCGTCTGGCGCACCCAGCGTTCGGGCTTCTCGCCACGCACCCGGAACAGCCCGTCGTCCTCGCGGGTCACCGTGAAGCCCGCGTCGTCCACGGCCTTGGGACGGATGACGACCCGGGTCGCCTCCTCCTTCGGCTTGGCCGCGCGCGCCTTGCCGACCAGGTCGGCGAGGGCGAACGACAGCTCCTTCAGCCCGAGGTGGGCCACGGCGGACACCTCGAAGACCTGGTACCCGCGGGCTTCCAGTTCGGGCCGCACCATCTCGGCCAGGTCCTTGCCGTCGGGTACGTCGATCTTGTTGAGCACGACGATCCGCGGACGGCGGCCGAGGCCGCCGTACTGCTTCAGCTCCTCCTCGATGACATCGAGGTCGGAGACGGGGTCACGGTCGGACTCCAGCGTCGCCGTGTCCAGCACATGCACCAGCACGCTGCACCGCTCGACATGCCGCAGGAACTCCAGGCCCAGCCCCTTGCCCTGGCTGGCGCCCGGGATGAGCCCCGGCACATCGGCCATGGTGTACACGGTCGCGCCCGCGGTCACCACGCCCAGGTTCGGGACGAGGGTGGTGAACGGGTAGTCGGCGATCTTCGGCTTGGCGGCGGACAGCACGGAGATCAGCGAGGACTTGCCGGCGCTGGGATAGCCGACGAGCGCCACGTCCGCGACGGTCTTCAGCTCCAGCACGATGTCCTGGAGGTCGCCGGGCTCGCCGAGCAGCGCGAAGCCGGGCGCCTTGCGGCGGGCGGAGGCCAGCGCCGCGTTGCCGAGGCCGCCGCGACCGCCCTGGGCGGCGACGTACGACGTCCCGTGCCCGACCAGGTCGGCCAGCACATTGCCGGCCTTGTCGAGCACGACCGTGCCGTCCGGGACCGTCAGCACCAGGTCCTGGCCTTCCTTGCCGGCCCGGAAGCCGCCCTCGCCGGGCTTGCCGTTGGTGGCCTTGCGGTGCGGGGAGTGGTGGTACTCGAGCAGCGTGGTGACGGACTGGTCGACGGTGAGGAACACATCGCCGCCGCGGCCGCCGTTGCCGCCGTCGGGGCCGCCGAGCGGCTTGAACTTCTCACGATGCACGGAGGCACAGCCGTGGCCTCCGCTACCCGCGGCGACGTGCAGTTCGACGCGGTCCACGAAGGTGGTCATGGTTCGGTGCCTCCTGGGGGTGCCCCTGCCGGGGTGGCCGGGGGTGATACGGAATATGTGGTGCTCAACAAGCGAAAGGCGGACCCGCCTTCCCGACCGGGAAGTGAGGTCCGCCTCGCGAGGTTTTCGCGATCGCCCGCGAAGACTCGTGGAACGCTCGGGTCAGGCGACCGGAACGATGTTCACGACGTTGCGGCCGCGGTGGGTGCCGAACTGCACCGCACCGGCCTGCAGCGCGAACAGCGTGTCGTCGCCGCCACGGCCGACGCCCGCACCCGGGTGGAAGTGGGTGCCGCGCTGGCGGACCAGGATCTCACCCGCGTTGACGACCTGACCGCCGAAGCGCTTCACGCCGAGCCGCTGGGCATTGGAGTCGCGACCGTTCCGGGTGGACGATGCGCCCTTCTTGTGTGCCATCTGTTCTCAGTCCCTTACTTCGCAGCCGTGGGGATCTCGGTGACCTTGATCGCCGTGTACTGCTGGCGGTGGCCCTGGCGACGGCGGTAACCGGTCTTGTTCTTGTAGCGCAGAATGTCGATCTTCTGGCCCTTGTGGTGGTCCACGACCTCAGCCTGGACCTTGATGCCGGCCAGCACCCACGGGTCGCTGGTCACGGCGCCGCCGTCGACCACGAGCAGGGTCGAGAGCTCGACCGTGTCGCCCACCTGGGCAGTGGAAATCTTGTCAACCTCAACGATGTCGCCGACAGCAACCTTGTGCTGGCGACCACCGCTGCGCACGATGGCGTACACGCGGATCTCACTCTCTTCGCTCGGAAACGGCACCCCGCAGTCCAGCCGCCCGGCACGAGAGCGCGGACGGCCTCTCCCGAATCACTGACCCGTGTCCGGAAGGAAGAGGTTTACGGGGATGTGGCAGGTCTGGAGACATGCCGACGGTTAAGACTACGAGGCCCGCCCTGAGGGGTCAAACCGGGGTCCGGGCCGCGTCCCGGGCGCGCCGTGTGGACCCCGGGGGCCGACAGCCGCACGGCGCGGACGTCTTCGGCACGAGGCCACCCATGACACAAGGCGCGGGGCACCGGTGAACCCACCGGTGCCCCGCGCCTTTTCGCTCAGGGCGCCCTCGAAGCGGGGACGCCCGGAACCCGGCCTCAGCCCTCCGTCGTCGCCGAGACGGACGGCAGGGGCGTCTGCTCCGCCGCCGCCGTCTTCTTCGCCGCCGTCTTCTTGACCGCGGCCTTCTTGGCGGTCGTCTTCTTCGCGGCGGTCTTCTTGGCGGCGGTCTTCTTGGCCGTCGTCTTCTTGGTGGCGGCCTTCTTCGCCGTCGCCTTCTTGGCGGTCTTGCGGGCCGCCTTCTTGGCGGGCGCCGACGCCTCGGCGTCGTCCGCCGCGGACGCCACCGGCTCCTGGGCCTCCGCCTCGGCCGCCGGGACGACCACCACGGCGGTCTCCTCGGACGAGGTGGGCGCCGTGGCCTTGCGCACCGCACGGCGGCGCGGGCGGGCGGGGGCGGCATCCTCGGCGGGAGCCTCGGACGGCTCGGCGACCGGCTCGGACAACGGCTCGGCCTCGGCCCGCGGCGCGGCCGGCTGCGGCTCGGGCTCGACGACCGTCACCACGGCCTCCGCGGGCGTGGCGGCCGGTGCCGACACCTTGCGGGTCGCACGACGGCGCGTACGGCCCTTGGGCGCGGCCTCCTCCTCGGCCGGCGCGGACGGCGCCTCGACAACCGGGTCGGCGGCAGGCACCGGCTCCACGGGGACGACCGGGTCCTCGGCGGCCACCGGCTCCGCGCTCTGACGCGACTGAGCGGCGCGCTCGCTCCTACGGGACCTCGGTGCCCGCTCCTCGCTCCGCGGCGCACCCGCCGGAGCCGAGGCCCGCCGGGTGGCCCGGCGCCGCGTACGGCCGCGGGAAGCGGCCGCCTCGGCCTCGGCGATGCTGCTGTACAGCTCCTCGTCGGGCGCGAACGCGGGCTCCGGAAGCGCCACCGGGGCCGTGACCTCGGCGGCAGCGGCGGCCTCGGTCTCCACGACGGCCGGTGCCGGGGTGGTCTCCGCGGCCTCGGCGGCCACCTCGTGCGTCTCCGGCTCGTGCTCGGCACCGCCCCGGCCGCGCTTCTTGCGCTTGCCGCCGCCGGTGGCGCCGGCCATGTGGTCCAGGTGCACGATCACACCACGGCCGTTGCAGTGGACGCAGGTCTCGGAGAAGGACTCCAGCAGGCCCTGCCCCACGCGCTTGCGCGTCATCTGGACCAGGCCCAGCGAGGTCACCTCGGCGACCTGGTGCTTGGTGCGGTCCCGGCCCAGGCACTCCAGCAGACGCCGCAGCACCAGGTCCCGGTTGGACTCCAGCACCATGTCGATGAAGTCGATGACGATGATGCCGCCGAGGTCGCGCAGCCGCAGCTGACGGACGATCTCCTCGGCCGCCTCCAGGTTGTTCCTGGTGACGGTCTCCTCGAGGTTGCCGCCCTGACCGGTGAACTTGCCGGTGTTGACGTCGATGACGACCATCGCCTCGGTGCGGTCGATCACCAGCGAACCGCCGCTGGGCAGCCAGACCTTGCGGTCCAGCGCCTTGGCGAGCTGCTCGTCGATCCGGTACGTGGCGAAGACATCGACCTCGGAGGTCCACCGCTGCAGGCGCTCGGCCAGATCGGGGGCGACATGGGAGACGTATCCGTGGATGGTCCCCCACGCCTCGTCACCGCTGACGATGACCTTGGAGAAGTCCTCGTTGAAGATGTCGCGCACGACCCGGACGGTCATGTCCGGCTCGCCGTACAGCAGCGTCGGCGCGTTGCCGCCGTTCTTCGACTTCTTCCGGATCTCCTCCCACTGCGACTGGAGCCGCTCGACGTCCCTGCGCAGTTCGTCCTCGCTCGCGCCCTCGGCGGCGGTGCGCACGATGACGCCCGCGTCCTCGGGGACGATCTTCTTGAGGATGGTCTTCAGCCGGGCCCGCTCGGTGTCGGGCAGCTTGCGGCTGATGCCGGTCATCGAGCCCTCGGGCACATAGACCAGATAACGGCCCGGCAGGGAGACCTGGCTGGTCAGCCGGGCGCCCTTGTGGCCGATCGGGTCCTTGGTGACCTGCACCAGCACGGACTGCCCGGACTTCAGCGCGGACTCGATGCGGCGCGGGCCGTTGGCCATCCCGAGCGCCTCGAAGTTGACCTCGCCCGCGTACAGGACGGCGTTGCGGCCCTTGCCGATGTCGATGAAGGCGGCCTCCATCGAGGGCAGGACGTTCTGCACCTTGCCCAGGTAGACATTGCCGACGTACGACGTCGCCTGTTCCTTGTTGACGTAGTGCTCGACGAGCACGTCGTCCTCCAGGACGCCGATCTGGGTGCGCTCGCCGCTCTGGCGGACGACCATCACACGCTCGACGGCCTCCCGACGGGCCAGGAACTCGGCCTCGGTGATGATCGGGACGCGGCGGCGGCCCTGCTCGCGCCCCTCACGGCGGCGCTGCTTCTTGGCCTCCAGACGCGTGGAGCCCTTGATGGACTGCACCTCGTCGGTGCCGTCACCGGGCCGCTCGTCCTTCTTGCGGGGCTCGCGGACCTTGACGACGGTGCGCTCCGGGTCGTCGGACGCCGACTCGGCCTCGGTACCCGTGTCACCGGCCCGACGGCGGCGACGGCGGCGGCGACGGCTGCTGGAGGAAGACGACCCCGAGTCCTCGTCCTCGTGGTGGGCCGTGTCCTCCGCGTCCTCGTCGATCTGCTCCGCGGTGTCCTCGGCGTCCTGGGCGGCCTGCTCGTCGGCCTCCTCGGACTCCTCGCTCTCCTCGGCGTCCGGGGACTCCCCACGACGGCGGCGACGGCCACCGCGGCGACGGCGACGGCGCGAACCGGTCTCCTCCGAGTCGTCGGCCTCCTCGCCCTCGGCGGACTCCTCCGGTTCCTCGGTGGTCTCCTCCACCTCGGTGGTCCCGGGCGTCTCGGCGGCGGCCTCCTCCTCGCCGGTGCGGCGACGACGGCGGCGCGGCGCGGTGCTCTCCTCCTCGGCGGTCTCCTGCTCCGCGGCCTCGGCGGCAGCGGCAGCGGCGGCCCGCTCCGGGGTCTGGAACATCGGCTCGGTGAACACCGGCGCCTTGAACACGGCGACCGCGGGCCGCACGGGCCGTCGCGCGGAGTCGCCGGCCTCCTCGGCGGGCCGGTGCGTGGGCTCGGAGAAGCCACCGGCGGCCTTGCGGACCGCACGACGGCGGCTGCGGCGCGGGGCGGCCTCCTCGGCGACCGGCTCGGTCTCCTTGCGCGCCGCGACGACGGCCGCGGCGGGGGCCGGGGCCTCGGCGGCCTCGGTGACGGCGCTCACAGGCGCCTCCTCGGGAGTCTCGGTGGTCTCGGCTGCGGGTACACCGGCCGGAGCGGTCACCCGGCGGGTGGCCCGGCGACGGGTGCGGCGGGTGGCCGTCTCCTCGGCGGCGGGGATCTCCTCGGCCGTGGGGGCCGGCTCGACCGGCTCACTCACCGGGGCCTCGGCGGTCTCGGGCGCCCCGGCGGGCGCCGACACCCGACGCGTGGCACGACGACGCGCACGACGCGGGGCGGCCTCCTCGGCGGCAGGCTCGGACGCCTCCACCACCTCGGAGACAACGGCCTCGGCGGTCACCGGCGCCACGGCCTCCGTCTCGGGAACCGCCGGAACCACGACCTCGGCCGTCTCCGTGGTCTCGGGCGCCCCGGCGGGCGCCGACACCCGACGCGTGGCACGACGACGCGTACGACGCGGAGCGGGCTCCTCGACGACGGACTCGGCCGTCGTCCTCGCTTCTTCGGGAACAGCGGCCTCGGCCACCGTCTCCTCGGTCTCTTCGTCCCCAGGGGCCACCACGGCCTCGGCAGCCGGCGCGGTCTCCGCGGCCGGCTTTTCGGCCGCCGCCGTACCGGTCACGGTCTCGTCGGCCGTGTCCTCGGTGGTCACGGCATCGGTGGCCGTGGCCTCGGTGGTGGCGGCCGGCGGTCCCGCCGGCCGCGATGCGGCGCGGCGTCGGCGACGCGGCGGCAGAGTGTCGCTGGGGGTGTTGTATTCGGAACCCTGTGCGGGCTCGATCGGTTCGAGCATGCGGGCGTATCTCCCGTCAGGCTCCCGGGCGCCGCGCCTGGTCCGGCGGTTTCGCCGGTGACGTCCGCGGCTCGCGCATCGCGCGGTGCCGCCGTCCGGGGCGCGGGCGCCGCACGGGAGCTCTCTGTGTCCTGTCCCACCGGTTCCGTACGCCATGATGCGTACGGCCTGGCGAAAGTCTTCTGGTCGGTGCGCTGCCCGACCCAGGTGGCTCCCGAGTACGAGGGCGGCGCTACGACGTCCGTCCCTACGCGGATCCTTCCAACACCGGCGCCGTCGCGGCGGCAGTGGTGGCGGCCGTTTTCGGCTCGGTCGCCGTTGCCTCGCGGTCGGGCGCGAGCGGGTCGGTCACCGTGCCGGTCTCTTCATCGAACAGCCCCTGCGCCAGCCTGGTCACCGCTGCGGGGACCGGCGGCGCCAGGTCGGCCACGGCGCGGAGACCGGACAGGACGTCGTCGGGTCGTACGGCAGGCGTCACGTGCCGAACAACCAGCCGCAGTATCGCACAAGGCCGGTCGCTCGGCCTATCAGTCGGCGAACCGTGCGTTTCCAGGCACTCCAGGCTCGCGACCGCGGCACGGGCGTCGAAGGTACGGACGCCGTTCTTGGTGCGGCGCTGGACCTCCACGGTCCCGGCCGCGCCGAAGGCCTCGGCCGCGCGGCGGGCGTCCGCCGGGTCCACACCGTCCAGCCGCAGCTCCCACACGGAAGCCGTCAGCCGGTCGGAGAGCCCCGACGTCCGGGCCTCGACCGCGTCGACGATGTCGAGCCCTGCGGGCAGCGACTCGTCGAGAAGGTCACGCAGCCTGTCCGGGTCGCGCGCCTCGGTGAGCGCGATCTCCAGGTACTCCGCCTCACTGCCCGTGCCGGTGGGTGCGGCATTGGCGTACGACACCTTCGGATGCGGCGTGAAACCGGCCGAGTACGCCATCGGCACCCCGGCTCGGCGCAGCGCACGCTCGAAGGCACGCTGGAAGTCACGATGGCTGGTGAACCGGAGGCGGCCGCGCTTGGTGTAGCGCAGTCGGATGCGCTGCACCGCGGGTGCGGGCGGCGGGCCTTCGGGCTGTCGCTTGCCCAGTGTCGTTCAGTCCTTCGTGAGAGCGGTCGTACTGCTACCTAGAGTACGTGTTTCACCCGCTTGAGGTTCCCTGCGGGAGACCGCCTGTGGCTCGCGGGGCTCTCCGAACAGCATGCGGCGGATGTCGGCACGGGCCTGACGTGCGGCTTCGCGCGCTCCGGCGAGCGCCTGCCGGGTCGCCCGGCCGACCCCGCGCGCGATCTCGGCGGCGGGCCGCAGGACCGTGTCGCGCAGGGCGTGCCCGACGGGCGTCAGCACCGTCCGGTACGCCCAGCGCACCGGCTCCACGAAGATCCTCCGGAAAACGGCGGCGAGGAACCGGCCCACCACGAGCGAGATGTGCCCGGCGACGCGCCAGGCATGCACGATCGCGGTACCGATCTCCCGCCCGACGACCAGGAGGAAGCGGCCGACCGGAGCCAGGATCCACCGTCCGACGGCGAGCGCGGGCACCACTAGCAGCACCCGCAGCGTCCAGTACAGGGCGACGCCGATCCCGGTGACGGCCATGCCCACCAGCCACGCGACACCGCTTGCGAGCCGGACGATCCCGTGCCCGAGCGGGGTCAGCACCGTCCGGTACAGCCAGGCGCATCCGGCGCCGATGCCGCGCAACACCCGGACGACGCCATGCCCGAGAGGCGTCAGCACCCGGCGGTACAGCCACCCCGCCGGCACGACGAGCAGCCGGCGCCCCAGCCAGGCCATCACCGTGTACGCCCCGGCGCCCAGGACGACAAGGACGTACCCGACCCCCCTGAGCAGCCGAACGACGGCATGCCCCACCGGAGTCAGCACTCGTGCGTACACCCAGGCGCATCCGGCACCCGTCCCCCGCAACACCCGAAGGACACCATGCCCGAGCGGCGTCAGCACTCGACGGTGGATCCACAACGCCGGTACGACGATCAGGACATGACCCAGCCAGGCGACACCCCTGCCGAGCGGCACAAGGGCATACCGCCACATCATCACCCAGGGCCATACGAACACCGCCCGAGCCAGCCACCCCAGGGCACGGCCCACCGGGCGCAGCACGCTGTCGCGCAGCACCCGTCCCCCGACGACCATCGCGTCCCACGACAGCCGCACCGGCACCACCAGAACCAGCACCACGATCCGCACGGGCAGGCGGATCGCCACGGTGAGGCAGCCCTCGCCGGGCTGCCGAGGCGGCGTCTTCTCCAGGTCCATACCGGTGTAGACGCCTCAATGCCCCCTATGGATGCGGCGACAGGGCCGTCCCGTACGGAAACCGGCGGCTGACCGGCCGTAGGGGGCGCCGGGAGCTCCAGGCACACTTTGCCTATCGAAGTCCCGTCGGCAAGAGGATGATCCAGACATGATTACGCTCACGAAGGAAGACGGCCCCGCGGATCTGGACGGTGTGACCCATCTGTCCATCGGAGTGTCCTGGGACCCCACCGCCGGCAGCAGCGGCGGGATCATGGGCAAGATCCGCCGCAAGACCGGCACCGACCTCGATCTGATCGCCATCGCCATGCAGAACGGGGACCCGGTGCGGCTGGCCGGTCTCGACTCCCTCGACCCCATGGGCAACGGGTCTCTGCTCCACAGCGGCGACAACCAGACCGGCCACGGGGACGGCGACGACGAGACGGTGACGGTCGAGTTCGCGCGGATACCGCAGAACATCACGTCGATCGTGTTCGTGGCCGCCGCCTTCAAGAAGAACAGTTCCTTCCAGAAGGCGCGCAACATCAGCTTCAAGGTGTACGACGCGACCGGGGGCAGCTCCGAGCAGGTCGCCGACATCTGGCCGAGCCTGCTGACCCAGGACAACGGCTGTGCCGTCGCCAAGGCCGTGCGGGTCGGCGGCAGTTGGAAGCTTCAGGTGATCAACACGACGGGGAAGATCAAGCAGGGCGACGAGCACGCCCTGATGCGCTTTGCCGTCGGCATGTGAGGACTTGATCTCCGAGGCCCCTGCGGTCTCCCGGAGGCCCGCCGCGGCCCGGCGCCCGTATGGGGCCCGGGCCGCGCGGCCGGACCCGAACGCATCAGGCGCAGCTCCCCGCCACACCCCGGGCACGTTCGAGTGCCGTACACCTTGCGGTGGCCGACGATTCACGACCCGCCTTTAACGTGCCTTTACCCGGCAGTCCGTCGGGTGCGTTCACGGCTGCCGCAAGGGGTCCTGAACGCCTCATCGATCGAGGAGCACCGACGATGCGCACATCCGTCAGGATCCTGACGGTCCTCGCCACTGCGGGCGCGCTGGCCGCCGGCGTGCCGGCGGCGGCAAACTCCCAGCCCAAGGACACCCCCGCCAAGGGCAAGGACATCCGCAACGTCATCTTCCTGCTCGGCGACGGCATGGGCCGCACCCATGTCACCGCCGGACGTGAGCGCTTCTACGGCGCCGACGGCAAGCTCAACATGGAGCGCATGCCCTCCTACGGCGCCGTCTCGACGTACGCCGTCGAGAAGGGCAGCGACCAGCCCGCACTGGTCACCGACTCCGCCAGCGCGGCCACCGCCTGGGCGTCCGGGGTGAAGACCTACAACGCCGCCATCGGCGTGGACTCCTACGAGAAGTCCGTGCCGACCCTGATGGAGCAGGCCAAGAAGGCCGGCTTCGCCACCGGCAACGTCTCCACCGCTGAGATCACCGACGCCACACCGGCCGGTATGTTCAGCCACGCGCTGCTCCGCGGCTGCCAGGGCCCGACCTACTCCGACGCCTCCTGCCTGCCGAAGAAGGCCGACGGCAGCTATGAGAAGAAGCCGTCCGACAAGACCCTGATCACCCCGATCGCCCAGCAGATCGCCCGTAACGGCGTCGCTGACGTGATCTTCGGTGGCGGCCTGTCCCGCTTCCAGCCGGACGACGAGAAGGCCATGAAGTCCCAGGGCTACCAGGTCCTCGGCAGCTTCGGTGACGCGAGGCTCGGCGAGCAGACCGCCGCCAGCCAGAAGGTCGCCACCGGGAAGGAGCTGGACAAGGTCAAGAAGGGCAAGGTCATCGGCCTGTTCAACCGCGGCAATCTGACCGTGGAGAACGCCAAGGCCAAGCTTCCGGCCGGTGCCGCCGAGAAGCAGGAGCCGACCCTGGCGGAGATGACCAAGAAGTCCATCTCGCTGCTGGACGGCGCCTCCAAGAAGGGCTTCCTGCTCCAGGTCGAGGGCGCGCTGATCGACAAGCGCTCGCACGCCAACGACGCCGCGCAGACCCTCGACGAGATCAAGGCGTTCGACGACGCCGTCAAGGCCGCGGTCGACTTCGCCAAGAAGGACGGCCACACCCTGGTCGTCGTCACCGCCGACCACGAGTGTGCCGGCTTCAACATCATCGAGCGGGGCAGCTTCACCAACGCCGAGGCGGCCGCGCCCCCGGTGAACGCCGACACGGGCAACACGGCGAACAACTCCACGCCGTCGCGCGAGGGCGGCAACGTGCTGGACCCGGCCCGCTCCACCGGCATCGTCAACGGTGCCGGCGCGGGTGACGCGAAGAACTTCGCCCCGGCCACCTTCCGCACCGCCGACGATCCCAAGGGCGTCAAGGACGGCTCCCCGGAGGCCAGCCTGTGGCTGACCTATCTGTCGGGCAACCACACGGGCGCCGACGTGCCGATCTACGCCTTCGGCCCCGGTGCCACCGGCTTCGCCGCCAGCCAGGACAACACCGACCTGTACCGGAAGATGTACGTGTCGCTGTTCCGCTCGCAGCCGGCCAAGCAGCACCGCTGATCAGGAGCTGAAGCGGGGCCGGGAGCGCACACCGTTCCCGGCCCCTGCGGTTTCCCGTACCCGCTCCGCCTGCCGAAGGCCGACCGGACCGTGCCGTGGCCCGGAGGCCCGGAAGCCGTCCACCGGGCGCCGGCCCACCGTCCCGAGTACGTATCAGGAGTCCTCCCCATGCCTCTTCCCGCCGGCCCCCGCGGTCGTACCCGCGTCCGCGTCGCCTCCACCGCGACCATGACCGCCCTCCTGCTCGCCGCACTCACCGGCTGTACGGGCAACGGCAGCGACAGCCGCCACGACGGCGACCACAGCCCGGCGCCGTCGGCCACGGCCGGCGGACTCGCCCTGCCCTCGCCCCGGTCCGCCCCCACCCCGGCGGCAAGCCTCAGCCCCGCCGCCACCCCCGGTGAGGTCCGCCTCTCGGACGGGCCCTTCACCGACCGGGTCCACATCACCGAGCTCGCCCTGGGCAAGGGACCGGCGGCCGTCACCGGGCACCTGGTCGTCACCTCCGACGTCAGCGACCTCATCGCCCTCGAACTGCGAGCCGCCTACTACGACACCCGGGGCCGCCTGCTGGGCACCGGCAGCTTCGAGTACGCGGAGGAGGGCGAGGCGGCCCACACCCACGGCGAGCACACCGGCCCGCAGGCCGAGAACGGCGGAATCGACTTCACCATCCCCGCCAAGGCCCTCCGTGGCACCCCCACCGCCGCCGTGGTCTCCATCCCTGTACTGGTGAACGAATAACGGCCCCTCCACCACCGCCGGCAGGGGGCGGGCGGCCGCCCCGAAGAACCCGATGATGCTCCTATTGCTGTCAAGCGGCTTGGAGCCAGTTGCGGTAGGCGTGGGCGAGGTCGTCGTCTCGGCGGATTCCGCGTTCGAGGGTGGAGATGGTGGCCGGCCAGACGCCGAAGTGCTTCGCTGCGGCGGTGAGCGTGATGTTCCTGGACTGCCGCAGAGGCCGCAGGTCGGC
Source organism: Streptomyces nodosus (assembly GCF_008704995.1). NCBI lineage: Bacteria > Bacillati > Actinomycetota > Actinomycetes > Kitasatosporales > Streptomycetaceae > Streptomyces > Streptomyces nodosus. Next base: position 2,682,026 of record NZ_CP023747.1, read on the forward strand.
GATGCCGGGGACGGCGACCGTGGTGGTCAGGCAACGGAACATCTCCCGGGCGATGGCCCGTTTCAGCAACCGGATGATTTCCTTCTTCGTCCGGCCGGCGGTGGTCTGTCGTGTCACGTACTCGCGGGTGCGCAAGTCGTGGGACATACGGACGAGAGCGATGCGGTAGAGGGCCGCGTTGGCGGCCCGGTCGCCGCCTCGTGAGAGGCGGTGCCGGTTCGTCCGGCCGCTGGAGGCGGGGACGGGTGCGACTCCGCAGAGGGCCGCGAAGGCCGCCTCGGTCCGCATGCGTTCGGGGTTGCCTCCCGCCGTGAGCAGGAGCTGGGCGGCGGTGTCGGGGCCGACTCCGTAGGAGGCCCGCAGTCCGGGGTTGTGGACGGTGACCTCGCTGTCCAGGGCCTTGGTCAGGGCTTCGTGCTCGGCGGTCAGTTCTTTGACGCGCCGGGCGAGGCTCCTGAGCGCGGTGAGGACCGCGGTGTGGACGGCGTCCCCGCAGGGCCGCAGTCGGGCCAGGGCGTCGGTGCGGTCCGTTCCTTTGAGCTGCCCGTACTTGGCGCGGACGGTGTCGGGGGCGGTGATGAGGATGTGGCCGATCTGGTTCAGGGCTGCGGTGCGGGCCTTGACGGCGGAGCGGGCGGCGTTGTGCAGGGCGCGTATGCCGGCGACGGTGTCGTCCTTGGGGGCGCTGGAGGCCCGTCCGGACAGGGCGGCGCGGGCCGCGGCGTAGGCGTCGATGGGATCGGACTTGCCGATGCGGCGGCGTTCGGCCCGGTCGGGCCGGTTGACCTCGACGACCTGGTGGCCGTGCGAGCGCGCGGCGCGGGTGAAGCCGGCGCCGTAGGAGGCGGTGCCTTCCACCCCGATCGCGATCACGTGGCCGTGGGCGGCCACAAAGGCCAGGGCCGCGGCGTATCCGGCGCCGGTGGTGGTGAACTCGGCGTCGGCGAGGTGACCGCCGTTGTCGCTGATGACCGCGACGTGGATGGTGTCGGCATGGGAGTCGACCCCGCCGAACACATCCTGGTCCGCCGTGTCGTCTACGACCGCTGATGTCATGCTGATGATGCCTTCCCAGCCGAAGGTGGGCGCCGGCCGGGTGGCGCAGACAGGACATCGAGGGGGCTTCTGACCAAGCTCCTATCAGGTCATGTTCCGCCCGGCCGGAGCCATGAGAACAGGTCCCGGCGGCCGGACAGAACAGTGGGAAGACAGCCCAGCAGGGCGTCAGTCAGTGGCAGAGCCACGACCACCGGAACCTGAGTATCAGCATCGATGTCAGTGGCGTCCGCTTCGATGGGCCGCATGACCGTCCATGACGTGGCCCGCATGCTGTCCGATGTCCCGTCCCTGCGAAGGCTCTGCCTGTCCGTGGCGATGGCCGAAACCATCGTGAACCCCGGTGCCGAGCGACACCACTCGTTCGATCCGAACTGGTCGGAAACCGAGGAACTGGCCTCCATGGCGAACGGCTCGGGCGACGAGTTCGACATCGTCTTCTCACCTGCCGGCGCCTATGTACGCGGCTTCGACCACGAGTCCCCGCTCAGTCCGTACCGGCACGACGACACGCCCGAACCCTGGCCCGGAGTGGTGGACGCCGTGCCCACGGCCTATCAGCGGTACGTCCGCGAGCCCGCCTTCACCGATGAGGACGGCACTCCTGTGGTGACGGTGTGCCTGTGGCACGAGGCGGAGACCGGGCGCTGGCAGGCCGGGGAAATCGCCTTCCCCGAAGGACATCCCGACCCCGACGGCTCCGGCTGGCTCTTCGAACTCCTGCTGGACCCGACTCCCGAAGCCTTCCAGGCGTTCGCCGAGGACTACTACGAGACCGCCGTCGCCATCGAGGCCGTACGCCACATCTACGAACTGCGCCCCCTGGACCGGGCCCTGATCACCAGCCTCAATCCCACAGCCCCCGTCGAGGACGTCCTTCAGAAAGCCCTGACCATGGGCTACCCCGTCGCACCGGCCCTGCCCCGCCCCCACGCACCACGCTGAGCCCTCGCGCCGACAGCCCACAGCGGGTGGCGAACCTGCCCGATCACGAGCGCAGGTGCGCCATGAGTTCGCCTTCGGCCGGATACGGCTCCTCACCGGGCAACAATCGGGCCGCGGAGTCCAGATCACCGCTGCTGACGAGCGCGCGGATCTCGCGGGCGAGCGGCGTCACGTCCCTGATGCCCACCGTCCACTCGTCCGCGTACCGCCGCACGGCGTCCCCGGAGAGCCCGAGTTGCAGCGAGCGGTAGGGCAGGGGCTGCAAGTGCAGATCGCGCTCGGGGTCCCACTGGACGCGGGCCGGCGCGCGCTTCAACTCGCGCTGCCAGGTACTGCGGTCGGAGTGCAGCCCACGTACATAGCTCGACAGGCACGCATGGCGCAGCGCCCACTCGAAGCCGACACGGCTGATCTCGATCCCGAGAACGGTCTCCTGCCCCTCCTTGGTGCCCCAGCCGCAGCGGTACATCATCCACAGGAACGACGGCTTGATCCATGTCATACGGTCCCGCTTCCACGCGGCGGGGAAACGGCCCCCACGAACCGCGGGCACACCGATCTCAGGGGAATAAGCCTGGTAGACGGTGACCGTGGAGACCGTGTAGAGCGCGCGGATCCCGTGCTGGGGTTCATCCATGGTGCACAGCCTGAAGCCGACGACTCCCCGTCGGCCATCGGTTTTCGCACCTCACCGGTCGCACGCGTGACGCCGCTCCCCCGTGCGACCGGTCGCCGCGCGAGCCCTCACGGGACACCCTTGCGTCGATAGGGTGACCGCATGCAGACACGGGGGCGCAGGATCAGGTTCACGGCGGTACTGGCGGTGGTGGTGCTCGCGCTGACGGGCTTCTCCGAGAGCCGCGGGCACGGGCACAGCCGGCACAGCGGCAGTGGCGGGGGCGGGGGTGGATGCAGCAACTCGCACCAGGATCACGACAGTTCATCGTCCGGTGGCTCCTACGGCGGCTCGGGCTACGGAAGCACCGGCGGGACTTACCACCACCGGCAGACATCCACTCCGACGACCGGCAGCGGCACCGGACAGCCGTTGCAGGACGCCACAGTGAAGCTGATCAGCTGCGCGACGCAGAACAAGCCGTACGCGACCGTCGAGGTCAGTAACCCCAACGACAGAAAGGCTGAGTTCGAGGCCCGGGTCACCTTCTACGACGCGGAAGGGACCCCGCTCCTGGAGAACTCGTCCCCCGTGGTCCCGGTGTCCGCGAAGGAAAAGGAATTCGCCCGGGTGGCCCTCGACAAACGATTCCTGTCATCGGTCGACCACTGCGAGGCGAACCCCTCGGCATCACCGAGGAGTTGAGGTGCCCGTCTGAAGCCGGCCGATGCCCTGACCGCCGGTTCAGCCGCGGTGGCAACCCATGGACGCGGAGGCCGGTTCGGTGGTCCGGGTGGTGCAGCAGCCGTCGTCGGCCGCGTTGAGGGCGGCGCTCTTGCCGAGGGTGTCGGCGTCGGCCTTGACGACATAGACCTCCCAGGGCTCCTTGCCGGGGCCGTGCACCCAGACCTTGTCCTGGAGGGCGTAGCAGCAGGAGGTGTCATTCTCCTCGAAGGTGGCCAGACCGGCATCCTTGAGACGGGTGGTGGCGGCGTCGACCTGGTCGGTGGACTCGACCTCGACGCCGAGGTGGTCGAGGCGGGTTTCCTCGCCGGGCTCGCCCTCGATCAGGACGAGCTTGAGCGGGGGCTCGGTGAGGGCGAAGTTGGCGTAACCCTCGCGTCGCTTGGCCGGTTCGGCGCCGAACAGCTTCGCGTAGAAGGTGATCGACGCCTCCAGGTCGCCGACCCGCAGGGCGAGCTGGGCACGGGGCATGACAGGGCTCCCATCGACTGCATTGCATTGACGTCTGTCGATATAAGGTTGTGCGTTGAATCGAAGAATGTCAATATAGACACATGTCGAAGCAAGAGCTTGTGGTGCTCGGACAGAGCGACGAGAACGGCGGATGCTGCCCCGGGCTGGTGACCACCCCCTTGGACGAGGACCAGGCGGCGGAGCTGGCGAAGCTGTTCAAGGCGCTGGGCGACCCGGTACGCCTGCGCCTGCTGTCGATGATCGCCTCACGGGCGGGCGGTGAGGTCTGTGTCTGTGACCTGACCCCGGCCTTCGATCTGTCCCAGCCGACGATCTCGCATCACCTCAAGCTGCTGCGGCAGGCCGGTCTGATCGACTGCGAGCGGCGCGGCACATGGGTCTACTACTGGGCCCTGCCCGCCACCCTCGACCGGCTCGCCGCCTTCCTGAAGACGTCGCAGACGGCCGAGACGACCGCATGAGCGCCCCGCTGGGCCGCCGGGCCGCCGCCGAAGCCGTGGGATCGGCCGCCCTGGTCGCGGTGGTCGTCGGCTCCGGCATCCAGGCCACCGAGCTGACCAGGGATGTCGGCGTGCAACTGCTGGCCAACTCGCTGGCCACGGTCTTCGGCCTGGGCGTGCTCATCGCGCTCCTGGGGCCGGTCTCCGGGGCGCACTTCAACCCCGTCGTCACCCTCGCCGCCTGGCTCACCGGCCGCCGCAGCGAGGACGCACCGACCTCGCGGGACGTCGCCGCCTACATCCCGGCCCAGTTCATGGGAGCCATCGTCGGAGCCGTCGTGGCCGACGCCATGTTCGGCGAACCGCTCGTCCGTTGGTCCACCCATGACCGCTCCGCCGGTCACCTGTGGCTGGGCGAGGTGGTCGCGACCGCCGGACTCGTCCTGCTGATCTTCGGCCTGGCCCGCTCCGACCGCGCCCACTTCGGCCCGGTGGCCGTGGCGTCGTACATCGGAGCGGCGTACTGGTTCACGTCCTCCACCTCGTTCGCGAACCCGGCGGTCACCATCGGCCGGGCCTTCACCGACACCTTCGCCGGCATCGCGCCCGGCTCGCTCGGCCCGTTCATCGTGGCCCAACTGGTGGGTGCCGCGCTGGGGCTGGGGCTGATGCTCGCGGTCTTCGGACGCCCGGCACCCGCACAGACCGCAACCGACCCTCTCCAGGGCGAACCCGAACTCGCCGCGCCCACACTCCCCTGACCGGCCTCCGCCCAGAAAGACACACCGGCCATGAACACCTCCGCCGAACGTCCCTCCGTGCTGTTCGTCTGTGTCCACAACGCCGGGCGCTCCCAAATGGCCGCAGCGTTCCTCACCCACCTGGCGGGCGACCGCATACAGGTCCGCTCTGCCGGATCCGCGCCCGCCGACACGGTCAACCCGGCCGTCGTCGAAGCGATGTCGGAGGCAGGCATCGACATCTCCGCCGAGGTACCCAAGGTGCTCACGGCCGAAGCCGTCCAGGCCTCCGATGTGGTCATCACCATGGGCTGCGGCGACACCTGCCCCGTCTTCCCCGGCAAGCGCTACCTCGACTGGGCGCTCCCCGACCCGGCCGGGCAGGGCGTCGACGCCGTCCGCCCGATCCGCGACGAGATCGAGAAGCGCATCCACGGCCTGCTCGACGAGATCGCCCCGACGAGCCAAGCGTGAGTGCCGCGACCGACGTCCGCATCGCGGCCATGGGCCCCGAGCACGCCGACGAGGTTCTGAGGATCTACCGACTCGGCATCGACGAGGGCAACGCCACCTTCGAGACCACCGCGCCCACCTGGGAACGATTCAACGCCACCAAGCTGTCCGACCACCGGCACATCGCCGTGGACCAAAGGGGCAAGGTGCTGGGCTGGGTGGCGGCGGTGCCGGTGTCCGACCGGTGCGTCTATGCCGGCGTGGTCGAACACTCGGTGTACGTCCACCCCGACGCCCGCAGTCGAGGAATCGGCACGGCGTTGCTGAACGCGTTGATCGCCTCGACCGAAACAGCGGGCATCTGGACCATCCAGTCAGGCATCTTCCCCGAGAACACCAGCAGCCTCGCCCTGCACCAGAGGGTGGGCTTCCGCATCATCGGCACGCGCGAACGCATCGGCCGGCATCACGGCGTATGGCGCGACGTCGTACTCATCGAACGCCGCAGCCCTGCGGTCGCATAGTAGCGTACACCGCGCATTCAAACGCCACCAGACACCAGCGGGCCCCCTCGCCATAGGAAAGGGGGCCCATCACTCGATCGAGTGCCTCGCTCACCTCAGTGCGCGTGACCACTCGATACGGGAGCCGGCGCGGCGTTCTTGACCGTCAGAGGAAGCAACTTCTTCCCGGTCGGGCCGATCTGAATGGTGGTGTCCATCTGCGGACACACCCCGCAGTCGAAGCAAGGCGTCCAGCGGCAGTCGTCGACCTCGGTCTCGTCGAGGGCGTCCTGCCAGTCCTCCCAGAGCCAGTCCTTGTCGAGGCCGGAGTCGAGGTGGTCCCAGGGGAGGACCTCCTCGTAGGCGCGCTCGCGGGTGGTGTACCAGTCGACGTCGACGCCGTAGGCGGACAGTGCCTTGTCGGCGCAGTTCATCCAGCGGTCGTAGGAGAAGTGCTCGCGCCAGCCGTCGAAGCGGCCGCCGTCCTCGTAGACCGCGCGGATGACCGAGCCGATGCGGCGGTCGCCGCGGGAGAGCAGGCCCTCGATGATGCCCGGCTTGCCGTCGTGGTAGCGGAAGCCGATCGAGCGGCCGTACTTCTTGTCGCCGCGGATCTTGTCGCGGAGCTTCTCCAGGCGGGCGTCCGTCTCCTGGGCGGAGAGCTGGGGGGCCCACTGGAAGGGGGTGTGGGGCTTGGGGACGAAGCCGCCGATCGAGACCGTGCAGCGGATGTCGTTCGCGCCGGAGACCTCGCGGCCCTTCTGGATGACATGCATGGCCATGTCGGCGATCTGCAGGACGTCCTCGTCCGTCTCCGTGGGCAGGCCGCACATGAAGTAGAGCTTCACCTGGCGCCAGCCGTTGCCGTAGGCGGTGGCGACGGTGCGGATCAGGTCCTCTTCCGAGACCATCTTGTTGATGACCTTGCGGATGCGTTCCGAGCCGCCCTCGGGGGCGAAGGTGAGGCCCGAGCGCCGGCCGTTGCGGGTCAGCTCGTTCGCCAGGTCGATGTTGAAGGCGTCCACGCGGGTGGAGGGGAGGGAGAGGCCGATCTTGTCGTCCGTGTAGCGGTCCGCGAGGCCCTTGGCGATGTCACCGATCTCGGTGTGGTCCGCCGAGGAGAGGGAGAGCAGGCCCACCTCCTCGAAGCCGGTCGCCTTGAGGCCCTTGTCGACCATCTCGCCGATGCCGGTGATGGAACGTTCCCGGACCGGGCGGGTGATCATGCCCGCCTGGCAGAAGCGGCAGCCGCGGGTGCAGCCGCGGAAGATCTCGACGGACATGCGTTCATGGACCGTCTCCGCCAGGGGGACCAGCGGCTGCTTGGGGTAGGGCCACTCGTCCAGGTCCATGACCGTGTGCTTGGACACCCGCCACGGGACGCCCGACCTGTTGGGGACGACTCGGGCGATCCGGCCGTCGGAGAGGTACTCCACGTCGTAGAACGCGGGGACGTACACCCCGCCCGTCCTCGCCAGGCGGAACAGCAGCTCCTCGCGGCCGCCGGGGCGGCCCTCCGCCTTCCAGGCTCGGACGATCTTGGTGACCTCGAGGACCGCCTGCTCGCCGTCGCCGATCACCGCGCAGTCGATGAAGTCCGCGATCGGTTCCGGGTTGAAGGCCGCATGGCCGCCCGCCATGACGATCGGGTCGTCCAGGGTGCGGTCCTTGGACTCCAGCGGGATCCCCGCCAGGTCCAGGGCCGTCAGCATGTTCGTATAGCCCAGCTCGGTGGAGAAGGACAGGCCGAAGACGTCGAAGGCCTTCACCGGGCGGTGGCTGTCCACCGTGAACTGCGGGACCTCGTGCTCCCGCATCAGCGCCTCCAGGTCCGGCCACACGCTGTAGGTGCGCTCGGCGAGGACGCCCTCCTGCTCGTTGAGGACCTCGTAGAGGATCATGACGCCCTGGTTGGGCAGGCCGACCTCGTAGGCGTCGGGGTACATGAGCGCCCAGTGGACGTCACAGGCGTCCCACGGCTTGACCGTGGAGTTGAGCTCTCCGCCGACATACTGGATCGGCTTCTGCACATGCGGGAGCAGGGCTTCGAGCTGCGGGAAGACCGATTCGGCAGGCATCTCGGAACTTTCCTGGAGCGGGACTGACAGGACTGAAGGGCAGGGTGGCCATCAAGCCTAACGCGACCGCGGCCCCTCCCCGGACTGCCGAGCCTTCCGGGCGTCCGCTCAGAGCCGCATCCGCCGCTCCGCCTTCCGCCACACCTCCGGCAGCGCCGCCTCCCCGGCCGCCGCGCGCCGCTCCTCGCGCCCGTACAGGACACCGTAGGTGAAGCTGCTCTCTCCCGCAGCGTGCGCCTGCTCCGACAGCTCCCGCAGCGCCTCCCGGGCCATCACGCTGTCCTGGTGGTCGCCGAGCAGGGTCTGGAGCGACTTCATCGACGTGACCAGGGCCGCGGCGCGCTTGCCCAGGACGGGCACGGCGGCCTCGGCGGCGTAGCGGGTGCGCTTGGTCTTCTTGCGGGCCTCGTGCAGGGCCACATCGCGGTCATGGCCCGGCGGCAGGTCCAGGGCCCGGCCGACCAGAGCGGCGACCTTGCGGAAGTCCTTGCGCACGGCCTTGGTGATCACCTTCGACGGCTTCCCGGCGGCGGCTCCGAGCAGGGGCGGGGCGGCGATCACGGCGTCCAGGCCGTCCAGCAGATCGAGGTGGCGCCTGCTGTCGAGGAGGGCGGCCAGCCGGCGCCGGGAGCCTCCGCCCCGGGCGTCCGACCAGGTGAGCAGGCGGTTGCGGACGGGACCGGAGAGCAGCTCCCGGGGGAGTTCGTCGAGGGCGGCGGTCAGATGGTCGGTGAGGACCTCCCGGTCGCGGTCGACGCCCAGCTCGGCGGCGAGCCGTTTCAGCTCGTCGGCGAGGGGGTCGGTGACACCGCGGTCCAGGACGGTGCCGAAGGTGCGGAAGGTGCTGCGCAGCCTCCGGGTGGCCACCCGCAGGGAGTGCACGGAGTCGGGGAGCTCCCGGCGGACCGCGGGGTCCAGTGCGACGATCGCGTCCCGCTGGGCGCGGACATAGGCGAGGACATGGTCGCCCGCGGTGACCGGTGACTGCTCTTCCTCGCCGTGTGTGGCGGGGCCCGTGCCGGTCTCCGTCAGTGCTCTGGCCAGCTTGGACGGGGCGGACGAGGGGCGCAGTCCGGTCTTGCGGAACTTCTTGTCGATCGTGTCCAGGAGGGCGGGGTCGCCGTCGTCCGCGAGCTCGACCTCGATCTCGGTCCATGCGGCGGTGCCCGTGCCGCCGCCGAGCCGTTCGGCGCGGACCCGGTCGAGGGCGACCTCGGCGAGCAGGGTGCCGTCGGCGTCGACGAGGTGGTGGACGGCGCGGGCGGTGCGCAGCCGGACGAGGGGCACGAGTGCGGCGTCCCGGGTCCGGGAGCGCACCAGTCCGTGCAGGTGTTCGGGGACGGTGTCGGAGAGCGGGGCGCGGATCTCGTCGCGTACGCCCTCCTCGACGGGCAGCTTGAGATGCCAGCCGGCGTCGTCTCCCCCGGTGCGGCGGCGCAGGGTCAGCGAGGCACGGGTCAGTCTGAGGTCGGCCGTGTCGTAGTAGGTGGCGTCGAGTGCGGTGACGCCCTTGTCGAGGGCGGCCGTGATTCCGCCGGTTCCGGTCAGGTCGGGCGGTTCGTCCTCTGCCGCGGCCTCGTACTTCCGCTCGATTTCGCGCTTGGTGTCCGCCATGCACCGAATCTAGTGGCTTCGGGGCGGGGAGGGCAGGGCCGAGGGGCGGGAGGAGCCGTGGGGGACGGGTACGGCCCCGGGCGGCGGGCGCGCGGGGCCGTACGGATCGGGCGGGGCCGGTCAGGCCGACAGTGGTCGTTGGACCCGGATCGACTGGAGCAGTCCCACCGCCACCCAGACCGCGAACATCGACGAACCGCCGTAGGAAACGAAGGGCAGGGGCAGGCCGGTGACCGGCATGATGCCCAGCGTCATGCCGATGTTCTCGAAGGACTGGAAGGCGAACCACGCCACGATTCCGGCGGCCACGATGGTGCCGTACAGCTCGGTCGTCTCACGGGCGATGCGGCAGGCGCGCCAGAGCAGGACACCGAGCAGCGCGATGATCAGGCCGGCGCCGACGAAGCCGAGTTCCTCGCCCGCGACCGTGAAGACGAAGTCGGTCTGCTGTTCGGGGACGAACTGGCCGGTGGTCTGGGAGCCGTGGAAGAGGCCCGAGCCGGTCAGGCCGCCGGAGCCGATGGCGATGCGGGCCTGGTTGGTGTTGTAGCCGACCCCGGACGGATCGAGGCTGGGGTTGGCGAAGGCCGCGAACCGGTCGATCTGGTACTCGTCCAGGATGTGCAGCTGCCAGACGACGACGCAGCCGAGGACGCCCGCCGTGAGCAGGCCGAAGATCCAGCGGTTGGAGGCGCCGGAGGCGAGCAGCGCGCCCAGGATGATGGTGAGCAGGACCAGGACCGTGCCGAGGTCGGGCATGAGCAGCACGACCATGATCGGTACGGCGGCCAGGCCCAGCGCCTGGAGGACCGTGCGGTGGTCGGGGTACGGCTTGTCGCCCGCGTCGACCCGGGCCGCGAGCAGCATCGCCATGCCCAGGATGATCGTGACCTTCACGAACTCGGAGGGCTGGAGGGAGAAGCCGCCGCCGAGGACGATCCAGTTGCGGTTGCCGTTGATGGTGGCGCCGAGCGGGGTGAGGACCAGCAGCACCCCGAGGACCGAGAGTCCGTAGAGGATCGGCACGGCGGTGCGCAGGGTGCGGTGGCCGAGCCAGATGGTGCCGATCATCAGGGCGATCCCGATGCCGGTGTTCATCAGATGGCGCATCAGGAAGTAGTACGGATCGCCCTGGTTGATCTCGGTGCGGTTGCGGGTCGCCGAGTAGACGAGGACCATCCCGATCAGGGACAGGGCGGCGGCGGACAGGATTATCGGCCAGTCGAGGCGCCGGGCCAGTCCGTCGCGGGCGAAGACCCGGGTCCAGCCGGCGCGTGCGGGGCCGTATCCGGAGACGGAGAAGTTGGTCGCTCCGGTCATGTCAGGATCCTCCGCCTCTTCTTCGGACGGGCGGTGCGCCTGCGGTTGGCGCGGTCGGTCCCGGCCGGCGAGGGCACGGTGGCCGCCGGATTGTCGGTGGAGGCCCCCTGATCCTGTTGGTCCTGGGCCTGCGGGTTCTGCGTCTGCTGGTCCTGAGCCTGTTGGTCCTGGGCCTGCGGGTCCTGTGTCTGTCCGCCCTGGGCCTGCTGGTCCTGGGCCCGGTTGGCGTCCGGGTCGAACTTCTCGATCTTCGGGGACACGATCGTGCCGTCGGGACGGATCTGGGGGAGGTCCTTCTGCGGGGTGTACAGCAGGGCCTTCTTCTTGTCGATCGAGCCGTCCGACTGGACGCCGTACAGGGCGTTGTAGATGTTGCGCACGGCCTCACCGGAGGCACCGGATCCGGTACCGGCCTGGGAGATCGTCATCACGACCGCGTAGTCCTTGGAGTAGGTGGTCAGCCAGGACGTGGTCTGCTTGCCGTAGACCTCGGCGGTACCGGTCTTGGCGTGCAGCGGGATCTTGTCCTGGGGCCAGCCGCCGAACTTCCAGGCGGCGGTGCCGCGGGTGACGACGCCCGCGAGGGCCTCCTCCATGACGTCCCGGGTCTTCTTGTCGATCGGCAGCTTGCCCCGGGCGTGCGGCTTGATCTCGGTGATCTCCTTGCCGTCGGGGCTGATGATCGCCTTGCCGATGGTCGGGCTCCACAGGGTGCCGCCGTTGGAGATGCCCGCGTAGATGGTCGCCATCTGGATCGGGGTCACCAGCGTGTCGCCCTGGCCGATGGAGTAGTTGATCGCGTCGCCCTCGCGCATCCTGTTGCCCTCGAGGCAGTTCTCATAGGCGATCTTCTCGACGTAGTCGCCGTCCTTCTTGCCGGTCTTGCACCAGGAGTCCTTGTTGGCCTCCCAGTACTTCTGCTTCCACTGGCGGTCGGGGACCCGGCCGGTGACCTCGTTCGGCAGGTCGATGCCGGTGGTCTGGCCGAGCCCGAACTGGTGGGCGGCCTTGAAGAAGTAGTCCTTGGGCTGCCCCTTCTTGGGGTGGATGCCGCCGTCCCTCTTCCACTCGTTGTCGGCGAGGCCGTAGAAGACGGTGTCGCAGGAGACCTCCAGGGCGCGGCCGAGCGAGATCGGCCCGAAGTTCTCGCCCTCGAAGTTCTTGAAGACCTGATTGCCGACCGTGTACGAACTGGTGCACGGGTAGTTGCCGTCGAAGGCGTAGCCCGCCTCGACGGCGGCGGCGGTGGAGACCACCTTGAAGGTGGAGCCGGGTGCCGACTGGCCCTGGATGGCCCGGTTGAGCAGCGGGTAGTCGGAGTTCTTGCCGGTGAGCTTCTTGTAGTCCTTGGCGGTGATGCCGCCGATCCAGATGTTCGGGTCGTAGGTGGGGCTGGAGGCCATGGCGACGACGCGGCCGGTCTTGGCCTCCATCACCACGACGGCGCCGGAGTCCGCCTTGTAGTTCTCGCCGGTGATGTTGTCGAACTGGGCGCGGGCGGCCTTCATCGCCTCGTTCAGCTCGTACTCGGCGACCCGCTGGACCCGGGCGTCGATGCTGGTGACCAGGTTGGAGCCGGGCTGGGCGGGGTCGCTCTTGGCCTTGCCGATGACCCGGCCGAGGTTGTCGACCTCGTAGCGGGTGACGCCGGCCTTGCCGCGCAGCACCTGGTCGTACTGGCGCTCGAGTCCGGAGCGGCCGACCTGGTCGGAGCGCATATAAGGGGAGTCGGTGTCCTTGGCCTGCTGGATCTCGTCGTCGGTGACGGGCGAGAGATAGCCGAGGACCTGGGAGGTGTTGGCGTCGCCGGGGCTCGGGTAGCGGCGCAGCGCCTCGGGCTCGGCGGTGATGCCGGGGAAGTCCTCGGAGCGCTCACGCAGCTGCAGGGCCTGCCGGGGGGTGGCCTCGTCGGTGATGGGGATCGGCTGGTACGGGGAGCCGTTCCAGCAGGGCTGCGGCGTCTTGGCGTCGCACAGGCGGACCTTGTCCATGACGTCCTGGGGCTTCATGTCCAGGATGCCGGCCAGCTTGGTGAGGACCGCCTTGCCGCCGTCCTTCATCTTCATCAGATCGGTGCGGGAGGCGGAGACCACGAGGCGGGTCTCGTTGTCGGCGATGGGGACGCCGCGCGCGTCCAGGATCTCGCCGCGCACGGCGGGCTGGACGACCTGCTGGACATGGTTGCCGGAGGCTTCCTTGGCGTACTCGGCGCCGTTGCGGATCTGGAGGTACCAGAGGCGGCCGCCGAGGGTGCCGAGCAGGGAGACGACAAGGATCTGGATGACGACGAGCCGGATCTGGACGCGTGGGGTCCGGCCGGTCTCCGGGATGTTGGTCATGGGCGAGGCCCACTCCGTTGCGGCTGGTGGTGGCAGAGGGACTCAGGGGGGCAGGCGGCCGGATTGCGGGCTCTCACAGTCGCTTGACCCCCTTGATGCGTCCGGCGCGCGCGCCCCGTGCCTTGGCCGCCTTGACGAGCAGCCCGGCGCGCTGGTTGCCGATGCGCAGTCCGGTGCCGGCGGAGAGCCAGCCGGAGGAGACGTCGGCCGCCGTGCCGGAGCCGGCGTCGGCCAGCGGGTCGTTGTCGGCGCGGCGGGCCAGCGCCATGATCCCGGGGACCACGAAGGGCGCGAGCAGCAGGTCGTAGAGGGCGGCCGTGAACAGCAGGCCGCCCAGGCCGACATGGCGGGCGGCGGTGTCGCCGACCAGGGCGCCCACGCCCGCGTACAGCAGGGTGGAGCCGACGGCGGTGGCGACCACCACGGCCATCGGGCCCATCGCGGACTTCAGTCTGCCGTTCTCGGGCTTGGCGAGTCCGGCGGCGTAGCCGATGACGCAGAGCACGAAGGCGTAGCGGCCCGCGGCGTGGTCGGCGGGCGGGGCCAGGTCGGAGAGCAGGCCCGCGCCGAAGCCGACGAGGCAGCCGCCGACATGGCCGTAGACCAGGGCGAGGCCGACGACGGTGAGCAGCACCAGGTCGGGGACGGCGCCGGGCAGGCGGAGGCGGGCGAGCACGCTCACCTGGATCACCAGGGCGACGACCACCAAGGTGGTGGAGAGCAGCATCCGGTTGAAGCGCATCTGGTTCAGCTCCTGGGGCGTCTACTGCTGGTAGTAGTCGTCGGCGGCCGGGGCCGAGGGCGTCACGGTGACGGTCACGGTCGGCGTGGGCGTGGGCTGGGGCTTGGGGGGCAGCACGGTGTCGCGGGGGTCCTTCTTGGGCGCCTGGACGACGACGCCGACGACATCGAGCTTGCTGAAGGCCACGAACGGCCTCACATAGATCGTGCGGGTCAGGTCGCCCCCGGAGGGGTCGACCCGGGAGACCACACCGACCGGGACGCCGGGCACGAACGGCTTGTCGGCCTCCGAGCCGAAGGTGACCAGGCGGTCGCCCTTCTTCACGTCCGCCTTGGCGTTGAGGAGCTGGACGCGCAGCGGGCGGTCGCCCTGTCCGGAGGCGAAGCCGAGTTCGTCGCTGCTCTCCATGCGCGTGCCGACGGTGAAGTCGGGGTCGCTGGCCAGCAGCACGGTCGCGGAGTGGGGGCCCACGGTGGTGACGCGGCCGACCAGTCCGTCACCGTTGAGGACGGTCATGTCGCGCTTGATGCCGTCGCTGGCGCCCAGGTCGATGGTGACGGTCCAGGAGAAGCCCTGGGCGGCTCCTATCGCGATGACCTCGGCGCCCTTGATGCCGTACTGGCCCTCGCCCGCCACGCGGATCATCTTGTCGAGCTGCTTGAGACGGCTGCTGTTGCGGTCGTCGCTGCCCAGCTTCGCCTTCAAGGCCGCGTTGTCGCGCTCCAGTTGGGCGATGCGGTCGTGTCTGCTGCCGGATTCGCGTACGGCCACGACCGCGTTGCCCACGGGGTTGACGGCGGACGACACCCCGTTCTCGATCGGGCCGAAGACCGTGGCGGCGGCCTGGCGGGCACCTTCGACCGGTGAATCCTGGCCGCCGCGGATGTCCACCGTGATCAGAGCGAACGCGATGGCGGTCAGCAGCGCCAGGAGCAGCCGGCTCTCTCGTGTGTCCCTCACGTGCGGCGGCCGTGCCTTCCTCGTCGGAATGTGTAGGGCGGGCGCCCCGGGTGCGCGGTGCCGGTGGGAACGGACCCGAGGGGCGATACCTGGCCGGCACGGCCCCTTGGGCGGAGCCCGGGGACGATATGGGGAGTGTCGATGTCTCTATGTCAATGCTCCGCCGCACGAGGGGGAATGGCCTCGTACGGCGGAGTCGACGCGTCGCGTCACCGTCGGGGCTGGGCGTCCAGTACCTGCTGGAGCGCCTCGAACTCCTCGACGCACTTGCCGGAGCCGAGCGCCACGCTGTCCAGCGGGTCCTCGGCGATATGGATCGGCATGCCGGTCTCCCGGCGCAGCCGCTCGTCGAGGCCGCGCAGCAGGGCGCCGCCCCCGGTGAGGACGATCCCCCGGTCCATGACGTCGCCGGACAGCTCCGGCGGACACTTGTCGAGGGTCGTCTTGACCGCGTCCACGATCGCGTTGACCGGTTCCTCGATGGCCTTGCGGACCTCGGTCGCCGAGATGACGACGGTCTTGGGCAGTCCGGAGACCAGGTCCCGGCCGCGGATTTCGGTGTGCTCGTCAGTGTCGAGTTCGTACGCCGAACCGATGGTGATCTTGATCTGTTCGGCCGAGCGCTCACCGAGGAGGAGCGAGTACTCCTTCTTGATGTGCTGGATGATCGCGTTGTCCAGCTCGTCACCCGCGACGCGGATGGACTGGGCGGTGACGATGCCGCCGAGCGAGATGACCGCGACCTCCGTGGTGCCGCCGCCGATGTCCACCACCATGTTGCCGGTGGCCTCGTGGACCGGCAGGCCGGAGCCGATGGCGGCGGCCATGGGCTCCTCGATGATGTGCACCTGGCGGGCGCCGGCCTGGGAGGACGCCTCGATGACGGCACGGCGCTCCACGCCCGTGATGCCCGAGGGCACACAGACGACGACCCGCGGACGCGCCAGATAGCGCCGCTTGTGGATCTTCAGAATGAAGTAGCGGAGCATCCGCTCGGTGATCTCGAAGTCGGCGATCACCCCGTCCTTCAGCGGACGCACGGCCACGATGTTGCCCGGCGTCCGGCCGATCATCTTCTTCGCTTCCGCGCCGACCGCGAGAATTCCACCGGTGTTCGTGTTGATCGCGACGACGGACGGCTCGTTGAGTACGATCCCGCGACCCCTGACGTACACCAGCGTGTTGGCGGTCCCGAGGTCGACAGCCATGTCACGGCCGATGAACGACATTGAGTTCCCCATCAGGATTCGTCTGGCCTTCCCAAGTCGAGCGTTATATGGCTTTCGTTGGGGCGGCGAAGTGGGTGCTGTGACGTGAAGGCTTCCATCGTAGTCTCGCCTGCACGAACACGGTGCGAGGGTCTTCGCCATTGTCATCAGATGACGCGTCGCCTCGCTTGTGGAGACGGGCGTTCGGGGGTAGCCGTTCCCCCGAACGACACGCTTATGCCAGGGGGCGTCCGGGTTTTTCACGGCCGGTTTTCCGGGCCGCCCCCGTTCAGGCGTCCGAGTGACATGACGAGCCCTCAGACATTCTTCACACGACGTGCTCAGAGGTTCTTCACCCGTGCGCTCAGAAGCGCCCGGGGAAGAAGAGCTTCAGCTCGCGCTCGGCGGACTCCTCGGAGTCGGAGGCGTGGATCAGGTTCTCACGGACGATGACACCGAAGTCGCCGCGGATGGAGCCGGGGGCGGCGGCGATCGGGTCGGTCGGACCGGCCAGCGCCCGCACCCCGTCGATGACCCGCTCGCCCTCGACCACGAGCGCCACGACCGGGCCGGAGGCCATGAACTCCACCAGGGGCTCGTAGAAAGGACGCCCGATGTGCTCCGCGTAATGCTGTTCGAGGATCGCACGGTCCAAAGTGCGCAGCTCCAGCGCGGTGATCCGCCAGTCGGCCTTGCGCTCGATACGACTGATGATCTCGCCCACCAGTGAACGACGGACGGCGTCCGGCTTCAGGAGGACGAGAGTGCGCTGGGTCATGATGGATGGCTCCCTTGCAGGCCACGAACTATGCAATGGGCAGAGGTTACCGGGTGTCGAGGAGAACGCGGCACCCGGACCGCTCCCGCATCGCTCCCCGCCCGGGGAGCACAATCTGCAATACGCCGAGCAGAAGGGCAAGCCGGGATCGTCCCGCGGCGGCGGTGAAGGTCCGGGTGCCGAATTCCAGTGAAACATCCGCCACCGGCAAGGCCCCCGGCACCGTCACACGGCGTCGGCCGGAGGGGAGCCCTGCTGGGCCGCGAAGCGGGCCTTGGCCTCGTCGATCTTGCGTCCGTAGTGGACCGACGCCCACCACAGCGCCGCGAAGGCCACGCCCAGGAAGAACATCGAGGGGACCACGAACCCGGAGGCGATCAGGACGATCTGGAACGCCCAGCCCAGCGCGACACCGCCGGGGCGGGTGATCAGCCCGCACAGCAGGACGCTGAGCGCCATGGCGATGCCGCTGACCGTCCAGACGGTGCCCATGGTCAGGCTCGGGTCCTTCATCGCGACCAGTCCGGCGAAGCCGATCACGAAGAACTCGCCGATCAGGGTCGAAGCACAGAGCATGCGCACCAGGACTCAGCCCCTTCCCAGGAGCAGCCGGGCCTCGCCGACGGTGATGACGGAGCCGGTGACGAGCACTCCGCCGCCCGCGTACTCCCCCTCCTCCTCGGCGAGGGTGATCGCGGCCTCCAGGGCGTCGGGCAGCCGGGGCTCGACCTGGACCCGTTCCTCGCCGAAGACCTCGACGGCGATCGCGGCCAGCTCGTCGGCGTCCATCGCGCGGTGGCTGGAGTTCTGGGTGATCACGACCTCGGCGAAGATCGGTTCGAACGCCTCCAGAAGGCCCCGCACATTCTTGTCGCCGCTGGCGCCGACGACCCCGATCAGCCGGCTGAAGTCGAAGGCCTCGCTGACGGCCTCCGCGGTGGCACGGGCGCCCGCCGGGTTGTGGGCGGCGTCCAGGACGACCGTCGGGGAACGCCGTACGACCTCCAGCCGGCCCGGGGAGGACACCGCCGCGAAGGCCTTGCGGACCGTGTCGATGTCCAGCGGGCCGGGGCGCTGCCCGCCGACGCCGAAGAACGCCTCGACCGCGGCGAGCGCCACGGCGGCGTTGTGGGCCTGGTAGGCGCCGTGCAGCGGCAGATACACCTCGTCGTACTCGCCGCCGAGGCCGCGCAGGGTCAGCAGCTGTCCGCCGACCGCGACCTGTCGGGAGACCACGCCGAACTCCAGGCCCTCACGGGCGACGGTGGCGTCCACCTCCACGGCCTTCTTCAGCAGTACCTGGGCCGCGTCCACCGGCTGCTGGGCCATGATCACGGTGGCGTCCGGCTTGATGATGCCGGCCTTCTCCTGGGCGATCTCGCCGGGCGTGGAGCCGAGCCGGTCGGTGTGGTCCAGGTCGATGGGGGTGACGACGGCCACGGAGGCGTCGATGACATTGGTGGCGTCCCAGCTGCCGCCCATGCCGACCTCGACGACCGCGACATCGACGGGCGCGTCCGCGAAGGCCGCGTACGCCATGCCGGTGAGCACCTCGAAGAAGGAGAGCCGGAACTCCTGCCGGGCGTCGACCATCTCGATGTAGGGCTTGATGTCGGCGTAGGTCTCGATGAACCGCTCGGCGGAGATCGGGGCACCGTCGAGGCTGATCCGCTCGGTGATCGACTGGACGTGGGGGCTGGTGTAGCGGCCGGTGCGCAGCTCGAAGGCGCCCAGCAGGGCCTCGATCATGCGTGCGATGGAGGTCTTGCCGTTGGTCCCGGTGATGTGGAGGGAGGGGTAGGAGCGCTGCGGCTCCCCCAGCAGGTCCATCAGCGCCGAGATCCGGCTGACGGACGGCTCCAGCTTGGTCTCGCCCCAACGGCCGGCCAACTCGGTCTCGACCGCGCGCAGCGCCTGGTCGACCTCGGGATCGGCGGGCCGCGCGGGCACCTCGGCCTCCGGCGCGCCGCCCTGCGTCCGCAGGGTGCGGCTGCCGGCCTCGATCACCGCGAGATCGGGGTCGCGCTCCGTCTGGGCCGCGACGATGTCGTCGAAGGGGTCGCTCTCATGGGGGTCACGCGGGGGCAGCTCACTCACAGGGCCAGTCTACGGAGCCACGCCCACCGGTGTGCCTGTGGGCACCACCGTCACACCCCCGTGACCTCCCGGATCCCCACAGCCCCCACCGGGCCCCCGGGTCACCCGCTGGTACGGCACCGGCGCGGCGGTCGACGGGACGGTGACCGGCGGACCGGACGTGCGGGGCGTATGGGGCGTCCGAGGCGTCGGAGTGGGGTCCACCCGCTCCCGCACCCGCTCCGCCCCGTCACAGAGCCGCCGGCGGGCGCCACCGCCCGATGGACTGGGGCTCCCACAGCCTGTGCACCACCGTCGCTGCCGACATCGCCGGGACAGACAGGCGGCACCGGCCACCCGGAGCCGGGTCTGCCACGCAGGAACCAAGTCGGCCACCCGAAGTCCGACCGACCGCCCAGGGCCGGGCCAGCCACAAAACCCAGGGCTGGGGGACGTGGTGGATGGCTGAGGCCCCCGGAACCGGTGGGGGTTTCGGGGGCCTCGGGTGGGTCAGGGCTGGGGGAGGCGGTCCAGTTGGGTCTGGATGCGGGTGATGTCCTCGGCCGCCTTGGTGAGGCGGGTGCGGATCTTCTCCACCACCTGGTCCGGGGCCTTCGCCAGGAAGGCCTCGTTGCCCAGCTTGGCCTCGGCCTGCTGGCGCTCCTTCTGCGCGGCCGCCAGGTCCTTGGCCAGACGCTTGCGCTCGGCCGCGACGTCGATCGCCCCGGACAGGTCCAGCGCGACCTCGACCCCCGCGACCGGGAGGGTCGCTGTGGCGGTGAAGCCCTCGCCCTCCGGCTGGAGGCGCAGCAGCTGGCGGACGGCGGCCTCGTGCGGGGCGAGCGCCGTGCCGTCCAGCGTCAGCCGGGCCGGGACGCGCTGGCCGGGCTGGAGGCCCTGGTCGGCGCGGAAGCGGCGGACCTCGGTGATCACCGACTGGAGGGTCTCGATCTCCTGCTCGGCGGCCGCGTCACGGAAGCCGCTGTCGGCGGGCCAGTCGGCGATCACGACGGACTCACCGCCGGTGAGGGTGGTCCACAGCGTCTCCGTGACGAACGGGACGACCGGGTGGAGCAGCCGCAGCGTCACGTCCAGGACCTCGCCGAGGACCCGCTTGCTGACCTCGGCCGGCTCGCCGCCCGCCTGGAAGGTCGTCTTGGACAGCTCGACGTACCAGTCGAAGACCTCGTCCCACGCGAAGTGGAAGAGGGCGTCGGACAGCTTGGCGAACTGGAAGTCGTCGTACAGCGCGTCGACTTCGGCGACGACCGAGTTGAGGCGGGAGAGGATCCAGCGGTCCGTCGCCGACATCTTCGACGGTTCCGGCAGCGGGCCGTCCACCGTCGCGCCGTTCATCAGCGCGAAACGGGTGGCGTTCCAGATCTTGTTGGCGAAGTTGCGGGAGCCCTGGACCCAGTCCTCGCCGATCGGCACGTCGACGCCGGGGTTGGCGCCGCGGGCCAGGGTGAAGCGCAGGGCGTCGGAGCCGTACTTGTCCATCCAGTCCAGCGGGTTGACCGCGTTGCCGAAGGACTTCGACATCTTCTTGCCGAACTGGTCGCGGACCATGCCGTGCAGGGCGACGGTGCGGAACGGCGGGGTGCCGTCCATCGCGTACAGGCCGAACATCATCATCCGGGCGACCCAGAAGAAGAGGATGTCGTAGCCGGTGACCAGGACGGAGTTGGGATAGAACTTCGCGAGGCTCTCGGTCTGTTCGGGCCAGCCCAGCGTGGAGAACGGCCACAGGCCGGAGGAGAACCAGGTGTCGAGGACATCGGTGTCCTGGTGCCAGCCCTCGCCGCTCGGGGGCTGCTCGTCGGGTCCGACGCAGACGACCTCGCCGTTCGGCCCGTACCAGACCGGGATGCGGTGACCCCACCACAGCTGCCGCGAGATGCACCAGTCGTGGAGGTTGTCGACCCAGTCGAAGTACCGCTTCTCCATCTCCTGCGGATGGATCGTGACCTTGCCCTCGCGGACCGCGTCACCGGCGGCCTTGGCGAGCGGGCCCACCTTGACCCACCACTGCATGGACAGCCGGGGCTCGATGGTGGTCTTGCAGCGCGAGCAGTGGCCCACGGA
Organism: Streptomyces nodosus; assembly: GCF_008704995.1. NCBI lineage: Bacteria > Bacillati > Actinomycetota > Actinomycetes > Kitasatosporales > Streptomycetaceae > Streptomyces > Streptomyces nodosus. The sequence goes on from NZ_CP023747.1 coordinate 2,703,197, forward strand.
GTGGACGTAGGGCCGCTTCTCGGAGGCGATCCGGCCCTCGGCGCGCAGCGCGGCGACGATCGCCGAACGGGCCTCCAGCCGGTCCAGTCCCTGGAAGGGGCCGTGGACGGTGATCACCGCATGCTCGTCCATGACCGCGATGGCCGGCAGGTCGTGCCGCTGGCCGATCTCGAAGTCGTTGGGGTCATGGGCCGGCGTCACCTTGACGGCGCCGGTGCCGAACTCCGGGTCGACATGCGCGTCGGCGACCACGGGGATGCGGCGCCCGGTCAGCGGGAGCTCGATCTCGGTGCCGACCATATGGCGGTAGCGCTCGTCGTCCGGGTGGACGGCCACGGCGGTGTCACCGAGCATCGTCTCGGCGCGGGTCGTGGCGACCACGATGGAGGCGTCGCCCTCGCCGTAGCGGATGGAGACCAGTTCGCCGTCGTCGTCCTGGTACTCGACCTCGATGTCGGAGATCGCGGTCAGACAGCGCGGGCACCAGTTGATGATGCGCTCGGCGCGGTAGATGAGCTCGTCGTCGTAGAGCCGCTTGAAGATGGTCTGGACGGCCTGGGAGAGCCCCTCGTCCATGGTGAAGCGCTCCCGGGACCAGGCGACGCCGTCGCCCAGCCGGCGCATCTGGCCGGAGATCTGCCCGCCGGACTCGCCCTTCCAGCGCCACACGCGCTCGACGAAGGCCTCACGGCCCAGGTCGTGCCGCGACTTCTCCTCCTTCGCCAGCTCCCGCTCGACGACGTTCTGGGTGGCGATGCCGGCGTGGTCCATGCCCGGCTGCCACAGCGTCTCGTAGCCCTGCATCCGCTTGCGGCGGGTGAGGGCGTCGATGAGGGTGTGCTCGAAGGCGTGCCCGAGGTGCAGGCTGCCGGTGACGTTGGGCGGGGGGATGACGACGGTGAAGGGCGGCTTCTCGCTCTTCGCGTCGGCCTCGAAGTAACCCCGCTCCACCCAGCGCTCGTACAGCGGCCCCTCTACGTCGGCCGGCGCGTACTGGGTCGGCAGTTCGATGGGGGGCGCTGATGGCTGCTGCTGAGCGTTTTCGGTCACGGGGTCAGTTTAGAGGTGTCACCGCGCCGTCCCGAAACGCGTTTCTTTGGTAACGGTGCGCCCCCTGGCGGCCCCGTGCGCCGCCGCCTGCGTCAGGATGTCAGGAACATATAAAGCACCGGGAGGGATCCCAGAACATGAGCTACAACCAGCCGGGCCCGTACGGCGGGCAGCCCCAGCAGCCCGGACCGTACGGCCAGCCGGGCCCCTACGGCCAGCAGCCGCAGGCCCCCCAGCCCGGCTACGGCTACCCCCCACAGGCTCCGCAGGGCCCCGGCTACGGCTATCCCCCGCAGGCCCCCCAGGGCGTTCCGCCGCAGGCCAACCCGTACGCCCAGCAGCCGCCGTACGGCCAGCCCCCTTACGGCCCCCCGGCCTACGGTGCCCCGCAGCCGCCGGAGCAGGGCGGCGGCAGGAAGAAGACCGGGATCATCATCGGTGCCGTGGCGGTGGTGGCGGTCGTCGCGGTGGGCGTGGCCTGGGCGTTGAACGGCGGCTCCGGCTCCGGCTCCGTGCAGAACGACGGGCCGCACAAGCTGACCACCCCGGACACGGTGCTCACCGAGTACAAGAAGTCCACCGACGACGAGGGCGGCGGCCTCACCAAGAGCGACCTCGAGGACGCCGAGAAGGACGGCGTGAAGAACGCCAAGGACGTGCACGCCACGTACCAGGCCGGGGACGGGTCCAACCCGCTGGCCGTGCGGGCGATCAACTTCCAGGGTGTCTACGGCGAGATCGCCGATCCGGAGAAGGTCGTGGACGGGATGTTCGCCGGGGCCACCAAGAGCGCCGCGAAGGACGGCAACGGCGAGGTCATCGGCAGCCCGGAGAAGTTCACCCCGAGCGGTCTCGACGGTGCGGTGCTCAAGTGCCAGGAGATGAAGATCAAGGATGACTCGGAGAGCAGCGGTGCCTCCGCCGGTCCGAGTGAGATCCATATGCCGGTGTGCATCTGGGGCGACCACAGCACGATCGGCATCGTCATCCATGTGGACCTGGCCGACGCCGCGTCCGGCAAGAGCCCCGATCTGAAGAACGCGGCCGAACTGACCGCCAAGCTCCGCAAGGAGGTCCGCGTCAAGGCCTGACGCGGTACCGCTCCCATGAGAAAGCCCCGGTCGGCCGACCGGGGCTTCCTTCGTTCTTCGTTCCGGTGCCTGCGGCTGCGACGAGCCGGGCGGCGGGGTCAGGCCGTCTTCTGCTCCCCCGGGCCCCGGCCGCGGGCGTCGCGGGGGATCAGGGTCGGATTCACATTCGACAGGACCACGTCCGCCGTGATGACGACCCGGGCCACGTCCTTGCGGGACGGGACCTCGTACATCACCGCCTGGAGGACCTCCTCCATGATGGCGCGCAGACCCCGGGCGCCGGTCTGCCGCAGGATCGCCTGGTCGGCGATCGCCTCCAGCGCCTCCCGCTCGAAGTCCAGCTCCACACCGTCGAGTTCGAAGAGGCGCTGGTACTGCTTCACCAGCGCGTTGCGCGGCTCGACGAGGATCTGGAGCAGGGCCTTGCGGTCGAGGTTGTGGACCGAGGTGATGACCGGCAGCCGGCCGATGAACTCCGGGATCATCCCGAACTTCACCAGGTCCTCGGGCATGACGTCCTCGAACTGGTCCTTCGACTCCAGCTCCCGCTTGGAGCGGATGGTCGCCCCGAAGCCGATGCCCTTGGCACCCGCCCGAGACTCGATGATCTTCTCCAGGCCCGCGAAGGCACCGCCCACGATGAACAGCACGTTCGTCGTGTCGATCTGGATGAACTCCTGGTGCGGGTGCTTGCGTCCGCCCTGCGGGGGCACCGAGGCCGTGGTGCCCTCCAGGATCTTCAGCAGGGCCTGCTGGACGCCCTCGCCCGAGACGTCCCGGGTGATCGACGGGTTCTCGCTCTTGCGGGCCACCTTGTCGATCTCGTCGATGTAGATGATCCCGGTCTCGGCCTTCTTGACGTCGTAGTCCGCGGCCTGGATCAGCTTCAGGAGGATGTTCTCCACGTCCTCGCCCACATAGCCCGCCTCCGTCAGCGCCGTGGCGTCGGCGATGGCGAAGGGGACGTTCAGCATGCGGGCCAGGGTCTGGGCGAGCAGTGTCTTGCCGGAGCCCGTGGGGCCCAGCAGCAGAATGTTGGACTTCGCCAACTCGATGGCGTCGTCGCGGCCTTGGGCCCCGCCGTTCTCACCGGCCTGGACCCGCTTGTAGTGGTTGTACACCGCGACCGACAGGGCCTTCTTGGCGGCCTCCTGGCCCACCACATAGCCCTCGAGGAACTCGTAGATCTCGCGGGGCTTGGGGAGTTCCTCCCAGCGCACCTCGCTCGTCTCCGCGAGCTCCTCCTCGATGATCTCGTTGCAGAGATCGATGCACTCGTCGCAGATGTACACACCGGGGCCTGCGATGAGCTTCTTGACCTGCTTCTGGCTCTTGCCGCAGAACGAGCACTTGAGCAGATCGCCGCCGTCACCGATGCGTGCCACGGTGTGCTTCCCCTTCGCCTGGGAGACGCCTTACGTCCAGCGGCTCCTGGTGCTGCCTTATGTCCGACGGTACCTTGCCGGGCCCCTCGTCCGGGCCCCCCTTGGCACGGTTCACTTTGACGTGCACCCAGTCACACCGTGCCAAGGAGCGGCAGACGATACAGGTCCGACGACGAATCCGCTGGATCCGTGTCAGCGAACCGACGCGTTGTTCATCTTCCGGGTCGAGATGATCTGGTCGATCAGGCCGTACGACAGTGCGTCCTCGGCCGTCAGGATCTTGTCACGCTCGATGTCCTCGCGGATCTTCTCGATCGGCGTGGTCGAGTGCTTGGCCAGCATCTCCTCCAGCTGCGAACGCATCCGGAGGATCTCGTTGGCGGCGATCTCCAGGTCGGACACCTGGCCGCGACCCGTCTCGCTGTAGGGCTGGTGGATCAGCACACGGGCGTTGGGGAGCGCCATGCGCTTGCCCGGGGTGCCCGCGGCCAGCAGGACGGCGGCGGCCGAGGCGGCCTGGCCCATGCAGACCGTCTGGATGTCCGGCTTCACGAACTGCATGGTGTCGTAGATGGCCGTGAGCGCGGTGAAGGAGCCGCCGGGGCTGTTGATGTAGACGGAGATGTCACGGTCGGGGTCCATCGACTCCAGGCACAGCAGCTGCGCCATGACGTCGTTGGCGGAGGCGTCGTCGATCTGGACGCCCAGGAAGATCACCCGCTCCTCGAAGAGCTTGGCATACGGATCGTACTCGCGGATGCCCTGGGAGGTGCGCTCCACGAAGCGCGGGATCACATAGCGGGACTCGGCCACGGGGGCGGTGTACTCGGCGCGCGCACGGTCGTAGAGGCCGCTGCCGGGAAAGTCGTTCACGGTGTCTCCTGAAAGGGGCTGAGGCGGTGGCTTGGGGGCGGAAGGGGCAGAGGGGCCTGGGCGGACCGGACGAGCCCGTGGGGGCTCCGTCGGCCGGTACGGGCCGGTGGGGAGCCTCCTGGGCGTCCGCCTCCGCCGTACGGGGGCCCGATGAGCCCTTACGAGCCCGCTCCGGTGCCGCCGCCGCCCGGCATGCCGGCAGCGGTGGTGATGACCTCGTCGATCAGGCCGTACACCTTCGCCTCGTCGGCGTCGAACCAGCGGTCGCGGTCCGAGTCACGGGTGATCTGCTCGACGGACTGGCCGGTGTGGAAGGAGGTGAGCTCGGCCATGCGCTTCTTGGTGTGCAGCAGCCGCTCGGCGTGGATCTTGATGTCGGACGCGGAACCGGCGAGACCGGCCGAGGGCTGGTGGATGAGGATCTCGGCGTTGGGCAGGGCGAAGCGCTTGCCCGGGGTGCCCGCGCTGAGCAGGAACTGCCCCATCGACGCCGCCATGCCCATGGCAATGGTCACGACATCGTTCTTGATGTACTGCATGGTGTCGTAGATCGCCATGCCGGCCGTGATGGAGCCGCCGGGGCTGTTGATGTACAGGTAAATGTCCTTGTCCGGGTCGGCGGCAAGGAGCAGCAGCTGTGCGGTGATCCGGTTGGCGATGTCGTCGTCGACCGGCTGGCCGAGGAAGATGATCCGCTCGTTGAGCAGCCGGCTGTAGACCTGGTCACCGAGGCCGCCACCGATGGAAGGCTCGCCGGCGGCGGAGGGCATCAGATTCGTCACGTATCCACCTGCTCGTCTTGACGACGGCGCGGGGCCGTCTCACGTGTTCTGCCGGGGCGTGGAACCCCGTGCGCCCCTCGTCGAGGCGGCTTCGGGGACTCCCCTGCCCTCGTATTCATGGACCCTAACGCGCAGGCAGTCGGGTGCCATCCCGCTTCTGCGGGTGTTCGCTGTCAGCGCATGGGCCCCGGCCCTGTGGGGCCCTCAGGGCCTCTCGTTCGGATCATGGCGGGCTCCCCGGCCCCGTCACACGGCCCGGTGCGGGGGTGCCCCGCGTCCATTGTCGCCGCGGTCGGGGCGGCGGTCGCGTCGGTGCGGGCTGTTGGTGGCGGGGTCCATGATTCCCGGCGCCCGCGGAGCCTGCTCGGCGGGGCGGCCGGGGCGTACCGGCCGGGCGGCCCCGTACGGCGACGGGCCCCAGGGCGCGCTGTGCGTCCTGGGGCCCGTCGATCGTGCTTCGTGCCGCCTACGGCTCGGGGAGCCGCGTGCGGCCGGCCCGCCGCGCGGAGGTCACGCCTCCGGCTTCTCCTCGGCGGCCTCGACGGCCTCGGCGGAGTCCTTCGCGGCCTCGGTGGTGCCGGCCTCGTCCTCGTCCTCGTCGTCCAGGTCGACGATCTCGCCGTTGGTGTCCTTGACCGTGGCGGCCTCGACGACCGTGGCGAGCGCCTTGCCGCGGGCGACCTCGCCGACCAGCATCGGGACCTGGCCGCCCTCGACGACCGCCTGGGCGAACTGGTCGGGGGACATGCCGGAGGAGGCCGCGCGCCGCATGAGGTGCTCGGTGAGCTCCTCCTGGCTGACGTTCAGCTTCTCCCGGTTGACCAGCTCGTCGAGGACGAACTGGGTCTTGATGCCCTTGACCGCGGCCTCGCGGGTCTCGGTGTCGAACTCCTCGGCGGTCTTGCCCTGGATCTCCAGGTACTTCTCGATGGTCAGACCCATCTGCGGGAGCTGGTGGTGCTCCAGGTTGTGCTTACGGGTGTTGATCTCGTCCTCGAGGAGCTTCTCGGGGACCGGGACCTCGACCAGCTCGAGCAGCTTGTCCAGGACACGCTCCTGGGCCTGCGTGGCCTGGTCGTACTGCTTCATGTTGGCCAGGCGCTTGCGGCTGTCCGCCCGCAGCTCCTCCAGGGTGTCGAACTCCGACGCGAGCTGCGCGAACTCGTCGTCCAGCTCGGGCAGTTCACGGGCGGCGACCTGGGTGACCTTGACGGTGACCTCGGCCTCCTTGCCCGCGGCCGAGCCGCCCTTGAGCTCGGAGGTGAAGGTGCCCTCCTGGCCGGCCGACAGGCCCTTCACGGCCTCGTCGATGCCGTCCAGCAGCTCGCCGGAGCCGATGGTGTAGGAGACACCCTCGGCGACACCGTCCTCGAGGACCTCGCCCTCGACCTTGGCCTCCAGGTCGATGGTGACGACGTCGCCGTCCTCGGCGGCACGCTCGACGGGGCTCGTCGACGCGAAGCGGTCACGCAGCTGCTCGACCGACGTGTCGATGTCCTCGTCCGTCACCTCGATGGCGTCGACCTCGACCTCGATGCCGGAGTAGTCCGGGATCTCGATGGCGGGGCGGACGTCGACCTCGGCGGTGAAGGACAGCAGCTCGTTGTCCTTCAGCTCCTTGATGTCGACCTCGGGCTGGCCGAGCGGGTTGAGCTCGGCCTCGTTGACCGCCTCGGTGTAGAACTTCGGGAGCGCGTCGTTGACGGCCTCTTCCAGGACCGCACCGCGGCCGAACCGCTGGTCGATGACGCGGGCCGGGATCTTGCCCTTACGGAAGCCCTTCACCGTGACCTGCTGGTTGATCTTCTTGTACGCCGCGTCGAGGCTGTCCTTGAGCTCCTCGAAGGGCACCTCAACAGTGAGCCGAACCCGGGTCGGGTTCAGGGTCTCCACGGCGCTCTTCACGGTTCGGTCTCCTTGTGGCTGACTTCTTCGGGGTTCTGCCGAGATGTTCCACCCCGGACGGGTGGGCCTTCGGCGGATTCGCGGCCCCTGACCTGAGAGACGTGGCAGTGCAGACACACGGGCGCGCAGTTTGCATAGTAACCGCAGCCGGTCAGCGCCCCCAAGGTGATCACGCGAGTCGGTAACCGGGCGGCTCCGGCCGGTGGTCGGGGTGGCGGGATTTGAACCCACGGCCTTCCGCTCCCAAAGCGGACGCGCTACCAAGCTGCGCCACACCCCGTCTGGTGCGACACGTAGGGTACATGGCCGGACGGGATGCGTCGGCCGGATTGTTCATGGGCACGGACGCGGGCCGATGCGTTGGCCCCCGAGGCGGGCGACCCGCTACGATGCCTCCTGTGCCGCGGTCGCCGACCTGCGGCGCGCTGTCGCGGGCGTAGCTCAATGGTAGAGCCCTAGTCTTCCAAACTAGCTACGCGGGTTCGATTCCCGTCGCCCGCTCCATACGGCTCAGGGCCAGGCCCGAGGATCTTTCCTCCGCCTGGCCCCGAGTGTTTCCGGGGGCTGCGATCGATCAGTCCGCCACGTCCCCCGCGTGCCCCTGCGTGGCGACCGGTCCGATGGGCCCTTCCTCGAAGCCAGGAAGATCAGCAGGCCGACGGCTGAAGGCGCGGGGGGGAGCCGTCAGAAGCTGATGGAGTTGATGGTCTCGGCTATCGAGTCGAGGAACCGGGTGATGGACGGGGCCATACCGGACGATGCCAGGAAGAATCCGAAGAGGACCGCGACGATCGCCGGGCCCGGCTTGATCGAACCCCCGCGGATCAACACCACCAGGATGATCGCCAACAGCAGCACCGCTGACAGTGAAATGGCCACAACTGATCACACCCTCGATCGGTACTCTCCCGGCCCGGAGGCACCATCCCCTGCGCGCACCCCCGCTGGAACCATCGTGCCACCAACGGGCCTGCCCCATGCGGTCTCTGAGGCATCGCCGGTCACCTCGGCCGCGCGGCCCGCGCCGGACCCACCGCGAAGTGCGCCTTGTCGCAGTCCAGATGAATAGGGACACAACAGCCGTCCGTGAGAGGTGGATCGGCGCGACGGCGAATGTGCGAAAGAACACGTTCCGAATCCGTCGGCTTTTTCGCGTCGGGGGTACGCGCAGGCGAGAGCACGATGTACGTCGAAGGTTTTCCCTATGTACACGGACAACACCAGGGTTGGAGACATGTCTCACGCCGCCTCGTCCCCCACAACAGCGACAGACCCGTCCCCGGCCCGGCCCCCGGCGGACGGCATTCCGGGTCCCCGGGACGGCCGGGCGGCGCGACCGCCCGCCGGGCAGCGTGACCCGTTCTTCGACAACTCCAAGTACCTGGCGATCGTGCTGGTGGCGATGGGCCACGCCTGGGAGCCGCTGAGGGACGGCAACCGCATGATGGCGGCGCTGTATCTCTTCGTCTTCGCCTTCCACATGCCGGCGTTCATCGTCGTCTCCGGCTACTTCTCGCGCAGCTTCGACATGCGCCCCGACCGGCTGAAGCGGCTGCTGACGGGGGTCGTCGTGCCCTATGTCGTGTTCGAGACGGCGTTCGTGCTCTTCGAGCGTGCGGTCGGGGACGACCCGGACATGCCGATCAGCCTGACCGACCCCTGGTATCTGACGTGGTTCCTGATAGCGCTCTTCATATGGCGGTTGACGACCCCCGTCTGGAAGCTGGTCCGCCACCCGGTCCTGCTGTCCGTGGCGATCGCCACGCTGGCCTCCACCTCGCCCGACATCGGCGACGACCTCGACCTCCAGCGGGTGCTGCAGTTCCTGCCGTTCTTCGTCATCGGCCTGTCCCTGAAGCCGGAGCACTTCCAGCTGGTGCGGCGCCGCGCGGCACGCCTGCTGTCGGTGCCGGTGTTCGTCGGCGCCCTCGGCGTGGCCTGGTGGGCCGTGCCGCGGATGAACCCCGACTGGTTCTACCACCGCGACAGCGCGGAGGAGCTGGGGGCGCCCTGGTGGTGCGGGCCGGTGATGGAACTCGCCCTGCTGGGCTGCTCGCTGCTGCTCACGGTCTGCTTCTTCGCCTGGGTGCCGCGCCGCACGATGTGGTTCACGGGCCTGGGTGCGGGCACGCTGTACGGCTATCTGCTGCACGCGTTCGTGGTGAAGACCGCCCTGTACCGGGGCTGGTACGACGCACAGTGGGTGCAGGGGCCGCTGGGCGTGGTGTGTGTGACCGTCCTCGCGGGCGCTCTGGTGACGGCGCTGTGCACGCCACCGGTGCGGCGTGTCTTCCGGTGTGTGGTGGAGCCCAGGATGGAGTGGGCCTTCCGGAAGGACGCGGTGGAACTCGCCCGCGAACGCTCCGCGCCACCGGCCGGCTGAGGGCCGCGTGCCCGGCTCAGCGTGCGGCCAGCGCCGTCGGGCCCTCCCGGCAGATCAGGAGCAGCGCCCGGTCGTCGTTCACGTCCTTGGCCACCGCCTCGATGAGATGCCAGGCCGCGCCGTGGAAGCCGCCGGGCACATAGCGGTCGGCCTCGCCGGTGAGGCGGTCGATGCCCTCGACGATGTCCCGTTCCGCGGTCTCCACCAGGCCGTCGGTGAACAGCATCAGGACGTCGCCGGGGCGCAGCGCACCCTTCACGGAGTCGAACTGGGCGCCGTCGTACACCCCGAGAAGAGGGCCTTCGGCGGCCTTCTCCTCCCAGCGGCCGGTGCCCGCGCTGAGCTGAAGGCCCGGCGGATGTCCGGCCGAGTACAGCTCGTAGTCGCCCGACTCCAGGTCCAGGACCAGGTGGATGGAGGTCGCGAACCCCTCGTCCCAGTCCTGGCGCAGCAGATAGCCGTTGGCCGCGGGCAGGAAGGCGTGGGGCGGCAGCGATCCCAGCAGCCCGCCGAAGGCGCCGGACAGCAGGAGGGCGCGTGAGCCCGCGTCCATCCCTTTGCCCGAGACATCGGTCAGGACCACCTCCAGGGTGCGGCCCCCGTTGGTGCGGGCCGCCACCACGAAGTCACCCGAGAAGGACTGTCCGCCGGCCGGCCGGAGCGCCATCTCACGGTGCCAGCCCACCGGCAGTTTGGGCAGCTTGCTCTGGACCCGGATGCGTTCGCGCAGGTCGAAGAGCATGGTCCCGCCGCGCCGCCAGGGCACGCCGACCCTGCTGCGGAACTGCGCGATCAGCAGGCCGAAGAACCCGCAGGCCGCCACCACCAGCACGATGCCGGGCGTGACCCGCGAGGGTCCCTCCGTGTACGGGCCGAGTTCCACGGACTCGACGATCAGCGCGGTGGCCGCGGCCGCGTACAGACCGAGCAGGCTGGAGGGGCGGAGCAGCAGGCCGCCCGCCACGATCGGCAGGACCAGGGCGGCGGGTGAGCACCACACGGAGTCGATCAGGGTGGTCGCCGCGATCAACGGGACGGTCAGCAGCAGACCGGCCAGGGCGATCCAGTCCGATCCGTCCCCGCGGAAGTAGTCCACGGCGGATTTGCGCACACCGGTGCGGACCCGGTGCCATTGCTTCTTCAACCGGGCCGGCCACGTCTCGGCTTCCGCTCGCCGCTCTCGTCCTACTGCCATTGCTCGGGACCTTATCCATCGGACCAGCCGCTTGGCACGGGAGGTCCCACTTGTCCCTCGTCCGGGCACCGATCTTCACAGGAACCGGCCCCCCCACACCGGGGGGATATCACCCCGCTCACCCCGATTGCCCCGGTGAGTGGGGCCCTTGCCGCGCCACGGAGATCGCGAAGGGCGAACACGCCCTGGGCGCACCGCTGTTCAGGCACCGTACCGGTGCGTGCCGGGCGGCGAGAACTGGCGGGGTGCTAGCGGGGTCGCTGGCAGTCCGGGCACCAGAACAGATTGCGGGCGGCGAGACCGGCGGTGCGGATCTCGCCGCCACAGACATGGCAGGGCAGGGTCGCCCTGCGGTACACGTACACCTCACCGCCGTGGTCGTCGACGCGCGGCGGGCGGCCCATGGCCTCGGGGGTGTGTTCCGGGCGGACGGTGTCGATGCGGTTGTTCCGGACGCCCTCCCGCATCAGGGCGACGAGGTCGGCCCAGATCGCGTCCCATTCGGCGGGGGTGATGTCCCTGCCGGGCCGGTAGGGGTGGATGCCGTGCCGGAAGAGGACCTCGGCGCGGTAGACGTTGCCGACGCCGGCGATGACCTTCTGGTCCATCAGCAGGGCGGCGACGGTGGTGCGGCTACGGGAGATCCGGCGGTACGCGGCGTCGGGGTCGGCGTCCGGGCGCAGCGGGTCGGGGCCGAGGCGGCCGTGGACGGCGGCCTTCTCCTCGTCGGTGATCAGCGCGCAGGTGGTGGGGCCGCGCAGGTCGAGATAGGAGTCCGGGTCGGCCAGGCGGAGGCGGACCGTGTCGGTGGGCGGGGGCGCGGGGGCGCCGCCGAAGGTGACCTTGCCGAAGAGGCCCAGGTGGATATGGACCCAGTCGTCGCGGAAGCCGAGGAAGAGGTGCTTGCCATGGGCGTCGGCGGTGTGCAGCTCGGCCCCGTCGAGAAGGGCCGCGGCGTCGGCGAACTTGCCCTGGGGGCTGGTGACACGGACGGCGCGGCCCGCGAACCGGGCGGCGCAGTCCTCGGCCAGCCGATGAATGGTGTGCCCCTCCGGCACGGTCGTCGTACCTCCCGACGCATGTCGTCCGGCAGTGGATCAGGCCTGCGGGTGGTGCGGGGGGATCGGGGGGAGGTCGCCCGTGGTCTCGTACGCGGTCAGCATGCCGATGCGCCGCTCGTGCCGCTCGTCGCCCGAGAACGGCGTGTTCAGGAAGGTCTCGACGAACCTGGTCGCCTCTTCCTGGGTGTGCATCCGCGCGCCCACCGCGACGACGTTGGCGTTGTTGTGCTGCCGGCCCAGGGACGCCGTCTCCTCGCTCCAGGCGAGGGCCGCCCGTACGCCCTTCACCTTGTTCGCGGCGATCTGCTCGCCGTTGCCGGAGCCGCCGATCACGATGCCGAGGGAGTCGGGGTCCGCGGCCGTGCGCTCCGCCGCGCGGAGGCAGAACGGCGGGTAGTCGTCCTGGGCGTCGAAGATATGGGGCCCGCAGTCGACGGGCTCGTGGCCGGCCGCCTCGAGCCAGTCGACGAGGTGGTTCTTCAGTTCGTAGCCGGCATGGTCGGAGCCGAGATACACGCGCATGGGGCGAGTGTTTCACGGCCGACGCCCATCGGCTTCTCCGGGTATCGCCTTCTCCGGGTGCGGAGAAGGCGGCCTGCGGGCCCGCCGCGGGGGCGGGCGTGTCCGGGGGCCGGGTGCACCGCCCGGCCCCCGACGGGGTCACTTCCTGACGAGCTTCCAGACGCTGGGCAGCAGACCCATCGCCAGCGCCGCCTTCAGCGCGTCGCCGATCAGGAACGGCACCAGACCGGCCGCGAGCGCGGCGCTCAGGGACATGCCGGTGGCGACGGCCAGATACGGCACGCCGACCGCGTAGATGATCGCCTCGCCCAGCAGCATCGCACCGGCCGTGCGCAGCACCGAGCGGTCGGCTCCGCGGCGGGCGAGGGCGCCCACGGCGGCGACGGCGAGCATCATGCCGAGGACATAGCCGAAGGAGGCACCGCCGGCACCGGAGGCACCGCCGGCGAACCACGGGACACCGGCGGATCCGGCCAGCGCGTACAGCGCGAGGGCCAGGAAGCCGCGGCCGGCGCCGAGGGAGGTGCCCACCAGGAGCGCCGCGAAGGTCTGGCCGGTCACCGGCACCGGGGAGTGCGGCACGGGCACCGCGATCTGCGCGGCGAGCCCGGTGAGCGCGGCGCCGCCGGCCACGAGGGCGATGTCCCGGACGCGGGATGCGGGCAGCAGGTCGGCGAGGACCTCGCCGGGGCGTGCTATGGCGGTGGCGGTACTCATGAAGGGCTCACTCCGGCGCTGAGGGGGGCGGTTCGGGAACAGGGCGACGCTATCCCAGGGCCGGTGGGCCGATCACCGTCAGCGCTCGACAAAGGGCGGATCCACGGCTTGGTGGATCTTCCACAAAAGACCCGCCTTACACCCGGCGCGAGGTGATACCGGTCACGAAGCCGGACCGGCCGTCGACAGGGGAACGGATCTGTCGGGCGTCTGTAGGGTTCCACCAATTCGGGCCGCCCTTCGCTGCGACCTCCGGGCGGACCCGCACCATCCACCACACCCCCCTGAGGGGCCCTCGACCGGGACGGACGACGGGCCCCGCCTGTTGCCCTCCCGGCCTCTTTTGTTGCTAACGTGTAGTTGCAAGCCCTTTGCAATAAGAGGTTTCGGAGGGGACCGTCATGCCCGTCTACACGCTGCCCGACCTGCCGTACGACTACTCCGCGCTCGCTCCCGTGATCAGCCCCGAGATCATCGAGCTGCATCACGACAAGCACCACGCGGCGTACGTCAAGGGCGCCAACGACACGCTGGAGCAGCTCGCCGAGGCACGGGACAAGGACCAGTGGGGCTCGGTCAACGGCCTGGAGAAGAACCTGGCCTTCCACCTTTCCGGCCACATCCTGCACTCGATCTACTGGCACAACATGACCGGTGACGGCGGCGGTGAGCCCCTGGCCGCCGACGGTGTGGGCGGCCTCGCGGACGCGATCGCGGAGTCCTTCGGATCGTTCGCCAATTTCAAGGCCCAGCTCACCAAGGCCGCCGCGACCACCCAGGGATCCGGCTGGGGTGTCCTCGCCCATGAGCCGCTCAGCGGACGGCTGATCGTCGAACAGATCTACGACCACCAGGGCAACGTCGGCCAGGGTTCCACCCCGATCCTGGTCTTCGACGCCTGGGAGCACGCCTTCTATCTGCAGTACAAGAACCAGAAGGTGGACTTCATCGAGGCCATGTGGCAGGTCGTCGACTGGCAGGACGTGGCACGGCGCTACGAGGCCGCCAAGTCCCGCGCCGATGTGCTGCTGCTCGCTCCCTGAGAAGTCCGAGGCGTCCTGCTCGTGATCGTCTTCTCACCCTTCACGTGGCAGGCGGAAAAAAGGGGCGGCCCCGCGAGGACCAGACTCGCGGGGCCGTTCCCTGTCTCGGAGGGCGCTGAAGCGTCCCGGAGACTGCTGAAGCGTCTCAGAGGTTGCTGAAGTCCGGGCCCTTGGTCCGGGTGCGCTTGATCTCGTAGAAGCCCGGCACCGAGGCCACCGCCAGCGTGCCGTCCCACAGCTTCGCGGCATCCTCGCCCTTGGGGGCCGGGGTGACCACCGGGCCGAAGAAGGCGATCTGCTCGCCGTCGTCGCCCGGAACCGCGATCACCGGCGTGCCCACCTCCTGGCCCACCTTGTCGATGCCCTCCTTGTGCGAGGCGCGCAGCTCGGCCTCGAACTCGAAGTCCTCCTGATCGGCGTAGTCGACCAGATCGGCGGGCAGCCCGGCGTCCTTCAGCGCGGCGGCGATCGACTCCGTCGTCGCCCCCTCGCCCTGGTTGTGGAAACGGGTGCCGAGCGCGGTGTAGAGCGGGCCGAGCACCTCCGCCCCGTGCTTCTGCCAGGCCGCGGTCACCACACGCACCGGCTTCCAGGCCTTGGTGGCGAGCATCTCCCGGTACTCCTCGGGCAGCTGGTCCAGCTTGTCCTCGTTGAGCACGGCCAGGCTCATGATGTGCCAGCGCACCTCGATGTCGCGGACCTTCTCCACTTCCAGGACCCAGCGCGAGGTCATCCAGGCCCAGGGGCACAGCGGGTCGAACCAGAAGTCGACAGGGGTCTTTCCGGAAGCGGTCGCGGTTTCGGACATGACTCTCCTCATGATGCGGTCGTGGACTGTGCAACATCGACGGTCGCCCCGGCCATTCCCGGTGACACGGATCCGCTCCCCGGAAAGCGGACGAGCCGTGTCCGGGGACACGGGCGAGGTGTGCCCCGATGCCCGCGTCAGGAGCACATGGCAGGATCGGTCCTGTTCAAGCCATTCAGCCGACCCCCGAGGGAGTGCCGCCCGTGCCCGGTGAGAATCTGTCCCGCGACGAGGCCCAGGAGCGGGCCGCCCTGCTGTCCGTCGACGGGTACGAGGTGTCGCTCGACCTGCGGTCCGCCGTGGGCGAGGGACCCGGCGACGCGGACGGCGAGCCGCGCACGTTCCGCTCGGTCACCACGATCCGCTTCCGCTGCGCCGAGCCGGGCGCCGGCAGCTTCGCCGATCTGATCGCCCCGAGCGTCACCGCGGTCTCGCTCAACGGCAAGGACCTCGACCCCAGCGAGGTCTTCGACGGCACCCGGATCCAGCTGGAGGACCTGGCCGCCGAGAACGAGCTGGTGGTCGACGCCCAGTGCGCCTACTCCCGCACCGGCGAGGGCCTGCACCGCTTCGTCGACCCGGAGGACGGCGAGGTCTATCTGTACACCCAGTACGAGCCCGCCGACTCCCGCCGGGTCTTCGCCAACTTCGAGCAGCCGGACCTCAAGGCCCCCTTCCGCTTCGAGGTCCGCGCCCCCGAGGGCTGGACGGCATGGAGCAACGGCGCCGGCGAACTGCAGGACGGGGTCTGGCGGTTCGCGGAGACCAAGCCGATCTCCACCTACATCACCGCGGTGGTGGCAGGGCCGTACCACTATGTCACCGACAGCTACTCGCGCACCTTCGACGACGGTACGACGCTGGAGATCCCGCTCGGCGCCATGTGCCGCAAGGGCCTGGCCAAGCACTTCGACGCGGACGACGTCTTCCTGGTCACCAAGCAGGGCCTGGACTTCTTCCACGACCACTTCGACTACCCGTACCCCTTCGGGAAGTACGACCAGGCGTTCGTGCCGGAGTACAACCTGGGCGCGATGGAGAACCCGGGGATGGTCACCTTCCGCGAGGAGTTCATCTTCCGCGGCAAGGTCACCCAGGCGTCCTACGAGCGCCGGGCCAATGTGATCCTGCACGAGATGGCGCACATGTGGTTCGGCGACCTGGTGACCATGGTGTGGTGGGACGACCTGTGGCTGAAGGAGTCCTTCGCGGACTTCATGGGCTCCTTCTCCCTGGTGGAGGCGACCCGTTTCACCGACGGCTGGATCACCTTCGCCAACAACCGCAAGGCCTGGGCGTACCGCGCCGACCAGCTGCCCTCCACCCACCCCGTCACGGCGGACATCCGTGACCTGGAGGACGCCAAGCTCAACTTCGACGGCATCACCTACGCCAAGGGTGCCGCCGTGCTGAAGCAGCTGGTGGCGTATGCCGGCCGGGACGCCTTCCTGGAGGGCGCCCGCCGCTACTTCAAGCGGAACGCCTACGGGAACACCCGCCTCGGCGACCTGCTGTCGGTGCTGGAGGAGACCAGCGGCCGGGACATGACGACCTGGGCGCGGTCCTGGCTGCAGACGGCGGGCGTCAACTCCCTCACCCCGCAGGTGCGTCTGGACGAGGACGGCCGGATCGCCGAGCTGTCGGTGCTCCAGGAGGCCGCCGGCCCGGCCCATCAGACGGCTCCGCCGTCGGGCACCCCGGAACTGCGCCCGCACCGGGTCGCGGTGGGCCTGTACCGCAGCGAGGGGGGCGCGCTCGTCCGGTACGCGCGTGCCGAGACGGACGTCCACGGTCCGCGTACGGTGATCGGTGAACTGGCCGGTGCCGGGGCCCCGGAGCTGGTGCTGGTCAACGACGACGACCTCACCTACTGCAAGATGCGTCTCGACGACGTCTCCCTGGCCACCCTGAAGGACCGTCTCGGCGACATCACCGACCCGCTGGCGCGCGCCCTGTGCTGGTCGGCGCTGTGGAATCTGACCCGGGACGCGCTGCTGCCCGCCCGGGACTTCATCGACCTGGTGCTGCGGTTCGCCGGCCGTGAGTCCGACATCGGGGTGCTCCAGATGCTGCACGCCTGGGCGAACTCGGCGCAGACGCACTATGCGGCGCCCGAGTGGCGGGCCACGGGCGGGCGGCTGCTGGCCGAGGGTGCGCTGCGCGAGCTGCGCCGGGCCGAGCCGGGCAGCCAGCATCAGCTGACCTGGGCGCGGTTCTTCGCGGCGACGGCCTCGCAGGAGGCGGAGCTGCGGCTGCTGCGGGAGCTGCTGGACGGCACCGCGACGATCGAGGGTCTCGAGGTGGACCAGGAGCTGCGCTGGGCGTTCCTGGAGCCGCTGGCCGCGCACGGCGCCGCGGACGGTTCGGTGCTCGCGGCGGAACTGGCCCGTGACGACACCGCCTCCGGCAAGCGCCACCAGGTCCGCTGTCTGGCCGCGCGCCCCTCGGCGGAGGTCAAGGCGCAGGCGTGGGCCCGGGTCGTGGAGTCCGACACCCTGTCGAACGCGCTGGTCGAGGCGACCATCGCGGGCATGGTGCAGCCCTCGCAGCGGGAACTCCTCGCCCCGTACACCGAGCGGTACTTCGCGGTGATCGAGCGGGTGTGGGCCGAGCGGTCCATCCAGATCGGGATGGATGTGGTGAGGGGCCTGTTCCCGTCGCTGCGGGACTCCCGGGAGACGCTGGACGCGACGGACGCCTGGCTCACCGCCCATGAGTCGGCGCCCCCGGCGCTGCGCAGGCTGGTGCTCGAGGCGCGCGACGACCTGGCACGCGCCCTCAGGGCCCAGGCGCGGGACGCGCGGACGGCCGGCTGAGGCGGCCCTGTTCCGTTCCGGCCCGGGTGGGCGGCTCCCATGGAGCGCCTGCCCGGGCAGGAGACCCTTTCGACCGTCGAACGCATGTATTTTTGTGTCATCTTGTCCTTATTTGTCGACAGGTATGTCACAACGGTGAAGAGAGGGGCCGAAGGCGGGAACCTCCAGGGACATGACCCACAACACCCCGCTCTCCCCCCGCCCCCTCCACCACCTCTCCCAGGTGCAGCGCCGGGTGCTGACCACGGCCCAGCTGCACGCCCACGGTGTGACCTCCGCCGAGACGGACGAGCGCTGCCGGCCCGGCGGCCCCTGGCAGCAGTTCCTGCCGGGGGTGTATCTGCTGCACCCGGGCCCGCCGACCTCCGCGGAACGTCTCCAGGCGGTCCTGCTCTACGCCAGGGGCCCGGCACACGGCAACCCGGCGCACGGTGTCCCGGCCCAGCCGGGCGCGGACGGCCGGAATCCCCCACGGCGCCGGCCGGACGCGATCCTCACGGGGCCGGCCGCGCTCGCCCTGCACGGCTTCGCCGGCGCACCCCCGCTGACCTCGCTGGAGAAGATCGACGTCCTGGTCCCGCGGTCGCGCCGACTGCGCGGCACGGGCTGCGCCCGGGTGCTGCGCACCTCCGAGATGCCGAGCCCCGTGCCGGTGACCGGGCTGCCGGTCGCGCCGGTGCCGCGCGCCCTGGCGGACACGGTGACCCATCTGTCGGACGCCGACGCGGTGCGCCGGCTGCTGAGCGAGGCGGTGCGCGGCGGCCACTGCGAACCGGCCTGTGTGGTCAGGGAACTGCACCGGGCGCGGCTGCTGAGCCGCCCGCATCTGGTGGCGGCGGTGGACGCGCTGCTCGCGGAGCGCCGGGCCGTCGCCGAGGAGCGTCTGTACCGGATGGTACGGGAGCACGGCCTCCCGGACCCGGTGTGGAATGTGGATCTGAAGCTCCCCGGCGGCCCCTGGCTCGGCGGTCTGGACGCCTACTGGCCCCGGCAGGCGGTGGCCCTGGAGCTGGACACCCGTGCCCCGCGCCACGGTTCCCGCCAGGAGCACGACACCCAGTGGTCGGAGTACGCCCGCAAGCGTGAGCTCCTGGAGCGGCTCGGCATCACGGTCCTCCACATCACCCCGAAGAAGCTGCGGGACGCACCGGAGCAGCAGGCGGCGGTGGTCCGCACGGCGCTGTCGGCGTCGACGGACCGGGCGCCGGCCGCACAGATCATGGTGCTGCCCCGGTAGGACCGTGCCCGCCGATCAGCCCTTCTTCAGCACCAGTTCCGTGTTGCGGTCCGTCGCCTCGCCCGCCCGGGCCGGCTTGGCGCCGGGCGCGTTGAAGGCCAGTTCGCGGTAGAGGGCGGCCAGCCCCGGCTGGGAGAGATCGGTGACATCCGTGCGGTACGGGGCCGCGGACTCGATCAGGGTGGTGAAGACCGAGAGCGTGCCGTCCTTGTTGTCCACCAGCTCGATGATCCGGGCGAGTTGGGGGTGGTCCACATGCGAGGCGGTGGAGATCTCCCAGAAGGAGTGTCCGCCGGGGACGGAGTGCGGGGTGATCACGTTCTTGTGGACATGGCCGTTCACCCAGGCCAGCACATTGGGGTGGCCCCCGAGGAGGGTGACCAGCTCGGCGCCGCTGTGCCGCCGTTCGCCGGGGCGGGCCGGGTCGGGTCGGGTGTTCTCCATGCTCGTGCTGGTGTGGTGGCTGAAGATCACGGCGTACTCGTCCCGGTGGTCACGCAGCGTCCTGTCCAGCCAGTTCGCCTGGGCCGTTCCGATGGACCCGAGGTAGTGGCCGCCCGCGTCCGTGGTGTCGAGGCTGATGCCGATGACGTCGTCGCTGATGCGGAAGGAGTAGTACTGGGTGCCGGCGTCCACGTTCGCCTGTGCATAGCCGTGACCGACCGGTCCCGCGCCGGTGTACGCCGGGTCGAGATGGGCCTTGAGGTATTCGTCGGCGGTGTAGGGGGCGCGCTTCTCGTCGGGGGTGACCGCGCGCATCTCACGGGTGTGCGCCCTGAGCAGATCACGGAACCGGAGGCCCACCGGGTCCGTGGCGTCGCTGATCGCCTGCTGGAGCGTCGCCGCCTCGGCCGCGGACAGGCTCATCAGCTTTCTGCCGCCGATGGCGTACTCGGCCAGATACGGGTCGCCCTGGCCGTAGCAGCCCAGCGGCAGGGCGTCATGGTTGCCGACCGTGGAGTACCAGGGCAGCCGGAGGCCGGGGCTGCGTACCTCGCCGATCGCGGCGGCCAGGAAGCCGGGGATGTGCGGGAAGCCCTTCCGCTTGTCGGCGTCGCGCACGGTCGAGTCGGGCTGCCAGTACAGGTCGAGCCCGCTGTTCTGGACGCCCTCGTAGTGCCGTGGATCACCGGAGTTAGGGGTGATACGGCCACCGCTCATGACCTTCATGTACCACTCCAGCTCGGAGTGGGCGTTGTTGTCGGTGTTGTCGCCGGTGGTCATGACGAAGCCGAGGGGAGCACCGGTGGCGGGGGCCCCGTGCAGCGAGTTGACCCGTTCCACCAGGGCGATCGCGCCGGGCACGCTCAGCGCCTCCTGGGGCCGCCAGGCGTGCTGGTCGGTGGAGCGCAGATACTCCAGGCGCAGCGGATGCTGACAGTCCGCCAGATGCAGATCGGTGAACTGCACGAAGGCGGCCAGCGGGGTGCGACGGTCGGCACGGCCGGACCGGGGCTCGGCCAGCTCCCCGCGCACCACGCGCTTCCAGCCGGGGCCGTCGCCCAGCCGACGGTAGCCGGAGCCGGAGCCGGGCGTGGCGACACCGGCGAGGGTGGTGCCATGGGTGTACGGGCCCGGGGTCGCGGCCGTCGCCCGCCCGGACACGGCGACGGGCGCCTCCCCCGCGGGCACCTCCCCGGCGAGGGAGCCGACCGGGGCGCCGGTGGCGTGGCTCGGGCCGGGCCGCAGCGCCAGTCCGAGGCCCGTGGTGAGGGAGGCCGCCCCGGCGGCGGCGAGCAGGGTGCGACGATTCAGAGCGGCCGCCGTGGCGACAGAGCGTAGGCGCGGCATGGCGCGATCTCCCCGGGTGCGAACGCATCGGCAGTGGTCGCGGGACCGTCGCGGTCGCGAACGTCCCGCTCTCCCTGGATCGTCGGCACCGGGGGTGACCCGGGAGTGAACGCCACGGCAAGCCGCGACACCGATCACCGAACGTGGATCTTGGACTACCCTGCGCGTTCACGACCGCTCGTCGAACGTCCCGGAGGCGGTCACTCCGTGTTCATCTCGCGGGGTACGGAGGTCAGAGGCCGGGGAGGGCGGGCCGTCCCGCCGGGGGACGCTCCCGCCACAGGGCGAGCCCGGCGTCGACGAGCCCCACACGCTGCAGCCCGGGCACGGCGGAGAGGTCCTGCCAGGCCGCCATGTCCGTGGATCCGCCGATCTCGTCGCGCAGTTCGCCCCCGATGACGCGGCCTTCGTAGACGAGCCGTACGCCGTGATGGTCGACGGTGTCGCCGAGGCGGCCGCGGAAGCTGCGGCGGACCGAGTCCACGCCGAGCAGCCCGGTGAGCTCGATGCGGTAGCCGGTCTCCTCCTCCACCTCCCTCAGCACGGTGTCGTAGGGGTCCTCGCCGTGCTCCATGCCGCCGCCGGGCAAGGTCCACTTCGGCGTGCCGTCGATGCCCGGCAGCCGGGCGAGCAGCAGCCGGTCCTCGTGCACACAGACGGCGTAGGCCGCCACCCTCAAGTCCTTCCGCATCCCGGGACGGTAACCCGCGGGGGCGGGATCGGCACCCGGGTATTCCCGTCGCCCGGCGAGGTGCGCGGACCTCGCGCGCACGCCGTCCCGAAGGCCCCTGGACTACGCGCGTAGGGAACAGCCACGGACCGCGGGATTGCCCCGGCATGCACCGCTACATCCCCGATGGCGTATGGCGGGATTACGCCATGCGACAATCCCGTCTCGGTCAAGCCTCCCCAAACTTCTGCCCCTTGGGTAAACCTGAGCGGTCACCCGGACCCGAAATCCGGACGACAACGGTCAGGATCCGTTCACCTCGGGTTCTGCCTCCCCCGTCCTCGTTCCTTACCGACAAGGGATGCTGATGACCTCCGACCCTCAGCGCGCACCACTCACGGGCGCGAGACGCCTGGCCCGCATAGCCATGGCCGCCGGCGTGGTGACCGCGCTCTCCGTGGCCGGCCCGATACCCCTGGCCCTTGCCCAGGACGGCCCCACGGCCACCGACCCGGCCGTCAAGCCGGCGGACGACAAACTCGGCTCGACCGGTGCCGAACTGCTCGCCGAGGCCAAGGCCGAGGGCGCCAAGAACGTCACCATGATGATCGCGACCGCGCCCGGCAAGACCGAGCAGGTCGCCGAGCAGCTGGACGCCGTCAAGGGCGCCGCCGTGGGCCGCGCCTACGACAAGCTCGGCTATGTCCGCGCCACCGTGCCGACGGACAAGGCGGACTCGGCGATCGCCGCCGCCACGAAGCTGTCCTCCGTGCAGGCCATCGACCTGAAGCAGGACATCCCGCTCGACGACCCGAGGCCCGAGGCGGACACCGCCCAGGGCAAGGACAAGGGCAAGAGCAAGGACAAGGGCAGCTACCCGGCACCGGGCAAGAACACCCCCGCCGAGAACCCGTACAACCCGTCCTTCGAGACGGGCGCCGTGGAGTTCGTGAAGAAGAACCCGAAGGCGGACGGCCGGGGCATCACCATCGGCGTCCTGGACTCCGGTGTGGACCTCGGCCACCCGGCGCTCCAGAAGACCACCACCGGCGAGCGCAAGATCGTCGACTGGGTGACCGCCACGGACCCGATCGTCGACAACGACGGCACCTGGCTGCCGATGACCACCGGCGTCACCGGCCCCCAGTTCACCTCGGGCGGCAAGACCTGGAAGACCCCGGCGGGCTCCTTCCTCTTCAACACCTTCAGCGAGTCCGTGACCAAGGGCGGCGACGCCAACGGCGACCTGGACCGCGACGGCAGGACCACCAGCGTGTGGGGCGTCCTGTACGACCCGGCGAACGGCACCGTCCGCGTCGACCTGAACAACAACAACGACTTCACGGACGACGTCCCGATGAAGCCGTACAAGGACGGTTACCAGGTCGGCTGGTTCGGCCAGGACACGACGGACCCGGCGACCGGCGCCAGCATGCGCGTGCCGTTCGTCGTGGAGACCCGCAAGGACGTACCGATGGACCCCAAGGGCGGGTCCTGGATCGGCAAGAAGGCCGACTTCGTCAACATCGGCGTCATCGAGTCCGAGCACGGTACGCACGTCGCCGGCATCACCGCCGCCAACAGCCTGTTCGGCGGCAAGATGAACGGTGCCGCCCCGGGCGCGAAGATCGTCTCCTCCCGGGCCTGCAACTGGGACGGCGGCTGCACCAACGTCGCGCTCACCGAGGGCATGATCGACCTCGTGGTCAACCGCGGCGTGGACATCGTCAACATGTCCATCGGCGGCCTGCCGGCGCTCAACGACGGCAACAACGCCCGTGCGGCGCTGTACACGCGGCTCATCGACACCTACGGCGTGCAGCTCGTGATCTCCGCGGGCAACAGCGGCCCCGGCCTCAACACCATCGGTGACCCCGGCCTCGCCGACAAGGTCATCTCGGTCGGCGCGACCATCTCCAAGGAGACCTGGGCGGCCAACTACGGCTCCGTCGTGGACACCAAGTACTCCATGATGCCCTTCTCCTCGCGCGGCCCGCGTGAGGACGGCGGCTTCGCGCCGATCATCTCGGCGCCCGGCGCGGCCATCAACACCACCCAGACCTGGCTGCCCGGCGGCCCGGTCGCCGAAACCGGCTACTCGCTCCCGGCCGGCTACTCGATGCTCCAGGGCACCTCGATGGCGTCCCCGCAGGCGGCCGGCGCGTCCGCGCTGCTGCTGTCGGCGGCCAAGCAGAAGCGCATCGACCTCACCCCGGCGACGCTCCGCACCGCGCTGACCTCGACCGCCCAGCACATCAAGGGCGAGCAGCCGCACAGCGAGGGCGCGGGCCTGATGGACATCGTCAAGGCCTGGAAGTCGATCGAGAAGGGCGCCTCGGCGCACCAGTACACGGTCAAGGCCCCGGTCAGCACCTCGCTGTCCTGGGCGCTGGCGACCCCGGACTTCGGCACCGGCCTGTACGACCGCGAGGGCGGTCTGAAGAAGGGCCAGAAGAAGACCTACGAGGTCCAGGTCACCCGCACCACGGGCCAGGCCGGTTCGGTCAAGCACCACCTGAGCGTGCAGAACGGCGACGGCACCTTCAAGATCGTCGGTTCGTCCGAGGTCTCGCTGCCGCTGAACAAGCCGGTGACGGTCAAGATCGAGGCGAAGCCCGGCTCCGCCGGTGTGCACAGCGCGATCCTCGAGGTCGACGACCGCCGCACCGAGGGCGTGGACAAGCAGATCATGCTGACCGTGGTGGTCGCCACGGAGATCGCCAAGCCGTCGTACGCCTACTCCGTGTCGGGTGTCGCGCAGCGCAACAGCACCCTGTCGTACTTCGTGACGGTCCCGCAGGGCGCGAAGACCCTCGAGATCTCGATGAGCGGCCTCAAGGACAAGAGCCAGACCCGCTTCATCGCGATCCACCCGTACGGCACCCCGGTGGACAACACCTCGACGCCGTACTGCTACCCGAACTACGAGAACCCGGCCAACACCTGCCGTCCGGACGTGCGTTCGTACGCCAACCCGGCGCCGGGCGTCTGGGAGATCGAGGTCGAGGCGCGTCGTACCTCCCCGCTGCTGGACAACCCGTTCAAGCTGAACGCGGCGGTGTACGGGCTGCAGTTCAGCCCCGCGGTGCAGACGGTCGAGGAGGCGAAGGCCGGTACGCCGACCCCCGTCTCCTGGACGCTGACGAACAAGCTCGCCGGGCTCGACGCCCAGCTCAAGGGCGGCTCGCTGGGCTCGTCGAAGTCGAACCGCCCCACCATCGCCGACGGTGACCAGCAGACCATGACGGTCGTCGTCCCCGCCGGTGCCGAGCGCCTGGACGTCGCCATCGGCAATGTCTCGGACGCCGGGGCCGACCTGGACCTGTATGTGTACAACGCCGCCAACCAGCAAGTCGCCCGATCGGCGGCGGGCGGCTCGGAGGAGTCCGTCTCCATCGCCAAGCCCGCCGCGGGCACCTACACCGTTCTGGTCAACGCCTACTCGGTGCCGGCCGGCACCACGGCCTACGACTACCGGGACGTGTACTACTCGGCGGCGCTCGGTTCGGTGAAGGTCGACGAGGCGAAGGTGTTCACGCTCGCCCCGAACGGCACGGCGCAGATCTCCGCCGATGTCGTCGCGAACGAGCCGGCCCCCGCGGGCCGCGAGTTCTTCGGCGAGGTCCAGGTGCTGAACACCCGCGGCACCGTCGCGGGCCTGGGCAGCGTGAAGATCGGCAAGGTCATCTCGTAACGGCGGTCTCCACCTCCGGTAGCTGACGAAGGGGCGGGCTCCACCCGGAGCCCGCCCCTTCCGTTCGTCCGACACCTGAGCGCCCAGGGCACGGCAGAGGCGTACATCACATCGCCGAGTGCGCCGGAGAGCCATGGGCAGGCACCGGACAGCACGGCGTCCGGCGCGGAGCGCCCGGCGGACGCATTCCTCCGGTCCGGCGGGGCGGGCACGGGACGTCCGCAACCGGCGTCCGGGGGTCTCACGTCCCATCCCTCGGGCAGCGGGCGCTGAGAACGCTAAAAACGCTAAGAATTGGACAGGCGGCCAGGGGTCGGCCGCATGATGGAACAGGCCTCGGCCAGGCCACAGAGACACCAGAGACACTGCAGAGGGAGTCACCGTGAGGATCGGAATCGTCGGAGCCACCGGTCAGGTCGGCACGGTCATGCGCGGGATCCTCACGGAGCGCGACTTCCCCGTGACCGAGCTGCGCCTGTTCGCCTCGGCCCGCTCGGCGGGGACGGTCCTGGACGGGATCACGGTGGAGGACGCCGCGACCGCGGACTACACCGGCCTGGACATCGTGCTGTTCTCGGCGGGCGGCGCGACCTCCAAGGCGCTGGCCGAGAAGGTCGCCTCGCAGGGCGCCGTGGTCATCGACAACTCCTCCGCCTGGCGCAGGGACCCGGATGTGCCGCTGGTGGTGTCCGAGGTGAACCCGCATGCGATCGCCGACCGCCCCAAGGGCATCATCGCCAACCCGAACTGCACGACGATGGCCGCGATGCCGGTGCTGAAGCCGCTGCACGAGGAGGCCGGTCTCGAGGCGCTGGTCGTCGCCACCTACCAGGCGGTGTCCGGCTCGGGTCTCGCGGGCGTCGCGGAGCTCCACGGGCAGACCCAGAAGGTGGTCGCGGACGCCGACCGGCTCACCCACGACGGTGCGGCTGTGGAGTTCCCGGAGCCGTCCGTCTACAAGCGTCCGATCGCCTTCAATGTGCTCCCCTTCGCGGGCAACCTCGTCGACGACGGTCTGCACGAGACCGACGAGGAGCAGAAGCTGCGCAACGAGTCGCGCAAGATCCTGGAGATCCCCGGGCTGAAGGTCTCCGGCACCTGTGTCCGGGTCCCGGTCTTCTCCGGCCACTCCCTCCAGATCAACGCCCGCTTCGCGCGTCCGCTGCCGGTGGAGCGCGCCACCGAACTGCTGGCCGCCGCCCCGGGCGTGGCCCTCTCCGAGATCCCGACCCCGCTCCAGGCGGCCGGCCAGGACCCGTCGTACGTCGGCCGCATCCGCGCCGACGAGACGGTGGACAACGGTCTGGCCCTGTTCGTCTCCAGCGACAACCTCCGCAAGGGCGCGGCCCTGAACGCGGTGCAGATCGCGGAACTGGTGGCGGCTGAGCTGAACGCATAGCGCTCCCGCGGCGTCATGACGGGTCAGGGGCGGTCCTTTCGGACCGCCCCTGACGGCGTTTCACCGGGGCTCCGCGTCAACGGCGGCCGTTCCACACCGGCGGGGCGAAGGTGTCGGGCCGGTCGCCGATGCCGAGGCCAGGGCTGACCACCCACGACTGGTACTCCGGGGTGAACATGCCGTAGACGGCGGCCGTGACCGGCGCACTGGCCTGCTCCAGCCGGGCGCGCGCGTCGGCCGGGAGCTCGAAGCCGAGCGCGGCGAGGTTGCTCTCCAGCTGCGACTCACTGCTCGCGCCGATCACGAGCGAGGAGATGGCCGGCCGGGTCAGCGACCAGTTGAGCGCCACCTGGGCCATCGGCTTGCCGAGTCCGTCGGCGACCGTACGCAGCGCGTCCACCACGGCCCAGTCGCGGTCGGAGACCGGGCGGACCGGGGCGTCCGGGACGCTGATCCGGCCCTCCCCGGCGACGCCGGCCTCGGTGCGCCGGTACTTGCCGGTGAGCAGGCCGCCGCCGAGCGGGCTCCACGCCGTCAGCCCCATCCCGAGGGTCTGCGCCATCGGGACGTACTCCGCCTCGATGCCGCGGTCGAGCAGGGAGTACGGCAGCTGCACGGTCACCATCGGCGTCAGGCCGTGGGCCTCGGCGTAGCTCTGCGCGCGGGCGGCGTACCAGGCGGGCACATCGGAGAGGCCGGCGTAGCGGATCTTGCCGGCGCGGACGAGGTCGTCGAAGGTCTGTACGACCTCCTCGACCGGGGTGATCCGGTCCCAGGTGTGGAGCAGATAGAGGTCGAGGTGGTCGGTGCCGAGCCGGCGCAGCGACGCCTCCAGCGCGCGGATCATGTGCTTGCGGCCGTTGCCGCCGGCGTTCGGGTCGGTGGCGTCGATCGAGTTGGTGTACTTGCTGGTGAGCACCAGCCGCTCGCGATTGCCGGCCTTGGCGATGATCCGGCCGAGCATCCGCTCGCTCTCCCCGGCGGTGTAGAAGTCGGCGGTGTCGATGAAGTTGCCGCCCGACTCGACGTACCGGTGGAAGATCGGCGCCGCCTCCTCCTCCGTCCGGCCGTACGGCGCGTGGAGGCCGCCGACGCCGAAGTTCATGGTGCCGAGCGCGAGTCGGCTCACGCGCAGGCCCGAGCGGCCGAGCAGATAGTAGTGGTTCACGTGGGTCTCCTTCACGCCGTGATGGTCGGGACGACCTCCACGACGGTAGAAAGATTATTTTGGACCCACAAGTCCAGAAACAGGTACTGAATGGACTGGGCGGTCCAGAACGGAGGGCTATGCTCGGGGCATGGCACTGACCACCAAGGGCATGGCGACCCGACAGCGGATCCTGGAGGGCGCGGCCGCCTATCTGCGCAGCAACGACGCGGGCAACGCGACGCTCGACGAGATCCGTGAGGTGACCCGGACCAGCAAGAGCCAGCTCTTCCACTACTTCCCCGGAGGGAAGGAGGAGCTTCTGCTGGAGGTGGCCCGCCATGAGGCCGGCCGGGTCCTGGAGGACCAGCAGCCCCACCTCGGCGCCCTGGACTCCTGGGCGGCATGGGACCGCTGGCGCAGGGCGCTCATCGCCCGCTACAAGGCCCAGGGGCCGAACTGCCCGCTGGCCTCGCTGATGAACCATGTCGGCCATGTCCCCGGCGCCGCGGAGGTGACCACCACGCTGCTGGGGCAGTGGCAGGACTATGTCGAGCGCGGGATCGTCGTCATGCAGACCAAGGGCGCGGTGAGCGCCACGATCGACGCGCGACGCACGGCCGGCGCGTTCATCGCCGGCATCCAGGGGGGCGTCACCGTGCTCCGCACCACCGGCCGCACCGATCATCTGGAGGCGGTTCTGAAGATCCTCATCAGCTACCTGCGCGGCTCGGTCGCCCAGGAAGTCTCCCCCTGACCATGTGACCGCTTCCCCGGGCCGGGCCCGCACCGCCCCGGTGCGCGCCCGGTCACCGCACCGACGCCCTGACGACATGGAAGGATGACGCAACCCACACATAATGAGGAGATGACCGCGTGCCTGGCACAAACCTGACTCGCGAAGAGGCACAGCAGCGGGCGAAGCTGCTCACTGTTGACTCGTACGAGATCGATCTCGACCTCTCCGACGCCCAGAGTGGGGGCACCTCCCCCGCAGGTGACGGCGAGAACGGGGGAGGCACCTACCGGTCCGTGACCACGGTGCGCTTCGACGTGGCCGAGGGGAGCGCCTCCGGGGGAGGCACGGAGTCCTTCATCGACCTGGTGGCCCCGGCCGTCCGCGAGGTCACCCTCAACGGGGACCCGCTCGACCCCGCCGAGGTCTTCAAGGACTCCCGGATCGCGCTGCCCGGCCTGCTGGAGGGCCGCAATGTGCTCCGGGTGGTCGCCGACTGCGCCTACACCAACACCGGCGAGGGTCTGCACCGCTTCGTCGACCCCGTCGACCAGCAGGCCTACCTCTACACCCAGTTCGAGGTGCCGGACGCCCGCCGGGTCTTCGCCTGCTTCGAGCAGCCGGACCTGAAGGCCACCTTCCAGTTCACCGTGAAGGCGCCCGAGGGCTGGACCGTGGTGTCCAACTCGCCGGCCCCCGCGCCCGAGAACGACGTCTGGGTGTTCGAGCCGACGCCCCGTATCTCGACGTACATCACGGCGCTGATCGCCGGCCCGTACCACAGCGTGCACAGCGTGTACGAGAAGGACGGCCAGTCGGTCCCGCTCGGCATCTACTGCCGGCCCTCGCTGGCCGAGTTCCTGGACGCGGACGCGATCTTCGAGGTGACCCGGCAGGGCTTCGAATGGTTCCAGGAGAAGTTCGACTACGCCTACCCCTTCAAGAAGTACGACCAGCTCTTCGTACCCGAGTTCAACGCGGGCGCGATGGAGAACGCGGGCGCGGTGACCATCCGCGACCAGTACGTCTTCCGGTCCAAGGTGACGGACGCCGCGTACGAGACGCGGGCCGAGACGATCCTGCACGAGCTGGCCCACATGTGGTTCGGCGACCTCGTGACCATGGAGTGGTGGAACGACCTGTGGCTGAACGAGTCGTTCGCCACCTACACCTCCATCGCCTGCCAGGCGTACCACCCGCAGTCCCGCTGGCCGCACTCCTGGACCACGTTCGCCAACTCCATGAAGACCTGGGCGTACCGGCAGGACCAGCTGCCGTCGACGCACCCGATCATGGCCGAGATCAACGACCTCGACGATGTGCTGGTCAACTTCGACGGCATCACCTACGCCAAGGGCGCCTCGGTCCTCAAGCAGCTCGTCGCCTATGTCGGCATGGACGACTTCTTCGCGGGCGTACAGGCGTACTTCAAGCAGCACGCCTACGGCAACACGCGCCTGTCCGACCTGCTGGGCGCCCTGGAGCAGACCTCCGGCCGCGATCTGAAGACCTGGTCGAGGAAATGGCTTCAGACCGCGGGCATCAACGTCCTGCGGCCCCAGATCGAGACGGACGCGGACGGCGTCATCACCTCCTTCGCCGTCCGCCAGGAGGCCCCGGCGCTCCCGGCCGGCGCCAAGGGCGAGCCGACCCTGCGCCCGCACCGCATCGCCATCGGCCTCTACGACCTCGACCCGGACAGCGGCAAGCTGGTGCGCGCCGCGGACGGCCGGATCGAGCTGGACGTGGACGGCGAGCTGACCGCCGTGCCGCAGCTGGCCGGCCGGCGCCGCCCGGCGGTCGTCCTGCTCAACGACGACGACCTGTCGTACGCCAAGGTGCGCCTGGACGAGGGATCGCTGGCCGTCGTCACCGAGCACCTGGGCGACTTCGAGTCCTCGCTGCCGCGCGCCCTGTGCTGGGCGTCGGCCTGGGACATGACCCGGGACGGGGAGCTGGCGACCCGCGACTATCTGTCGCTGGTGCTGTCCGGGATCGGCAAGGAGTCCGACATCGGCGTGGTGCAGTCGCTGCACCGCCAGGTGAAGCTGGCCGTCGACCTGTACGCCGCCCCGTCGGCCCGTGAGGCGCTGCTCACCCGGTGGACGGACGCGACCCTGGCCCATCTGCGGTCCGCGGAGCCGGGCAGCGACCACCAGCTGGCCTGGGCGCGCGCCTTCGCGGCGACCGCCCGCACCCCCGAGCAGCTGGACCTGTTGGAGGGGCTGCTGGACGGCACGGGGACCGTCGAGGGCCTGGCCGTCGACACCGAGCTGCGCTGGGCGTTCGTGGAGCGGCTCGCGGCGGTGGGCCGCTTCGACGAGGCGGAGATCGCGGGCGAGCTGGAGCGGGACAGGACGGCGGCCGGTGAGCGGCACGCGGCCACCGCCCGTGCGGCGCGTCCGGCCCCGGAGGCCAAGGAGGAGGCCTGGGCGTCGGTCGTCGAGTCCGACAAGCTGCCGAACGCCGTGCAGGAGGCGGTGATCGCGGGCTTCGTCCAGACCGACCAGCGCGAGCTGCTCGCCTCGTACACGGAGAAGTACTTCGCGGCGGTCAAGGGCGTCTGGGACTCCCGTTCGCACGAGATGGCCCAGCAGGTCGTGGTCGGGCTCTACCCGTCGGTCCAGGTGTCCGAGGAGACCCTCGCCAGGACCGACGCCTGGGTGACCGACACCGACCCGAGCCCGGCGCTGCGGCGTCTGATCTCCGAGTCGCGCGCGGGTGTGGAGCGGGCCCTGAAGGCCCAGGCCGCGGACGCGGCGGCGACCCGGGCCTAGCTGTTCTGTTCCGGGAGGTTGTGGACGGGAGGGGGCGTCCGGCGCGTGCCGGGCGCCCCCTCCCGTGCTCATCCGTTCTCGTGGGCCGCCGCGGCCTCGCGGGAAGGGGCAGGTCGGTTCGGGGCGTGGTCCTCTCCGTGGCCTGCCCGCCTCCGGACGCCGGGTGTGCGTGGCCTGAGCTGGCCGAGGACCGTCGCCCCGAAGGCCACCGCCATGCCGCCGAGCTGGACGGGGCCGAGCGCCTGGCCCAGCGCCACCCAGCCGACCACGGCGGCGGTCAGCGGCGAGAGCGGGCCGAGGAGGGTGGCCTGGGTGGCGGTCAGTCGCCCGATGCCCCGGAACCACAACCAGTACGCGACCGCGGTGTTCGCCACCGCGAGGTAGAGATACCCGCCCACCGCCGGCCCGTCGAGCGCGGGCGGCGCCCCCTCCACGGCCAGGGCGACGGGTGCGATCAGCAGCCCGCCGGCCGTGAGCTGCCAGGCGGTGAGGGCGAGCGGACCGGCACCCTCCGGGCGGCCCCAGCGCTTGGTGAGCACGGTGCCGGTGGACATGGAGGCGGTGGCGGCGAGCGCGGCGAGCACCCCGACCAAGTCGAGCGCCCCGGCCGCCTTCAGGACGACAAGGCTGACGCCGAGGGCCGCGGCCACGCCCGTCAGCAGGGTCCGTACGGTCGGCCGCTCGCCGAGCAGCACTGCCGACAGGCCCGCGACGAACAGCGGCCCGACCGACCCGACCACGGCCGCCATCCCGCCGGGCAGCCGGTACGCGGACAGGAACAGCAGGGGAAAGAAGGCGCCGATGTTCAGCGCGCCCAGCACTGCCGCCTTCCACCACCAGGCGCCGCGTGGCAGTGCCCGGGCGAGCGCGAGCAGCAGCAGCCCGGCGGGCAGCGCGCGCATCAGACCGGTGAACAGCGGACGGTCGTCCGGCAGGAACTCGGTGGTGACGGCATAGGTCGTCCCCCAGGAGACGGGGGCGAGGGCGGTGAGCAGCACGACGGCGTACCGCTTCATGACGGGCTCCTTCCCGAGACGAGACGGACGACGACGCGGGCACATCGGCGCTCCCGGAACCCGGCGCCGCCCCAGCGCTCGAACCTTAAATAGCTTAGCTCTAAGCGACTTAGCGTCAAGCTGCTTTCTTGCGAGCGACCGGAAGGCTGGCGGATACTCTGCCCATGACCAGGGACAACCGCGGGAACGACGGCGAACGCGGCGAACGCGACAAGGGCACCGAGAGCGCCGAGGGCGGGGTGCCCAGGGATCCCGTCGACGCGATCATCGGGCAGTGGGCCGTCGAGCGGCCCGACCTCGACACCGCCGCGATGGAGATCTTCGGGCGCATCTCCCGGATCACCCGGACCATGGGCGACCGGATGGACAAGGCCTACGCACGGTTCGGAATCTCCCGCGGGGAGTTCGACGTCCTGGCGACCCTGCGCCGCTCCGGCGAGCCCTATGCGCTCTCGCCGCGCCGGCTCTCCGCGACCCTGATGATCACCACGGGCGGGATGACCGGCCGGCTGGACAGACTGGAGCGGGCGGGGCTGCTGCGCCGCTCCCCCGATCCGCACGACCGGCGCGGACTCCGGGTGACGCTCACGGACAAGGGGTTCCGGCTGGTCGACGAGGCCCTGGGCGCGGGCCTCTCCCTCCAGACCGAGGCCCTGGGCGCCCTGGACCCGCGGCAGGCCGGCCAACTGGCCGATCTGCTGCGCCGACTGCTCGCCGGAACGGTCAACTCCGGCCCGTCCAGCTGACCAGCGCCTCCTCGAGCCGCGCCGCATCGGGCGTCTCGGCCGCCCAGGCCACATACCCGTCGGGCCGTACCAGCACGGTCGTCCGCCGTCCGCTCGCCCAGTGCTCCACCGCCAGCCGGTCCCCGCGGCCGTCCGCCGTGTACTCCTCCGGGGTGATCAGCACGAACCGGCCACCGCGCAGGGCCTCATAGAGCCGGCCGGAGGCGAGGGCCACATCGGGGATGCGTCGGCCGGTCAGCGGATGGGCGCCACGGGGGGCGGCATAGGCGTACCCGATCCCGGTGACCTGCCCGATCGCCCGCCGCCGCAGCAGGCCGACCCGGCCGAACGCGGCGATCAGCACGGCGCGCAGCGCCAGGGTCCAGGGGCGCTCGGCCATCGCCAGCCGGAGGATCCCACCGCTGCTGCGCAGCACGGACCGGCCGACGGGGTGGCGTTCGGACTGGTAGGTGTCGAGCAGGGCGGGGCCGGCGTGGCCGTGGAGCACGGCGACGAGTTTCCAGGACAGGTTCGCCGCGTCCTGGAGACCGGTGTTCATGCCCTGGCCGCCGGCCGGGGAGTGCACATGTGCGGCGTCCCCGGCGAGGAAGACCCGTCCGACGCGGTAGGCGGGTGCCTGGCGCTCGTCGCTGTGGAAGCGGGACAGCCAGCGGGCCTCGCGCATGCCGTAGTCGCGGCCGAACGCCGAACGGGTGATCTCCCGGACCTCGTCGAGGGCGAGCGGCGCGCTGTCGGGGACTTCGCGCCGGCGGTGCCAGCAGACGACCCGGTGGTAGCCGTCACCGAAGGGCACGATCAGGGCGAAGGCATCGCCGCCGGCGGCGGCGTTCAGCACCTGCTCGGGTTGCTCCTCCAGGAGGACGTCGGCGAGGACGACGGACCGGATGACGGACCTGCCGGGGAAGGGCTGGCCGATCGCCCGGCGCACCGCACTGTGCAGCCCGTCCGCGCCGACCACATACGCGGCGCGCATCTCACCGGGCTCGCCGTCGGCCCCGCGGACCCGGAGGGTCACCCCGTCGGCGTCCTGTCTCAGCCCGGCGACCTCGGTGTCGTATGCGAAGCGCACCCCGGCCGCGGACCCGCGCCGCTCCAGCGCCTTCTCCACCTCGTACTGCGGGAGGACCAGCACATGCTGGAAACGGGAGGGGAGGGTGTCGAGCCGGACGGAGACACGCTGGAGGAACCGGATGTCGGACAGGGGCTGTCCGACGGCCTCCAGTTCGTCGGCGAGCCCCCGGGCGTCGAGCTGTTCCAGGGAGCGGGCGTGCAGGGCGAAGGCGCGGGAGAGGTTGCTGATCCCCCGGGGGCGCTTCTCGACGAGGGTGACGGGAACACCGGCTGCGGCGAGGTCACCGGCCAGAAGGAGGCCGGTGGGCCCGGCGCCGACGACGATCACACCGGCGGCGCCGGGGCCGTCGGAAGCGGGGGTGCCGGGGCGGGGAGCGGTGGTGCGGTCCTTGTCTGTCATGGCTGCCTCCTGCTGCCCACGCTCACCGATGGATGTGCGTCGGTCAACGACCGGGGCCGCCGTTCGTTGCGCGGCGGGCACGCGGACGAGGGGCCCTCAGACCGCTCCCGGCCCGGACGGCCGCGCCGGGAGCGCACACGGAAAAACGCCGAGGGAGCCCGCGGCACTCGGTAGTGCGCGGGCTCCCTCGGCGGAAGCGTGAAAGGGCAGGGGCGCCTCGGGGCCCGAGCGGGCGGCCCCGTCGGCTCCGGAAGGGGGCGTCAGCCCTGCTTCGGCTGCTTGTGGGACTTGTCCAGCACCATGACCAGACCGGCGATGACCAGGAACAGTACGATCGGCGCCGCCACGAAGAGCCCCAGCGTCGAGGCCACGCTCAGGCCCTGGCCGGGGTCGTCGCCGTCGTCGCGGGTCAGCGCGAGCGCGGGGGACGACATGAGCAGCATCATCAGCGTCGTACCGGCGGCCAGGGCGCCGGCGCGCAGGGCGTTCTTCTTGTCCACGGTGCAAACGTAGCGAACGCTCGAACAGACCGCGCGTCCGGGGGTGGGATACGGGCCCCGGGGTGCCGCCGCCCCGGGGCCCGCCATGGGTCCCGAACGCCCGTTTCACCCGCTCCTTCCCCCGTTCCTTCCCCGCACCACGTCCACCAGCGCGTGCAGCCGCGGCGAGGCCGCCAGCTGCTCCAGGGTCATCGGGCGGCCCTCCGCGCCCGCTATCGGCAGCCGCCAGTTCGGATACTCGTCCCAGGTCCCCGGCAGGTTCTGCGGGCGGCGGTCGCCCACCGCGTCGGGCAGCCAGACGCCGATCAGCCGGGCCGGGGTGCGGAGCAGAAAGCGGTGCACGGCCTGTACCTCCCGCTCCTCCGAGACCGCCGAGACCCCGCCGCTCACCCCCTTCAGCAGCCCGAGGCGGGACAGCAGGGCGAGCCACTCACCGGTGTCGACGGCCGCCGCGGCCCGCTCCTGGTCCAGGGGGCGGGCCAGCAGATCCAGCCGGTCGCGGAGTTCGATGTGTTCCCCGGTGAGCCGGGCGGCGGTGGGCGGCAGATCATGGGTGGTGGCGGTGGCCAGACAGTCGGCGCGCCAGCGCTCGGGCGGCAGCGGCCGTCCGGTGCCCTCCCAGTCCCGTTCGAACCACAGGACGGAGGTGCCCAGCACCCCGCGCTCGTGCAGCGCCTCCCGCACGCCGGGCTCCACCGTGCCGAGGTCCTCGCCGATGACCAGCGCCCCGGCGCGCGAGGCCTCCAGCACCAGGACCGCGAGCATGGCCTCGGCGTCGTAGCGGACGTAGGTGCCCTCCGTGGGCGGCTGCCCCTGCGGCACCCACCACAGCCGGAAGAGGCCCATGACATGGTCGACGCGCAGAGCGCCCGCGTGCCGCAGCAGGGCGCGCAGCAGCCGGCGGAAGGGGGCGTAGCCGGAGGCGGCGAGGCGGTCGGGGCGCCAGGGGGGCAGACCCCAGTCCTGACCCCGCGCGTTGAAGGCGTCCGGCGGGGCGCCGGTGGACATGCCCGCGGCGAGGTGGCGCTGCTGGGCCCAGGCGTCGGCACCGCCCGGATGCACCCCGACCGCGAGATCGTGGATCAGGCCGACGGCCATCCCGGCGTCCCGTGCGGTGCGCTGGGCGGTGGCGAGCTGGGCGTCGGTCAGCCAGGCGAGCCGGCTGTGGAAATCGACGCGGTCCATCAGCTCGGCCCGGGCGCGGGCGGTCTCCGCCGAGCGCGGATCGCGCAGCGGGACGGGCCAGTTCTGCCAGTCGGGGCCGTGCACCTCGGCGAGCGCGCACCAGGTCGCATGGTCCTCCAGCGCCTGGCCCTCCTCGGCGAGGAAGTCGGCGTAGGCGGCGCGCCGTCCGGGCCCGAGGGGGACGGCGTGCACGAGTTCGAGTGCCGCCCGCTTGAGCTCCCACACGGCGTCGCGGTCGATCAGGTCGCCCTTGTCGAGGACGGACTCCCGCAGCCGTGCGGCACGCTCCAGCAGCGCCCGCAGGGCAGCCCGGTCCTCGATGTACGGGAACTCGGGGACGTCCTCGACCCGCAGATGCACGGGGTCCGGGAAGCGCCGGGAGGAGGGGCGGTAGGGAGACGGGTCGGTGGGGGCGCCGGGCACCGCCGCGTGCAGCGGGTTGATCTGCACGAACCCCGCGCCCAGCGCACGTCCGGCCCAGGCGGTCAGCTCGGTGAGGTCGCCGAGGTCGCCCATGCCCCAGGAGCGGCGGGAGAGCAGGGAGTAGAGCTGGACCAGCACTCCGTAGGAGCGGGCCGGGGGCGCGGGCAGCCGGGCGGGAGCGGCGATCAGATGGGCCTTCGCGGTGCGTCCGTCGGGTGTGGAGACCTCCAGGGTGTGGACACCGGGCGGGAGTTGCTCGGCCGAGGCGCGGGTCTCGCCCTGCTCGGTGACGATCCGCAGCCGGGTGCCGTCCGGAAGCCCGTCGAGCACGGCGGGCGGCCGTCCGCCCCAGCAGACCACGGTCGGCGGCAGCAGCCGTTCCCGCAGCTCCCTCTCGCGCACGGCCAGGGCGCGGCGGGCGGCGTCCGGGGTGCCCGCGTCCACCCCGAGCGCGGCCAGCGCGGCGACGACGGCGGCGCCGGGGACCTCGACCGTGCGGTCGGGGGACGGCCGATAGGAGGTGGCGACCCCGTACAGCCGGGCGAGCCGGGCGAGCGGGGTCATGTCGCCGTGGGGCGCGGGATTCGCGGGCGCGTCGACGCCGGACGCGGGAACAGCCTGTACGTCGCCACCAGGCGCAAGACCGGCACGGACGGGATCAGCCGGCACGCCGCTGCCAGGCACACGACCAGCGGGCACGCCATCACCGGGCACAAGACCGGTACAGGCGGGACCAGTCGACGCATCGGCGCCGGGCACGGGAACAGCGGGCACGCCGCCGCCAGGCACGAGATCCGCAGGCACGTCGCCACCAGGCGCAAGACCGGCACGGGCGGGATCAGCAAGCGCAGGGGCGGCACTTGCGGGGTCGGTGGGCGCAGGGCCGACAGGCGCGGGATCGGCAGGTGCGGGATCGGCGGGGGCCATCTAGCACCCCGTGAGGCCCGGGCCCGTCGGCGAGGGCTCGCTGGTGAGGGGCGTGAGGTCGGCGAGCGAGGGCTCACTGGTCAGCGGGGTGAGGTCGCCCGGCGGAGGCTCGCTGGTCATCGGGGTGAGATCGGCGAGCGGGGGCTCCACGCCGGACAGTGGCGGTGGTGTCCCGACCCGGGGCTCCTCGACGCCGAGCGCGCCGGGCAGGGGGACCGGGTCGGCGGGCGGTTCCGCATCGCCTCTGGGCGGGGCCGGGGGCAGGGACTGTGCCGGTGCGGCCACGGGGGCCTCCTTGTCGTCGTACGACGCATGGCGGACGAGAGCAGCCCTACCCCGTGGGCGCCCACGCAGACGCACGGGGACGGACCGGGTGCGCCCGACGACGTCCGCCTGACGGCATGTCACCCCGCGCACGACTCCCCCACAAAGGGCGAATACGGCAGATCGGCCGCTCTCGTCGACAC
The DNA here is from genome assembly GCF_008704995.1 of Streptomyces nodosus. Taxonomy (NCBI): domain Bacteria; kingdom Bacillati; phylum Actinomycetota; class Actinomycetes; order Kitasatosporales; family Streptomycetaceae; genus Streptomyces; species Streptomyces nodosus. Next base: position 2,741,014 of record NZ_CP023747.1, read on the forward strand.
TCTAACCACGTGGACGGCGGCCTCGGCGCTTCTCCGGCGGAGCGGCACCGGAAAACGGCCGGGGTCGAACCGCCGGCCCCGGCCGGACCGATAGACGGGGTGTGAGACTGTTCCGCCCCGTGGGGGGCCACCGGGAGAAGGACACGGACGCGGCCCTGCTGCGCGCCGTCGGGGACGGGGACTCGGCGGCGATGGCGGTGCTGTACGACCGGCACGCGGGCTGGCTGCACCGGCGTCTGACGCGGCGCTGCGCCGACCCCGAGATGGTGCGGGAGGTGCTGCAGGACACCTTTGTGACGGTGTGGCGGTCGGCGGGGAGCCACCGCGGCCAGGAGGCGGGCGGCTGGCTGTGGACGATCGCCGCCCGGCGTCTGGTCGACGCCCGGCGGGCGCAGGAGCGGGCCGCACGGATCGAGACGGCGCCGATGGAAGCGGTGGGGGCCGAGCACGAGCCGGCCGTGGCCACCCCGTCCGCAGAGGAACGGGCCCTGACGGCACTGGAGTTCGGCGATGTGGGCACCGCCCTCGACCGGATCTCCCCCGAGCTGCGGGAGGTGCTGCGCGCGACGGTCGTCGACGGACTGACCACCCGGGAGACCGCCCGGCTGCTCGGCATCCCGGAGGGCACGGTCAAGACCCGCGCCCGCCGTGCCCGCGCCGAACTGCGCGCCGCCCTGGCGCGGTTGGACCCGACCCCGATGGGAGGCCCGGCATGACCCACTGGCACGCCCCCGACGACCTGGTCACCCGTTATGCGGACGGCTCGCTGCCGGAGCCGGACGCCTGGTCGTTGGAGAAACACCTGGAGAACTGCGGCGGTTGCGCGACGAGGGTCTCCCGGGCGGTCCGGGAGACGGCGGCGGGGCCGGTCCTGGCGGATGTGCGGCAGGCGGTGCTGCGGGCGGCGCCCGTCTCCACGGTCACGGTCCCGGCCGCCCCCGTACGCCCCCGTCCCTCCCGGGTCGGCCGGTGGCCCACCCGTCCACTTCCGGCCCGCGTGCTGTGGGCCGCGGGACCCGCCGTCCGCGGGGCCTGGCTGCCGGCGGTGCTGCTGGTCGCCGCCGGGGCGGTCGCGCTGGCGCAGTGGGGCGGGTTCTCCGTGGTCCGGCCGCTGCTGCTCGCCGTCGCGCCCGTGGTGCCCGTCGCCGGGGTGGCCCTCTCCTACGGGCAGCACGCCGACCCGCTGCACGAGATCGCCGCGGCCACCCCCTCCGGCGGGCTGCGGCTGCTGCTGACGCGGACCCTCGCCGTCCTGGCGGTGAGCCTCCCGCTGCTGACCCTCGCCGGGCTGCTGCTGCCCGCCTCGGGGGCGCCGGGCGCGGCGGCCTGGCTGCTGCCCGGGCTCACGCTGACCCTGGCCTCGCTCGCCCTGGCGTCCTGTGTCGACCTCCGGGTGGCGACGGCCCTCACCGGGGGCGGCTGGCTGTGCGCCGTCCTTGCCCCGGTGCTGTCGGGGCCGGGCGGCCGGCTGACCGAACGGCTCACCGAGCAGCTCTCCCGCTGTCTCGACGGCGCCCCCGCACAGGCCGGCTGGGCGGCGGCGGCCGGACTCTGCGCCGCCCTGCTCACCGCGCGCCGTACCTCCTACGACCGTGCGGAGCGCACATGACCGGTCCAAAAAGCCCCTGCCCCACCCCACCACCCCGCTCTGGAGAGACATTGAGCACGATCGAGGTGACCGGCCTGCGGGTACGGCACCGCAGCACCGTCGCCCTCGACGGCGTCGACCTCGCCTTCGGCCCGGGCGTGCACGGTCTGCTCGGCCCCAACGGCGCGGGCAAGACCTCCCTGATCCGGGTCCTCGCCACGGTCACCGGCCCGGCCGACGGCCGGGTGGAGATCCTCGGGGAGGACCTCGGCGACCACCGGCGGCGCGGCGAGGTCCGCCGCCGTCTGGGCTATCTGCCGCAGGAGTTCGGCTACTACCCGGGCTTCACCGTGCGCGAGTTCGTGGCCTATGTCGCCTGGCTGAAGGAGATGCCCGCGGCCGACGCCCCGGCCGCCGTCGAGAGGGCCGTGGCCCGGGTCGGCCTGGCCGACCGCATCGACGTGAAGATCAAGACGCTGTCCGGCGGCATGGTCCGCCGCGTCGGCATCGCCCAGGCCGTGGTCAACGATCCCCGCGTGCTGCTCCTCGACGAGCCGACCGCGGGGCTCGACCCGGAGCAGCGCATGGAGTTCCGTGCGTTGCTGCGGGAGCTCGGCAGGGACGCCGCGGTGATCGTCTCCACGCATCTGGTGGAGGACGTGGCCGCCGCCTGCACCGGGGTCACCCTCCTCGACGGCGGCCGGGTCGCCTACCGGGGCACGCCCTCCTCCCTCGCCGCGCTCGGCGGGACCACGGGAGAGGGGGCGGACGGGGGCGGCAGCGACGACCTGGGCGACAACCCGATCGAGCGCGGCTACACGGCGGCCCTGCGGGCGCACCGCGCCTCCACGGCACGGGTGGCGGTGCGATGACCCTCCTGACCGAGCGGAGCGAGCCCCGGACCACGCCCGCCCCGCGGCCGAGAGCGCCGCATCCGCTGCGCGCCGAGGCGGTCCGCGGCTTCGCCCCGTGGGCCGGGGCCGCCGTGCTGCTGACGGTGTGCGCGCTGCTGGCCGGCTCGTCCGACCGGTGGCAGGGCGACTGGGCCGAGACCCGTACGCGGCTGCACAGCGCGCTGCTGATCGCGGCACCCCTCGCGGCGGCCGCGGGCTGCCGGCAGGGCGGACGGGAGCGCCGGCGCAGGACCGAGGAGCTGTGGGGGACGGCGGTGCGCTCCCCGCTGGCCCGGTTCCTGGCCTCGGCCCTGCCGGTCGCGTTCTGGGTGCTGGCCGGGTATGTCCTCGCGGCGGCCCTGGCGCTGCTCGCCACCTGGCCGTACGCCCAGGGCGACCGGCCGCGTCTCGCCCCGCTGCCGGCGGACGCGCTGGTGGTGGCGGCCTGTGCGCTGCTGGGTCAGGTGGTCGGGCGGCTGGCGCCCTGGCGGGTGACGGCGCCCCTGGTGGCGGTGGCCGGTTACCTCGTCCTGGGGCTGCCGGCAATGGCGCACTCGGGCGGCGGCCGACAGCTGGACCCGGCCTTCCCGGTACCGATCGGCTCGGACCCCGTCCGGTGGCAGCCGCCGGTGATGGCGGTGTGGGCGGGTGGTCTGGCGGCGGCCGTGGTCCTGGCGTACGCCGCCCGCCGCCGGTACACGGCGCTGCTGCCGCTGGCCGCGGCGTCGGCCGCGGGTGTGCTGCTGGTGCAGACCGGCGACGGGCTCTGGCACGACGACCCGCTCCGGCGCCACCAGGTGTGCGACACCTCCACCACGCCCCAGATCTGTGTGAACGCGCGCTATGAAGGGCTGTTGCCGCAGGTCACGGAGGCGTTGTCCGGGATCACCGGCCGGCTGGAGGGCGTGCGCAATCTGCCGGTCCGGTTCGAGGACCACCCGGGCGACCCACGGCGCGAGGAGGCGCAGTTGCCCATGCTGGAGCCGTTCGGCTGGTCCGTCGTACGGGGCCGGCTCACCGATCCACGGCAGTACGCGTGGGAGGCCGCGACGGCCCTGACGTCCCGCGACCGCTGCACGACGACGGACCCGTCGGTGAGCAGGGTGGACGACGCCGTGGTGAACTATCTGGCGGCAAGCCCCGCGCAGCAGTACTTCGACGACCACGACGCCCAGGGCGACCCGGCCCGTCGCGCCAGGCTGAAGGCCCGGCTCACGGCCAGGGGCCGGCTGGCGTCGATGGGCGAGGAGGAGCGCCGCGCCTGGCTGTCGGCGTACTTCGCGACGGCGGGCCGGTGCGGCGCCGAGGGGGTGCCGGCCCTGTGAAATCCGCCGGTCCCCTGTTGTACGCGCGCTCCCGCGCCGTCCCCGTCACCCTCGCCGCGCTCGCCGGTACCGCCGCCTTCGCCGTCTGGGCCGCCCATCTCATGGACGCCTATCTGGACACCTACCGCAGGGTGCCGATCCTGGCGCTGGCCCCGCTGCTGGCCGCCGCCGTGATCGGTACGAGCCTGCACTCGGCCTCCCCGGAACTGGACCGCACGGCCGTACACCCCTGGTGGCCACGGCGGCTGGCCCAGCTCCTCGGCCTCACCGCGGTCGCGGCGGTCCTGCTGCCCGCGGCCGTGCTCGGGGACGCGCATGCCTTCGGCCCTCCGGCCATGATCCGCAACGTCCTGGGGTGCACCGGTGTCACCGCGGTCGCGGCCGTCCTGCTCGGCGCCCGGCTGAGCTGGCTGCCGGCCTTCGGCTATGTCAGCGCGGTGTATCTGACCCCGCCCGGAATACGCGGCCACGGGGTCACCCTCTGGGCATGGCCGATGCAACCGGGCAGCGCGCCCGGCGCCTGGGCGGCCGCCCTGACCGCCTTCGCCGTGGGCGCCGCTCTCCACGCGGCCTACGGCTCCCGCCCGGAGGGGCCCGGTGTCTGAGCGGTGGAGCCGCCGGGGGCAGCTCCGCCGCCCGCCCTCAGCGCGGCCACGACGGGCGCGGGGTCGTCGGCGTAGAAGCGGAACACCCGGGCCTCGGCGGGCCCGCCCAGGACGCGCGTGTACCCGACCGGCCCGGTGAGTTCGACGGTGATCGTCGTCTGCCCGCCCACGGCCAGCTGGGCGATGCCGTTCTCGTCCGCGGCGCCCGGACCGGCCTCGGGGAATCTCCGGTCGCAGCGGACGGAGGCTATGCGGTCGGCCGGGATGCGGATGTCCAGGAGGGCGCCGTAGCGCAGCCGGAGCGAGCCGTCGGCCCCGACCACATGGGGGCGCACCACGCAGGACGCATGCAGGGCGACGACGAGGTAACAGCCCCAGACGTCGACGACGAGGGCGATCGCGTGCACCACCGGCCAGGGGATCAGGAAGGCGAGGGCCACGGTCTCGACGACACAGACGAAGAGCAAGCCGTACAGGGTCGCCGCCTGGGCCGGGGCGTACGGGACGGGGAGATCACCCGCGGGTACGCCCTGCGGACCACGGCGGCTCACCCAGCGCAACAGGTCGGCGGCCAGGGAGAACTCATGGGCGATCAGCCTCCGCACGGGTGCCGGGACGGTGTCGGCGATCGCGGCGCGGAGGGCGAAGGCCCTTCTCGGCGCCCTCACCGGGCACGCTCCTCGAGCAGCTCGATGGCGCGGCACACGGCCGCGGCCTGGGCAGGGGCGAACTCCGCGAGCAGGGCGTCCATGAATCCGCCCGCCTCACCAGGGGCCTCGGCGTCCCCCGGGACGCCGAGGGCCCGCACCACCTCGTCCGGGAGGATGTCCACGACGGCCCGGGCGGTCTCCTCCACCCTGGGATCGTCCTCGGCGGCCTCGGCCAGGTCGTCCAGCCGGGCGTAGACCTCATAGGCGCGCCGCATGGCGTCCGGGTCGTCCCGGAACCCGCGCCCCATGGCGTGGAGCGGGCCGTGGTCGCCGCCGGGCGCTGCGGTCTCCAGCAGGGCGAGCAGTTCACGCTCCCTGGCCGCCATCGCCGGCTCAGGACCGGGCAGCCTCGCCGCGGCGCGGGCCATGTCGTCGAAGAGGGCCCCGAGTTCGGGAGAGACCGGGGCCTCGGCCGGCAGCCGCCCGGTCGGCCCGGCCTGCTCCAGCAACCGGCCCAGACGGGCCCGGCGCCGCCGGATGGCGTCCTCCTGACGGGCCAGATCGGCATCCAGCTCGGTGAGGATCTCGACGAGGTCCCTGCCCGCGTCACCGGCCAGCACGTCCCGCACCTCGTCCAGGCTCAGCCCGAGCTCGGTCAGCCGACGGATCCGGGCCAGCTCGACGGCGTCACGCAGCGCGTACTCGCGGTACCCGTTGGGCTGCCGAGGCGGTTCCGGCAGCAGTCCGATGCGGTGGTAGTGCCGTACGGCACGGGTGGTGATGCCGACGATCCCGGCAAGCTCTCCGATGCGCATACCCCCCAGTAGAAACGTTGCCGCCACGACAAGGTCAACGCCCGGCCCACCGAGGAGCACGGCCGGGGACAGCCCGGGCAGAACCTCCTCACCCTCTGCGGGGACGATTCCCTCACCCGGGCCGGAGGCGGCGGGAATGGCGCTAGCGTGGTGCCCGTGGCAGAAGGGTGCTCGACGCGAGGAAGGGGCGGCCGATGACCATGCCGTACATGCACGAGGACGCTCCGCTCATCCCGCGGCCGGCGCTGACGCTTCCGGCGCTGCGGCAGGCTGTGGCGACGGTTGCGCCCTCCCGCCTGTCCGAGTTCTTCGAAGACCTGCAGAATGCGTTCGTCCATGCCGGGGACGAGGACAGCGTCGTACCGATCCGGATGTTCTACCGGCGATGGGGGGTCGTGGTCGAGATCGAGCGATACCCCGAGACCGCACGCCGCCTGCGCGCAGCCGAACAGGCCATCACTGACAGGGACCCTGCGGTCCGCGACCGTGCCATCGAGGAGGCCGCACACATCGTGCGCTCGGCGCACCGCGAGGTCGCCGGTGGCTGACTGGCGTTGGGAGTTCTTCCAGGACGATCTCATGGAAGGACTTCCGGAATCCGCTCGCGCGGAGACGGAAAGACTTGCCAACGAGATCGCTGTGCGGGAATCGATGGTGTTTCTCGAGGGCGCCGCCTATACCGGCCCCGGCCCCGGGGTGCGCACCGAGAGCCGCAGCCTGCTGATGCTCACCTACCTGACAGACGTCCGAGGTGAACGCATTGTCGTCGTACAGGTGAGCTGGTTCGGCTGAGCGGCCGCCACATGGTCACGCTCCTGGCATGGCCGATGCAACAGCCTCGGAAGGTCCGTGCGACAACCTGAGCCGACGGCACCGCGTGCCGCCCGGGCCGCGTGTTCGTGGCAGGCGGCCGTGGCGGCCCGGGGCCCGCGAGGGGGTGCGGGGCTCGGGCCGGCCGCCGGCAAGGTGAAGGCCCGGAATCGTCAGGCGGAAATGCCGTCGATCCGGGCCAGTGCGTCGTCCGCGCCGTACGGCTGCAGGTATGGCAGCCAGCGCGGGTCCCTATGCCCGGTGCCGATGATGCGCCAGGCCAGACCGCTCGGCGGGGCGGGCTTGTGATGCAGCCGCCAGCCCAGCTCGATGAGGTGACGGTCTGCTTTGACATGGTTGCAGCGGCGACAGGACGCCACCACGTTGTCCCAGACGTGCTGACCGCCGCGGCTGCGCGGAATGACGTGGTCGACGCTGGTTGCGACGCCACCGCAGTACATGCACCGGCCGCCGTCGCGGGCGAAGAGCGCGCGCCGGGTGAGAGGGACGGGCCCCCGGTAGGGAACCCGGACGAATCGCTTCAGCCGGACCACGCTGGGTGCCGGGACAGTGACGGTTGCGCTGTGCATAAAGGCGCCGGACTCCTCGAGGCAGATGGCCTTGTTCTCGAGGACGAGGACGAGCGCGCGGCGGAGCGGTACGACGCCGAGCGGCTCGTACGACGCGTTGAGGACCAGGACATGCGGCACGTAGGCCTCCTTGTACGCCGGCGGCGCGTGGCTCGCGCCGGGACGATCTGCAGCCAGTTTCCCCTCACGCCGGGTGTGAGCGCCACCATGTCCCGGTAACGGGCTGGGAGTGTTTTCGACCACACCGGATGCATCCCCCGATACGCGCCCCCTCACTTCACCCGGGCGCCCCCTTACTTCACCCTTACTTCCCCAGGTGAGCGCGGTCCCTTCCGGGGACTTCGGCACGATCCCCCCACGATGCCCCGTTAGTGTGGTGCTTCTGCCCGTCCGGTGCACCTCATGACCGCGACCGGCCTGGACCGACCGGCACCGGAGGCAGACGCGCATCTGGAGGTACCTGCCGTGTCCCTGTCCGCCCTGCTCGCCGCCGCCCCGTCCCCTTCGCCCTCACCGACGACGGGTCCCGTGGTTCCCGCGCTCCAGGACGCCCAGGAGCAGGCGACGAACGCCGCCAGCTGGGTCGAGCAGAACTGGTCGACCTGGCTCGCGATCGGACTGCGGGTCGTACTGATCCTGGTGATCGCGACGGTGCTCAGATCGGCGGTGCGACGGGCGATCACCAAGCTGATCGACCGGATGAGCCGCACGGTCGAGGCGGTGGACGGCACCGCGTTCGGCGGTCTGCTGGTGAACGCGGAACGCCGCCGCCAGCGCTCGCAGGCGATCGGCTCGGTGCTGCGCTCGGTGGCCTCCTTCCTCATCATGGGCACCGCGGCCCTGATGGTGCTGGCCACCTTCCAGATCAATCTGGCGCCGCTGCTCGCCTCCGCCGGGGTCGCGGGCGTGGCGATCGGTTTCGGCGCGCGCAATCTGGTGACGGACTTCCTGTCCGGGGTGTTCATGATCCTGGAGGACCAGTACGGCGTCGGCGACACCATCGACGCCGGGGTGGCCTCCGGAGAGGTGATCGAGGTCGGTCTGCGGGTGACGAAGCTGCGCGGCTCCGCCGGCGAGATCTGGTACGTGCGCAACGGCGAGGTCAAGCGCATCGGAAATCTGTCCCAGGGCTGGGCCACGGCCGAGGTGGACGTGGCCGTCCCCGCGAGTGAGGACCTGGACCGGGTGCGGTCCACGCTGGACGCGGTGGCCGGTCGGATGAGCAAGGACGAGCCGTGGAACGAGCTCCTGTGGGGCCCTATCGAGGTGCTCGGCCTGGAGAGCGTGCTGCTGGACTCGGTCGTGGTCCGGGTCTCGGCCAAGACGATGCCGGGCAAGGCGGTGCAGGTGGAGCGCGAGCTGCGCTGGCGCGTCAAGCGGGCCTTCGACGCGGCGGACATCCCCCTCGTGGGCGGCGCCCCGGCCCCGGTGGAGGACGCCGCCACGGTCGACCCCACGGCCGCGATGGCGGCACCGTCGGCGTATGCGAACCTGACCTCGCCCCAGGCCCAGGCGGCGTCCCCGATCCCGTCGGCGCCCCGCGGGGGCAAGTGACAGAAGCCGTACCAGGAAGGCGGTGTCCGGACGTCCCGGGCACCGCCTTCCGGCGTCACGGCGCCCGGAATCCCGTATCGGGCAACGAGTCGATCTCCGCCCGAACCAGGTCCCGAACCAGGTCCCGAACCAGGTATTGACGCCTCCCCGGCTCCGGGCCTACCTTCCTGCCACCAGCAACAGGAAACTTTCCTAACAGTGACCGGAAGGGGCCCGCCCGGCCAGGGCGGGCGCCCGGGACCCCGGTCACCGGTGGGCTTCCGGCGGCTCCGCCGGAAGACCGGACCGTCGAGGGGCAGGTGGGACAGATGGCAGGATCCGCAGGCACACCCGGCACCCCGCGCGTACTGCGCGCCATGAACGACCGCGCGGCCCTCGATCTGCTCCTTGAGCACGGCCCGCTCAGCCGCACCCGCATCGGCAAGCTCACCGGTCTGTCCAAGCCCACCGCCTCACAGCTCCTCGCACGCCTCGAAGCCGCCGGTCTGGTGAGGGTGACCGGCACCAGCGAGGGCCGCCCGGGCCCGGGCGCGCAGCTGTACGCGGTCGACCCGGCCGTCGCCCATGTCGCCGCCCTCGATGTCACGCCCGGGCGCATCCTCGCCGCCGTCTCCGACATCACCGGCAAGACAGTGGGCCTGCACGAGCTGCCCACTCCGGGCCGCCGGACCCCCAGGAGCCCGGCCCCCGAGGACTCGGCCGCGCCCGGGCGGTCGGGCCGCTCCTCCCCCGTCGTCCGCCAGGTCACCGACGCCCTCGACGGCGCCGTGAAGGCCGCCGGGCTCCCGCTCTCGGCAGTACACCGGGTGGTCATCGGCACCCCGGGCGCCTTCGACCCGAACACCGGCCGACTGCGCTACGCCTCCCATCTGCCCGGCTGGCACTCCCCCACCCTGCTCGACGAGCTCGCGGCGGCCCTCCCGATGCCCGTCGAGTACGAGAACGACGTCAACCTCGTGGCCCTGGCCGAGCAGCGGCTCGGCGCGGCCAAGGGCCACGACGACTTCGTCCTGCTCTGGAACCAGGACGGTCTCGGAGCCGCCCTCGTCCTCGGCGGCCGGCTGCACCGCGGCTGGACCGGCGGCGCCGGCGAGGTCGGCTTCCTGCCGGTGCCCGGCGCTCCCCTGGTCCGCCAGGTGACCCGGGTCAACAGCGGCGGCTACCAGGAGCTGGCCGGCTCCCAGGCCCTCCCCCGGCTGGCCCGCGAACTCGGCATCGAGGACGTACCCACCGGCCCCCACGCCGAGGCCGCCGCCGCACTCCTCGGCCGCGCCGCCGACCACCCCACCGGTCCGCACCGCGCCCTCCTCACGACGTACGCCACCCGGCTCGCCACCGGTCTCGCCGCGCTCGTCTCCGTGCTCGACCCGGAACTCGTCGTCCTCAGCGGCACCTCGCTCACCGCCGGGGGCGAGCCGCTGCGGACCCTGCTCCAGGCCGAACTGGAGGAGCTGGCCGCGTCCCGGCCGCGCCTGGCCCTCGGCGGTGTACCCGAACACCCCGTACTGCGCGGCGCGCTGGAGAGCGCCCTCGCCACCACCCGCGACGAGGTCTTCGACACCTCGCGCTGAGCCCCACCGGACCGCCGTCCCCGGCGCCCGGACCCGTCCCGGCCGCATCCCGCCCGTCCCAGGGAGACCCCGTCATGCCCGAAGTGATCCGTAAGACGGCCCTCGCCCTCACCGCGTCCCTCGCCCTCCTCACCACGGCCTGCACCGGACAGCCCTCCTCCGGGGCGAACGACGACGCCTCCAAGGACACCACCATCAACTTCTGGCACGCCTGGAGCGCCCCGTCGGAGACCAAGGCCGTCGACGCGCTCATCGCGGGCTTCGAGAAAACGCACCCCCACATCCATGTCGACGTGGTCGCCGACATGACCGACGACAAGCTCAACCAGGCGCTGCGCACCGGCGGCAGCAAAGCCCCCGACGTCATCTCCTCCTTCACCACCAACGATGTCGGCAAGTTCTGCTCCTCCGGCGCCCTGGTCGACCTCAACCCCTTCTTCGAGAAGTCGGGGATCGACCCGGAGACGACCTTCCCGAAGGCGATGAACGAGTACACCCAGTTCGAGGGCGACCGCTGCACGGTGCCGCTGCTGGGCGATGCCTACGGGCTCTACTACAACAAGACGGCCTTCAAGAAGGCCGGCATCACCGGCCCGCCCAGGACCTGGTCGGAGTTCGAGGCCGACGCGAAGAAGCTGACGATCGCCGACGGCGACGGCTATGAGCAGCTCGGCTTCATGCCCGACTACCACGGCTGGGAGAGCACCACCGAGCACTACTTCGCGCAGTTCTCCCCGACATACTTCGACAAGGACGGAAAGTCCGACCTCGCCGGGGACCCGGCCTTCGCCGCCGGTTTCACCCTGCAGAAGAAGCTCGTGGACGAACTGGGCGGTTTCCGGAAACTGGAGAAGTACCGCTCGAAGCTGGGTGACGAATGGGGCCCCAAGCACCCCTTCCACACCGGCCAGGTGGCCATGCAGCTCGACGGGGAGTGGCGCCTGGGCATGGCCCTGGAGGCCGAGCCGTCCTTCGAGATCGGGGTGGCCCCGCTGCCCGTGCCCGACGACCGGGCCGACCAGTACGGCAAGGGCTACATCACCGGCACCATCGCCGGCATCGCCGCCACCAGCACCAAGCAGAACGCGGCTTGGGAGCTGGTGAAGTACATGACCACGGACACGGACGCGGTGGTCGGCTTCGCCAACGACATCCACAATGTCCCCTCCACGCTGGCCGCGCTGAAGTCCCCGAAGCTGACGTACGACCCGCGTTTCAAGACGTTCCTGGACATCGCGGCGAACCCGCACTCGACCACCACCCCCGCGTCGGTCAACGGCGGTGTGTACCTGTCCACGATCCAGCAGTTCGGCTACGACTACGAGAGCGGCAAGGTCAAGGACCTCAAGGCGGGTCTGGAGCGCACGGCCCGGCAGATCGACACGGACATCGCGCAGGCGAAGTAGCCATGACCACCGTCACCCTCGCCTCGAAGCGCCGCCGGGCGGCGCTTGTGACGGCCGCCTTCATGTCGCCCTGGCTGATCGGCTTCGCGGTCTTCTTCGCCTACCCGCTGATCTCGACCGTCTACTTCTCCTTCATGCACTACAACGGCCTCCAGCCGCCGACGTGGCGAGGAGCGCAGAACTGGACGTATGTCTTCCGGGACTACCCGTACTTCTGGCCGGCGCTGCGCAACACCCTGTGGCTGGTGGTCGTCATGGTCAGTCTGCGGGTGATCTTCGGTCTCGGTGTGGGCCTGCTGATCACAAGGATCAGGACGGGCGCGGGGGTCTTCCGGACCCTGTTCTATCTGCCCTATCTGGCACCGCCGGTCGCCGCGACAATGGCCTTCGCCTTCCTCCTCAACCCCGGTACGGGACCGGTCGACTCCATCCTCGAGGCGATCGGCCTCCCGGCGCCCGGCTGGTTCAACGACCCCGCCTGGTCCAAGCCCGCCCTCACCCTGCTCGCCCTGTGGGGCATCGGCGACCTGATGGTCATCTTCATGGCCGCGCTGCTCGATGTGCCCAGGGAGCAGTACGAGGCGGCCGAGCTGGACGGGGCGTCGGCCTGGCAGCGGTTCCGCTTCGTCACCCTCCCGAACATCTCGCCGATCGTCCTGTTCGCGGTGGTCACCGGCGTGATCCAGACCATGCAGTACTACACCCAGCCGCTGATCGCCGGAAAGGTCGCCTCGGGCGTCATCCAGGGCGCCGGTACGCAGTTCGAGCCGGGCTTTCCCGAGAGGTCCACGCTCACCCTGCCCCAGCTCGTCTACAACCTCGGCTTCCAGCGCTTCGACTACGGCTCCGCCTGTGTGGTCGCGCTGGTGCTCTTCGCCCTGTCGATGGCGTTCACCGCGTTCCTGATGCGGCGCCGCGGCGGACTCAATCTGGCAGGTGACTGACCATGGCCCAGGTGCTCGACAAGCCCATGACCTCGGCCCCGTCCCTTCCCCCGGCCGAACGCACCGCCCGCCGCAGGGCCGTTCTGGAGTGGATCGCGGTCCATGCCCTCGGGGTGGCCGCCGCCCTCTTCTTCACTCTGCCCTTCGTGTTCGTGTTCCTGACCTCCCTGATGAGCGACAGCCAGGCGCTCAGCCGCGATCTGATCCCGCAGGTGTGGGAGTGGGACAACTACCGCAAGGTCTTCGCCACGCCCGGCTTCCTCACCTGGTGGCGGAACACCCTGCTCTACGCGGGACTGGGCACGGTCCTGACCGTGGTGTCCTCGATCCCGGTCGCCTACGCCCTCGCCAAGTTCCGCTTCCGGGGGCGGAGTCTGTCCCTGATGCTGGTGGTCTCGATGATGATGCTGCCGCCGCAGGTGGTCATCATTCCGATGTATCTGTTCTGGGCCAAGCAGCTGGACCTGTCCGGCACGCTCTGGCCGCTGATCATCCCGATGGCGTTCGGCGACGCGTTCTCCATCTTCCTGCTGCGCCAGTTCCTGATGACCGTCCCCGACGAATATCTGGACGCGGCCAGGGTCGACGGCTGCGGAGAGCTGCGGACGCTGATCGGGGTCGTCCTGCCCATGGCCAGGCCGGGCATCGCCGCCATCGCGCTCTTCCAGTTCTTCTACGCCTGGAACGACTACTTCGGTCCGCAGATCTACGCCTCGGAGAACCCCGGTGCCTGGACCCTCAGTTACGGCCTGGAGTCCTTCAAGGGCGCGCACCACACCGACTGGAACCTCACCATGGCCGCGACCGTGCTGGTCATGGCCCCCGTGATCCTGGTGTTCTTCTTCGCCCAGAAGGCGTTCGTCGAGGGCGTCACCCTCACCGGGGTGAAGGGCTAGGCCGTGTTTCGACAGGCACGGAAAGCGGATGCCGCACTCTCCCGGGGCCGGCCCACGGCCCCCCGGCCGCCCCGGACCGCCCCGATTATCCGGAAACGAGGGAACCTCCCATGAAACTCACCGTGGTCGGCGGAGGGTCGACCTACACCCCCGAACTCGTCGACGGGTTCGCCCGGCTCAGGGACACCCTGCCGGTCGAGGAACTGGTCCTCGTCGACCCGGCCGCCGAACGCCTGGACCTGGTGGGCGGCCTGGCCCGGCGGATCTTCGCCCGGCAGGGCCACCCCGGGCGCATCGTCACCACCCAGGACCTGGACGGGGCGGTCGAGGGCGCCGACGCCGTGCTGCTCCAACTGCGGGTCGGCGGCCAGGCCGCGCGGCAGCAGGACGAGACCTGGCCGCTCGAGTGCGGCTGCGTCGGCCAGGAGACCACCGGAGCGGGCGGCCTGGCCAAGGCGCTGCGCACGGTACCGGTGGTGCTGGACATCGCCGAACGGGTCCGCCGCACCAACCCCGAGGCCTGGATCATCGACTTCACCAACCCGGTCGGCATCGTCACCCGCGCGCTGCTCCAGGAGGGCCACCGGGCGGTCGGACTGTGCAATGTGGCGATCGGCTTCCAGCGGAAGTTCGCCGCCCTGCTCGATGTGGCGCCCGGGGAGATCCATCTCGACCACCTGGGCCTCAACCACCTCACCTGGGAGACCGGGGTACGCCTGGGCGGCCCCGAGGGCGAGAACGTACTGCCCCGGCTGCTCGCGGAGCACGGCGGTACGATCGCGGGCGATCTGCGTCTGCCCCGTGCCCTCCTGGACCGGCTGGGCGTGGTCCCGTCGTACTACCTGCGCTACTACTACGCCCACGACGAGGTGGTGCGGGAACTGCGGACCAAGCCCTCGCGCGCCGCCGAAGTGGCCGAGATGGAACGCCAGTTGCTCAAGATGTACGGCGACCCGGCGCTGGACGAGAAGCCGGCGCTGCTGGCCCGGCGGGGCGGCGCCTACTACTCGGAGGCGGCCGTCGACCTGGCGGCGGCGCTGCTGGGCGACGGCGGGGGCCCCGAGGTCTCCCCGGGCACGCGGACAGGAGGCTCCCCGTACCAGGTGGTGAACGTGTCCAACCGGGGCACCCTGCCCTTCCTGCCGGACGACGCGGTGATCGAGGTGCAGGCCGCGGTGGGACCGCACGGCCCGGTCCCGCTGCCCGTGCCGGCGGTGGACCCGCTGTACGCGGGGCTGCTGGCACAGGTGACCGCCTATGAGGACCTGGCGCTCGAGGCCGCCCTGCGCGGGGGCCGGGACCGGGTGTTCCGGGCGCTGCTCGCCCATCCCCTGATCGGCCAGTACGCCTACGCCGACACCCTGACCGACCAGCTGATCGCGCACAACCGGGAGCACCTCCCGTGGGCCTGACCGCAAGCGTCCTCGCTCTCGACGCGGGCAACAGCAAGACGGATGTCGCCGTCGTGGCCGCCGACGGCGAGATCCTGGCCACCGCGCGGGGCGGGGGCTTCAGACCGCCCGCGGTGGGCGTCGAGACGGCGGTGGACACCCTGGCCGAGGCGGTCCGGCGGGCCTTCGCCACGGCCGGCGTCAGCTCCGTCGCCCATGTCTCGGCCTGTCTCGCCAACGCCGACCTCCCGGTGGAGGAGGAGCGGTTGGCGGCGGCGCTGGACGCGCGCGGCTGGGGCGCGAGCACCGAGGTGCACAACGACACCTTCGCCGTGCTGCGGGCCGGTGTCTCCGAGCCCCTGGGGGTGGCGGTGGTGTGCGGCGCCGGGATCAACTGCGCCGGGATGCGCCCCGACGGACGCACCGCCCGCTTTCCCGCGCTGGGCCGTATCTCCGGCGACTGGGGCGGCGGCTGGGGCCTGGCCGAGGAGGCGCTGTGGTGGGCGGCGCGCGCGGAGGACGGCCGGGGCGGCCCCACCGCGCTGATGCGCACCCTGCCCGCGCACTTCGGGCTGGACTCCATGTACGCGCTCATCGAGGCGCTCCATCTGGAGCACCTCGCGCACGACCGGCGGCACGAGCTGACGCCGGTGCTGTTCGCCACGGCACGGGACGGCGACCCGGTGGCCCGGGCGATCGTCGACCGGCTCGCCGAGGAGGTCGTCGCCATGGTCACCGTCGCGCTGACCCGTCTGGATCTGCTCGGCGAACCGGCCCCGGTGCTGCTCGGCGGCAGCGTGCTGGCCGCCCGCCATCCCCAACTCGACGACCGCATACGGGAACTGCTGGCGGTCCGGGCGCCCGGGGCGGTGCCCCGGGTGGTCATGGCCCGCCCGGTGCTCGGCGCGATCCTGCTCGGCCTGGACCGCGTCCGCGCTCCCGAGGAGGTGCACGCCCGGGTGCGGGAACACTACGAGGGCACCGCCTGAGCACCGCCCGGCACCCGGCCGTCACCCACGGCTCCCGGCGACCGGCCGTTCCGTCCGGGAGCGGGGTGGGCCGTGCGGCCCCGAGCGGCCCCGTGCGGCCGACGGCCGTGCGGGCGCCTCCGGGCCCGGGTGTTCCGGAGCGGCGCGGCCGCAGGCTCGTCACGGCCGGCCGCCGCGCGGTTCCCCGCACCCCTCGCGGCGCGCCCGGACGCCGTGACTCCCCTCCCGCGGGCACCGAGCAGGTGACGGAGGGGAACCGAAAACCGTCATGTCGCGTTTTCCTCAGCGGAGGTGATCCCACGGAAGCCGGGCAGCAGAGTGACCGACAGCCGGCGGGCGTCGCCGTGATCCGGGGACGAGATCGGGCGAGGCCCTGTGCGGACACGGCTCCCGGCGACGATACTTGCCGCCGTGCACCCGCGTCCGCTCCCGCGCCGGAGCGGAGGTGACCGACGGATGACCATGGGGGAGGTCGAGTGACACACCTGCGGCAGGGCGGCACGCCACCGTCCGCGACGCAGATCGCGCCACCGGGGGCCACGGTGCCCGCGGCGCGGCCGGCCCCCGTACCGGCGGGCCTCCCCGCCCCGCCGCGTCGCACGGCCTTCGCCGAGGGCGCCGACCGGCTGCGCGTCGCCGCGGCCACCGAGCCCGGCCGGCTGCGCGTCATCGGCGCCGTCCTCGCCCTGCTGGTGGTGGCGTTCGGGGCCGTCACCGCCTGGCAGACGGCCGGCCGTACGGCCGCCGCCGACGATGTGCTGCACCGCAGCCAGCCGCTCAGCGCGGGCGCGGCCGACATCTACCGCTCCCTTGCGGACGCCAACACCGCCGCCTCCAGCGGTTTTCTGTCCGGCGGACAGGAGCCCGCCGCGACCACCGAGCGGTACGAGAACGACATCCGGGCCGCCGCGGCGGGGCTCGTCGCGGCCGCCGCCGGCACGGAATCCGGCTCCCCCGCGGCCAAGACCATCGCCACGCTCAACAAGCTGCTGCCCGAGTACAAGGGCCTGATCGAGCGGGCCCGGGCCAACAACCGGCAGGGCTTCCCGGTGGGCGGCGCCTATCTGCGGGCCGCCGACGAACTGATGCAGCAGCGGATGCTCCCGGCCGCACAGGACCTGTACACCGAGGAGAACCAGCGGCTGCGCTCCGACTACGCGGACGCGACCCCGTACCCCTGGTTCGCCCTCGCCCTCGGTGTGCTCGCGCTGGCCGCCCTGGGCTGGGCGCAGCGCCGCCAGTACCGGCGCACCAACCGGGTGTTCAACCGGGGCCTGGTCGCCGCCACCGCCTGCACCGCGGTCGCTCTGCTGTGGCTGGCCGTCGGCCACAGCGTGGCCCGTGCCGGGCTCAACTCGTCCTACGACGGCGCCGTGCGCTCGCTGAACGCGCTGCAGGACGCGCGCATCGCCTCTCTGAACGCACGCGGCAACGAGAACCTGACGCTGGTCAGCCGGGGCGCCGAGACCAGACAACTGCCCGACGGGACCGTCGAGGACGCCTACGACTATGCGTTCCAGCAGGACATGAAGACGCTCTCCGAGGGCCTGACCCGGGCCCGGGCCCTCGCCGACGACTCGGCGGGGGAGGAGCCCGTCAAGGCCGCCGCGGACCGGACGACGGAGTGGCAGCAGCGTCACAAGCAGGCCCGCACCGCCGATGACAACGGCGACTACCAGGCCGCACTGGACAAGATCATCGGCACCGGGAAGGACAAGCCCACGGGCGAGTCCTTCGACGCCGTGGACGCGCATCTGGCGAAGGCGCTGACGCATGAGGAGAGCCAGTTCCGGCAGGCGGCGGGCGACGGCCGGGACGCGCTGAGCGGGCTGCCGCTGGGGGCGGCGGTCCTCGCCGTGCTGGGCGCGTCGGGCGCGGTGCTGGGCATCGGGCGCAGGCTGTCGGAGTACCGGTGAGAGGGGGAGCGGCGATGATCGCACGGCGTCTGAGGGCGAGCCTGAAGGGCTGGGGCGGGGTGGGCGCGATGCTGCTCGCCTGTGTGCTCACCGCGGTGCTCGTCCTGCTGCCGCTGACCCGTGCGCACGGGGACGGGTCCACGGGCACCGGCGGCCCGGGGCTCGCCGACGCCACCCAGGTGACGGCCGATTCCTGCGGCGAGCACCCCGAGCGACTGAGCCCGGCGCCGTCCGCCGACCAGAGCGGCCCCGCGGTCACGGAGATCGTGAAGCGCGGCTATCTGTCGGTGGGCGTCGACCAGAACAGCTACCGCTGGGGCTATCGCGACCCCAGCACCAGGGGCGGTGACCTCGAGGGCTTCGACATCGACCTGGCGCACGAGATGGCACGGCAGATCCTCGGCGACGCCGCCGCCGTCCGTTTTCACGCGATCCCCACCAACCAGCGCATCCCGGCGATCCGAAGTGGGCAGGTGGACGTGGTGGTACGCACCATGACGATCACCTGCGACCGGCTTCGGGACGTGGCCTTCTCCGACCCGTACTTCGTGACCGGTCAGCAGGTCCTGGCGCCCAAGGCGTCGGGCATCACGGGCTACGACGCGTCGCTGGCGCACCGGCGGATCTGCTCGGCGGAGGGGTCGACGGCCGGTATCAGGCTGGCCGAGGACAAGAAGGACCACACCCTGCCGGCCTCCGCCGACATCTCCACCACCGTCCCCAACCAGCTGGACTGCCTGGTCAAACTGCAGCTCGGCGAGGTCGACGCGATCGTCACCGACGGCGCGCTCGCCGCGAGCCAGGCGGCCCAGGATCCGGCGGTCGAGCTCAAGGGAAGACCCTTCACGACCGAGTACTACGGCGTGGCGATGAACAAGCGGTCCGTGGATCTGGTGCGCCGCGTCAACCAGGTGCTCGTGGACTACGGCAGAAGTGGCTGGGGGGCCTCGTACGACAAGTGGCTGTCCCGGACCCTGGGCGCCGACTCGGCGTCCTCGCGCCCACCGTCCCGCTGACCGCACAACCGACCTGATACCACTGGAGAGTTGCCCCGGCGCACCGGGGACGACAAGAGCGAGAGGTGATCGATGGGCGTCACGGGACCCACCGGGCCGGTACTGGACCGGGACGAGGTGGACCGTGCGCTGGCGCGGCTCGGCGCGGAGCACGAGGCCATAGAGACCTCGCTCCTCGCCCTTCAGGACCACGCGGGCCGCAGACTCCTCGAGGGCGCCGAGCTGACCGGGGTCACCCGGGAGCGCTGGGCGGCCGCCGAGGCGTCGATCACCCTGCTGTGGACGTATTTCGACGCCTACACGGGCACCCTGCGCACCGCGCGCGAGATCCGCTCCCGGCGGCGCTGGTCCAGCCGTGAGGACCTGGTGCGGCTGACCGAACTGCTGCGGGGCGCGAGCGTCACGGTCGCCGGCGCCGCCGCGGCGGCGCACGCCCCGGCCGGCACCGGCCGGCTCAGCGAGCGGTTCACCCTGGCCGAGCTCGTGGAACGGATGAACGAGCTCTATGCGACCTCGTTGGACATGGTCGTCGCCGCCGACGCGGTGTGGTCGGCGCTGCCCGCCCGGATCGATCTGCTGGCCGCCGAGTTGCAGCGCACCCGCGGGCTCGCGCACTCCGTGGGCGTACGTCCCGGGGAGCACCCGGCGGGCGACGATCTGGAGCGGATCACCCGCACCCTGACGAGGCTGCGCGAGCAGGTGGTCTCCGATCCGCTCGCCCACTGGGTCCCGGCGCAGGGGAGTTCGGCGCCCGGCGGCGGCCGGCCGGACACCACGACCTACGACCGTGAGGCGCGCGCCCTGGAGGACGTACGCCGGGAGATCGACGCCGTGCTGACGGTGCGTCAGGACGCGGAGGCGCGGCTCGTCAGACTGCGGGACGTGCTCAGCCGCGCGGACCGCACCCTGGCGGAGGCCCGCAGCGCCCGCGGCGAGGTCCTGGCGAAGATCGCGGCCTCGGAGGTGCCCGCGGTCAGCGGTCCACCGACCGTGCTCCAGGAGCAGCTGACGACCGCCGCCAAGTACCGCAGACACGCCCAGTGGCACCGTCTCTCGCCGCTCCTGGAGTCCCTCGAGCAGAAGGCGGAGGACGAACTGCTGCGCGCCCGGGAGTCGTTGACGGCGGTCACCGCGCCCCTCGCGGTCCGCGCCGAGCTGCGCGGCCGTCTCGACGCGTACAAGGCGAAGGTGGCCCGGCACGGTCTTGCCGAGGACCCGCTGCTGGTCGAGCGGTACGACGCGGCCCGCCGCATGCTGTGGAGCGCGCCCTGTGATCTGCGGGTCGCGGAGCAGGCGGTGCTGCGCTACCAGCGGGCGGCGGTGGAGCTGCTCGACCCGCGGGTGCCCCGGCAGGGCACCCCGGCCGACCGGACGGGGGAGTCATGAGCCAGGCGGGACAGAACTGTCAGCGGCCCGACTGCGAGGGCTCCTACGAGGACGTCGGCGGCGGCGAGCTGTACTGCGGCCTCTGCGGTCTGGCGCCGGTCGTCCCGGCGCCGTCCGGGCGCGGCCGGCAGGGGCCGGTGGCGTCGCCGGCCACGGGGATCTCCGCACCGGGCGGGGGCTCCCGGGGCTCCGGAAGCCAAGGCTCGCGCGCCAGTTCCCGTATGTCCTCCGGGTCGTCCCAGTCCCGGCGCTCGGTGTCCGGCCGGCTGTCAGGACCGTCGAGCGGCCGCTCGGTGTCGGTGCGCAGCTCCGGTTCCGGCACCGCGAGTTCCGGGCGCAGCAGGCTCGGCCTCGGCCTGGTGCAGGTGCCGGAGGTGCCGCGGCCCGATCCGCATGCCATGGTGCTGGAGAACCCGGAGGTGCCCGAGCGCAAGCGGTTCTGCTCGCGCTCCGACTGCGGGGCGCCGGTGGGCCGGGCCCGCGGCGAACAGCCGGGCCGCACGGAGGGGTTCTGCACCGAGTGCGGCCACCCCTATTCGTTCGTGCCCAAGCTGCGCGCCGGGGATGTGGTGCACGGCCAGTACGAGGTCATGGGCTGTCTCGCGCACGGCGGGCTCGGCTGGATCTATCTGGCGGTGGACCGCGCGGTCTCCGACCGTTGGGTGGTCCTCAAGGGCCTGCTGGACACCGGCGACCAGGACGCGATGGCCGCGGCGATCTCCGAGCGGCGCTTCCTCGCGGAGATCGAGCACTCCAACATCGTGCGCATCTACAACTTCGTGGAGCATCTCGACCAGCGCACCGGGTCGCTCGACGGCTACATCGTGATGGAGTACGTCGGCGGCAAGTCGCTCAAGGAGATCGCCAACTCCCGCCGGGCCGCGGACGGGAGACGGGATCCGCTGCCGGTCGAGCAGGCCTGTGCGTACGGCATCGAGGCGCTGGAGGCCCTCGGCCATCTGCACAGCCACAACCTGCTGTACTGCGACTTCAAGGTCGACAACGCGATCCAGAGCGAGGACCAGCTCAAGCTGATCGACATGGGCGCGGTGCGCAGGGCCGACGACGAGGAGTCGGCCATCTACGGCACGGTGGGCTATCAGGCGCCGGAGATCGCCCAGGTCGGCCCGTCGGTGGCGAGCGACCTCTACACGGTCGCGCGCACCCTCGCGGTGCTCACCTTCGACTTCCACGGCTACACCGGTGTCCACGCCGACTCCCTGCCCGACCCGGACTCCGTCGAGGTCTTCCGGCGGTACGAGTCCTTCTACCGTCTGCTGGTCCGCGCCACCGACCCGGACCCGGCCCGCCGGTTCGCGTCCGCGCAGGAGATGGCGGAGCAGCTGACGGGGGTGCTGCGGGAGGTCGTGGCCCTGCGGACCGGCCGGCCGCGGCCCGCCCTGTCGACGCTGTTCGGACCGGAGGTCAGGGTCACGGACACGGAGCTGTTCCCGAGGCTCGACGGGGAGGTGTCGCGGCTGGGGGCCCGGCTGGTGCCCGCGCGGCGGAGGTCCGGAGCGGGCGCGGCCCCCTCGGGTGTGCCCACGGCTGCGCCCCGGGGGACCGACTCGACGGCCCCGGGCCCGGAGGGGGCCGTCCCCGCCGCGTCCGCCGTGGTCAAACCGGTCGACGCCCCGGCCGCCGCGCTCGCCCTGCCGGTCCCCCGGGTCGACCCCGGCGACCCCAACGCCGGTTTCCTCGCCGGTCTTCCGCACTCCGCGCCCGCGGAGCTGATCACCGCGCTGCGGGCCGCCCCGGCGGACTCCCCGGAGCTGCGCCTGCGCGAGCTCCGGGCCCGGCTGGAGACGGGCGGGACGGCCGACGCGGAGCGGACCCTGCAGGCGCTGGAGGCGACCTGCCCCGAGGACTGGCGGGTGGTCTGGTACCGCGGGGTCACCGCGCTGGTCACCGGCGACCACGAGGCCGCCGCGCACTCCTTCGACGCGGTCTACGACGCCTTTCCCGGCGAGCCCGCCCCCAAGCTGGCCCTCGGACTGTGCGCGGAGGTCCTCGGTCAGCTCGACAACGCCGCCGAGTACTACCGCCTGGTGTGGACCACCGATCCCGGCCATGTCGGCGCGGCGTTCGGCCTGGCCAGGGTGCTGCTCGCCGGGGGCGACCGCGCCGGCGCCGTGGACACCCTGGAGTCGGTGCCGGAGGCGTCCATCCACTACACCGCCGCCCGGGTCGCCGCCGTACGGGCGCGGCTGCGGCACCGTACCGGCCGGGCATCCGATCCGGCCTTTCTGGACGATCTCGTGGCCGCCGCGGGGCAGGTCCAGGCCCTGGAGTCGTACGGTCTGGACGCCGTGCGGCGCGAGGAGTTGTCCACAGAGGTCCTCGGCTCCGCCCTGGACTGGGTACTCTCCGGTAGCCAGGGCTCCGCACCGTCCGCGGCGGACGGACGGGCGGTGCTCGGCAGCGCTCTGGACGAGCGTGGACTGCGCTTCGGCCTGGAGCGCGCGTACCGGATGCTGGCCAGACTCTCGCAGGGTGGCGAGGAGAGGATCGACCTGGTGGAACGAGCCAACCGTTACCGCCCCCGGACATGGGTGTGATCGATGTCGCAGATGCCCCAGCCGACTGCGCTCTCGAGGTGCCCCAGTTGTGAGGAGCCCGTCGAGTCGGGCGACCGCTACTGCGGCGCCTGCGGGTACGAACTGTCGGCGGTGCCGGCCTCGCCGCCGGACACCCCGACGCTGACCATGAACGGCACGACGCCGCGCCCCCGTTCGGAGGCGGCCGATGTGGAGTGGCCGGCGGCTCCGCCCGCGGGCGGCCCCGGCGCGCCCGTCCCGGTGCATCTGCCGACCGACATCCGGGGCACCGACTCCGCGGGCTCCGAACTGCCGGCCGCGCACGCCGCCACGCCTGCGGCGAAGGGCGCCGCCAAGGATGCCGCCAAGGGCGCTTCCAAGAGCGCTTCCAAGGGCGTACGGCTGGAACGTCCGGTGGAGCCGGACTCGGGGGACTACCACCTCGCCGCGCCACGCCCCGCCGAGCCACGTCCCGCGGAGCCGGGGCCCGCCGACCCGCGCGCCACCGTCCCGTCCCCGGCGTCCCCCGCCGAGGCCAAGGTCTGTGTGGCCTGCCGCGCGGGCGCGGTGGACAGCGACGGCTACTGCGAGCGCTGCGGCCACGCCCAGCCCCGCGAACGCGACCATCTCGAACAGCAGTCGGGCGCCCTGGCCGCGGTCAGCGACCGTGGACTGCGCCACCACCGCAACGAGGACGCCTTCGCGCTCTCCTGGAGCACCCTGCCCGACGGCTCGCCCGCCGCCGTCGCGGTCGTCTGCGACGGTGTCTCCTCGGCGACCCGCCCCGACGACGCCTCCCTCGCCGCCGCCCGGACCGCGGGCGAGGCGCTGACGCGGGCCCTGCCCCGCAGCACCCGCCCCCAGCAGGCCATGCACGAGGCGATCATCGCCGCCTCGGGCGCCGTCAACGCCCTGGCCGCGGAGCCGGAGACGGCCCAGGAGCACGCCCCGCACCAGAACGCGCCGGCCTGCACCCTGGTCGGCGCCGTCGTCAGCGGCGGACTGCTCGTGGTCGGCTGGGTCGGGGACAGCCGTGCCTACTGGGTCCCGGCCGACCGCTCCGCTCCCCCGGCCCGGCTCACCGAGGACGACTCCTGGGCCGGCCAGATGGTCGCCGCGGGCCTGATGAACGAGGCCCAGGCCTACGCCGACGAGCGGGCCCACGCGATCACCGGCTGGCTCGGCGCGGACGCCTACGAACTGGAGCCGCACACCGCCTCCTTCGAACCCGACCGCCCCGGTGTGGTGGTGGTGTGCACGGACGGGCTGTGGAACTACGCCGAGGCCGCCGAGGAGATGGCCGCGGTGGTGCCGCCCGACGCCGACCGGCGGCCCCTGCACGCCGCCCGGGTGCTGGTGGGCCACGCCCTGGACGGCGGGGGCCACGACAACGTAACAGTGGCGGTGGTCCCGTTCCCCACCCCGCCGCAGGGGGCAGGATCCGCCTGAGGCGTGCCCCTCGGGCACCCGTGGGGCCGGCGGCGGGGCCGGCCCGGGGGCCGCGGAGGGGTCCGATCCTCTTCCAGTCGTCACCCCGCAGCGCCGGGGTTCTCAAGGGGGATCTGAGAACGCATGGCCAATTTCTCGAAGTCGAACGTGCCGCAGTTCTCGGTGGACGTCTACCAGAACGAGTATCTGCCGGAGGGGGGCCGGGAGGTCGACGCCATCGTGACGGTGACCGCGACCGGCGGCGGCACCACCGGGGGCGCGACCGCCGCACCCGGCCTCTCGGCGGGGCAGGGCCCGAGCGCCGCCGTGGCGATCATGGTCGACTGTTCGGGGTCGATGGACTACCCGCCGGCCAAGATGCGCCATGCGCGCGAGGCCACGGCCGCGGCGATCGACACCCTGCGCGACGGAGTGCGCTTCGCGGTGATCGGCGGGACCCATGTGGCCAAGGAGGTCTATCCGGGCGGCGGACGGCTGGCCGTCGCCGACGCGATGACCCGTGGTCAGGCCAAGCTGGCGCTGCGCCGGCTCTCCGCGAGCGGCGGCACCGCGATCGGCACCTGGCTGCGCCTCGCCGACCGGCTGCTGTCCTCGGTGGACGTCTCCCTGCGGCACGCCATCCTGCTCACCGACGGCCGCAACGAGCATGAGTCCTCCGAGGCCCTGAAGGAGGCACTGGACGACTGCGCCGGCTCCTTCACCTGCGACGCGCGGGGCGTGGGCACCGACTGGGAGGTCAAGGAGGTCACCGGGATCGCCTCGGCGCTGCTCGGCACCGCCGACATCGTCGCCGATCCCGCCGCCCTGGCCGCCGACTTCACCGGGATGATGGCGAAGGCCATGGGCAAGGAGGTCGCCGATGTCGCGCTGCGGCTGTGGACGCCCACGGGTACCGAGATCGCCTTCGTCAAGCAGGTGGCGCCCACCGTCGAGGAGTTGACCGGCCGTCGGGTCGAGGCGGGCCCGCGCGCCGGGGACTACCCCACCGGTTCCTGGGGCGACGAGTCCCGCGACTACCACATCAGCGTCCGGGTCCCGCCCGCGCGCCTCGGCCAGGAGATGCTGGCCGCCCGGGTCTCCCTGGTGATCCCCCGGGGCGGGGACTCCGTCGAGAACCTCGGCACCCAGGGACTCGTACGGGCCGTGTGGACCGACGACATGGCCGCCTCCACCTCGATCAACCCCCAAGTCGCGCACTACACCGGCCAGGCCGAACTGGCGCAGGTCATCCAGCAGGGTCTCGACCTCCGCAAAGCGGGCGATGTCGACGGCGCAACGGCCAAGCTGGGCCGCGCCGTTCAGCTCGCCGGCGCGTCGGGGAACACGGATACTGCGAAACTGCTTGCGAAGGTGGTGGACGTGGTCGATGCCGCGACAGGTACTGTGCGACTGAAGACAAAGGTCGCGGACGCCGACGAGATGACTCTCGAGACACGGTCCACCAAAACCGTTCGTGTCAAGAAGTGAAGCAGTAGCCCGACAGCAGCGAGCCCGGCCCCCGAGGGCCGGAGAATCACGCCGGTCACGGTGACCGGCGAAGGAGAGGGGGAAGCGCCGACATGCCGTCCTGCCCGAACGGACACCAGTCGGATTCCGACGACTGGTGCGAGGTCTGCGGTCACCGGATGGCCGGTGCCGTACCTCCGCCACCGCCACCGCCGCCTGCCGGTTACGGCTTCCCTCCCCCGGGTTCGCCCCCGCCGCCTCCGGGCATGGGCCGGCCCCTGGGGCACCCGCAGGCCGGCGGTCCCGGCCGGGCGCCGGAGCTCTGCCCGCAGTGCCGCACACCCCGCGAGGGCTCGGCCCCGTTCTGCGAGGAGTGCCGCTGGAACTTCCTGACCAACACGGCGACGTCGTTCACCCCGCCCGCACCGCACCCGGCGGGGCAGAATCCGGCGGCGCGCTTCCCCGGGGGCGGGCCGGCCGGGCAGGGACCCGACTCGTTCGACTACGAGCGGTCCCGTCCGTCGCAGATGAACCGCCCCGCCGAGCCGATTCCGCACTTCGGCGACGAACCGTCCGGCCCGACCGGCTTCGGCGGAGCGCCCTCGCACCCGCCCGCCTTCGGGGGCGAGCCCTCGCCGCCGCCCGGCTTCGGCGCGGATCCCTCACGTCCGGTTCCACCGCCCGGGCCCACGCCCGGCGGTCCCAGGACCAGTGCGCCGGGCGCCCCCTCGCCCTTCCCGCCGGCTCCGCCCGGCGCGTTCCCGCCGCCCGCCGGGTCCCCTCCGCCGGGCCGGGGCTTCCCGCCGCCCGCTCCGGCGGGACCCGGCGGCCCGGCCTTCGGCGCCGAGGACGACGACTGGGTGATCTCGCCGCCGACGTCCTCCCCGGGGAACGGCGCGCCCGGCGGCCCGGGAGGCCCCGGCATGCCCGGCGGTCCCGGCGGTGCCTACGGCTACCCCCAGCCCGGACCCGACCAGGCTCCGCCGCCGTACGGAGGGCAGCCGGCGAACTGGACCGCGACCATCGGTCCGGACCGCGAGTACTTCCTGGCGATGATGCACCGCTCCGGCCCCGAGGCAGCGGGCCTGAACCTGCCGGCGTACTCCCCGGAGCAGCAGCGCCCGCTCACCGGCGACCAGGTCACCATCGGCCGTCGCCGCCACTCCACCGGTGACGTTCCCGACATCGACCTGTCGGTGCCGCCGGAGGACCCGGGCGTCTCGCACCAGCACGCGATGCTGGTGCAGCAGCCGGACGGCTCCTGGGCGGTCGTCGACCAGAACTCCACGAACGGGACGACGGTCAACGGCGGCGAGGAGCCGATCCAGCCCTTCGTCCCGGTCCCGCTGCGGGACGGGGACCGGGTCCATGTGGGCGCCTGGACGACCATCACGGTCCGCCGGGGCTGAGCACCGCCCTTCCGGGCGGGACTTCAGCTCCGTGTCCGCGTACGGGCCCCTTCGCGGGCCCCGTACGCGAAGGCGGTGCCCCGCCCCGAGGAGCCCGGCGGTCGTCGCCCGCTGCCCCCTGCCGCCCACGTCCGCCATGTCTCCGGCGCCCTGCTTCCCGGCCCCGGGCCCCTCACCCCGGTCCTGTGGGCCTTCTCACTCTCCGGACGGTGGTCCTACGCCTCGGGTCCTCGGTCACCGGGTCTGAGACCATGGACTGCGTGAATGAGATTCGGCGCGGCACGCTTCAGGAGCAGACCTTCTACGAGCAGGTCGGCGGTGAGGAGACCTTCCGTCGTCTCGTGCACCGCTTCTACGAGGGAGTCGCCGAGGACCCGATCCTGCGGCCGATGTACCCGGAGGAGGACCTCGGCCCGGCCGAGGAGCGCTTCGCCCTCTTCCTGATCCAGTACTGGGGCGGCCCGACGACCTACGGCGATCAGCGCGGCCACCCCCGGCTGCGGATGCGCCACGCCCCGTTCGTTGTGGACCAGGCCGCCCATGACGCCTGGCTCAAGCACATGCGCACGGCCGTGGACGAGTCGGGGCTCTCCGAGGAGCACAGGACCACGCTCTGGGACTATCTGACGCATGCGGCCCGCTTCATGATCAACACCCCGGGGTGAGCCGACGGATCGCCGGAGGGGGCCGACGGGTTCCCGGAGCCCCGCCGGATCACCGGAAGGGCCGACGGGTTCCCGGCGGGCACCCGCGGATGCGCGCCCTCAGCGCACGCTGACGCCCAGAGCCCCCAGGCCGGGATCCGCCCCGCGCACCGCGACCGACCCGAACGGCGTGCGGAGCCGGAGCCATCGGCCCGAGGAGAACAGTCCCAGCGGTTCGATGCCCGGCTCCTGGGGGGTGGGGCGCAGAAAGCCCAGCGACTGCGCCGCGTGCACGGCGCGCACGGGCAGCCCGGTGTTCCCCACCGTGCGGGACCAGATCTCCCGTCCGATCCGGTCGAGTTCGGTGCGGATGCGCCGCTCGGGCGGCAACTCCTCCGTACGCGCCCGGAACTCGGTGACCCCCGCGGCCACGGCCGCCCGCAGCGCATCACGCGCGGGCAGTCCCGGCTCGGGCCGCCAGCCGCCGCGCGGGGGCAGGACCCCGGCCCACGGCGGCCCGGTGACGGCGGCCGGCACGGTGGCCGTGGCGGCCGACTCGTCCACGGACTCCAGGAGTTCGCCCGCCGAGACGGTCACATCGAGGCGGTCCTCGATGCCGTTCTCATAGGGCTTGGCGAGCCGCACCGCGCGAACCGCGAGCACCTCGAAGGACGGCGGCCGGCCGAACACCGCCAGCGCCGTCCGCGCCGCCTGGAGCCGCACCGCGGCACCGCGGTCGTAGTGGATCAGGCGGGACAGGAAGGCGGCCAGATCCGCCGCCTCCCCGTCGTCCGCCAGATGGAGCACCGTCATGCGGCGACGGCCTCCTCCTTGTCGTCCTGGTACTCCATGAGGAACTCCCGTTCCTCGTCGGTGATCCGACGCGGCCGCTGCGCCTCGAAGTCGAACGGCACGATCACCGTGGAGGCCCGCACATAGATCTGGTCCGGGTCCTTCACCTCGTAGGTGAGGGTGAAGGACGCGGCCCTGATCTCGGTGACCCACAGCTCGATGTCCACCGGCGCGTGCCGGTGGACCAGCTGCCGTTTGTAGTCGATCTCATGGCGTGCCACCACGGACCCCTGCTGGAACTCCTTGTCCGGGCGGAACAGGAAGTCGATACGGGCCTCCTCCAGATAGCGGAGGAACACCACGTTGTTGACATGACCGTAGGCGTCCATGTCCGCCCAGCGCAGCGGGCAGCGGTAGATGTGCCGCAAGATCAGCCCCGGGTCAGCTTCTTGTAGGTGGCACGGTGCGGACGGGCCGCGTCCGGGCCGAGCCGCTCGATCTTGTTCTTCTCGTACGACTCGAAGTTGCCCTCGAACCAGAACCACTTGGAGTCACCCTCGTAGGCGAGGATGTGCGTGGCGACCCGGTCCAGGAACCAGCGGTCGTGGGAGACGACCACGGCGCAGCCCGGGAACTCCAGCAGCGCGTTCTCCAGCGACGAGAGGGTCTCGACGTCCAGGTCGTTCGTCGGCTCGTCGAGGAGCAGCAGGTTGCCGCCCTGCTTCAGGGTGAGCGCCAGGTTCAGACGGTTGCGCTCACCGCCGGAGAGGACGCCGGCCGGCTTCTGCTGGTCCGGTCCCTTGAAGCCGAACGCGGAGACATAGGCGCGCGAGGGCATCTCGACATGTCCGACGTTGATGTAGTCGAGCCCGTCGGAGACGACCTCCCACAGCGTCTTCTTGGGGTCGATGTTCTCGCGGCTCTGGTCGACGTACGAGATCTTGACGGTCTCGCCGACCTTGATCGAACCGGTGTCCGGCTCCTCCAGACCCTGGATCATCTTGAACAGGGTGGTCTTGCCGGCGCCGTTCGGACCGATGACGCCCACGATGCCGTTGCGCGGCAGGGTGAAGCTGAGGCCGTCGACGAGGACCTTCTCACCGAAGGCCTTGTTGAGCTTGTCCACCTCGACCACGACATTGCCCAGCCGCGGGCCCGGCGGGATCTGGATCTCCTCGAAGTCCAGCTTCCGCATCTTGTCGGCCTCGGCGGCCATCTCCTCGTAGCGGGCCAGCCGCGCCTTGGACTTGGCCTGGCGGCCCTTGGCGTTGGAGCGCACCCACTCCAGCTCGTCCTTGAGGCGCTTCTGCCGCTTGGCGTCCTTCTGGCCCTCGACCTTGAGACGGGTGGCCTTGGTCTCCAGGTACTTGGAGTAGTTGCCCTCGTAGCCGTGGAGACGGCCGCGGTCCACCTCGCAGATCCAGCCGGCGACGTTGTCCAGGAAGTACCGGTCGTGGGTGACCGCCACGACGGTGCCCGGGTACTTGGCCAGGTGCTGCTCCAGCCAGTTCACGGACTCGGCGTCGAGGTGGTTGGTGGGCTCGTCGAGGAGCAGCAGGTCGGGCTGCTCCAGCAGCAGCTTGCAGAGCGCGACCCGGCGGCGCTCACCACCGGAGAGGTTGGTGACGGGCCAGTCGCCGGGCGGGCAGCCCAGGGCGTCCATGGCCTGCTCCAGCTGGGAGTCCAGGTCCCACGCGTTGGCGTGGTCGAGGTCCTCCTGGAGCTTGCCCATCTCCTCCATGAGCTCGTCGGTGTAGTCGACCGCCATCTGCTCGGCGATCTCGTTGAACCGGTCGAGCTTGCCCTTGATCTCGGCAACACCCTCCTGGACGTTCTCCAGGACGGTCTTGTCCTCCGTCAGCGGGGGCTCCTGGAGCAGGATGCCGACGGTGTAGCCGGGAGTGATGAACGCGTCACCGTTCGACGGCTGCTCAAGACCCGCCATGATCTTGAGGACGGTCGACTTACCGGCACCGTTCGGACCGACGACGCCGATCTTCGCACCCGGGTAGAAGCTCAGGGTGACGTCGTCGAGAATCACCTTGTCGCCGTGCGCCTTGCGCGCCTTGCGCATGGTGTAAATGAACTCAGCCAAGAGGAACCGTCCGGCAGCTTGAATCTGGCAGTGGGCAGATACACCCCATCTTGCCGTACCGCCACCCCTGTGCGGAAACGCGTATCGCCAGGCGCCTCTGACCTGGGGTTTCACTGCCGGCAACGGTGGCAGGCCTGTCACTGTCTGCCACTGTCGGTCGCTGCCGAGCACCCTCGGGCGCCCTTGCACGGCCCAGGGACGGCCCAGCGACATCACTCGGACCGGCACCACTCGTCCAGTTTGATCTTCACCTGATGGTTGTGGTCCGCATCCCAGACGACCTTGCCTGCGACTTCGGCCCCGACGGCAGGCAGATCCATGTCTTGCGGCATGCCGCCGACCTCGGCCAGCCCCACGGCTTCGGGCACGCCATCTATTCGGACGAAGACACCGAACCGCTGGCGGCCGAGGCAGAGCTGCGACGGTTGCCGCCCATTTCCGCATCACGACCTCTGCGGCTGGTAGGTCCAGACCCGTAGGCCATACGTACTCGCCGATCAACAGATCATGAAGCAGCGAACGACTAGAGGCTTACGACATTGGGAGCGATTGAGTTCGGGGCATGCCGACCTGGCGAGTCGGCTGCTGTGTGGTCAGCAGTCGGTTGGTCGTACGACCACCAGTTCGGTGCTGGGCCTGTGTCGGGTCGCACGAACCGGTCGTGACCACCGCCACTCTCAAGGTTTCTACGACCGTGCCGGCCAGATCAGCGCCTGGGCGACGATGACGTTCTCACCGTTGAAGGTGACGGCAGGGCCTTCGTGCAGTTCGTAACCAAGGCCGATCGCCTCGCTCACCCGGTGGCAGAACGTGGCGTCGTCCGGGCCGGTCAAGACTCGGTAGACGGGCAACCCGTCCGGTGGTGTGCTCATGAGCGAAGGATCTCAGGCCAGTTCCAGGTGCCTATGAGCACCCCCAGCTCAATCGCCCCCAAGGTCGTTAGAAGGCGCTTTGCGTGTTCACCCGACATCGGTCCCCAACTTGGGCAGCATCTGCCCTGTTGACGGCTTGTCACCTGGCTTCGGCACGCATGGACCTTCCGTTCCACTTCCACGGGGCGAGGAGCCTGGTCACCCAACCGGGCTCCTCTCCCCGTCGCGTCATGCAGGCCCCGACTGTCAGCCACGATGACGGTCGTGCCGACCGACCACGCACACATGTGCCTCACTGCACCCCAACCCGGCTCAGCCACGCTGCCGTGCACCATCGACCACAGCCCGGCATGATCGCCGACTCCGTGAGGACGGAGCGGACCTTTGCCCGGTGTCCCCCATGGTTCCCCGTCTCTTCTGGCACGTCTATGGCACGGGCTTCAGTCGCCTGCGAACCACAGGCAACTGCCTGGGGTGGCCACGCACTGTTCAAGCATCGCTGCGAGGTCGTCCATTGCGGCGAGCTGACGCTCATCTCCGCAGCGCTGCCTCAGATGTTGGATCTCCTGAAGAACGACTGCGGACTCTTGCTCGTTCATGAACGTATCCCCGTACGGGTCGATGGCAGTGAGCCGACCGGGTACTCCGAGGAGTTGGAGCGAGCAGAGCGCATCGGCCAACGCGTCGCCGTGCCCGTAGGAGCTCCGAAGGAACGTTGCGCGGGACTTCCGCCAGTTGCGGGTAGGCCGCGTCGAGTGCAATTCCAGATCAATGCCCACGCTCCATGATGCACACGCCGAGCTGCTGCACAGCCAGAGATGACCGACGGCAGCCGTGACCCCGCTTCATCGGCCACCGCACTGAGCTGTCGGAAGTTGGTCGAGCGCCTTACGCCGCCAAGGACGGCCGGGGAAGGCGCTCGTGCGTGACCACCGCATGAGGAGTTCGATCGCTGGTCGGCACTGCCGGGGAGCCACCCGGCCGGACTGGCCATGTCGGACCGCCCAGGAATGCCGGCGTCCGGCGTCGCTGATGTCACTCGTAGATGTCAGAACGAAGCAACCCGCGCTCGCTCGCTGGCACGATGGTCCCGTGGTTGATCTGGAGCGCATCAAAGCAGAGAGCGTGGCGTACTTCCGAGCACTCGATGAGAACGCCACCCTGCGGCACCACTTCCGCGGCACTGACGAGGAGGGCGGCTTGTGGTACTTCGAGGCCGTACCCGACCGCGGCGAGTTGACCGCCATCAAGCAAGTCGAACTGACTCCGGCCGGCCAACTCCACCGGTACAGCTGGGAGCACCTGGAGGACGAGCACGGCTTCCTGACAGACCAAGCGATCGACCCTGAAGAGGATCCGCTGGAGACCATCCCGGCCGAGGAGTTCCAGCGGGTGTGGACTCGGTGAGCGGGCTGGATAACCACTTCAGGAGAGAGGGTGGGGCACTCTGCCGGTGACGTGCGGCTTCGCTGGGCGACCTAGCGGGCATGCCCGCGGCCGTTAGCCACCACTGTTGACTGTGGCTGACCTCTGCATCTGGCGCGGCTGTGGCAGGAGCCGGACTCTGCGTCGTACTACGGCTGAACTTCTGATCGGCCGAGAGTCAGAAGGCATCCTCCCACCATCGGTTCATGCGACGGACGTGCGTTTCTATGCCCTGTCGTTGGATGATCAACTCATCCAAGCGCTGGACGATGAGACGCAGCTCGCGAGCCGTCTTGAGGGGAAGCGCGCAAATCGCGGCCTCCAAGATGGCCCGCTCGTCGGCGGGTTCCGGGCAACACGCGGGTTGGCCGCAGCGGTCAGCGAAGAGTGGTGGAAGGCGACGCCGAGGGGATCGCGCAATGCTAGACCAACGTGCGAGGGCCTGCCCGATGACGCCCGGACTCAGCCGCGTTCGTTCCAACTGGATGATCTGAGCCTGACCAGGTCCGGAGAGCCGACCGATCTTGGAGTAGCCGCCCCGGTGCGGGGCGAACACCCGGTTATGCGCCCTGAGGCGCGACGGGCGTCTACGAGGCATCGGCCTTTCGGTTGTTCGTCATGCATGCAGTGTCGCATGCATCCACATCGACACGTTGGAACTCATGCCTCAGCTTGGGAAGTTGTGGGCTTTTGGGGCTTGATCGGCCGTTGATCTACTCTGGCGGCCCCGTTGCGACCTCGGTGGGCTCGGCCGCTTTCACCGTGGTTTCCCGCTGGATCTGGTGCGCTCGCGGTGCGGCGGGAGCCGAGGGACGTCACGACCACGAGTGGAGTGTGGCCGAAGCACCCTCCGGGAGTCTCGGGCGAGTCGAGCACGCGCCGCCCCTCCACTCACGCACGGTCGCAGTCACGACTGCGGGGTCCCTCTGCGTCGACGCATCTGCCTCTCCCCTCACCCATCCCACAAGATCACAAAAGACTGACATGTCAGACTCACGCGGTCCTCCGCCGGCAAGGCCCTTCAGTACGCCCTGACTGCACCCCTAGCCGAAAGTCCCGCCGGATGGCAGCGCGCGGCAGGCGACATGCCGAGCAGCAAGGCACCCTCCGTCCGCTTTTTCTTATTCAGACAAGTTTGCTCCGTCATTTCACTTGACGGCCGGGTTACCGAGATCATCACCGGAAGGATGGGGAACCTCCCAGGTTTCGCTCATTTCGCTACGCTTGCCACGTTTCGCCGGTGACGCGGGAGGAATCTTCTACTCTTCTCCCAGCAGGAATTGAACGGGAGTTGAGTGATCGTTTTCGTGGTAGAGTTTTCAATGAATTCGCAGGACGCCACGAAAAAAGGGGAATGGCGTGAATACCGAGAAGGTCACGGCTCGACGTCTTACGGCCGAAGAGGTTTCGGAGTTGAGCCGCCAGGACGAAATCTTTGTCTCGGCAGAGATGGACGGCCTTCCTCTCGACTGCTATGCCCCGGCTTCCCTTACGGAGCCGGGTAAGAATTTCGAGGGAGGGTCCTTCACCGCGAGGACGATATTCGGTCAGGAAGTCCGCGCTCTCCCGGACAATGACGAAGAGTCCGGGATCTGGGTTGCCGACGAGGCAGGGGAAGAAATCGAGGTTCTTCAGAATGCCGGCGTCCTCCTGAATCTCGCCCTCTTCGTGCCCAACGGGAACAGGGAATCCCTGGAGTCGCTCTACTCCGCCGCCCGGGACGCCTTCGGCGCGGGGATTGTTCAGCGTTGGAGCGAGGAACTCGTCGCGGTGCCGGATGTCAAGGTCGACTTGTTCGAGGAGCCGGTCCGGGGGCGGAAGAACGCGGGCAGCCAGATCCGCGACCGCCGCGCCTTGGACATCTACCCGACCCGAGTGCGATTCATGGAGCCCAGCGATGGCTGGAAGTTCATTGTCGAACCGCACAAAGAGATCGTCGATGAGACACCGACGATCTGACCTGATGACAGGTTAGCCTCAGCATTTCCCGGGAGCCCGTCAGCTTGCTGACGGGCTCTTTGAACTCCCCGGGTCGGACAGAGGCTCGATTCCCTATAAGGATTGAGTCATGGCACCTGACCGGCACTGGCGTCAGCGCCATCGCTGTGGGATGACCTCGCGCTTTCTCTCCCCTTTACGTCATCACTCCGGCACCGTGTCCTTGCAGCTCTCCGAAACCTCCACCACGCCGAAGACCACCGGGAAATCGGTGATCTGCTGATTCGGTCCCGGCTGGGAGGTGCAGATCTTCCATGCAGCCGGGTCGTCCACCGGACGGCCCTGTCCGCTCGCGTCCTTGAAGATCACATCGGTGTCGGAACCCATCTGTTCGTGCGCACGCCCGGCGTTGCCGCCGATGACATCAGGCATGATGGCCGCGACCGGCCTGGGGTTTGCCGAGCGGCGTGTCTCAGCGGACGCCGAACCGGCCGTGGGGCCCGGCGAGACGTCCGGCACGGCCGACGCGCCGCAGGCGGTCACCGACGCCAGAAGCGTGGCAGCGAGGGCGGGCCTCAGAAGCTTGATGGTGGTCATGTTCCCCCCATGTGAAAACGGCTCTGAAAAACGGTGCTGAGCGGCTCGTCGTAGGTAACGGCCTTCCCGCAACTCCCCAGAGCGAGGACGCAGAGCACCGCGGCTGCGGCCGTGCCGGTACGACGGGTCATGATCCCAGTCTCCCTTCGCGTGCGCGGCGAGGGCGTGAGTACGTGTACTCAACCGTGCCGCGAGTGCGGGGCCCTGAAATCGCTTCACAGCGGCCAGCCACACCGAGCTGTCACGCCACCGCGCCAAGCGCAGCGGAGCGTCCCCTCGCCGACAGGGATTGTCAGCGCGTGCACCTACGGTGAGACGCCCAAGCCGATCACGGGGAGCGCCATGTCCGTTCAGAACCCTTCTTTGAAGCCGCTGCTCAGTCTCGTATCCCCTGCGCACGGGGCCGACGAGCAAGTGGACTGGCAAGCCGCCGAAGAGGCTCTCGGTGCCGGTCTCCCGAGCGACTACAAGGCGTTCATGTCCGTCTATGGCGCGGGTGACATCGGAGAACTCGGCATCCTGGGGCCGCTGCCCGTCGACTACGTGCAATGGGACCCCGGCAATGTCCTGGACGCTACGCCCGGGTTCCGTGGCTTGTGGGACAGCGAGGGCGGCGTCCCCGGCGTCACTGCGGACAGCAGCGTCGTCCTGCCCTGGGGCTCCGGCTGCAATGCCAACGAACTGGGCTGGCTGACACTCGACCCGGACCCCGACAAATGGCCCGTGGTGGCCTGGCGCCGGCAGATCCGCTACGGCGACTCCAGATGGAAACTCTTCGACTGCGGCATGGTCGATTTCCTGGTCAGGATGATGCGCGCCGACTTCGACGAATGCCCTCTCGGTGACGCCTCCCTCTGGGGCGAGGCGGCTCCTTTCGTGCACTGGCGCGAGCAGCAGCGACGCTGGCTCGCCGGCCTCGACCCCGAGACGGGCGAGCCGACCCCCCTCGTGCAGGACTTCCTGCAGTGGCCCGCATCGTGACGCAGGGTGCAACGCGGCAGGCGCCCCCGGCCACGGATCGGCCGTCGTGTTCGCCGAGACGCCTTGCCGCGACAGGTACAGCTGCGGATCATTCGAGCATGAGACCCGAAGTGCAGGCGTTCATCGCCGACGGTCCCCTCCCCGACTGGGACGGGAGTGAAGACGAGATCGACAGGCGCTACGAGCAGCTTCGAGCGATCTCCCGACCGGTTACGGCGGAGGAGGCTCAGGCACTGGCCACATGTTTCGGGCCCGACGACTGCTACGGCGTCGCCTGGACGCTGGTTCACCTGATCGAGACGGGCCCCGGACCGGTGCCCTCAGTGGCTCGTCCTGCCCCCGACTCCGGCAACTGGCACGAGACGCTGTGGTTGCGGTGGGGGAACGAGTAGTCCGGCTGAAGGCCTTCAACCGGAAGTCTCCTCACCATCCGCAGTCGATGTCGGCCGATCCCCCGCGGACGACCGGGTCGGTGCTCGTCCCGCTGATCTGCAGATAGCCGCCGTCCCGTCCCCACTCCAACGCGTAGGTGCCTCCGTCGATCGGCCGGTAACCGTCGTCGACCACCCAGGATCCCGACTCGCCCAGGGCCAGGCCGGTGCGCCCCACCGCGTACGCCTCGCCGTTGGCGATCACCAGAAAGGAGGTCTCCCGCACCACGGCCCTGCAGCCGCCTGGCCCCTCAGGGCGCAGCACGTGGTACTCCGCGCTGGAGATCAGGTCGTCCACCGCTCCTCCTGCGGTGCCGAGCACCGCCATGACGATCAGCAGGCAGTTGCCCCACCATGCCCAGACGGCTCGCTTCCCCGAGAGTCTCGAAGCGTCTGCCGGGCCGCCCTCCCGGGTGAGGACCCATCGGAGCACGAGCGCGATGACAAGGAGAGCCGCGCTCAGCGCCCAGCCGGGCACCACCCGCCCCCGTACGACCAGCAGCAGGCTGCTCCAACTCGCCACGGCGGCAAGGACCAGACTCCCGACGCCTATTGCCGTGGAGACGGCGGGCGACAACCTCACGCTGCGCTGTACACGTTCTTCGGCCACGGCGGGTACGACACCCCGAAGTCACCGGCGGTTGCACCGGGAACCCGAGGTGCGACGAAAAGCCCCGGGGTCCACGGAATACCGCAGACCCCGGGTTCACCGCTCAGCCGAGTTCGTGGCCCGCGGTGCTGTCCACGTGGTCGGGGACCTCCCCATCGTGGCGGTCCCCGGTCGTCCTGGTCCCGGTGGGTTCGAACATGAGGATCGCCCCTCCCGGCGACGACGGTTTGTGCTCGGTGCCCTTCGGGACGACGAACGTGTCTCCCTCGCGCAGCACGACCGTGGTCTCGTTGCCGTCGGCGTCGCGCAGGGCGATGTCGAACCGGCCGTCGAGGACCAGGAAGAACTCGTCGGTGTCGTCGTGGGCGTGCCAGACGTGCTCACCCAGGGTGTGGGCGATCCGCACGTCGTAGTCGTTCATGCGGGCCACGATCCGCGGGCTGTAGACGTCGTCGAAGGACGCCAGCGCTTCGCTCAGGTTCACGGGTTTCGCATCCATGGCACCGATTCTCGATCGCCCTCGGCCAGGTGTCTTGCACGTTTTTGATGTGGCTGAGGAACGACCCGACTCGTGTCGCCGCGTCGCCCGGCGCCCTGCCACCTTCGACATCCAGATCCGGCCGGCCGACCTCGCCTGCGCGGCCGTGCGTAGGGGGCATGCGTATAGGGATCGCACCGGCGCACCGATCAGGCGATGATCCGTCGCGTGACAGAGACGACAGACCCGGGCGTCGACGACGACCACGGGTGGACTGAGCGTTTGGCGTGGGCTTACGGCTTGACAGCACCGGACCCCGCCGAACGTGCCACGGCGCTTGCTCGGCTGGCCGGTGCCCGTGAAGAGGCCGAGTCCGCTCTTCTCCGGCTCTACAAGGCTTGGTTCCCGACCTCCCGGTCACGGGCCCAGAAGGCGTACGACGAGGCCGCGCGTCACTGTCTGCCCCATGCCCTGTGGGGCAGACAGCACTCCGGGACGATCGATGCCTGGGCGGGGCTGCCTTTCGCCCTGCTGTTCCTGGAATGGGAGGCCCGGTACCCACAGGAGTGGACGGAGCACGCGAAGGCGTGGGGTACGAAGCAGTCCCTGATAAGGGAGCTGGCCGCTGCCGACCATGACGACCGGGTGAGGGCGAAACTCGTCGAGCTGGTCGACCTCGTCGTCCAGCGGCCCTATCGGTGCAAGGACCGTGAGTATGTGCGGGTGGCCCGGGCGGTGGACGGAGACGAGCTGCGCGGCAGGCTCCACAGGGCTCTGCGGTCGGAGAACTCATGGGCGCAGCTGCACGCGGGCCATGTTCTCTGGCTCCTGGACCATCCCGACGTGCCGAACACCCGGCATGTGTGGAGGACGTGGCTGGCCGACACGGGCGGCGGCTGCGGGACCCCGGCGTACGGTCCGGGTATTGCGGCGTGCGCCGGAGAGAGGCCCATGGGCGGACCGGAACAAGGCTGACAGGTCTTCGTC
The DNA here is from genome assembly GCF_008704995.1 of Streptomyces nodosus. Taxonomy (NCBI): domain Bacteria; kingdom Bacillati; phylum Actinomycetota; class Actinomycetes; order Kitasatosporales; family Streptomycetaceae; genus Streptomyces; species Streptomyces nodosus. The sequence continues at coordinate 2,780,050 of NZ_CP023747.1, forward strand.
GCCGTGCTTATGATGCGCGAGATGAAGAACTTCTCCTCGTACGGAATGGGGGAATCGTCCGCGCAAGGTGAGTGCTGATGGCACATCACCTCGCGAACGCGATTCCGACCCGCCTGTTGATGTGGCAGCGCGTGCGTGAGTACGCCGTGCCACTGTCCATGATCGAGACCGCGACCGCACGGCGTGCGGTCGGTGACTGGGCGGGGGCCTGCGCCGCCGCCCGGATCGACGTCGATCTCGATCTGCGCGCCGTGCGCGACCGCCACGGCACCGAGCTCGTCACCCGCCTCCGTGCGGATCTGCGTCGGCTGGCGCCCGATCTGCTCCGCTGGCACATGCCCCGGATCGCCCCCGACGGGCGGCTCCGTCCCGGCCTCACCATCTCCCTGGCGCGTTACCGGAGTTCCGGCGCCGCGCCCCTGCAGCTGGTGGTGCGGACACCGCCGGCCTGGGCGGACGCCGGACAGCGGATGTCCCTGGCCCTGTGGGAGGGGTCAGGGAACGGTGCTCCGGGGCGCCATCCGCACCCGCATCCCGACCGACGTTTCCGGCTCGACCTGCACCGGCATCTCTGGGACTCCCGGCAGAGCGGCGAACTGGCGCGGCGGTGCGGTACGGACGGGGCGCCGTCCATGTCGCCGCCCGACCGGCCCGGCACATCCGGCCGGCCGGTGCCGTGGAACCGGCCGGACCTGTCGGATGGGCGGTGCGAGCGGCCCGTCGGTCACGATTCCCCATGGGCGGTGGCGCGTTGGGCCGCCGAGGCCGAGTTGCTGTTGCGGGCCGAGGGGCGCCCTCGCGGGGCCTTCACGGTGCGGCTCGGTGCGCGCGTCCGTGCCGTGCTCGAACTGGTCGCCCCCGACGACAGTCATGCCCCGACGTTCCGGTCGCTGCGGGAGGCGCTGCCGCCACAGGAGGTCGCGGCGCTTCCGGTGCTGCCCGAGGCGGCGACGCGGATCCTTCCTGATCTGGAGCTGCTGCGGGCCGGGCTGGTCTCGGCCGAGCGGCTGCACCCGCTCGTCACCGGGGCGCTCGCGGCGTCCGGCCGGGCACCGGTGGCAGGCCCCCGCCCGGGGTCCGGCCCGGAGCCCGACGACCCGCACCGGGTGGAATGCCGCGGCGAGACGCACCGGATCGCACTGCGGAACGGAGTGCTGACGGCGATCGACCACGATCCGGCCCAACTGCGCCGAGAGGAGCTGCTGGTGGCGCTCGGCGGGCCGGCGCTGCCGTGCCTGCGGGCGATCGACGCGGTGCACCGAGACCCGGAAGCACTGCCCGCGGTCCGGGAACGGCTCGGCCACGGTGATGTCGCCGGAGCGCTGGCCGTGGTCGAGGGGCTGCTCGGTCCCGCCGCGGTGCTGCGCGACGGGCCGCTCCGGCAGGAACTGGAAACGGCCGCGGCCCGCCGCGTCGACCATGGTCTCTTCCGCTCGGGACTCTTCACCGCCCACCCCGGTGCAGGCGCGGTCGGGGACGGGAACGCCTCCGGCGCGAAACACGCGGAGGCCGGTCACCGTTCCCGGCTCGACCGTCGTACGCCTCCCGCCGAGCGCCGCAAGCGAAGCAGCCGGACACGGCCCCGCATCGCCCTGTTCTGATCCGGCCTGCCGACCGGTTGCCCCACCGAAGTCCCCTTTTTGTACTGCGCATTCCGCTCTGTGCTGCGCATTCCGTGCCGCACGCCCCCGACATCCGGAACGGGTCGCTTCCGTTCCCTGATTCCACCCAGGTGATGTCCATGACCTCCAGCACCACCCTCATGCCCGCCCCGGCCGCCGGAACGCCGGCACTCACCCGTGCCGGCACATCCGGAACCGGCACCCAGCTCGCGCTCGCCGACGATCTCCTGACGCTTCTGAGGACCACCACCACCGAGCCCCGCCCCGATGAGCAGCTCGAAGCGCTCACCCTGGCCGTCGCGGCCGACCTGCCCGTGCTGCTCTGGGGCGAGCCGGGCATCGGCAAGACCGCGGCCCTGACGCAGCTCGCCACCTCCCTCGACCTGCCGCTGACAACGGTGATCGCCAGCGTCCACGAGCCGTCCGACTTCTCCGGGCTGCCCATCGTGGGCGACGACCCGGCTGTGCAGGGGGTGCCGATGGCGCCGCCGCAATGGGCCGTCGAACTCGTACGGGCCGGGCGGGGGCTGCTCTTCCTGGACGAACTCTCCACCGCCACCCCGGCCGTCCAGGCCGCGCTGCTCCGGGTCGTCCTGGAGCGGAAGGTCGGTGCGCTGCAACTGCCGCCGGGCGTGCGGATCGTGGCCGCCGCCAATCCGCGTGCGTCGGCGGCGGACGGCTGGGAGCTGAGCCCACCGCTGGCCAACCGGTTCGTGCATCTGTACTGGGTGCACGACCGGGAGGTGGTGGTGCGCGGGCTGGGCGGAGTCTGGCCCCGGGCGGAGCTGCCCCGGCTGGTGCCGGAGCGACTGCCGGAGGCGGTGGCCTTCGCCCGGCGCGCGGTCTGCGGCTTCCTGGAAGCCCGGCCGACGCTGATCCACCGCCTGCCGAACACCGAGACACGGCGCGGTGGTGCCTGGCCCTCGCCCCGCAGCTGGGAGGCCGCCTTGACCTTGCTGGCCTTCGGCACCGCCGCCTCCGTCTCCCGGGACGTGCTGGCGCAGCTGGTGCGGGGCGCGGTGGGGGACGGCCCGGGGCTCGAACTCCTCGCCCATCTGGACCGGATGGATCTGCCGGACCCGGAGTCGCTGCTGGCCGATCCGCCCTCCGCCGAGCTGCCGGTGCGGGGTGATCTGCGTCAGGCGGCACTGGAGGCGGTGGTGGCCGCCGTCGGGGCGCGGCCGGAGCGGAAGCGGTGGGAGGCGGGCTGGGCGGTGCTGGTACGGGCGCTGGAGACGGGCGCCCCGGACCTCCTGGTCGCCCCGGCGACGGTGCTGGCCGCGCTGCGGCGCGACGACTGGGAGGTCCCGGAGGCGGTGGAACGGCTGGCCGGGGTGATCGGTCTCGCCCGGCGGGCGGACCGGTCGGTGGGCCGGGCCGCCGCGTCGGCCGGCGCCGGGCGAGCGGCGGGTGCAGGCCGATGACGGAGACCGCGCGGCGTCCAGGGCCGCGTTCGACGCCCTGGCCCGCGCCGCCGCGCTCCGTACGGGTCACTGCGCCGGGACCGCCGGCCGGTCACGGCGAGCGGGCCGGTCAGCCGGTACTCCCGCTGGACATGGAGAAGTTGCTGGCCGCCCGGCTGCATGCGGTGAAGGTCCGTCCCTACCTGGCCGCTGCGCTCTTCGCACTGCACGTGGTGGAGGACCGTTCGGTGCCGACGATGGCGGTGGACCCGCACTGGCGCTGCTATGTCTCCCCCGGCTTCGTGGCACGCACCCCGGTGGAGGAACTGGCCGGCGTATGGGTGCACGAAGTCTCCCATCTGCTGCGGGACCACCACGGGCGGGGCGAGCGGTACGCACGGGAGCACGAGGAGCACAGGCCGGGTGAGCGGGGCACGGCCGCGGGCTGGGGGAGGCTGCGACGGAACATCGCCGCCGACTTCGAGATCAACGACGACATCTACGGTGACGGTCTTCCGCTGCCTTCCGGGGCCGTGCTTCCGTCGCTGCTGCGGCTGCCGGCCGGGCTGCTGATGGAGGAGTACCTGCGGACGGCGTCGATGTCCGGGCTCACCGCGGACCTCGCCTGGCTGGACTGCGGCAGTGGCGCCGACGGGCAGATCCGGCCGTGGGAGCTGGGGCCCGACGGGGCACACGGGCTGAGCAGGCAGCAACGGGACGCGGTCCGCTTCCGGGTCGCGGAGGGGATCAGAGGCCGGCCGGGCAGCGCACCGGACGGGTGGCGCCGATGGGCGGACGAGGCCTTCCATCCGCCGCAGCCGTGGCGGCAGTTGCTGGGGGCGGCGGTCCGTTCGGCGGCGGGTGCGGCAGGGGTGGGCGAGGACCACAGCTTCCGGCGTCCGTCCCGGCGCTCAGCCGGTGTCCCCGGGGTGCTGCTGCCGAGCCTGCGCCGCACGCCACCCCGGGTCTGCGTGGTGATCGACACCTCCGGGTCGGTGAGCGACGCCGAGCTGGGCGGCGCGCTGCTGGAGGTGGCGGCGATCGCGCAGGCGGTGGGCGGGCGGCGCGACCTGGTCTCGGTGATCTCCTGCGACGCGGCGGCCGGGGTCGCCGTCCCGCTCTGCCGCGCGGAGAACATCGCACTGATCGGCGGCGGGGGAACGGATCTGCGCTCCGGTTTCGACCGGGCGCTCCGCTCCCGGCCCCGCCCGGATGTGATCGTGGCCCTGACGGACGGTCAGACGCCGTGGCCCTCCGCGCAGCCGTCCTGCCGCACCGTTGTCGGCCTCTTCCCCCGTCCCGCCCGCGCGGTGGACGAGGAGGACCCGGACTACGTCCCGGACGCCCCGCCGCCCTGGGCGCGTGTCGTCACCATCGGCTGACGTCAAAGGGGCGGGCGGAACAGCCCGGCCCCGACCCTGCCCGGCCCCGAAGCCGGGCGGGGGTGAGGGGCGGGCGGTCAGTCGCGTGTCGGGGTGGGCTGCTTTCCGCGGAGCAGGAGGAGGACCGCTCCGCCGATCACGACCAGTGCGATGGCCGTGCCCGCGATGATCGGGGTCGCGTTCGACGCGCCGGTCTCGGCGAGGTCGGTGTCTCCGGCCGCCATACCGCCCACCGTCGCCGGGCTCGGCTCGTTGAGGGTCTGGACCGTCAGGTCGCCCATGCTGCTCTCGGTCCTGCAGTCCAGGACGCCCTTGAAGTGTTTCTCGTAGCCCGCCGGGCCCTTGATGGTGAAGTCATAGGCCTGGTCCTCCAGCAACGGGACCGTCACGGTCTCCCTCTTGCCTGCGGCGATGGTGTGGGAGACGCCCATCAGGGTGAAGGTGAAGGGCTCGTCGCCCTGGTTGTCCGCCGTGATGTCCAGGCCGCCCTCGGCGCAGTTCTTCTCGGCCGACAGCGCGGGTATCGCGCCGGTGTCACCCCAGTTGGCCGTGGCCGTCGCCGAGACGGTCGACTCGCTGGAGCCGGCGAGTATCTGGGTCTGGCTGCGGGTCTCGGAGGCGAAGGCCCGCCCGACCGGCACGGTGGTCGACGCCTGCACGGTCAGCTCGGCCGAACCGTCCTGGGCGCTCTGCGGCACCTCGAAGTAGACGCGGCTGCCGTCAGCGGCGGAGGTGACCTCCTTGCCCGCCCGGTCCACGATCTTGACCCCGGACGCCGTGGCGTCCGCAGGCGGCCGCACCGTGACGCTGTCGGCATTGGTGTGCACCCGGACCGGGCCTATCCGCTCCCCGGGGTGACCCGAGACGGCCGACGGGACCAGGCTCAGGGACGCGGCGGGCTCCGCGAGGTTGCGTGCGTGCTTCTCCAGATAGTCCGCGAGCTTCTCCGCCCGGGGGTCCACCGCGTCCACGTCGGCGCCGTCCGAGAAGCGCCAGATCGCCACCTGGGTGCCCACCGCCGCGTCCTGCTCGGTGAGGCCCTTGGCGCCGGCCTCGGCCGCAAGCGCGGCCAGATCGTTCACCTGCGGATAGGAGTTGCGCAGGATCCAGCGGATCTTGCCGGCGTTCTTGTTGCCACTCAGCGAGGTGGCGCTCCAGGGCGTCTCGTGATACCTGGCGTCCTTCTGGACCGGGTTGTGGATGTCGATGCAGTACGTCTGCAGGGTGCCGCCGTTGTCCACGGACATCTCGAACAGACCGGCGGGCACCTGCTCGTCCATGTCACCGTCGTGGACGACGGCGGTGCCGTAGGTCTTGAGCCCGCCCAGGGTCGCGGCCGCCCCGGCCTCGTTCTGCGGTGTCTCGTCGGCGACCGCCGCCCCCGCGGTGGTCAGCAGACCCACCCCGACGAGTCCGGACACCAACGCCGCGGCGACGAGGCGGGCGGCCCCTCGCTCACTCACGGACGACGCAGAGAACGAAGAAAACACCGAATTCCCTTTCGAGCAGGACGCGTTGACATGGGGGGACGGTCCCGCCAGCAGAATCAGAAACTCCGAGAGCTATGCCCGGCATCCTAAGGAGGCGGCGAAACCCCTCCCGCCGATCATGTGGCCGGACGCCCGATCCGACTCGCAATCGTTATCGCCCACAGGGCCTGTGAACTGCGCTTATCATCCGGTTACTTGGGTGCTGTCCGGACATCGGTTGAGGTAAGGGGCGATAGGTGTCGGTTCGGGCGAGACGGGTGAAACCTCACCCCGATGTCAGATCACTCCGGCCGGTTCCGGACGGGGCCGGGTCTCGGTCCCGGACCGCTCGATGTCCTCGGGGCGCTCGGCCGGCACCGTCTCCCAGTCGGGTTCCGGCCGCGGCGGCGCCCCGGTCGCGCCCGTCTGCCCCTCGGTCTGCATCCCGGTCTGTGTCTCGGGCCTCTGTGACCGACGGAAGGCCGAGGTGCCCCGCGACAGATCGTGGCCGATCGCCGCCGCGTCCAGGTCCGCCGAGAGCCAGCCCTGTCCGTCCCGCTGTTCCGTCCGCACCTTCAACCGCCCCTGGACGACGAGCGGATCGCCCACGGCCACCGAGGCGGCGACATTGGTGGCCAGGGAACGCCGGGCCCACACCGTGAAGAAGTTGGTGTGCCCGTCCGTCCACGCGTTCTTCTCGCGATCCAGATACCGCGTCGTCACCGCCAGCCGGAACCGCGCGGTGGGACCGGTCGGCGACTCCCTGTACACCGGCTGGGTGGCGACATTGCCGACCACGCACACCACGGTCTCGTTCATACGGCTTCCCTCCCTCGCCCGGCACGCCCGCCGGGACGGAACGCGTACGGGTCCGTCCCGCACGGCTGCGTCTGCCGCGGCGGTCATGCCGGTCGCACCACCGCCGCCGGTACGACGACCGCGTGTGCCGTGATCGCCGCGAGATCAGACTGCCTCCGTCGGCCCGAGCCCGCTGAGCGCTGTGGGCGACCGCCTGCTTGTGGACAACCGCGCCACCCGAACGGGCACCTCCGCCCCGTCCCGCCACACGCCCGCGGACCCGGCCCGCCCCACGCCCACGCCCGGACCGCCCTCACCGCCCTCACCTCACACGCGCCCCCGCACCCGCCCCCGTGACCTTGGCGTACTCCTCCCGCACTTCCCCGTACCGCAGCAGCTCCGCCGCCACCGGATCCAGCACCCGGGCCCGCCCGCATCCGGCCGCCGCCTCTCTCAGCCGCCGTTCCGCGTCGAGCCCGTACCGCCGGGCCGGGCCCCGTGCCGCCAGCCGGCAACTCCACTCGACGGCCGGCCCCCCGACGACCCCGGTCAGCATCAGCAGCGCCGGCACCCCGAAGTCCGGCGCCATGAACCCGACGATCTGACCCAGCAGCCACAGCATCCCGACGACCTGAAGGAGCGTCATCGCCATCTGGGCCAGCACGGCGGCGGGCCACCAACCGGGCCGGGGCGGGCGCCGCGGCGGCGTGACGGTGTCCGTCACCAGTTCGTCCAGGGCCTCCGGCAGCCCCTGCGCGCCCCGTACCGCGGCCTCCCGCACCGCCTGGGCCCAGGGCCTGGGCAGACCCACTGCGGCCCGCTCCACCACCGTCCGTACGGCCTGTTCGACGCACTGGCGCGCGGTGGTCTCCGGATCGGCGGGCGCCGCTACCAGGGACCGTCCCGTGGAGGGTTCGCGCCGGGCCCGGTTCCACCGCCACAACCGCAGCCAGGGCGTGCCGCACGCACGGTTGGCGTTGCGCAGCCAGGCGCGCTCGGCGGCCTCGCCCGCGGCGGTGGCGCCCACCGCCTCCGCGAGCCCCCCGTTGAACTCCTCCCGCGCCTCCTCGCTGAGCCCGCCGCGCCCCCCGGTGGCGCAGACGGACCGCAGCCCGGCCGCGGCCGCGTCCACATCGGCGGAGACACGGCGCGCCGCGGCCCCGTGCTCGGACACGAACTGACCGAGCGCCTCGCGCAGTTCGCCCACGCCGTCCCCGGTGAGGGCGGACAGCGCGAGCACGGTCGCGCCCGGCTCGCCGTACTCGCCCAGGGCGATCCCGTCCCCGTCGAGCAGCCTCCGCAGATCGTCGAGCACCTGCTCGGCGGCCTCCCCGGGCAGCCGGTCCACCTGGTTCAGGACGACGAACATGACCTCGGCGTGCCCGGCCATGGGGCGCAGATAGCACTCGTGGAGGACGGCGTCGGCGTACTTCTCCGGGTCGACCACCCAGATCACGGCGTCCACCAGGGCCAGGACGCGGTCGACCTGCTCCCGGTGCTCCACCACCGCGGAGTCGTGGTCGGGAAGGTCGACCAGGACGAGCCCCTGCAGGGACGTCCCGCCCTCCGGGCCCTGCGCAGGGCGCCGGCGCAGCCGTCCCGGGATGCCGAGCCGGTCGACGAGCCCGGCCGCGCCGTCGCTCCAACTGCACACCAGGGGTGCCGCGGTGGTCGGCCGGCGTAGTCCGGTCTCCGAGATGGCCACACCGGCGAGCGCGTTGAAGAGAGTCGACTTGCCGCTGCCGGTGGCGCCCGCGATGGCCACCACCGTGTGTTCCCCGGAGAGCCTGCGCCGCGCGGAGGCCTCGTCCAGGACCCGGCCCGCCTCGGCGAGCGTACGGCCGTCCAGACGAGTGCGCGAGAGGCCCACCAGCTCCCGCAGCGCGTCCAGCCGGGACCGCAGGGGACCGTCGTAGGCGAGGGGCACGGACTGTCGTACGACCGGGCTGCGGGGCTCCACGATCGTGATCCCCTCCGGTGGGACGACGGTGCCGGGCAGACGCCGTGCGATCAGTCCGTCGTCCCAGGGGGGCACGGATCCGGCGTGGTCCGCCGGGCCCTCGTCCTCCAGGTGGGCCGGATCGCCGTCACCGTCCGTGCACACGGGGCCGGCGCCGTCGTCCGCGGGTGGATGCGGGAGGCCGCCGTCCGCGCGCAGGCCCGGGAAGTCGCCGTCGGCACGCGGGTGCTGGACGTCACCGCCGGCCCGGTGGGGCCGGAGGTCGCCATCGGCGCACCCGCGCCGGACGTCTCCCGCCGCACACGCGTGCTCGTCCCGCTCCACCGCCCCAGCCCCAGCCGCCGCGCGTGGTCCCTCCCCGGCAGCCGGGTCCGCATCGGGCCGCTTGCCGCCATCCCCCTCCACGCGTGCCGCGTTCGTCGTGCCGGCCGCTCCGGGAGCCCGCTCCCCGCGCGGATGCTCACCGTCACCGCCCGTCGCGCGGAGAAGGCCGCCGCCCCGCCCGGCCTCGGGTCGCTCCCCGGCCGTGGCGACCGCCTCGTCCGGGGGCTCCTCCCGGGAGTGCTCGTCGTGATCCGTTCGGTCAGTGACGGCAGTCACCGCGGTCACCTCTCCTTCTGCAGTACGGACAGCGCGGCGATCAGTTCGGCCTGGGGCTCGGCATGGACGTCGAGGGCATCCAGGGGGGCGAGACGGCGCTCGCGTTCCGTGCGCAGCGCCCGGTCGAGGTACTCGGACAGCAGTCGTGTCGCCCGCTCACGCAGCCGCACCGCCTCCTGGGCGCCGATCCGCTCGGCGAGCTCTTCACCTGCCGCTCCCGCCCGGCGTCCGCCCAGCAGCGCCGTGGCGACCAGAGCGGCCACCGCCTCGGCGTCGGGGGCGGTGCTCCGGTCCAGGCCGCGCACCGAGTCCTCGGCGTACTCCTCGAGAACGCGCCGCCAGCGCCGTACGGTCATCCCGATACGGTGCTCGGCGCTCTCCGACGTCGGGTCATGGTCCGTCAGCCCATGGGCTCCGCCCGCCGGTTCCCGCCGCCAGGCGTCGTCGATGCGCTCGTCGGCGGCCGTGACGGCGCACAGCAGCAGGGAGCCCAGGCTGTCCACGAGGGCGTCCAGCAGCTCCCCCGCGCTGCTGTCCAGGGGGTAGCCCCGCCACCGCTTCAGAGCGTCCCCGGCGAGCACGTCCCCCGCGTCCAGACGGCTGCGCACCCGCGTGCACTCGCCCTCGTACGCGGTGTCGACGGCCGTGGTCAGCCGCAGCACGGCGGCGTACTGGGCGGCGGCCGCACCGGCCAGCTCGGGCACCCGGGACCTGAGCGAGTCGAGGACTCCGCAGGCCGTACGGGTCACGGTGGCCTCCCGGGCCTCGGGGTCCTGCGCCAGATGCGTGAGCCAGGCGTGCAGGGGCGCGACGGCGGTGGCGGGCAGCAGCCCCCCGCCCCAGGCGGACTCGGGCAGTTCGGGCACGGTGAAGCGGGGCACCTCGCCGAGCCCCGCCTTGGTGAGCAGGGCTCCGTACTGCCGTGACACCTCGGACACGAGCTGGTGCGGCACCCGGTCGAGCACCGTGACCAGGGTGGCCCGGTGTTCCTTGGCGGTCCGCAGCAGATGCCAGGGCACGGCGTCGGCGTAGCGGACGGCGGTGGTCACCAGGACCCAGATGTCGGCGGCGCTGATCAGCTCGGCGGCGAGGACCCGGTTGTCGGCGACCAGCGAGTCGATGTCCGGTGCGTCGAGCAGGGCGAGCCCGCGCGGAAGCGTGTCGGCGGTCTCGATGCGCAGCACCCGCTCCTCGTTCCCGACGACGCCGTACGGATCGTCGCCGGGCTCCTGATGGGGTACCCAGACCCGGGTGAGATGGGGCAGGACGCGCATGCCGCTGAACCAGTGGTGGTCCTCGGGGTGGCAGACGAGGACCGGCGTGCGGGTGGTGGGCCTCAGCACGCCCGCCTCGCTCACCTTCCGCCCCACCAGTGAGTTGACGAGGGTCGACTTGCCGGCCCCGGTCGATCCGCCGATGACGGCCAGCAAAGGCGCTTCGGGCTCTCTCAGCCGGGGCACCACATAGTCGTCGAGCTGTGCGAGGAGTTCGTCGCGGTTGGCACGCGCGCGTGGAGCCCCCATGAGGGGCAGCGGAAAGCGTGCGGCGGCGACACGGTCGCGCAGAGCGGAGAGTGTGTCGAGCAGCCGGGGCCGTACATCCAAGGTCACCACATGCGAAGAATGCCCAATTTCGGAGGCTTTATGAAGCATATGGGGACGCCTGCGCGCCGACGGGACACAAGGGACGGAAGGTGCGACCAGGACACAGGCATAACGAGTGCACAACACCCGGGGCGCGAGACGTCAAAAGCGATGCGAGATTCGCACCTGCCTGCGATTATCGGGACCGCTTCACTGAACCTCCACATCGAGCCACGGAGGCGAAGCATCAGGGACGAGGTCCAGGGACCCCTATCCTTGTCCCGGTAAGGTCAGGATCGGCCCACACCCGGGCACCACGACAGGCCACCACACCGGCCCCCGTAGCTCAGTGGATAGAGCAGGCGCCTTCTAAGCGCTTGGCCGCAGGTTCGAGTCCTGCCGGGGGCGCTTCACACCATCTGACCTGCGGGAAAAGCCTCAAGCCCCCCGGCTGCCGCGACGCGGTCCGTTCCTCGGACGGTGCCGGGCCAAGCGCTCCGCGTATCCAAGGCCGGCGACGACGCCGACGACCGTTCACCAGGGCCCGTTCTCCCGGCCCGGGAGCCGCCCGTCCGGGCGTCGCGGGCCGTGTCGTTCACGCCATCGGATCCGCCTCCGCTTCGAGCACGGGACCGCACACCTCTCGCATCCTTCGCCCCAGGCGCAGCCCCCGGCGGGCGTCGCCCCGCGCATGCGTTCGCCCGTTTCGGCGCGGACGACACCGAATGCCCAGGTCCGGCCGGATCCCGCCGGTTTCCCTTTTCCTTCCCGGGGCGCCATGGAACGGCCGTAATACGTCTGCTTTTCGCCGACTCCATTGGAGCTAAAAAACTTCACGGCGCTCGCGCCATCGCCGACCGATAAACAGCACATGTGCTCTTCTTCAGCTGCAATCTTCCGACAGGCCGCATTCGGCAGCGGGCGCTCGGGCGCCGGCTGTGGTGCGCCTACGGCATGAAGGGTCAACCCTCGTGAGTCAAGCCAACGACATGCGACCTGGCGCCCGGCGCGTCGGCGCGCTGTCGGCGCTCACCGTTGTGAGCATCATGACCGCGCTGGTCTCGGGCACGGCGTCCGCCACCGCGGTCGCCGCCCCGAGCAGTTCCGTCGCCCAGGCGAAGAAGTCACACTCCCCCGCGCAGACGCGAGCACATCAGACCGGCCCCGATCTTCAGGTGGTGAAGACGGGTACGACGGCGGTGCGGCCGAACGGCTCGGTCAGCTACACCATCACGGTGAAGAACAACGGCCCGGGCACCTCGACCGGCTGGACCGTCACCGACTACCTTCCGGCGGGACTTCTCAACCCCGCGAGCTCCACTCCCGGTTGCACCTTCGGGGCCGGGGTCATGACCTGCGTCGGAGGGCCACTGGCCGCCGGGGCCAGCTCCACGATCACCGTGACGGGCATGGCGGGCCCGAACTTCACGCACATCCAGAACATCGCGACGGTCATCGGTCTCGAACCCGACCCGAACCTGAGCAACAACATCTCCTCCGCCACCACCGCCATCTCCGGACGGCTGGCGGACCTGCAAGTCGCCAAGACGGGACCCGCGACGGTGGAGGAGGGCGACAGGGTCACCTACACCATCACGGTGACGAACAACGGGCCGAACACCGCGACCGACTGGGCCGTGGTCGACCGGCTTCCGTCGGGTCTGCGCGACGCCCGCGCGTCCTCGGGGTGCAGGATCTCCCGGGGTGTACTGACCTGCACCGGACGGCCGTTGGCGAGCGGCGCCAGTGTCACGTTCACCGTCACCGGAACCGCGGGCCGGGTCACCGCGCTCGACAACACCGTGACGGTCCAGGGCCGTGAGCTCGACCCGGACCACAGCAACAACACGAGCACCCTGCACACCACGGTCACGCCCCGCATCCGGGCCGACCTTCAGCTCACCAAGACGGGTCCCACCTCGGCGGCCCCGGGTGCGACGGTCACGTACACCATCACGGTGAAGAACAACGGCCCGGACGCCTCGACCGGCTGGACCGTCACCGACCGGCTGCCCGCACGTCTGCTCAACCCCACCACCTCGACCCCGGGCTGTACGATCTCGGGCGGTGTGCTGACCTGCACCGGAGGCGCGCTGGCGAGCGGCGCCAGCTCCACGATCACCGTGACCGGCACCGCGGACCAGAGGTTCAACGGCGTCGAGAACCTGGCCGTGGTACACGGCAATGACGTCGACCCCAACCCGCGCAACAACACGGGCAGCACCGCGGCCCGTCATCTGAGGATCACCGAGTCGGTGAAGGCACCCCGGGTCATCAGGCGCGGCGACACCGTCCGGTACACCATCAGGGTCCGCAACACCGGCACGGTGGCCTACACCTCCGCCAGGCCGGCGAGCTTCACCGACAACCTGTCCGGGGTGCTGGACGACGCACGCTTCAATGGCGACATGGACGCCACCACCGGCACGGTCAGCTATGCCGAGCCCCGACTGCACTGGGTGGGCACGCTCAGGCCGGGACAGACGGCGACCATCACCTTCTCCGTCACCGTCCAGCGGCGTTCCTCCGGGGACCGGAGGCTGGTGAACCGGGTGGTCTCCGGTGCGCAGGGCAGCAACTGCGCGGCCGGTTCCCGCAGCCGGGACTGCTCGACCCTCGACCGGGTCGACGTCCGGGACCAGGGCAGGAGGCGCGACCTCATGGCCTCGGACGGGCCCCGCCTCGCCAAGCGCTCCTGACGTCCTGAAGTCCTGGCGTCCTGACAGACAGTGCCCCGGACCCTGATCGGATCAGGGTCCGGGGCACCGGCACGACCGGGGACGGGCTGCCGCGGAGTTCAGCGGCCCCGGACGGGGAGCCCGCCGAGCAGCCGGGCGGTGCCGCCCTGCCGGTTGAGGGAGGTCGTGGCGGTCTTCACGGTGCCGAGGACGGAGTTCTTGTTCTCGGTGTCGAGGCCGCCGGTCCGGTGGGTGAGGTGACGGACGTCGATCTTCTTCTGGCCGGTCATGGTCCCCAGGGCGCCGTTGAGGCCGGTGGAGGCGGTGCCGGAGGCGTCGTCGGCGAAGGCGGGGGCGGCGATACCGGCGACGGCCAGGGATCCGGCCAGGACGGCGGCGGCCTTGAGGGGCTTCATCGTGTTCCTTTCTCCGGCGACCGGTGTCTGTCGCCGCGGGCGGATGGGTACGCCCTGGACAACGAGCCCCCCGGCCCCCGGAAACCCCGGAAGACGTGCCGGATTCCGTACGGGTCGGGTCGAGGTCACGAGGCCTTGGGCGTCGTGGTGCGGGGCGAGATGGCCGGACGGGACGGTGACGACGAGTCCGAGCGCCCGGAGGGCGCGGTGCCGGACAGGTCACCGGCCATCACCGCGGCCAGTCCGTCCAGCAGTCCCATGGCCGACGGCAGCACCTGGCGGGAGTTGTCCGAGGTGGCCGCGGCGATCAGCCGGTCGACCGCCTCGCGCAGACGGGCGAGACCGTCGCCCCGGGACCGCTCGGCCGAGGCCGTCGGCGCGGACGTGTCCACCTTGGCGATGGCGTCCTTCACGGCCTTGCCGAGCTTCGACGCCTCGTCGGCTGAGATCCGGCCGTTGTCCGCTCGGAGCACGGCTCTGAGCAGATCGGCGACCGGGGGTGCGACATCGTCGGCGCCGTCCATCCCGTGGCCCCGCGCGGGAAGCGGGTCCTTCCCGGGGACGGGTGCCGTCGTCGGATGCGTGCGGAGTCGTGGGGAACGGTCGGCCGCCAGGGCTGTCGGCCCGGTCGCCGCGAGAACGACGGCGGCACACAGGGTGCAGGAGACGAGGCGCCACGCAGGCAGATCACGCATGAGTCTTCCTTCCTCGTGAGCCCGGTGCTTCGTGCTCACCGTGGAAGGAGACACCGCCACGTGCAACCGTTCGAACATAGGCGGTGGCCGTGCCGGCCCGGTGTCGCTGCTGTCGTCCCTGCTGAGGGCCCCGCTCACAGGCACGGAAACCCGGTTCGCCCGTTCGGGGCAACCCCGGACGGGCGACCGGCCGCCCTCCCCCGGGGGGAAGGCGGCCGGTCGGAAGAGTCCGCTCAGGCGTTGCTGCAGGAGTTGCCGAACGCCGGGTTCAGCACACCGATGACATCGATCGTGTTCCCACAGACATTGACCGGGACGTGGACCGGGACCTGAAGGACGTTGCCCGACAGGACGCCCGGGGAGTTGTCGGCGGCGGCGCTGGCGCCGCTGTCGGCGGCAGCGATGCCGGCGGTGCCCGCCACGGCCGCAGCGGCAACGGAGGTCAGGGCCAGGCCCTTCGCGATACGCGACATGGAGAGGTGCTCCTTGGGATCGTCACAACAACCGGGCGGAATGCCCGACGCTGAGTCAACTGCGAGGCACGCGCCCTGGTTACACCTCCGATGGGGTGATCTCCGGAATCGTCTCGCTTTACACCTTCGACACACTTGAGTCGTTCGCCGCCCCGGTCGGGACCGGCCCGCCGGACGGGCCGAACGGGCAGGTCAGGGACCGGCCGACCACCTGGGGAACGGGCCGGGCCCCTCCCCCGGAGCGGCCCCCTCCGGAGCTGTCGTCCGAATGTCCGGACAAAACATTGACAGGGCTCCCCCGGCGCGGCTAGACCTTGAGACAGCCGACCGAGGTGAGGGGAACTCGATGGTGGAGTTCGAGGAGTTCGTGCCGCGCGGCGTCGACATGCCCGCCGGCCCGCACACCCCCCGCGGCTCGCACCCCTCATGTCAACTCCCGGGCGGGGAGCCCGTGTTCGTGGGGGTCTCCGGCCTCGCGTGCGCGCCCCGAGACGCCCGGGCATCGATCGCCTCCGGCGCGGGAGGCCGCTTCGCCCTGGCAGGAGCGAAGTGCGAGCGCCGACTCCCCGCCCGCTACGGCCCCGCGCCGGAGGTTCCCGTCGAAGGCCGCGGCGGCGGCATCCGCGTCCGCCGGGTGCGCGGCCCGGATCGTACGGAGGAACGGCGATGACCTGGGGCGTCCTCGGCCACGGCAATGTCGCGGGGGTCCGTCAGGCGCTGCCGGAGCACTGCGACGTCATGCCGTTCCACCAGGGCTGCGACGCGCGGACCGTGGGTGACCTGCGGGGCGCCCTCGCGGAGGCGCGCGGGGCGGACACTCCCACATGTGTCTACGTGGAGACCGAAACCGCAGACACTCTGTCGGGCGCGCCCGGGGCGCAGGCCTGGTGGGATGTACCTGTGGCCGAGACCGCGACCCGTCCGTCGGCGGTCACGGCGCGCGAGGAGTACGACCGGCACGTCTCGACCCGACGCCGCCATCTGTGAAGGAGTTCTTGGCATGACGAAAATCGTCGACCACTGGATCGGCGGGAAGACCGTCGAAGGCGCGTCGGGCACCTACGGTCCGGTGACGGACCCGGCGACCGGCGCGGTCACCACCAAGGTCGCCTTCGCGACCGTGGACGAGGTGGACGCGGCCGTCGCGGCGGCCAAGGAGGCGTTCCTCACCTGGGGCCAGTCCTCGCTGGCCAGGCGCACCGAGATCCTCTTCCGGTTCCGTGCGCTGCTGGACGCCCACCGGGACGAGATCGCCGAGCTGATCACCGCCGAGCACGGCAAGGTGCACAGCGACGCGCTCGGCGAGGTGGCGCGCGGCCTGGAGATCGTCGATCTGGCCTGCGGCATCAGCGTCCAGCTGAAGGGCGAGCTGTCCACCCAGGTGGCGACCCGGGTGGATGTGTCCTCGATCCGGCAGCCGCTGGGTGTGGTCGCGGGCATCACGCCGTTCAACTTCCCGGCGATGGTGCCGATGTGGATGTTCCCGCTCGCCATCGCCTGCGGCAACACCTTTGTGCTGAAGCCCTCCGAGAAGGACCCGTCGGCGTCCATGCGCCTGGCCGAGCTGCTGTCGGAGGCCGGTCTGCCGGACGGCGTCCTCAACGTGGTGCACGGCGACAAGGTGGCCGTGGACCGTCTGCTGGAGCACCCGGACGTCAAGGCGGTGTCCTTCGTGGGCTCCACCCCGATCGCCCGCTACATCCACACCACGGCCTCCGCGAACCACAAGCGCGTCCAGGCCCTGGGCGGCGCCAAGAACCACATGCTGGTCCTGCCGGACGCCGATCTGGACGCGGCGGCTGACGCCGCGGTCTCGGCGGCCTACGGCTCCGCGGGCGAGCGCTGCATGGCGATCTCCGCGGTGGTCGCCGTCGGCTCCGTCGGCGACGAGCTGGTGGCGAAGATCCGCGAGCGCGCCGAGAAGATCAAGATCGGTCCCGGCAACGACCCCACCTCGGAGATGGGCCCGCTGATCACCAAGGTGCACCGGGACAAGGTGGCGTCCTATGTGACGGGCGCGGCGGCGGAGGGTGCCGAGGTCGTCCTGGACGGCACCGGCTTCACCGTCGAGGGCCACGAGGACGGCCACTGGATCGGGATCTCGCTCCTCGACAGGGTGCCGACCACGGCCAAGGCCTACCAGGACGAGATCTTCGGCCCGGTGCTGTGTGTGCTGCGCGTCGACACCTATGAGGAGGGTGTCGCGCTCATCAACGCGTCGCCGTTCGGCAACGGCACCGCGGTGTTCACCCGGGACGGCGGTGCCGCCCGCCGCTTCCAGCTGGAGATCGAGGCGGGCATGGTCGGCGTGAACGTGCCGATCCCGGTCCCGGTGGGCTACCACTCCTTCGGTGGCTGGAAGGACTCGCTCTTCGGCGACCACCACATCTACGGCAACGACGGCACCCACTTCTACACCCGCGGCAAGGTGGTCACCACCCGCTGGCCGGACCCCTCCGAGGCTCCGGCGGGTGTGGATCTCGGGTTCCCGCGCAACCACTGAGAGTGGACTCAAGGGCCTGATCGGGCTCGGGAGGGGTCGTCCGGTATGCGGACGGCCCCTCTTTTTTCTGATCGCGGTCCTGGTGTATGTGCTCACCCGGCAGGAGGCGGTCCATCTGCTCCGGACGGGCGGCATCACGGCGGTGGCCACCCTGTACTGGATCTTCTACCTCCGCCCGCGCCGCGACACCCGCTGGCTGGTGTCGATCCCGGAGGACGCCCGGTCCTAGTGCCGTATGAGGGCCCGTCCCCCGAACGGGTGCGTACCACGATCGCGGTACGCGCCCGGAGGGTCCGTACGCCCCTGGGAGGGCCCCGAGTTCAGCCCGGCGGCTGCCCCGGTTGCCGGCGGCGGCCCTTACGGTTGATGCATGATCTTTCGCCTGCCCTCCGTCCGGGGGCCGCGCCGGGGCGTGGTGGCCGCCGTGGCCGCGGCCGTCCTCGCGCTGGCCGGCGCCGGCACCTGGACGGCCGTCGCCTCCGACGACACGCCGCCCGTGCACCGCGCCGACAGAGTCCTGGACATGGGAGGCGGGGTGCGCATCGACACCTCGTACTTCACCTCGGGCGCCGCGGGCCGCCGCCCGGCCGTCCTGCTGGCGCACGGTTTCGGCGGCAGCAAGGACGACGTCCGGCAGCAGGCGGAGGACCTGGCCGGGGACGGATACGCGGTACTGACCTGGTCCGCGCGCGGCTTCGGGAAGTCCACCGGGAAGATCGGGCTGAACGACCCCGGGGGCGAGGTCGCCGATGTCTCCAGGCTCATCGACTGGCTGGCGAAACGCCCCGAGGTCAGGCTCGACGGTCCCGGGGACCCGCGCGTGGGCGTCGCCGGGGCCTCCTACGGCGGGGCGGTCTCCCTGCTCGCCGCCGGGTACGACCACCGGGTGGACGCCATCGCCCCGGCGATCACCTACTGGAACCTCGCGGACGCCCTGTTCCCGAACGGCGTCTTCAAGAAGCTGTGGGCCGGTGTCTTCATGAACTCCGGCGGCGGCTGCGCCCACTTCACCGCCGAGCTGTGCCGGATGTACGACCGGGTCGCCGAGTCGGGGAAGCCCGACGCCCAGGCCCGCGCCCTGCTCCAGGCGCGCTCCCCGTCCGCCGCCGGCGAGCACATCAAGGTGCCCACGCTCCTGCTGCAGGGCCAGTCCGACTCGCTGTTCCCGCTCGGCCAGGCGGACGCCGCGGCCAAGGCGATCCGGGCCAACGGCGCGCCCGTGGACGTCGACTGGATCGCGGGCGGCCACGACGGCGGGGACATGGAGACGGACCGCGTCCAGGCCCGTGTCACAGCCTGGTTCGACCGCTATCTGAAGGGCGACAAGGGAGTCGACACCGGCCCCGCCTTCCGGATCACCCGGACCGGGGGCGTCGACTCCACGGACGGCGCGGCCCTGCTGCGCGGGGCGAGCTCGGATGCCTATCCCGGTCTGGAGGGCGGGCTGCGGACGGTCGCACTCGGCGGGCGCGAGCAGCGCTTCGTGAACCCGGCGGGCGCCAGTCCGCCCGCGATCTCCGCACTGCCCGGTCTGGGCGGCGCCGGCGGGCTGTCCCAGCTGTCGTCGCTGGGCGTCGGGGTCTCCCTCGACTTCCCCGGGCAGTACGCGCACTTCGACTCCCGGCCCCTGCCCGAGGATCTGCGGATCACCGGATCGCCGACCGTGACCGTCCATGTGACGTCCACCAGCGACGACGCCGTGCTCTTCGGAAAGGTGTACGACGTCGGCCCGGGCGGCACCCAGCCGGTGCTGCCCGCGCAACTGGTCGCCCCCGTGCGGGTGGCGGGCGCGAAGAACGGCAAGGACGTCACTCTCACCCTGCCCGCCGTCGACCACCAGGTGCGCAAGGGCCACCGGCTGCGGCTGGTCCTCGCCTCGACGGACCTCGGCTATGCCTCCCCGGCGGCCCCGGCCGACTACACGGTGTCCCTGAAGAGCGCGCTGGAGGTGCCGACGGCACCGGGCGTGACCACCGCGGCGGCCTCGCTGCCCTCCTGGGTCTGGTGGCTCCCGCTCGGCGGAGCGGTGATCGCCCTGGCGCTGCTGCTGACGGGCCGCCGCCGTACGACGGCACCGGCGCCCGACCCCGCGCTGACCGAGGTCCCGCTCCAGATCACCGGCCTGAGCAAGCGCTACGCCCGCTCCTCGGACCGCTATGCCGTGCGGGACCTCTCCTTCCGCGTGGAGAAGGGCCAGGTACTGGGCCTTCTGGGGCCCAACGGCGCGGGCAAGACGACGACCCTGCGCATGCTGATGGGTCTGATCAAGCCGGACGGCGGGGAGATCCGGGTCTTCGGCCGTGCGATCCGACCGGGTGCGCCGGTGCTGTCCAGGGTCGGGGCCTTCGTGGAGGGCGCGGGCTTCCTGCCGCATCTGTCCGGCCGGGAGAACCTGGAGCTGTACTGGCGCGCGACGGGCCGCCCGCCCGAGGACGCGCATCTGGACGAGGCGCTGGAGATCGCGGGGCTGGGCGAGGCACTCGCCCGCGCGGTGCGGACCTACTCCCAGGGCATGCGGCAGCGGCTGGCCATCGCACAGGCGATGCTCGGCCTGCCGGATCTGCTGATCCTCGACGAGCCGACCAACGGTCTGGACCCGCCACAGATCCGCGAGATGCGCGAGGTCATGATCCGGTACGCGGCGGCGGGCCGCACGGTGATCGTCTCCAGCCATCTGCTGGCCGAGGTGGAACAGTCCTGCACCCATCTGGTGGTGATGGACCGTGGACGCCTGGTGCAGGCGGGTCCGGTGGAGGAGATCGTGGGCTCCGGCGACACCCTGCTCGTCGGCCTGGCCGCGGCCGTCCCCGACCCCTTGGTGGAGAAGGTGGCGGCGCTGCCCGGCGTGTCTTCCGCGGTGCGGGCACCGGGCGGTCTGCTGGTACGCCTGGCGCCGGACGCGCGGCCGGTCGCCCCCGCGCCGGTCGTCATCGGCGCGGACACCGCCGGGTCCACCCCGGCCGTGGTCGGCACCGGTCCGGGCGCCACCGTCGAGGTCGGAGCCGGGCCGGGTACGTCCCCTGAAGACGAGGGGAACCCGCTCACCCCGGCCGAGTGCCCGACCGGGCCGGTCACCGCTGGGACCGGCACCGGGGCCGACGCCTCCGTCGACGGTGCCGCCGAGCCGGCCGCGGGAGGGTCCCCGGCTGCCGCCCGGCTGCTCGTCGAGCTGGTGCGGCTGGATGTCCCGGTGGCCTCGCTCGGTCCCCATCGGCGTCTCGAGGACGCCTTCCTCACCCTGATCGGAGGTTCCGCATGAGCACGGTCGCCGAGCGGGCGGAGACGGCCGACGGGTACCGGGCCCGGCGCACCCTGCCGCTGCGGGTGGAACTCGCCCGGCAGTTCAAGCGGCGCCGCACGCTCGTGATGGGCGCGATCCTGGCCGTGCTGCCGTTCGTCCTGGTCCTCGCCTTCGCCATCGGCGGTGAACCGGGCGGCCGCAACGGCCGGATCACCCTGATGGACACCGCGACCGCCTCGGGTGCCAACTTCGCCGCGGTGAACCTCTTTGTCTCCGCCGGGTTCCTGCTGGTCATCCCGGTCGCCCTGTTCTGCGGGGACACGGTCGCCTCCGAGGCGAGCTGGTCCTCGCTGCGCTATCTGCTCGCGGCACCCGTCCCGCGCGCCCGGCTGCTGTGGTCCAAGCTCGTGGTCGGCCTCGGGATGAGCCTCGCGGCCATGGTGCTGCTGCCGGTGGTCGCGCTCGCGGTGGGTACGGCGGCCTACGGCTGGGGGCCGCTGGAGATCCCCACCGGCGGCGCCCTGGCCCCGGGCACGGCCGCCCAGCGGCTCGCCGTCGTGGTGGCGTACCTCTTCGTGTCCCAACTGGTCACCGCCGGGCTCGCGTTCTGGCTGTCGACCAGGACGGACGCACCGCTGGGCGCGGTGGGCGGGGCGGTCGGCCTCACCATCGTGGGGAATGTGCTGGACGCGGTCACCGCCCTCGGCCACTGGCGCGACTTCCTGCCCGCGCACTGGCAGTTCGCCTGGGCCGACGCCGTCCAGCCCAGTCCGGAGTGGTCCGGCATGATCCAGGGCTCCGCCGTCTCCCTCACCTATGCGCTGGTGCTGTTCGCCCTGGCCTTCCGCGGTTTCGCACGCAAGGACGTCGTCTCCTAGAAATCTCCCGCCCTGTACGTGAACGGCCCGGTGCACATCGCCGGGCCGTTCCCTTTTCCGTCTTTTTCCGGAGCGCCCCCGTACCACGGCCGCGTTCCGTCCGGAGCGCTCCGGCTCCCTGCACGGATCGGCCGAATTGGTCTCCCCGGAGCGGCCCGACCGGGTGAATTACCGCAACGGATTCCGGGCTCCGGGGTTGTCCGCAGGGAGCGGGAACACAGGTCCGCGCCAGGTCGGACCGTGTCCCCCAAGGGCGTTCAGACGTTGCCGAAACCGCCTTCGGCCGCACCCGGACGCGTCGATGTCACTGTGCGTTTTCCGTATGAATTCAGGGGTGGCGTTCGGGTGAATTGCCGGGCGTATCCGGTTCGGGAGTTGCTTCGGCCGTCTATTCCTCGTTTCACAGATGCAGGTCGTGCGGCGGGCTGTTCAAGTTGTGCCCGCTCGGCTTCTGCTGCCACAGGGGCACGACCGCACAGAAGGGAAACCACGTGAAGCACAAGAAGAGCGCTGCCGTTGTCGCCGGCGCCATCATGACCCTGGGAATGGCCGCCCCGGCCATGGCCGACTCCGGTGCCGAGGGCTCCGCGGTCAACTCTCCGGGTGTCCTGTCCGGGAATGTCATCCAGGTTCCGGTGCACATCCCCGTCAACGCGTGCGGCAACACCCTCAACGTCATCGCGCTGCTGAACCCCTCGTTCGGCAACGCGTGCGTGAACAGCTGACGCCATAGTCGCCACGGCTGATCTACACCGGCCGTCCGGCTGTGTCAGGGCCGGCCTTGGACTGCCCTTCACGAGGCACCAGGGCCGGCCTTCCCTCTTTTCCCACTACTACCAGCAGGAAGACAAGTAGATTGCGACAGACCCTGAGCAGGGGAATGGTCGCGGCAGCCGCCGCGACAGGTGTCCTGTCCCTGTGCGGCAGCCCGGTGTTCGCGGACTCGGGTGCCGAAGCCAGCACGGCCGGTTCTCCGGGCGTCCTGTCCGGCAACTCCGTGCAGATCCCTCTGCACGTCCCGGTCAACATCTGCGGCAACACGGTCGATGTGGTCGCCGCGTTGAACCCCGCGTTCGGCAACGCCTGCGGCAACGGCCGTACCGCGCCGGCTGCTCCTGCGGCTCCCGCGCCACCGGCCGTCACCGTCCCGGCGCAGTCCACGCCCGTCGACGGCTCCGGCACGGCCGAGGCCCCGAGGAGCCCCGTCGTGTCCCAGCACACGCCGGCCGCCCCGGTCCCCGTGCATCACCAGACGAGCCAGGGCACCCCGCAGTACCAGCAGCCGCACCTCGTCACGCCCGTGGTCGACGACGGGACGCAGGCGGAGTCGACGCCCGCCCTCGCCGAGACCGGCGGTGAGGGCATCCTCGCGGCCTCCGCGGTCAGCGTCGCCCTGCTGGCGGGCGGGCTCGTCCTGTACCGCCGGGGTCGGGTCGCGTCCCACCGGTGACGCATCGGGTGCCGGGCGCCCCGCGGCGCCCGGCGCCCCGCGCCCCGTGCGCACCTGTCTCTCCTTCGGTCCGCGGCCCGGGGGCGGCACCCACTCAGGGTGCCGCCCCCGGGCCGTTCCCGTACCCGGAGGGCGCTCCGGCCCGCCGGCATCGGGTACGGCCCGGAGCACTCCCGGAGGCGGCGCGCCACTCGGTGGGCCCGGCGCTCTTCATCACCTGTGTCACAAAGAACACACCTCTGTCACACATGTCTCGTGTACGCGGGTCTTCTGTCACACCCGGTTCACAGCCCCTGTCCGCCGCGCGAGGCCCTTCGTTGAGGGGGGCACAGGCTTTGTGATCGCCAGCGCGGCGCCCGGCTCCCCCTGACGGCCTCCCCCGGCCGCGTCCGTGGCGCGCGCGGGGAGGTATTGCTGATGACCGACCGCAGCCTCTGGTCGTACAAGGAGATCGCCGCACACATCCAGGTCCAGCCGGACACCGTGAGGTCCTATCGAAAACACGGGCTCCTCCCACCACCCGACCATGTGGAGGGAGGAAGACCCTTCTGGTACGCCGACACGGTCCGGACCTGGGTGGCGGCCCGGCCCGGAAACCGTGGTGGCCGGGGAGTGACCTGACCCGTCCGCCGCTTCCGCCGAGTGGCCCGCTCCGTCCGGAGCGGGCCACTCGGCCGTCGGCACGGCACACAGACACGGACGCGGCGCCGTCAGCTCCAGGGTTCGATCACCGTCACCCCCCGGCCGGGGGCCGTCCCCATGGCCGCCAGCGCCTCCGGGGCGGCGTCCAGGGGAATCGTGGACGTCACCAGGAGGTCAGGGCGCAGGGCGCCGGAGCGGACCAGTTCCATCATGGGCGGGTAGGTGTGGGCCGCCATGCCGTGGCTGCCGAGGATCTCCAGCTCCAACGCGACCGCCCGGGCCATGGGCACCGGGGTCGTGCCGGTGGGCGAGGGCAGCAGACCGACCTGGACATGGCGCCCGCGGCGGCGCAGGCCGTTCACCGAGGCGGCACAGGTCGCCGGGGAGCCGAGTGCGTCCAGGGAGACATGGGCGCCCCCGCCGGTCAGGGTCCGGACCGCCTCGGCCGTGTCCTCGGTGCCGGAGGCGTCCACGCAGGCGGCCGCCCCGAACGTGCGGGCGAGTTCCAGGGCCTGAGGGGAGACGTCCACGGCCACCACCCGCGCCCCGGCCGCCGCCGCGATCATCACCGCAGACAGGCCGACGCCTCCACAGCCATGGACGGCGAGCCACTCCCCCGCCGCCACCCTGCCCTGCTGGACGACCGCCCGGAAGGCCGTGGCGAACCGGCACCCCAGCCCCGCGGCGGTACCGAACGACATCTCCTCGGGCACCGTCACCAGGTTCACCTCCGCGTGCTCCAGGGCCACGTACTGGGCGAAGGACCCCCAGTGCGTGAAACCGGGCTGCGTCTGCCGCTCGCACACCTGCTGGTCGCCCGTCGCACAGGACGGGCAGCTGCCGCAGGCGCAGACGAACGGCGCGGTGACCCGGTCGCCGGGCCGATGGCGGGTCACCCGGGCGCCCACCGCCTCGACGACACCGGCGAGCTCGTGCCCGGGCACATGCGGAAGCACGATGTCCGGGTCATGGCCCATCCAGCCGTGCCAGTCGCTGCGGCACAGCCCCGTCGCCTCGACGCGCACCACGACCCCGTGCTCGGAAGGCGCCGGGTCCGGCACCTCCCGCACCTCGGCCGGCTGCCCGTACCGCTCGAACACCACCGCACGCATACGACCGCGCCCTTCCTCGATGTCCTGGTCCGGCTTCACCACGGAACGCTAACCGCATGCCGAAAACGGGAGCCATGAGGCCCGTGGGACCGTGGGGGCCGTAGGCGACTCCCGTGGGATCCGCCCCGAATCTCCTTGGATGAATACCCCCTAGGGGTATAGAGTCGTTCCCGTAAGCACCACACGCCTCCTCGAGGAGTAGAGAGATGACCGCCCAGACCGACACCCCGGGTTCCGTGACGACCGTCTACAAGGTGGTCGGGATGAGCTGCGGACACTGTGAAGGCGCCGTCTCCGGCGAGATCTCCGGGATCAGCGGCGTCAGCTCGGTCACCGCGGTCGCGTCCACGGGCGAGGTCACGGTGGTCTCCGCCGCCTCCCTCGACGACGAGACCGTGCGCGCCGCGGTCGACGAGGCGGGCTTCGAGCTCGTCGGCAAGGCCTGAAACGCCAGCATCTGTTCTCCGCACCGGGCCGTGCCGACCAGCTGATACTGGCTCCGCACGGCCCGGTCCACTGTCTGGAGTCCGGACATGACCACCACCAGCACCACCGCGCCCGCCCCCCTGGAGGGGACCGCGCTCTCCCGGGTCGAACTCGCGATCGGCGGGATGACCTGCGCCTCCTGCGCGGCCCGGGTCGAGAAGAAGCTCAATCGCCTGGACGGCGTCTCGGCCACGGTGAACTTCGCGACGGAGAAGGCGAAGATCTCCTACCCCGCCGGGATCGAGGTCGCCGATCTGATCGCCACCGTGGTGAAGACCGGCTACACCGCCGAGGAACCCCCGCCGCCCCGGCCCGAGCGGCCCGAGGAGGCCCCGGCGGCGGACGAGGACCCCGAGTCGGCCGCCCTGCGCAGCCGACTGACCGTCTCCGCCCTGCTCGCACTGCCCGTCGTACTGCTCGCGATGATCCCTGCCCTCCAGTTCGACAACTGGCAGTGGCTCTCCCTGACGCTGGCCGCGCCCGTCGTCGTCTGGGGCGGGCTGCCCTTCCACCGGGCCGCTCTCACCAATGCCCGGCACGGCGCGGCCACCATGGACACACTCGTCTCGGTCGGCACACTCGCCGCCTTCGGCTGGTCCCTGTGGGCGTTGTTCTGGGGCGACGCCGGGATGCCCGGCATGCGTCACGGTTTCGACCTCACGATCTCCCGGACGGACGGGGCGTCGGCCGTCTATCTCGAGGTGGCCGCCGGTGTGGTGGCGTTCATCCTGCTCGGCCGCTATCTGGAGGCGCGTTCCAAGCGGCGGGCGGGCGCGGCCCTGAAGGCGCTGCTCGAACTGGGCGCGAAGGACGTGGCGGTGCTGCGCCCCGAGGCGGCCGGCGGGGCCGTGCGCGAGGTGCGTGTCCCGGTGGCGCGGCTGGTCGTGGGCGACCGGTTCGTGGTGCGGCCCGGAGAGAAGATCGCCACGGACGGGATCGTGACCGAGGGCGTCTCGGCGATCGACGCATCGATGCTGACCGGGGAGTCGGTACCGGTCGATGTGACCGTCGGGGACTCCGTGACCGGGGCGACGGTGAACGCCGGGGGCCGGCTGGTGGTCGAGGCGACCCGGATCGGCGCGGACACCCAGCTGGCGCGGATGGCACGGCTGGTCGAGGACGCACAGAACGGCAAGGCCCAGGTGCAGCGCCTCGCCGACCGCATCTCGGGGATCTTCGTGCCCGTGGTGCTGCTGATCGCGCTCGGCACGTTCGGGGTGTGGCTCGGGGTCACCGGTGACACGGTCGCCGCCTTCACCGCGGCCGTCGCGGTGCTGATCATCGCCTGCCCGTGTGCGCTGGGCCTCGCCACCCCGACCGCGCTGATGGTCGGCACGGGCCGCGGCGCCCAGCTCGGCATCCTGATCAAGGGCCCGGAGGTGCTGGAGTCCACCCGGCGGGTCGACACGGTGGTCCTGGACAAGACCGGCACGGTCACCACCGGCCGGATGACCCTCCGGGAGGTGCACGCCGCCGAGGGCACCGCCGAGAAGGACGTTCTACGGCTCGCAGGCGCCCTGGAGCACGCCTCCGAGCATCCGATCGCCCGGGCGATCGCGGCGGGCGCGGAGGAGCGCACCGGCGGCCTTCCCGCGCCGGAGCACTTCGAGAACGCCCCGGGGGTGGGCGTGCGCGGGCGCGTGGAGGGCCATGAGGTCACGGTGGGCCGCTTCCCGGGCGCCCTCCCGGAGAACCTGGCCCGGGTGAAGGCCGAGGCCGAGGCAGAGGGGCGTACCGCCGTCGTGGTCGCCCGGGACGGCGAGGCCCTCGGTGTGCTGACCGTCGCCGACGCGGTCAAGGAGACCAGCGCGGAGGCCGTACGACAGCTGCGTGCGCTGGGACTGAGGCCGGTCCTGCTGACCGGGGACAACCGGGCGGTGGCGGAGGCGGTGGCCCGCGCGGTCGGCATCGACGCCGGCGATGTGATCGCCGAGGTGCTGCCCGAGGAGAAGGTCGGCGTCGTCCGGCGGCTGAGGGACGAGGGGCGCGTCGTCGCCATGGTCGGCGACGGCGTCAACGACGCGGCCGCACTGGCCACCGCCGATCTGGGGCTGGCCATGGGCACCGGCACGGACGCGGCGATCGAGGCGAGCGATCTGACGCTGGTGCGCGGGGATCTGCGGGTGGCCGCGGACGCGATCCGGCTGTCCCGGCGGACCCTCGCCACCATCAAGGGAAATCTGGTGTGGGCCTTCGGGTACAACGTGGCCGCGCTGCCGCTGGCCGCCGCCGGGCTCCTCAACCCGATGATCGCGGGCGCGGCGATGGCGTTCTCCTCGGTGTTCGTGGTAACGAACAGCCTTCGACTCCGGGCATTCTCCTGACGGAGAGGTGACAGTCCCTCTAGAGTCCAAGGCGTGCCTCACATAAGCTCTTCACAAGGCTCGCGCATCATCCTTACGCTGGGGCCTCGGTCGGCATATCGGGGCTCCTGCGCATCTTCAGGACATTCGCAGGAGACACAGATCACAATGTTGTGAACGTAACCAGCGGAAGGGTTCGTGAGTCTAAGTTGACGATGTCGGGAGCGTCTTGGGGGGCGCGAACGACATCTGGGGATGTCTTGGGGGACGTTCCCGGGAAACTGCGTTGCCGGGGCACGTACACCGGGGAGCTTTGAGCGGCCCTCCCGTCCGTGCGCGTCCCGGCAGACCGCACCGCAGTGATACGTCGAGTTCTGCTCGTTTTGCTCAACAGCGATTCAGGCGCTGTCCCGCAGACGCCCGGCCGGATCCCGTGGGGGGAATCCGCACCGGGACATGGGAAGGCGCCCTGCACGTCGGCCCGTGGGGGGACCGTCTGCAGGGCGCCTTCCGCTTTCTGTGCTTCCTTCTCGCGCCCTCGGGCCGCGGTACGCCCTCGGGCCGCGGCGCGGCTGCGCGCCGGGAACGCGCGAGGCGTACGCCGTACCAGGACGGCGTACGCCTCACCCACTGCTGCCGATCGGGTCAGCGCGCCTCGACCGGCACGAAGTCGCGCTCCACCACGCCCGTGTAGATCTGACGCGGACGGCCGATGCGGGAACCCGGCTCCTTGATCATCTCGTGCCACTGGGCGATCCAGCCCGGCAGCCGGCCGAGGGCGAACAGGACCGTGAACATCTCGGTCGGGAAGCCCATGGCGCGGTAGATCAGACCGGTGTAGAAGTCCACGTTCGGGTAGAGCTTGCGCTCGACGAAGTAGTCGTCGGACAGCGCGTGCTCCTCCAGCTTGAGGGCGATGTCGAGGAGCTCGTCCTCCTTGCCCAGGGCGGAGAGCACATCGTGCGCGGCGGCCTTGATGATCTTGGCGCGGGGGTCGAAGTTCTTGTAGACCCGGTGGCCGAAGCCCATCAGGCGGACGCCGTCCTCCTTGTTCTTCACCTTGCGGATGAAGGTGTCGACATCGCCGCCGGAGTTGCGGATGCCCTCCAGCATCTCCAGGACGGACTGGTTGGCGCCGCCGTGCAGGGGACCCCAGAGCGCGTTGATGCCGGCCGAGATCGAGGCGAACATGTTCGCCTGCGAGGAGCCCACCAGGCGGACCGTGGAGGTCGAACAGTTCTGCTCGTGGTCCGCGTGCAGGATCAGCAGCTTGTCGAGGGCGGCGACCACGACCGGGTCGAGGTCGTACTCCTGCGCGGGCACGGAGAAGGTCATCCGCAGGAAGTTCTCGACATAGCCGAGGTCGTTGCGCGGGTAGACGAAGGGGTGGCCGATCGACTTCTTGTAGGCGTACGCGGCGATCGTCGGCAGCTTGGCGAGCAGGCGGATGGTGGAGAGGTTGCGCTGCTTCTCGTCGAAGGGGTTGTGGCTGTCCTGGTAGAAGGTGGACAGCGCGGAGACGACCGAGGAGAGCATCGCCATCGGGTGCGCGTCCCGCGGGAAGCCCGTGTAGAAGTTCTTGACGTCCTCGTGCAGCAGGGTGTGCTGGGTGATCTCGTTCTTGAAGGTGGAGAGCTCGTCGACGGTGGGCAGCTCGCCGTTGATCAGCAGATAGGCGACCTCCACGAAGGTGGAGCGCTCGGCCAGCTGCTCGATCGGGTAGCCGCGGTAGCGGAGAATGCCCTGCTCACCGTCGAGGTAGGTGATGGCGGATTTATAGGCGGCGGTGTTTCCGTAGCCGCTGTCCAGGGTGACCAGACCGGTCTGGGCACGGAGCTTCCCGATGTCGAAGCCCTTGTCACCGACGGTGCTGTCGACCACCGGGTAGGTGTAGTCGTTACCGTCGTACCGCAGTACTACAGAGTTCTCGCTCACGTCTTCCCTCACCGACGTAGTGCCTCATCTTCGAGGTGCCCTGACTGTCTCTACCATCCCCCATTTGGCGCAGAAGAGTGCACTCGGGGTCGGCCAACGGGCTCATCGGCGGCACTGAGTGCCGCCAACCTGCTCATCCTGCCCGCCTTCGGGCGGTTCCGGAAGTGCTCTGTGACCTTCACGACTCATTTGATCGATCATTTTGGAGGAGGATCGGGCCGGTGTGCCGTCCTCAGCCGTCGAGGGGCCTCGGCGAGAGCCTGAAGTCCAGGGCCGTGCAACGCCGGCCCGCCGAGACCGAACGCACCGCCTGTCCGATCGCCTTGCGCGATCCGACGAGGACGACCAGCTTCTTCGCGCGGGTGACCGCCGTGTAGAGCAGGTTCCGCTGGAGCATCATCCAGGCTCCGGTGGTCACCGGGACGACCACCGCCGGATACTCGCTGCCCTGGGAGCGGTGGATGGTCACCGCGTAGGCGTGCGCCAGCTCGTCCAGTTCGTCGAAGTCGTAGGGGACCTCCTCGTCCTCGTCCGTCAGCACGGTCAGGCGCTGGTCGACCGGGTCCAGCGAGGTGACCACGCCGACGGTGCCGTTGAAGACGCCGTTCTCCCCCTTCTCGTAGTTGTTGCGGATCTGGGTGACCTTGTCGCCGACCCGGAAGACCCGGCCGCCGAAGCGCTTCTCGGGCAGGTCGGGGCGGGCGGGGGTGATCGCCTGCTGGAGCAGTCCGTTGAGGGTGCCCGCACCGGCGGGCCCCCGGTGCATGGGCGCCAGCACCTGGATGTCCCGGCGCGGGTCAAGGCCGAAGCGGGCCGGGATCCGCCGTGCCGCCACGTCCACGGTGAGCCGGCCGGCCGCCTCGGTGTCGTCCTCGACGAAGAGGAAGAAGTCCTTGAGGCCGTCGGTGAGGGGGTGCTGCCCGGAGTTGATCCGGTGTGCGTTGGTGACCACGCCGGACTGCTGGGCCTGGCGGAAGACACGGGTGAGACGGACGGCGGGGACGGGGCCGCCGTCGGCGAGCAGATCCCTGAGGACCTCCCCCGCGCCCACGCTGGGCAGTTGGTCGACATCGCCGACGAAGAGCAGATGGGCGCCCGGCGGTACGGCCTTCACCAGCTTGTTGGCGAGCAGCAGATCGAGCATGGACGCCTCGTCGACGACGATCAGATCGGCGTCCAGCGGGCGGTCCCGGTCGTAGGCCGCGTCGCCGCCGGGTTTCAGCTCCAGCAGCCGGTGGACGGTGGAGGCCTCGGCGCCGGTCAGCTCGGAGAGCCGCTTGGCGGCCCGTCCGGTGGGCGCGGCCAGCACGACCTTCGCCTTCCTGGCGCGGGCCAGCTCCACGATCGAGCGCACCGTGAAGGACTTGCCGCAGCCGGGGCCGCCGGTCAGCACGGCGACCTTCTCGGTCAGCGCCAGCTTGACGGCGGCCTCCTGCTCGGGGGCGAGGTCGGCGCCGGTGCGGCCCTTGAGCCAGCCCAGCGCCTTGTCCCAGACGACGGAGCGGAACGAGGGCATCCGGTCCTCCTCCGTCCGCAGCAGCCGCAACAGCTGGGCGGAGAGGGACAGTTCGGCACGGTGGAAGGGCACCAGATAGAGGGCGGTGACCGGGCCCGAGCCGCCGTCGGGACCGGGCACCTTCTCCCGTACGACGCCGGGGTCACCGCCGTCCTCCGGGGGCGTCGCCAGCTCGGCCAGGCATTCGATGACCAGGCCGGTGTCCACCTGGAGCAGCTTGACGGCGTCCGCGATCAGCCGCTCCTCGGGCAGAAAGCAGTGCCCCTGGTCGGTGGACTGGGACAGCGCGTACTGCAGCCCCGCCTTGACCCGCTCCGGGCTGTCGTGCGGGATCCCCACGGATTGGGCGATCTTGTCGGCGGTCAGAAAGCCGATGCCCCAGACATCGGAGGCGAGCCGGTACGGCTGGTTCTTCACCACGGAGATCGAGGCGTCCCCGTACTTCTTGTAGATCCGCACGGCGATGGAGGTGGAGACCTCGACGGTCTGGAGGAAGAGCATCACTTCTTTGATCGCCTTCTGTTCCTCCCAGGCGTCGGCGATCTTCTTGGTCCGCTTGGGACCGAGCCCCGGGACCTCGATGAGCCGCCCGGTCTCCTCCTCGATGATCCTCAGGGTGTCGAGGCCGAAGTGCTGGGTGATGCGGTCGGCGAAGACGGGTCCGATGCCCTTGACCAGGCCGGAGCCCAGATAGCGACGGATGCCCTGGACGGTGGCGGGCAGCAGGGTCGTGTAGTTCTCGACGGTGAACTGCTTGCCGTACTGAGGGTGGGACCCCCAACGCCCCTCCATCCGCAGGGACTCGCCGACCTGCGCGCCGAGCAGCGCGCCGACGACCGTGAGCAGATCGGCGGCGCCTCTGCCGGTGTCGACGCGGGCGACCGTCCAGCCGTTCTCCTCGTTCGCGTAGGTGATGCGCTCCAACACGCCTTCCAGCACGGCCGGGCGCCGCTCCCCGCCGCCCGACTGCTCCGCCCGGGCCGCCTCCTTGTTCATGCCCCGACGCTACCGCCGGGGTGTGACGGACGGGGGCGGGTGGGGGGGCCGGGGGGCGGGCACGCGCGGGTGCCCACCGCTCCCGAGCGGACGGGATGTCAGCCGCCCTTCCCTCACCACGCCTTCGACGGCGGACCGCCGCCGTCCCGCCCCGGACGGACGACGGAGCACGCCGGACGGGCAACGGGGCACGCCGGACCGAGACCTGGGTCACAGGGGTCACAATCCGGTCTCGGTGTCGCCGGACTCTTGATTCACCCTCGTGTAATCGTTTCCAATCCTCCGTGACAGTTCGTGTAAACGATTCCATCGAGTCGCGAACACACCCAAAGGTCCACAAGGAGGTGGTCCAGGCGATGGCGAGCATCAAGGACGTCGCCGCCGAGGCGGGCGTCTCCGTCGCCACGGTGTCGCGCGTCCTGAACGACCACCCGTCGGTCAGCGCGGACGCGCGTACCCGGGTGCTGGCCGCCGTGAAGGCGCTGGGCTACCGCCCGAACGCCGTCGCCCGGTCCCTGCGCACCGACCAGACCCGCACCCTCGGGCTGGTCATCAGCGATGTGCTGAATCCCTACTTCACCCATCTGGCCCGCTCCGTGGAGGAGCAGGCCCGCGCCCTCGGCTACAGCGTGATCATCGGCAATGCCGACGAGCGGCCCGATCTCCAGGACCACCATGTGCGGACCCTGCTGGACCGGCGGATCGACGGACTGCTGGTCTCGCCGACCGACGGCGGCTCGCCGCTCATGCTGGACGCGGTGCGCTCCGGGACGCCCATGGTCTTCGTCGACCGGTGGATCCCGGGTGTCGACGTACCCGTGGTGCGGTCCGACGGACAGGCGGCGGTGCACGACCTCGTCACCCATCTGCACGGGCTCGGCCACCGCCGGCTCGCGATCATCGCGGGTCCCGCGACGACCACCACCGGGCAGGAGCGTGTCGAGGCCTTCCGCCGGGCCCTGGGCGCGTACGGGCTTCCCCTCCCGGACGCCTGCATCGGCCAGGGCGACTTCCAGGCCGAGAGCGGACGCCGGGCCACCGAGCGGTTCCTGGACCTGGCCGAGCCGCCCGAGGTGGTGTTCGCCGCCGACAACCTGATGGCGCTCGGCGCGCTGGACGCGATCCGCGCGCGCGGGCTGCGGGTCCCGGACGACATCGCGCTCGCCGCGTTCGACGACATCCCGTGGTTCGTGCACACCGATCCGCCGATCACCGCGATAGCCCAGCCCACCGGCGAACTGGGGCGCGCCGCCGTGCGCGCACTGGTCGACCGCATCGAGGGACGGCCCCCCGCGTCCGTCACCCTCCCCGCCCGTCTCGTGGTGCGCCGCTCGTGCGGCGAGCCCGCTCCCAGGGAGCGCGTCGCGTTCCGCGAGCCCTCCGCTCTCCAGGAGCCTCTCCGGGAGCCCCCGGCCCCCAGGGAGCCGTCCCCCGTCATGAACAGGAGCCAGTCATGAGCGACCCGGACGAGTTGCTGCGCATCGAAGGCATACGCAAGACCTTCCCCGGTGTGGTCGCGCTCGACGGCGTCGACTTCGATCTGCGTCGGGGCGAGGTGCATGTGCTGCTCGGTGAGAACGGCGCGGGCAAGAGCACCCTCATCAAGATGCTCTCCGGCGCCTACCGGCCCGACGCCGGACGGATCCTGGTCGGCGGCGAGGAGGTGCGGATCAACGGGGCGCAGGACTCCGAGCGCCTCGGGATCGCCACCATCTACCAGGAGTTCAACCTCGTTCCCGATCTGACCGTCGCCGAGAACATCTTCCTCGGCCGGCAGCCACGCCGGCTGGGGATGATCGACCGCAGGAAGATGGAGGCCGACGCCGCCGGGCTGCTGGAACGCGTCGGCGTGCGGGTCTCGCCCCGGGCGCGGGTGCGGGAACTCGGCATCGCACGGCTCCAGATGGTCGAGATCGCCAAGGCGCTGAGCCTGGACGCGCGGGTGCTCATCATGGACGAGCCCACGGCCGTGCTCACCTCGGAGGAGGTCGAGCGGCTCTTCGCCATCGTGCGCTCACTGCGCGAGGACGGCGTCGGGGTCGTGTTCATCACGCACCATCTGGACGAGATCGCGGCGCTCGGCGACCGGGTGACCGTCATCCGCGACGGCCGGAGCGTCGGGCAGGTCCCGGCCGCCACGCCCGAGGAGGAGCTGGTGCGCCTGATGGTGGGGCGCTCGATCGAGCAGCAGTACCCACGCGAACGGGCGGACGCGGGCGCCGCGTTGCTCACCGTCGAGGGGCTCACCCGGGACGGGGTCTTCCACGATGTGTCCTTCGAGGTGCGGGCCGGTGAGGTCGTCGGCGTCGCCGGGCTCGTCGGGGCCGGCCGTACGGAGGTGGTCCGGGCCGTGTTCGGGGCCGACCCCTACGACAAGGGCACCGTGCGGGTCTCGGGCGCGGAGGTGCGGCGGCACGATGTGAACGCCGCCATGCACGCCGGAATCGGACTGGTGCCCGAGGACCGCAAGGGCCAGGGGCTCGTCCTGGACGCCTCCGTCGAGGAGAACCTGGGCCTGGTGACCCTGCGGGCCGCGACCCACGGCGGTCTGGTCGACCGCAGGGGGCAGCGGGCCGCCGCGGCCCGGGTCGCCGAGCGGCTGGGCGTGCGGATGGCCGGGCTCGGCCAGCAGGTGCGCACCCTCTCCGGCGGCAACCAGCAGAAGGTCGTCATCGGCAAGTGGCTGCTCGCGGACACCAAGGTGCTCATCCTCGACGAGCCGACGCGCGGCATCGACGTCGGCGCCAAGGTCGAGATCTACCAACTCGTCAACGAACTCACGGCCGCCGGCGCCGCCGTGCTGATGATCTCCAGCGATCTGCCCGAGGTGCTCGGCATGAGCGACCGGGTCCTGGTGATGGCCCAGGGCCGGATCGCGGGCGAGCTGAGCGCCGCCGAGGCGACCCAGGACTCCGTGATGGCACTGGCCGTCTCCACACCCACCACTTCTGTCAACGGAACGGAGGCCACCCGTGGCCACTGACACGCTCAAGGGCCGGGCGGGCGCCGGCAGCGCCGCGGGGGTACGCCGGCTCCTGCTCGACAACGGCGCGCTCACCGCGCTGATCGTCCTCGTCATCGCCATGTCGGCGCTGTCCGGCGACTTCCTGACCACGGACAACCTGCTCAACATCGGCGTCCAGGCGGCGGTGACCGCCATCCTCGCCTTCGGTGTCACCTTTGTGATCGTCTCGGCGGGCATCGATCTGTCGGTGGGTTCGGTGGCGGCGCTGTCGGCCACGGTCCTCGCCTGGAGCGCGACCTCGGCGGGCGTACCGGTCGTGCTCGCCGTGCTGCTGTCGATCGCCACCGGCCTGGCCTGCGGTCTGGTCAACGGCATCCTGATCTCGTACGGGAAGCTGCCGCCGTTCATCGCGACCCTCGCCATGCTGTCGGTGGGCCGCGGTCTGTCGCTGGTGATCTCGCAGGGCTCCCCGATCGCCTTCCCCGACTCGATCTCGCACCTCGGTGACACCCTCGGCGGCTGGCTGCCCGTGCCGGTGCTGGTGATGGTCGTGGTGGGTCTGATCACCGCCTTCGTCCTGGGCCGTACCTACATCGGCCGTTCGATGTACGCGATCGGCGGCAACGAGGAGGCCGCGCGCCTCTCCGGTCTGCGGGTGAAGCGGCAGAAGCTCGCGATCTACGCGCTGTCCGGTCTGTTCGCCGCGGCCGCGGGCATCGTGCTCGCCGCGCGGCTGTCGTCGGCACAGCCGCAGGCCGCCAACGGCTATGAGCTGGACGCGATCGCGGCGGTCGTCATCGGCGGCGCCTCCCTGGCGGGCGGCACCGGCAAGGCGTCCGGCACCCTGATCGGCGCGCTGATCCTGGCGGTGCTGCGCAACGGTCTCAACCTCCTCTCGGTGTCGGCCTTCTGGCAGCAGGTCGTGATCGGTGTGGTGATCGCCCTGGCGGTGCTGCTGGACACGGTGCGGCGCAAGGCGGGGGCCACCCCGGTGGCCGCCGGCACCTCTCCGGGCGGCAAGGGCAGGCAGACGGTGACCTATCTGCTGGCCGCCGTGGTCGCGGCGGCCGTGGTGGGCGGGGTCTCCCTGCTGCACGGCGGCTCCTCGGCCACCACGCAGAAGGTCGGTCTGTCGCTCTCCACCCTCAACAACCCGTTCTTCGTGCAGATCAAGTCCGGTGCGCAGGCGGAGGCGAAGAGGCTGGGCGTGGAGCTGACCGTCACGGACGCGCAGAACGACGCCTCGCAGCAGGCCAACCAGTTGCAGAACTTCACCAGCTCGGGCCTGGGTTCGATCATCGTCAACCCGGTGGACT
This sequence comes from Streptomyces nodosus, assembly GCF_008704995.1. Lineage (NCBI taxonomy): Bacteria > Bacillati > Actinomycetota > Actinomycetes > Kitasatosporales > Streptomycetaceae > Streptomyces > Streptomyces nodosus. Next base: position 2,816,472 of record NZ_CP023747.1, read on the forward strand.
CGGATGCCGCGGGCCCGGCGGTGCGGGCCGCGAACAAGGCCGGGATACCGGTGGTGGGCGTGGACCGCGCCGTCAACAAGGCGCAGACGGTCGCGCTGGTCGCCTCCGACAACGTCGAGGGCGGCAGGCTGGCCGCGCAGGCGCTCGCCGAGAAGCTGGGCGGCAAGGGCCGGATCGTGATCCTCCAGGGCCAGGCGGGCACCTCCGCCAGCCGTGAGCGCGGGGCCGGCTTCGCCGAGGGTCTCAAGGCTTACCCGGGCATCCAGGTCCTGGCCAAGCAGCCGGCCGACTTCGACCGGACCAAGGGCCTCGATGTGATGACCAACCTGCTCCAGGCGCACCCGGACGTCCAGGGCGTCTTCGCCGAGAACGACGAGATGGCGCTCGGCGCGGTCAAGGCGCTGGGCTCCAAGGCCGGCACCTCGGTCCAGGTCGTCGGCTTCGACGGCGAGCCTGACGGACTGGCCGCGGTCAAGGCGGGCACGCTGTACGCCTCGGTGGCGCAGCAGCCGAGCCAGCTGGGGCGGATCGCGGTCGACAATGCGCTGCGGGCCGCCGAGGGCAAGAAGGTCGACGACACGGTGAAGGTTCCGGTGAAGGTGGTCACCAAGCAGAACGTGGCCGGGTTCACCGGCTGACCCGCGCGCCGGGCCTCGTCGTCGCAGGTATCCGCGGAATCCACGGGGTTCCATGAGGGTCCGCGGGGTTCCATGAGGGCCCACGGGGATCCAGAGGGTCCATGAGGATCCGTAGGGAGACAGTTCATGTACGACTACGACCTGCTGGTCGTGGGGTCGGCCAACGCCGATCTGGTCGTCCGGGTCGAGCGCCGGCCCGCGGCCGGGGAGACCGTGCTCGGCTCCGACCTGGTGGTCCACCCGGGCGGCAAGGGCGCGAACCAGGCCGTGGCCGCCGCCCGGCTCGGGGCCCGTACGGCGCTGCTGGCCCGCGTCGGCGACGACGGGCACGGGGAGCTGCTGCTCCGGTCGCAGCGCGCGGCCGGCGTCGACACGACCGGGGTCCTGGCCGGCGGGGCGCCCACCGGGGTCGCACTGATCACGGTGGACCCCTCGGGGGACAACAGCATCGTGGTCTCGCCCGGGGCCAACGCCCGGCTCACCCCCGAGGACGTACGGGCCGCCAGCGGTCTGCTGGGCTCCTCCCGGGTGGTGTCGGCGCAGCTGGAGATCCCGCTGGAGACGGTCGTGGAGGTGGTACGGAACCTGCCGTCCGGCACCCGCTTCGTGCTGAACCCGTCGCCGCCGCGGCCGCTGCCCGCCGAGCTGCTCGCGGCGTGCGACCCGCTGATCGTCAATGAGCACGAGGCGCGGGTCATCGCGGGCGGGAAGCCGGACGGTTCGCCCGAGGACCGGGCGGCGGCGCTGCTGGCCCTCGGTCCCCGTTCGGTCGTGGTGACGCTGGGCGCGGAGGGCGCGCTGGTGGCGACCGGGGAGACCATGACCCGGGTGCCGTCCGTGAAGGTGGACGCGGTGGACACCACCGGCGCGGGCGACGCGTTCACGGCGGCGCTGGCGTGGCGGCTCGGCACGGGCTCGTCGCTGCCGGAGGCGGCGGCGTTCGCGGCGCGGGTGGGCGCGGCGGCGGTGACCCGCCCCGGAGCCCAGGAGTCCTACCCGACCGCCGAGGAGGTCGGGGCGCTGTGAAGCGGTCCGGCATCCTGAACCGTCATCTGGCGGGCGCCCTGGCCGAGTTGGGGCACGGGGACACGGTGCTGGTGTGCGATGCGGGCATGCCGATCCCGGCCGGGCCCCGGGTGGTGGACCTGGCGTTCCGCGCGGGGGTGCCGGCCTTCGCCGAGGTGCTCGACGGTCTGCTGGACGAACTGGTGGTGGAGGGCGCCACGGCGGCGCGGGAGGTACGCGGCGCGAACCCGGAGGCGTCGGCCCTGCTGGACGCCCGCTTCCCTGATCTCGCGCTGATACCCCATGAGCGGCTGAAGGAGCTGGCGGCGGGCGCACGCCTGGTCGTCCGCACCGGCGAGGCCCGCCCGTACGCCAATGTGCTGCTGCGCTGCGGGGTGTTCTTCTAGCCGCTCCCATCGAGCGGGACGGAAATAATTCGAGGGGGCCCCGTCTTCCGACCGGGCCCCCTCGTGCTTCCCCCTCCGTCAGCGCCCCGTAGATCCCCCCGGATCCCCCCAGGGGCGCTGACACCCAGTACGACAGGCCGGGCGGGGAAAGGGTTGTACGACTCTTCAAGATTTTTTTCGGGCGGGCTTTCGGGCGGGCTGCCGGCTATCCGGCATGCTCCACGAAGCGCCGTGCCGTCTCGGTCAGGACCTCGCGGCCGTCCCGGGCCCACAGTGCCTCGTTGAAGAGTTCGACCTCGATCGGCCCGGTGTACCCGGCCGCCTCCACGTACCCCTTCCACTCACGCATGTCGACCGAGCCGTCGCCGAGCTGGCCGCGCCCGTTCAGCACGCCCTCGGGCAGCGGGGTGGTCCAGTCGGCGAGCTGGAAGGTGTGGATACGGCCCTGGGCACCGGCCCTGGCGATCTGCGCGGGCGCCTGGTCGTCCCACCAGATGTGGTACGTGTCGACGGTGACCCCGACCTGCTCGGCGGGGAACCGCTCGGCCAGGTCCAGGGCCTGGGTCAGGGTGGAGACCACACAGCGGTCGGACGCGAACATCGGGTGCAGCGGCTCGATCGCCAGGCGGACACCGTGCTCGGCCGCGTACGGGCCGAGCACGGCGAGGGCGTCCGCGATGCGCTCGCGCGCCCCGTGGAGGTCCTTGCTGCCGGCCGGGAGCCCGCCGGAGACCAGGACCAGGGTGTCCGTGCCGAGGGTGGCGGCCTCCTCCACGGCGGCCCGGTTGTCGTCCAGGGCCCTCGCCCGCTCGCCGGGGTCGATCGCGGTGAGGAAGCCGCCCCGGCACAGGGTGGTGACGGCAAGCCCCGCGCCCCGCACCAGCTCGGCGGCGGCCGCGACTCCGTACTGCCGCACCGGCTCGCGCCACAGGCCCACGCCGGGCACACCCAGCTCCAGGCAGGCGTCGACCAGTTCCGGGAGGGAGAGCTGTTTCACCGTCATCTGGTTGATGGAGAAACGCCTCAGTGAGTCGTTCATGCGTTCACCCCGTACAGGGACAGCAGGGTCCTCATCCTGGTCTCCGCCCGCTCCGGATCGGGGAACAGGCCGAGCCCGTCGGCGAGTTCGTAGGCCCGGGCGAAGTGCGGCAGCGAGCGGGCCGACTGGAGGCCGCCCACCATGGTGAAGTGCTCCTGGTGGCCCGCGAGCCAGGCCAAGAAGACCACGCCCGTCTTGTAGAAGCGGGTCGGCGGCTGGAAGAGGTGGCGGGAGAGCTCCACCGTCGGGTCCAGGACCTCCCGGAAGCCCTTCACATCGCCCGTGTCCAGGACCCGTACCGCGTGCGCGGCCAGCGGTCCCAGGGGGTCGAAGATGCCCAGCAGCGCATGGCTGAAGCCCTGTTCGTCGCCCGCGATCAGCTCCGGGTAGTGGAAGTCGTCGCCCGTGTAGCAGCGCACGCCCTGCGGGAGACGGCGGCGCAGATCGACCTCCCGCTGCGCGTCCAGCAGCGAGATCTTCACCCCGTCCACCTTGTCCGGGTGCGCCGCGATGACCTCCAGGAAGACCTCCGTGGCCGCGTCCAGGTCGGACGAACCCCAGTAGCCCTCCAGCGCCGGGTCGAACATCGGGCCGAGCCAGTGCAGGATCACCGGGTCGGCGGCCTGGCGCAGCAGATGGCCGTAGATCTCCAGATAGTCCCCGGGGTCCTCGGCGGTGGCGGCGAGGGCGCGGGAGGCCATCAGGATCGCCTGGGCGCCCGCCTCCTCGACCACGGCGAGCTGTTCCTCGTAGGCCGCGCGGATCTCGGTGAGGGAACCGGTGGCGAGCTGGTCGGTGCCGACGCCGCAGGCGATCCGGCCGCCCACGGCACGGGCCTCGGCCGCGGACCGGCGGATCAGCTCCGCCGCGCCCGCCCAGTCCAGGCCCATCCCACGCTGGGCGGTGTCCATGGCCTCGGCGACCCCCAGCCCCTGCGCCCACAGATGGCGGCGGAAGGCGAGCGTGGCGTCCCAGTCGACGGCGGCGGGCGAGTCGGGGGACACATCCGCGAAGGGGTCGGCGACCACATGCGCCGCCGAGAAGACCGTACGGGAGGCGAAGGGGGTGCCGGTGGTGAGGGCGAGGGGTGCGCGGCGCGGCTCGTACGTCCTCAGCCGGCCGTCGGCGTCCGGGAGTCGGATGGTCACAGGGAGATCTCCGGTACCTCGATGCGGCGGCCCTCGGCCGAGGACCTCAGGCCCAGTTCGGCGAGCTGGACGCCACGGGCGCCGGCCAGCAGGTCCCAGTGGTAGGGGGCGTCGGCGTACACATGACGCAGGAACAGCTCCCACTGGGCCTTGAAGCCGTTGTCGAACTCGCCGTTGTCGGGCACCTCCTGCCACTGGTCGCGGAAGGACTCGGTGACGGGGATGTCCGGGTTCCATACGGGCTTGGGGGTGGCCGACCGGTGCTGGGCCCGGCAGCCGCGCAGTCCGGCGACGGCCGATCCCTCCGTGCCGTCCACCTGGAACTCGACGAGTTCGTCGCGGTTGACCCGCACCGCCCAGGAGGAGTTGATCTGGGCGATCGCGCCGCCCTCCAGCTCGAAGACGCCATAGGCGGCGTCGTCGGCCGTGGCGTCGTACGGCTTGCCGTTCTCGTCCCAGCGCTGCGGGATGTGGGTGGTGGCGAGCGCCTGCACGGAGGTGACCCGGCCGAACAGCTCGTGGAGCACGTACTCCCAGTGCGGGAACATGTCGACGACGATGCCGCCGCCGTCCTCGGCGCGGTAGTTCCAGGAGGGCCGCTGGGCGGACTGCCAGTCGCCCTCGAAGACCCAGTAGCCGAACTCGCCGCGGACGGACAGGATCCGGCCGAAGAAGCCGCCGTCGATCAGCCGCTTCAGCTTCAGCAGACCCGGCAGGAAGATCTTGTCCTGGACGACGCCGTGCTTGATGCCCTTCTCCTGGGCGAGCCGGGCCAGTTCGAGGGCGCCCTCGAGCCCCGTGGCCGTGGGCTTCTCGGTGTAGATGTGCTTGCCCGCCGCGATGGCCTTCTTGATCGCTTCCTCGCGGGCCGAGGTGACCTGGGCGTCGAAGTAGAGGTCGACCTCGGGGGCGGCGAGGACCGCGTCCAGGTCCGTCGACCAGTGCTGAAGCCCGTGCTGCTCGGCGAGCGCCGCCAGGGCGTGCTCGCGGCGGCCCACCAGGACCGGCTCGGGCCACAGCACGGTGCCGTCACCCAGGTCGAGGCCGCCCTGTTCGCGGATGGCCAGGATGGAGCGGACGAGGTGCTGGCGGTAGCCCATGCGTCCCGTCACGCCGTTCATGGCGATACGCACCGTCTTGCGTGTCACGTCGTTCCCTTCGTACGCGTCCCGCGCCGCGTACGCTCCCCGGTGAGCGTGACAGCAAGCGCTTTCTATACGGAAAGACGCTAGCCTCTGTCCGGGGGATCGGACAAGAGCGCGCGGCGGGCGAACCACACGTGTCCGTCCTGCGGGGCGCGCGTTGTCCGGGTACGGCGTGACACGGGGCGACCCGGTGGCACGGGGCCGTGCGACCGTGCGGTTCCCTCGCCCCGGAAGGGCGAGCACGGCCAGTACGACGGGTACGACCAGACGCGCGACCGGAGGACGACGATGACGGTGACCCTGGCGGACGTGGCGGCGCGCGCGCAGGTGTCGCCCGCCACCGTGTCGCGGGTGCTGAACGGCAACTACCCGGTGGCGGCGTCCACCCGGGAGCGGGTGCTGCGCGCCGTGGACGAGCTGGACTATGTCCTCAACGGCCCGGCGAGCGCGCTCGCGGCGGCCACCTCCGACCTGGTCGGGATCCTGGTGAACGATGTCGCCGACCCGTTCTTCGGCATCATGGCGAGCGCCATCCAGTCGGAGATCGGCGGCCCCGGGGGACGCGCGGGGGGCGAACGGCTCGCCGTGGTCTGCAACACGGGGGGCTCACCGGAGCGGGAGCTGACCTATCTGACGCTGTTGCAGCGACAGCGGGCGGCGGCCGTGGTGCTGACCGGTGGCGCGGTGGAGAACGGCGCGCACGCGGAGGCGATGGGCGCGAAACTGCGCAAGCTCGGCGCGGCGGGGACCCGGGTGGTCCTGTGCGGACGGCCGCCCGCGCCCGATGCGGTCGCCCTGGCCTTCGACAACCACGGCGGCGGACAACGCCTCACCGAACATCTCATCGAGCTCGGGCATCGCCGGCTCGGGTACATCGCCGGCCCCGAGGAGCGTACGACGACCCGGCACCGGCTGGAGGGGCACCGGGAGGCCCTGGCCGCCGCGGGCGTCAAGGACGACCCCCGGCTGACGGTGCACGGCCGCTACGACCGCCGCGCCGGCTATGAGGCCACGCTGGAACTGCTGCGCCGGGACCCCTCCCTGACGGCGATCGTGGCGGCCAACGACACGGTGGCGCTGGGTGCCTGCGCGGCACTGCGGGACTCGGGGCTGCGCATCCCCGAGGACGTGTCGGTCGCAGGATTCGACGACCTCCCCTTCGCGATCGACGCGGTACCCGCGCTGACGACGGTGCGCCTGCCGCTGTCGGAGGCCGGCGCCCGGGCCGGCCGGATCGCCATGGGCCGCGAGGAACCACCGCCGGGCGGGATCGCGACGGTACCGGGCGAACTGATGGTCCGCGGGTCGACGGGGGCGCCGCGGGCGTAGGGGCTGACGGCCGGGGTCCCGTTCTTCGGCACCGGGCCCCCGGGCGCGGGTGTGGGCTCGCGCGAGGAGCCGTCTCGACCGCCTCCCGCGGGCACCCGGCGACCGTCGTAGGACAGTTCGGAGGCATGCCCACCACGACGGGCGAAGGTTACGGCTGCTGTCCCCCGGTCCGTCGCACACCGGCGCGAGGACCGGCCGGGCGCCCGGCTTCGGCCCCGGTCTACATCTGCTCGCCGGACTGCCGGCCGGCTTCGTGTTCGCCCACGCTGACCAGTCCTGTCTCATAGGCGACGATGACGGCCTGGACACGGTCACGGAGTCCGAGCTTGGCGAGGATGCGGGCGACATGGGTCTTGACGGTCGCCTCGGCCAGGTGGAGACGGCCCGCGAGTTCGGCGTTGCTCAGTCCTCGGGCCAGCAGGCCGAGGACCTCCAGTTCGCGCGGTGTGAGCGCGGCGAGGTCCCGGTGCAGAGCGGCGGTGTCGCTGCCGTGCCGGGCGAACCTCCGCACCAGGCGGCGGGTGATCGCGGGCGCGAGGAGGGCGTCGCCGGTGCGGACCGTGCGGACGGCCGCGGCCAGTTGCTCGGGAGTGACGTCCTTGAGGAGGAAGCCGCTGGCCCCGGCGGACAGGGCCGCGTAGACATACCGGTCGAGGTCGAAGGTGGTCAGGACGATGACGCGGGGTTCGCCGGGGGCGCCGGTGAGAATGCGGCGGGTGGCCTCCAGACCGTCCATCTCCGGCATCCGGATGTCCATCAGGACCACATCGGGACGTACCCGGCGGACCGCTTCGACCGCCTCGGCCCCGTTGGTCGCCTCAGCGACGACATCGATGCCGTCGGCGCCGAGGATCATCCGGAATCCGGTGCGGACCAGGGTCTGGTCGTCGGCCAGCAGCACACGCGGCGGCTGCTCGGTCACGGTGCCTCCAGAGGGATCAGCGCTTCCACACGGTAGCCGCCCCTCAGGCGTCGGCCGGTGTCCAGGGTTCCGTCGTAGACGGCGAGGCGCTCGCGCAGACCGATCAGGCCCCGGCCGTTTCCGGTGGCCGCGCCCGCGCCCGGGCGTCCACCGGTGTCCGTGACCTCCACCCGGAGCCGTTCCGGCCCGTATTCGACCGTCACCGAGGCGGTGGCGCCGGACGCGTGCTTCACGGTGTTGGTGAGGGCCTCCTGGACCACGCGGTAGACCGCGAGCTCGATGCCGGAAGGGATCTCGCGGGGCGGGCCGGTCACGGTCAGCTCGACCGGCAGCCCGGCGTCCCGTACTCGTCCCACGAGCCTGTCCAACTGGTCCAGGCCCGGCTGCGGGGCCAGTTCCAGGCCCCCGTCGGCCAGTTCCTCGGCCCCGCCCGTCGGCTCGCCCTCGCCGGTCATGGTGAGCAGGCCCATGACGTGCCGCAGTTCGGTCATGGCTGCCCGACCGCCCGCCTCGACGGCGAGCAGGGCCTCACCGGCCTGCTCGGGGGCGGTCTTCATGATCTTGCGGGCGGCGCCCGCCTGAATGACCATCACGCTGACGTTGTGCGTGACGACATCGTGCAGTTCGCGAGCGATTCTCGCGCGCTCGTGCTCGACCGCCCGGCGCAGTGCCTCGGCCTGTTCACGTTCCAGAGCGGAGAGCCGGGTCCGGCCCTCGTCGGACCGGTGTTTCCAGGTGCGCAGCCCGAGGGCGGCCACGGCCATCGGGACCAGGATCAGCAGGGCGACATATTCGTTGGGGATGATCGGTGTCACCGGGTTCCCCGAGGTGCCGACCAGGACGACCGACACCAGCAGCGCCGCCAGGGTCCCCAGCCGGTACGGGCTGTACACGGCGGCGCTGTAGACGGCGATGACGAAAGCGTAGAAGGTCAGCCGGAGGACGCTCTGCGGGGTCGCCAGTGTCGCGGCCGTCACGATGCACAGCACGGCGAGCGGGAAGCGGCGGCGCAGCGCCAGGGCACCCGAGGCGACGACCGCGAGGGTCACCATGAAGGCCATGCCGCCGGGGCCGGACGGGCGCGGCAGGGTGTACTCCACACCGGGTGCGATCTCACGCACCACGACGACGTCCACGTTGTCGATGCCGTAATAGACGGTGCTGATGCCCAGGACCAGCGCCACCAGCCCGTCGAACTGCCGGGCGCGACGCCTGAGCCGCGGCGGCGGACCGGTGGCGAACCTGGCGTCGCGGACCGCCTCACGGGCCAGGACCCGCAACCGCTCCGGCGTCGTACGCGCGTTCATCACCGGCTCATTGTCGCCGTCGCCCGGACTCTCGAAGTCCGCCTCGGCGGTCGGTTCCCGCCGCCCGGCATCCCTCGGACGACTACATCGCAGGGATGACGTTCCGGCAGATCATCCCGATGCGGTACGGCAAGGGGGTCGGGCGGGCGACGCGCGGAGGCCGGGCGCGCTCCTAGCCTCCGAGGGGCCTGATGACCGCGTCCGAGGAGCCCTTCCATGACCGTACCCGTGATCGAACTGCGCGAGGTGAGCCGCCGATACGACGACGGCCCGCCCGCCCTGCACAAGGCGTCGCTGACCGTGCGGCCCGGCGAGGCCGTCGCGATCCTCGGCCCCTCCGGCAGCGGCAAGTCCACGCTGCTCAATCTGATCGCGGGCCTGGACCGGCCGGACACGGGGAACGTCACCGTGGACGGGGTGCGGGTGGATCAGCTGGGCGAGGCCGGATCAGCGCTCTACCGACGGTCGAAGATCGGCATGGTCTTCCAGTTCTTCAACCTGCTCGACGATCTGACCGTCGCCGACAACGTCGCGCTGCCCGCGCGGCTGGCGGGTACGGCACGTGCCGAGGCTGACCGCCGGGCGGCGGAACTCCTGGAGAACCTCGGCATCGGCCGGCACGCCCGCGCCTTTCCGGGGCGGCTGTCCGGCGGCGAGCGGCAGCGGGTCGCGGTGGCCCGGGCGTTGATGAACCGGCCGCCGCTGCTCCTGGCCGACGAGCCGACCGGGGCCCTGGACACGGCCGCGGGGCAGGACGTCAGCAGGCTGCTCACCGACCTCAACGCCGAGGGCCAGACCATCGTCGTGGTCACCCACGACCTGGCCCTGGCCCGGTCCTGCACGAACCGCACGGTCCGGATCGCCGACGGCCGGATCATCGAAGACGTCCGGTCGGGGGCCGTCGCCCCGGAGGCCGTCCGATGAGCGCGCTCGGCACGGTGGTGCGCTCGGGGGTGGGACGACGCCGTGTGCAGACGCTGGTGATCGGGCTCGCCACGATGATGGCGGTGGCCGCCTCCGTCCTCGGCGGATCGCTGCTGGCGGTCTCCGGCGCGCCCTTCGACGACGCCTTCGCCGAGCAGCACGGCGCGCACCTGTCCGTCCAGTTCGACGCGGGCAAGGTCGGTGCCGGGCAGCTGTCGAGGTCCAAGGACGCCGAAGGGGTGAGCGATGCGGCCGGGCCGTTCCGTACGGCGACGGTCACCCCGCGGCCGGACGGGGCGAACCCCGGATGGCCGGTGACCGTGGTCGGCCGTTCCGGTCCCGGCCGGGACGTGGACGAGGTGGCGCTGCTCGACGGGCGGTGGCCCACGCGCCCCGGCGAGATCGTGCTGTCCGCCGACTCCTCGCTCGTCCCGGCCCTGGGCAGGAGACTCGCCTTCCCCGGCCTGCCCGGCGCTCCGACGCTGACGGTGGTCGGGGTGGCCCGCTCGGTCACCCGCACCGCCGACGCCTGGGTGGTTCCGTCCCAGATGCCGGCCCTCACCGCGCCCGGCGAGGGCGGGTACCAGATGCTCTACCGCTTCACCGAGGCGGACACCGCCGCGCGGATCACCGCCGGGGCGAGGGCGGTGACGGAAGCCCTGCCACCGGGAACGGCCGTGGGCCGGCAGTCCTGGCTCACCGTCAAGAAGACCGCCGAGCGCGACACCGCACCCTATGTGCCGTTCCTCATCGCGTTCGGCGTCCTGGGCCTGGTCATGTCGGTGCTCATCGTCGGCAATGTCATCGCGTCGGCCGTCGGCACGGGAACGCGCCGCATCGGCGTCCTCAAGGCCGTCGGATTCACCCCGGCCCAGGTCGTGCGGGCCTATGTGGGCCAGGCGTTGGTCCCGGCCGCCGTCGGCACCGCCCTCGGTGTCCTCGTCGGCCATCTGCTCGCCGTCCCCGTACTGGCCGAGACCGAGGAGGTCTACGGCACCTCGTCCCTGGCCGTCACCCCCTGGGTCGACCTGGCGGTGATCGCCGGGGTGCTCGGCCTGGTGGCGGCGACCGCGTGGGCGAGTGCCTGGCGCGGCGGGCGGCTGCGTACGGTCGACGCGCTCGCCGTCGGGCGCGGCGCTTCGGCGGGGCGCGGCCGGTGGGCGGCTCGCCTGGCCGGACGGCTGCCGTTGCCCCAGCCGGTCGCGCTGGGCCTGGCCCGGCCCTTCGCGCGGCCCGCCCGCGCGCTGGCCATGGGCACAGCGGTCCTGTTCGGCACGGTCGCCGTCACCTTCACCGTGGGGATGGGCGCCTCGCTCGGCCAGGTGATGAAGGCCAGGGCCCATGACGTCGCCGATGTCACCGTGCCCGCGCCCCCGCCGGACCTCGGCCTCCGAGGCCCCGGCCTCCGGAAGGGGCCCACAACCGATCCTGCCGCGGTCGCCGCGGCCGTCGAGACCGCCGCCGGAACCGGGGAGCACTACGGCGCCGCGAAGGTACGGGCGACCGTGTCCGGCCTGACCGGCACCGTCGACGTGATCGCCTTCACCGGCGACGCCTCCTGGGGCGGCTACACCATGGTGTCGGGCCGCTGGATCGACAAGCCCGGCGAGGCCGTGGTCCCCACCCCCTTCCTGGCCGCCACCGGCACCCGCCTCGGTGACACCGTCACCCTGAACGGCCTGGCCGAACCGGTCACGGTCCGGATCGTCGGCGAGGTCCTCGACCCCCGCCACGACGGCATGCAGGTCTTCACCGACGCCTCGACCCTCATGGCCGCGCATCCCGACCTGACGGAGACGAGCCATCACATCGCGGTCAGGCCGGGCACCGGTGTCTCCGACTACGTCGACGCGCTGAACAGGGATCTGGCACCGCTGGGGGTCGCTGCTCGGGCCGGCGGGCCCGACGCCGGCGGCGACATGGTCGTCACCCTCGACGCGCTGTCCGTGCTCCTCACGCTGATGCTCGTCGCCGTCGCCGCGCTCGGCGTGCTCAACGGCGTGCTGCTCGACACCCGCGAGCGCGTCCGGGAGCTCGGCGTCCACAAGGCACTCGGCATGACTCCCCGGCAGACCGTCGCGATGGTCGTCACCTCGGTCGTCGTGACCGGACTGGTCGCGGGCACCCTGGGCGTGCCGCTCGGCGTGGCCCTGCACGGCTGGGTCGTCCCCGCGATGGGGGAGGGCGTGGGGCTGCGTCTCCCCGGTTCCGTCATCGCGGTCTACCACGCGGCGGAGCTGCTCCCGCTCGCACTCGGCGGGCTGCTCATCGCCGTCCTGGGTGCGCTCCTGCCCGCCGGCTGGGCCGCCCGGACCCGGACCGCCACGGCCCTGCGCACCGAATAGGAGGTCGGGTTCGAAGCCCCTGCCGCCTCCTGAGGACCGTCCGGCCGATTCCGGTCCTGAGCGGCGGGTCTTCAGTGAGCGACGGCTTCGGGAGTGCGGGACGGGTCCACCCGCCGCGCCCTCGCCGGGGCCAAAGAGGTCAGGGCGACGCCGCCCACCAGGAGGGCCGCCGCGCCCCAGCGCAGTGGGGTGACCGACTCGTGCAGGAACAGGGCCGCCGCCGACATCCCGAAGACCGGGACCAGGAGGGAGAACGGGGCGACCGTGGAGGCCGGGTGACGGCGCAGCAGCCAGCCCCAGGCGCCGAAGCCGAACACCGTGGTGATCCAGGCGACATAGAGGATGACGCCCGCGCCCTGCCAGTCGAGGGCGCGCAGGGCGTCGAGGTCGCGGGACGGTCCTTCCCTGAGGAGGGACAGGCCGAGCAGGGGCAGTACCGGCACCGTGCTCACCCACACCATGAAGTTCAGCGAGTCCGGCGGGGCGGCCCTGCGGGTCAGCACATTGGACACGCCCCAGCAGACCGCCGCCGCGATCACCAGGGCGAAGGCGCCCAGCGGGCCGGCCGTGCCCTCGTCGACGGCGGCGAGCGCCACCCCGCCGAGGGCCACCGCCATGCCGAGGGCCCGCAGCCGGGTGGGCCGTTCGCCGAGGACCACGAAGGCGATCAGCGCGGTGAAGACGGCCTGGATCTGGAGCACCAGGGAGGACAGTCCCGCGGGCATGCCCTCGTCCATCCCGATGAACAGCAGCCCGAACTTGGCGACCCCCAGGGCCAGTCCCACGCCCACGATCCACTTCCAGGCCACCTTGGGACGGCCGACGAGGAACACGGCCGGTACGGCGGCGACGAGGAAGCGCAGGGCCGAGAACAGCAGCGGCGGGAAGTGTTCGAGTCCGATCTCGATAACGGTGAAGTTCACGCCCCAGAGGGCGGCCACGAGAACGGCGAGACAGAGATGTGCGGGTCGCATGCGTCGAGGATCACGCCTCACAACCGTGAAGCACCAGCGATGGTTACTACATGGTTGGATGAAGCAACGCTGATGTATGGCGGGAGCCTTTCACCCCTGGGAGTCGCCCATGCTGGATCTCCAGCGGCTGCGCGCGCTGCACGCGGTCTCCGTCCACGGCACGGTCGGCGCCGCGGCCACCGCGCTCGGATACACGCCCTCCGCCGTGTCCCAGCAGATCGCCAAGCTGGAGCGGGAGACCAGGACCGTGCTGCTCGAACGGGAGGGGCGCGGGGTGCGGCTCACCGACGAGGCGCGGCAGCTCGTGGTCACCGCACAGGAGCTGATGGCCATCGTGGAGCGGGCGGAGACCGAGCTGGAGAAGCGGCGGGGGGTGCCGGCCGGGCGGCTGACCGTCGCGGCGTTCGCCTCCGCCGCCCGGGGGCTGCTGCCCGGTGTGCTCGCGGACCTGGCGGCGCGTCATCCCGCGCTCGACACCCGGCTCACCGAGGTCGACCCGCATCTGTCCGTGGACCTGGTCGCCAAGGGCGTCGTCGATCTGGCCGTGGCGCACGACTGGGACGTGGCCCCGCTGCCCGCCCCCGCCGGGGTGGAGCAGGCGGTCATCGGGAACGACCTGTGCGATCTGCTCGTGCCCGAGGGGCATCCCTTCGTCGGCCGGGCCTCCGTGCGGCGCGAGGAGCTGGGCGGCGAGCGGTGGATCTGCCAGCCGCCGGGCCGGATCTGCCACGACTGGCTGCTGCGGACCCTGCGCGCGGCCGGACATGAGCCCGATGTCGTGCACCAGGCCGAGGAGAACCCCACCCTGGTGGCCCTCGTCGCCGCAGGTCTCGGGGTCGCGCTGATCCCGCGCCTGGGCCGCGGCCCGCTGCCGGAGGGGGTCGTCCAGGTCGCCCTGGACCCGATGCCGGTACGGCGTCTGTACGCGCTGTGGCGCACCGGTGCCGCGCGCCGGCCGGCGATCGAGGAGGCCGTCCGCACCCTGAAGGGGTTCTGGCCCCGGGTGACGGCCGCCGCGTCACCTCGGCCACCGCTCCACCGCTGTGCGGCGACCGGAGCGCTTCCGGGAACCCTTTCCGCGCCCGCCGCGTCCAACGCGCGGGCTGCCGGATGAGTCCCCGCGCCGCGGCGCCGGCCCTCACGGCCGGCGTGCGAGGGCCGACCCCCCTCTCCGCCGCACGCGGCCGGCAGCACGCCGTCATCGGCGCACCCCCTCCCGTGCGCCGATGACGGCCCCGGGCCGATCACGGGCGTTACGGCGGCTACGGCGGCTACGGCGGCTACGACGCATTCCCCCGGTCGGCAGCGGACTTGCGGGCGAGCAGGTGGATCTCCTGGAACTGCCGTCGTTCGCCGGGCTCGGGCCGGCGCGCCATCCGGGCCTTCTCGACGAGCCCGGACTCGCGCAGCAGCGCGGAGAGATGGCCCGGCCACCATCGATAGGCCGGCGCGACCGTGTGGTCGAAAGCCTGGGTCGGGTGAGAGGGGTCGTCGGCGGCCGAGAAGCCGATCAGCAGATGGCCGCCGGGGGCCAGCACACGGTGGAACTCCGCCAGGACGGCGGGAAGTTCACGCGGTGGGGTGTGGATGACGGACCAACGGGAGAGTACGCCGCCCAGCGCGCCGTCGACGATGTCCAGCGCGGCCATCGAGCCCACGTCGAACCGCAGTCCCGGATAGGCGTGCCGAGCCGACTCGATCATCGCGGGAGAGGCGTCGACGCCGAACACCGCCAGCCCCGACTCCTGGAGATGAGCGGGGGAACCGCGGTTCTCGCACCTGGTCCCGTGCGGCGACCGGCGCGCTGTGCGCACGAGGCGGCACGGTCCCGGGGTTTCCGGGCCGTGCCGCCTCGTGGTGAGTGTTGACGGGGGACGGGGTCAGGGGCGCAGCCCCGGCTCGCTCTCCGCCTCCCGGCGGTCCAGCTTGGCGTCGAAGGCCGCGAGCGGCTTGGCCGCCGAGGGGTTCGACTGGACCGCCGCCGGGGTCACACCCGCCCAGTCCAGGATGCGGGCCGTGGCCAGGGCCTTCTGGTCGGCCGTGAGACCGGCCACGTTGACGCCGTGGTTCATGCCCGGGGCGGTGAAGACATATGAGTCCTTGGCGCCCTTGCCGACGTGGAAGGGCTCGGCGCCCCACGGGTCGTTCTGGCCGTACACGAAGAGCATGTGCTCGGCGTGCTGTCGGACCCAGTTGTCCACGTCCCGCATCGCCGACGGCTGGAACTTCATCGGGATGGAGCGGGGCACGAAGTTCCGCGGCGGCTGGTAGCCGTAGCGGAGGTACTTCTTCTCGATGTGCGGGAAGTGGATGGTCGGCGCGCCCAGCTGGGTGCCCGCCTGGTAGTAGTACGGGGTGTACGTCTCCAGGCCCTGGTCGGTGTAGGCGGAGAAGCCGGAGATGGTGTCCACGGTGTTCCAGATCTGGTCGTCCGTGGCGTCCTTGGCGTCGGCGGGGATGGTGTCGCAGTCCGAGAGCAGGCTGTACTGCCAGAAGCCCCACACATAGTCGAGGACGACCGCCTCATAGGCCCGGTCGAGGTCGCCGACGGTCTGGAAGGTGTAGCCATTGTCGGCCGCGTACGCCTGGTACTTCTTCTCCAGCGGCTGGCGGCGCACCAGCGCCTCGCGCTGCACGGCGTTCAGCCGGTCGCGGCACTCCTTGGTGCCGACCTTCTCGAAGAAGCGGTCGTAGGCGGAGTCCTCGTTGTTGACGACGTCGTTGGGCGCGACATAGGCGACCACGCCGTCCATGTCGTGCGGGTAGAAGCGCTTGTAGTACGTCGCCGTCATCCCGCCCTTGGAGCCGCCGGTCGCGAGCCACCGCTGGGTGTAGAGCGGCTTGAGCGCCTCGAAGATGCGGTGCTGGTCGCTGGCCGCCTGCCAGATGTCCAGCTTGGTCCAGTCGGCGGGGGCGGGACGGGACGGGGTGAAGAAGCGGTACTCCATCGAGACCTGGTTGCCGTCCACGATCTGGGTCGGCTCACGGCGGCCGGGGCTGGTGGAGACGTTGTAGCCGCCGGTGTAGAAGACCGTGGGCCGCGAGACGTCCTTGTGCAGCACGGTGATCCGCTGCTGGAACGTGCCCTGGGACGGGTTCCGGTGGTCGACCGGCTGGGTGTAGTTCAGGACGAAGAAGCGGTACCCGGTGTACGGCTTCTCCTCGATCAGGCTCATTCCCGGTATCGCGAGCAGCCGGTCCTTGATGTCGGCCGCTGGCGCGACGGTACCTGTGGCCTCCGGCTGGGCGGCGGTGGCCACCCCGGCCGTGCTCAGTGTGCCGGTGAGCACCACGAGCGCCAGCAGCCATCTGAGCGCCTTGCGCATGCACCCTCCCCTGTGTACGCAGATGTCCGCCGGAAACTAGCGGACCAACTGGCGTCACACCAGGGGAGGTTGGTGATATCGGTGAATTGGCGAAGAAGATCCCCCACCGATCAGGGGGAGCCCTTCAGCAGAGGATCCAGCCCGAGTTGACGGACCCGCCTCCCACCGATCCGGAGATCCGTACACAGCGGTGGCCGGCGTGCACGGTCACCGGGCCGGCGTGATGGAGATAGCGGCCCCTGTCGACCACGGGACGGTTGCCTCGCGCCTGCACGCTGACCGACATGGCCTTGCGGCCGGACGCCTTCTTGGTCACGGTCATGGCGCACACATAGCCGTCGCGCTTGTAGACCCGGACCGAGCCGGTGGAGAACGAGAGGGTACGGACCTTGCGTCCGGCACAGTGGTCGGCCGCCTCCGCCTGCCCGGGAGCGGCGAGGGCGAGCACCCCGGACACCGTCAGCACGGTGATGCCCAGTGCCAGATGCCGGCGTATTCCTCCATGGCCCACTGCTGTCGCCCTCCCCCGTGGTCAACACCCCATCACCGTACTGGTGTACGGACGCCCCTCACGCACCGGACGGTTGCGCCCCGCGTCCGGGGGGCGCCCGGCGGCAGGAGGGCGCCGGGTGTGACCGGGCGCCCCCCTGTGGTCCTGTGTCAGGGCGTCGAGCCCACGGGTTCCTCCGGGGTCTCGGGCTCCGGCTCGCCCAGGAAGGTCCGCCACAGGCGGGCGTAGCGTCCGTCGTGCGCCAGCAGTTGCTCATGGGTGCCGTCCTCGGCGACCCGGCCGTGGCTCATCACCACCACCCGGTCCGCGCGGGCGGCCGTGGTCAGCCGGTGGGCCACCACGAGCGTGGTACGGCGGCCCGCCAGCCGGTCCGTGGCCTGGTTGACCTGTGCCTCGGTGGCCAGGTCCAGCGCCGCGGTCGCCTCGTCGAGCAGCAGGACGTCGGGGTCGACCAGCTCCGCGCGGGCCAGGGCGATCAGCTGCCGTTGTCCGGCGGAGAGGTTGCGGCCGCGCTCGGCGACCTGGTGCAGATAGCCGCCCTCGAGACCGGCGATCATCTCGTGCGCGCCGACCGCCCGGGCCGCCGCCTCCACCTCGGCGTCGGTCGCGTCCGGGCGCCCGTAGGCGATGGCGTCCCGGACGGTCCCCGCGAAGAGGTAGGCCTCCTGCGGGACGACGCCGAGCCGGTGCCGGTACGCGGTCAGATCGAGCGACCTGAGATCGGTGCCGTCGGCCAGCACCCGGCCGTGTGTCGGGTCATAGAACCGGGCGACCAGCTTGACCAGGGTCGACTTGCCCGCCCCGGTCTCGCCGACGAAGGCCACGGTCTGTCCGGCCGGGATCCTCAGATCGATACCGTGGAGCGCCTCCTCGTCGTCGCCGTAGGCGAAGCCGACGTCCTCGAAGGTGATCTCGCCGCGCAGTGACAGCACATCGAGCGGTTCCTCGGCGGTCTTGGTGGCGGTCGGCTCGCGGAGCAGCTCCTGGATGCGGCCGAGCGACACGGTGGCCTGCTGATAGCCGTCGAAGACCTGGGACAGCTGCTGCACCGGCGCGAAGAACAGATCGATGTAGAGCAGATAGGCGACCAGCGCGCCGGTGGTGAGGGTCCCGGCGTCCACCCGGTGCGCGCCCACGACCAGGACGGCCGCCGCGGCGACCGAGGACAGCAGTTGGACGAAGGGGAAGTACACGGAGATCAGCCACTGGCCGCGGACCCGGGCCCGGCGATAGTCGTCGCTGCCCCGGGCGAAGCGGCGCCTGCCGTCCTCCTCGCGCCGGAACGCCTGGAGGATCCGCAGCCCGGACACCGACTCCTGGAGGTCCGCGTTGACGGCCGACACCCGTTCCCGGGCGAGTTCGTACGCCTTGACGCTCGCCCGGCGGAAGAAGAAGGTCCCCACGATCAGCGGCGGCAGCGTGGCGAACACGATCAGCGCCAGCTGTAGGTCGATCACCAGCAGCGCGACCATGATGCCGAAGAAGGTGACGACCGAGACGAACGCGGTGACCAGACCGGTCTGCAGGAACGTCGACAGCGCGTCGACGTCCGTGGTCATCCGCGTCATGATCCGGCCGGTGAGCTCACGCTCGTAGTAGTCCAGGCCGAGCCGCTGGAGCTGGGCGAAGATCTTCAGCCGCAGCGAATAGAGGACGCGTTCACCGGTCCGTCCGGTCATCCGGGTCTCACCGATCTGTGCCGTCCACTGGACGAGGACGGCGAGCAGCGCGAGCAGGGACACGGACCAGACCGCGCCGAGGGCGAGCCGGGAGACGCCCTGGTCGATGCCGTGCCGGATCAGTACCGGCAGCAGCAGCCCCATGCCCGCGTCGACCGCGACCAGGGCCAGGCTGATCAGGAGGGGCAGTCCGAAGCCGCGCAGCAGCCGGGTCAGACCGTACGACTCCTCGGGGCGGACCGCGCGTGCCTCGTCGATGTCGGGGGTGTCGGTGGCCGGGGGAAGCTTCTCGACCTGGGCGAGGAGTTCGGGGGTCGCCGGGGAACCGGCCAGTGCCGGATCCTTGGGCTCGCGGTCACCGGTCCACAGATGCGGGGTGACGCCGCGCTCGGCGTCGTACTGGGCGTCCAGCTCCTCGCGCAGGGTGGTGTCCTCCGGCGGGGAGGCCGGCAGCGCATGACCGGGGGAGACACCGCCCAGTTCGTCCGGGTCGGTGAGCAGCCGCCGGTAGAGGGCGGAGCGTGCCTGGAGCTCCTCGTGGGTGCCGAGGTCGGCGAGCCGTCCGCCGTCCAGCACGGCGATGCGGTCGGCCAGGTTCAGGGTGGAGCGGCGGTGGGCGATCAGCAGGGTTGTGCGGTCCCGCATGACCTCCCGGAGCGCCTCGTGGATCTCGTGCTCGACCCGGGCGTCCACCGCGGAGGTCGCGTCGTCCAGGACCAGCAGCCTCGGGTCGGTGAGGATCGCGCGGGCGAGGGCGACACGCTGGCGCTGCCCGCCGGAGAGGGTGAGTCCGTGCTCGCCAACCTCGGTGGCGTATCCGTCGGGCAGTGCGGCGATGAAGTCATGGGCCTGCGCGGCGCGGGCGGCCCGCTCGATCTGCTCGTCGGTGGCGTCGGGGCGGCCGTAGGCGATGTTGTCGCGGACCGTGTCGGAGAAGAGGAAGGAGTCCTCGGGGACCAGTCCGATCGCGGAGCGCAGCGAGGTGAGGGTCAGCTCCCGCACATCGTGGCCGCCGATGAGGACGGCACCGTGGGTGACGTCGTAGAAACGCGGCAGCAGCAGCGAGACCGTGGACTTCCCGGAGCCGGAGGAGCCGACGACGGCGAGGGTCTCACCGGGGCGGATCTCGAAGGAGAGCCGGTCAAGGACGGGCGGTCCGCCCTGGTAGGCGAAGGAGACCTCGTCGAACTCCACGGCCGCGGGGACGTCGTCGGGCAGCTCCTTGGTGCCGTCCCGGAGCGTGGGCTCGGTGTCGATCAGCTCCAGCACCCGCTCGGCGCCGGCGCGGGCCTGCTGGCCGACGGTGAGGACGACGGCCAGCATCCGCACCGGGCCGACGAGCTGGGCGAGATAGGCGGAGAAGGCGACGAAGGTGCCGAGCGTGATGTGCCCGCGCACCGCTAGCCAGCCGCCCAGCGCCAGCATGGCGACCTGCCCGAGGGCGGGTACGGCCTGGAGCGCCGGGGTGTACCGGGCGTTCAGCCGGATGGTCCGCAGCCGGCCCGCGAACAGCCGGTGCCCGACCTCCCGCAGCTTGGCGGTCTCCTGCTCCTCCTGGCCGAAGCCCTTCACCACGCGTACGCCGCTGACGGCGCCGTCGACCACGCCCGCCACGGCGGCGGCCTGGGCCTGGGCGTACCAGGTGGCCGGGTGCAGCCGGGTGCGGCTGTGCTTGGCGATGAACCACAGGGCGGGCGCCACAGCCAGCGCCACCAGGGTCAGGGGCAGCGACAGCCATGCCATGATCACCAGGGAGATCAGGAACAGCAGGACGTTCCCGATGGTCATCGGGAGCATGAAGAGCAGGCCCTGGATCAGCTGGAGGTCGCTGGTGGCGCGGCCCACGACCTGTCCGGTGGACAGCTCGTCCTGACGCCGCCCGTCGAGCCGGGTGATCGTCCCGTACATCTCCGTGCGCAGGTCGTGCTGGACGTCGAGGGCGAGCCGGCCGCCGTAGTAGCGGCGGATGTAGGTGAGGGCGTAGACCAGGACCGCGGCGCCGACGAGGGCGCCGGCCCAGGGCGCCATGGACCGGGTGTGCCGGCCCACGACATCGTCGATGATCACCTTGGTGACCAGCGGCACCAGCGCCATGACGGCCATACCGCCGAGGGAGGACCCGAGCGCGAGGACGACGTCCTTCGGGTACCGCCAGGCGTACCCCGCGAGCCTTCTCCAGACGCCCGGCTGCTCCCCCGCTTCCGGCACTGCCACACCGATGCCCTTCTGCCGTCCCGATCTTCCGCAAGGCACCAACACGGACAGAACCGGATTTCATCCCTCCGCAATATTTCCCCCTTGTTCGGGGGACGCGGGAGGGCGGGACCGTCGTCCCGGGACGGGGTCAGCGCGCGGGTATCGCGGGCATGACCTCCTGCGGTGTGCTGGTGGGCACATAGGCGGTGGTGGTGGAGGCCGTCGGCACCAGGTCCTTGTGGATCGCCTTGGCCACGTTCTGGATGGTGGTGACGCCGTAGCTCATGGTGCTGTTGTCCTGGGTGAGCACGGTGATCATGTAGTCATGGCCGCGGCCGTCGAAGGTGCCGACGCTGTGCACACGCCAGCCGTGCGTGGCCCGCTGGAGCCAGCCGTTCTTGACATGCACGGCGACCCCGGAGGGCGTGCCCGCCGGGGTGCCCCAGCGCTGGGCGGAGACGACCTTCCCCATCAGCTTGAGGATGTAGGCGCGGGAGTTGTCGCTCAGCACGGAGTTCTTGGCGGTGATCAGCTTGAGCAGCTTCTGCTCGTCCTGCACCCGGATCTGGGTCAGCCCCCAGTAGCCGTTGGCGCCGGGCGTGGTCCCCGTCATGCCCGCGGCGGCCAGAAAGCCCTTGATCTTGGTCATCCCCAGCTGCTTCCACAGCGTGCTGGTGGCGGCGTTGTCCGACTTGGTGATCATGGCTGCGGCGAGGGTGTCCTCACGGCTCGTCAGATAGCGGTTGTGCTTCTTGGCGTCCCACAGCAGCGTGGCGAGCACGGTGACCTTGACGACGCTCGCCGAGTCGTAGGCACTGGTGGCGCGCAACGAGCAGGTGGTGTTGGTGGAGCGGTCGTAGAGCCCGACCGCGACCGTCCCCTTGCGGCTCGCGAGGGCGGCCGTGATGTCCTTCTGCAGCTTGGCGGCCAGTCCCGCCTGGCCCGATGTGCAACTGACCGCGGGCGTCGCGGCGGCGGCCGGCACGGCGGCCCCCACGATCGGCGTCAGCATCCCGACACCGAGGCCCGCGCAGAGCACACGGGCGCGCCGGGATCTCCGGTGAGTCATGACATCTCCCTCTTTTCCGGGTGTGGGCGGGCGCGCCTCGGGCACGCTCGCCTCTACTGACTCGCCGAAGAGACCGAACGTTGTACGCGCGTTCGGGATGAAAAGTGCCATGGCCCCCCGACCGGTCCGGTCGGGGGGCCATGGTCGCGTCGGCCTGTCCTCTCGGGCCGTCGTCTCGGGCCGTCGCGTCGGGCCGTCGCGTCAGTCCAGATGGGTCGGTGCGAACATCCGTAGCAGCGCCGGAAGGACGACCACCGAGGGGCCCGGTTCGGCCAGCGCCTCGGCCAGGTCGGTCTCCAGGGACTCCGGAGTCGTACGGACCGCCGGGACACCGAAGGACTCCGCGAGGGCCACATAGTCCGGACGGGTCAGCTCCGTCGCGGTCGCCTCGCCGAAGGCGTCCGTCATGTACTCACGCAGAATGCCGTAGCCGCCGTCGTCGACGATCAGCCAGGTCACGTTCAGGCCGTACTGGCGTGCCGTGGCCAGTTCGGCGATGGAGTAGAGGGCTCCGCCGTCGCCCGAGACGGCCAGCACCGGGCGGGTGGGGTCCGCGACCGCCGCGCCCAGCGCCGCCGGGAAGCCGTAGCCGAGGCCGCCGGCGCCCTGGGCCGAGTGCATGGTGTTCGCACCCCGGGGGTCGAAGGCCGACCACGCCCAGTAGGCCAGGATCGTCATGTCCCAGAAGGAGGGGGAGCCCGCCGGGAGGGCCCGGCGCACCGACGCCAGCACCTCCTGTTCCAGGGTGAGTTCCTGGGCGGCGATGCGTTCCTCGACACGGGACAGCAGGGTCCGTACCCGCTCCGGGGCCGTCTCGTCCGCCCGCTCCGGCACCGTCTCCAGCAGCGCCTGCAGCGCCAGGCGGGCGTCCGCGTGGATGCCCAGGGCCGGGTGGTTGGACTCCAGCTTGCCGAGGTCCGCCTCGATCTGGATCACCCGGCCGCGCGGGCTGAAGGTGTGGTAGTTCGAGGAGAGTTCACCGAGGCCCGAGCCGACCACCAGCAGAACGTCCGCGTCCTGAAGGAAGTCCGTCGTATGGCGGTCCTCCAGCCACGACCGGAGGGACAGGGGGTGCTCCCAGGGGAAGGCGCCCTTGCCGCCGAAGGTCGTGACGACGGGAGCGTTCAGCCGCTCCGCCAGCGCCAGCAGCTTGCCGGACGCGTCGGCCCTGACCACTCCCCCGCCCGCGATGATCGCCGGACGAGCGGCCTTCGACAGCAGGTCGGCCGCCACCGCGGTGAGTTCGGGGCGCGGCACCAGTGCGCCCGGCGACGCGTCCAGGGCCGTGACCACCGGCAGGGTCGTCTCCGCCAGGAGGACGTCCTGCGGGATCTCCACCCACACCGGGCCGTGCGGGACGGTCAGCGCCGACCTCCAGGCCTCGGCGATCGCGGACGGGATCTGCGAGGGGGTGCGGACCGTGTGCACGGACTTGACCACGCCCCTGAACGAGGCGGCCTGGTCCGGCAGTTCATGCAGATAGCCATGGCGTCCGCCGCCCAGCCCCGCGGTCGGGATCTGGCTGCTGATCGCCAGCACCGGGGCGGAGGCGGACGCGGCCTCCTGGAGCGCGGCCAGAGAGGTGAGCGCTCCCGGGCCCGTGGAGAGCAGCAGGGGCGCGGCCTCGCCCGTGATGCGCCCGTAGGCGTCCGCCGCGAAGCCCGCGTTGTTCTCCACCCGCAGTCCGACGTACCGCAGATCGGAGCGGCGCAGCGCGTCGAACATGCCGAGCGCGTGCTGGCCGGGCAGTCCGAAGACCGTGGTGGCGCCGAGCCCGGCCAGCGTCTCCACGACCAGGTCTCCGCCGTTGCGGCCCGGGGGAGGTGTCAGCGCGGCCTCGGTCTGTGCCGCCGTGGGGCGGAGGACCAGGTCGTGGTCGTGGGTCACTTGGTCCCGGTCCCCTCACCGGCGCGGGCCGCCGCGATCTGGCGGGTCATGACGGTCGTCAGCTCGTACGCGGTGTGGGAGGCGGCCACCGAGGTGATCTCGGCGTGGTCGTAGGCGGGCGCCACCTCGACGACGTCCGCGGAGACCAGGTTGCAGGAGGCCAGACCGCGCAGGATCTCCAGGAGTTCACGGGAGGTCATGCCGCCGGCCTCGGGGGTGCCGGTGCCGGGGGCGTGCGCCGGGTCGAGGCAGTCGATGTCGATGGAGATGTACAGCGGGCGGTCGCCGATGCGCTGGCGCAGCTGGTCGGCGATCTCGTCCGCGCCGCGCCGGTAGACGTCGGCGGAGGTGACGATGCCGAAGCCCATCTTCTCGTCGTCGGTGAGGTCCTGCTTGCCGTACAGCGGGCCGCGGGTGCCGACATGGGAGAGCGCGGAGGTGTCGAGGATGCCCTCCTCCACGGCACGGCGGAACGGGGTGCCATGGGTGTACTCGGCGCCGAAGTAGGTGTCCCAGGTGTCGAGATGGGCGTCGAAGTGCAGCAGCGCCACCGGGCCGTGCTTCTTGGCGACGGACCGCAGCAGCGGCAGCGCGATGGTGTGGTCACCGCCGAGCGTCATCAGCCGGGCGCCCGTGCCGAGCAGTTCGTCGGCGGCGGCCTCGATGGTCTCCACGGCCTCGTTGATGTTGAACGGGTTCACGGCGATGTCGCCGCCGTCCGCGACCTGGGCGAGGGCGAACGGGGAGGCGTCCTGCGCCGGGTTGTAGGGGCGCAGCAGCCGGGACGCCTCACGGATGGCGTTGCCGCCGAAGCGGGCGCCCGGACGGTAGGAGACGCCCGAGTCGAAGGGCACACCGATCACCGCGACATCCGCGGTGCCGACCTCGTCGAGGCGCGGCAGCCGGGCGAACGTCGCCGGACCCGCGTACCGCGGGACGCGGGACGAGTCGACGGGCCCGCGGGGCCGGCCGTCGCCTGCTGCGGTGTTCTCGGTGCTGCTCATCCTCGGACTCCTCCAGGTCATGCGTGTGTCATCGAAGGTCGCGGGCCCCCTGCGGGACCCGCTCGGTCCGGCCGCCGGGCGGGCGGCCGGACCGAAGCGTCGGGCTCAGGCACCCACCGTGGCGGGCTCGTCCGTGTCCGCCGTGCCCCGCCCCGCGAGCCTCTCGCGCCAGGCGGCCAGCACCGCCTCGTCCGTCGGCTTCGTCGCCAGCGACACCACGACGTACGCGGCCAGCGAGGCCAGCAGCCCGTAGTAGACGGGCTCGTTGGCGAGGATGCCGAAGGTGGCCATCAGGGCGATGACGGACAGACCGCCGACCGTCACCGCGGCCAGGGCGCCCTGCACGGTGCCGCGTCGCCACAGCAGTCCGCCCAGGATCGGGACCAGCAGACCGCCGACCAGCAGGTTGTAGGCCACGGTCAGCGCCTCGACCACATTGTTCAGGGCGATGGCCGTGCCGATCACCACGACCCCCATGACCAGGATGAAGACCCGGTTGCCCCTGACCTCGTCATGCTCTGCCCCGTCGCGGCGCACGACCCCCCGCAGCCGGGACCAGATGTCGTTGTTGGCGACCGTGGCACAGGCGATGAGCGCCCCGGAAGAGGTCGACATCACCGCGGCCAGGGCGGCGGCCAGCACCAGCCCCCGCACACCGATGGGCAGTTCGTCCTTGACGATGGTGGCGAAGGCGTCGTCGGCGTTGCTCAGCTTCGGGTACATCACCTTGGCGGCGGTGCCGATGACGGCGCCGGCGATCGCGTACACCAGACAGTAGGTGCCGGCCACCGTGCCGCCCCACTTGGCGGTCTTGTCGCTGCGCGCGGTGAACACCCGCTGCCAGATGTCCTGTCCGATCAGCATGCCGAACGTATAGATGAGGACATAGGTGAAGATGGTCTCCCCGCCGATGCCCAGCGGGTCGAAGTACGAGGTCGGCAGCTTGGCCTTCATCTCGCTGAAGCCGCCGGCCTTGACGACCGCGATGGGCAGCAGCAGAAGCAGCACACCGATGGTCTTCACCACGAACTGCACCATGTCGGTGAGGGTGATGGACCACATGCCGCCGAGCGTCGAGTACGCGACGACGATGGCGCCGCCGAGGATGATCGACACCGTGCGGTTCAGATCGAACAGGACGTCGAAGATGGTGGCGTAGGCGATGGTCGAGGTGACCGCGAGCATCAGGGTGTACGCCCACATGACCACGCCGGATATCACCCCGGCCCGGCCGCCGTACCGCAGGTCCAGCATCTCGGAGACGGTGTAGACCTTCAGCCGGGCGATACGGGCGGAGAAGAAGACCGACAGGGCGAGCAGACCGAGGCCGATGGTGAGCACCATCCAGGCGCCGGAGAGCCCGTACTTGTAGCCCAGGCCGACACCGCCGATGGTGGACGCGCCGCCAAGGACGATCGCGGCCATGGTGCCGGAGTACATGGCGGGCCCCAGGCGGCGGCCCGCGACGAGGAACTCGCTCTTGGACTTGGCGCGGCGCATGCCCCACCAGCCCATGGCCAGCATGCCGGCCAGATAGACGACGATCACTGTGTAGTCGACGGCCATGCGGGGCCCTCCTTCGCGCACTCTCCGGCGGCGTGTCGTGCAGTTGGTTGTCAGCGGGGACGCGGACGGCCGCGGTGGACCCGTCCGGCTGGGGCGACGACGGCTCGTGGGGACATCCGCCCGTACCCACGTCTGCCGGTCTGGACCGACCTTAGGTGGCCGGAAAGCATCGCTGAAGTGTACGTTTCATCCACCGGAAACCAACCGGATGGAGGAACCGTCCACCCATGCCGGAGCCATCGCCGCCGCCGTCCGCCCCCGCGGTACCGCCCACACCGCCGGTGCCGCTGTCCGCGCTGCTCGCCCGGGAGGAGCTGGGCCTGCGGCAGATCGCGGGACCGGTGGACCCCGGCACCGTGATCCACTGGGCCCACACCTCGGAGATGGCGGACCCGTACCCGTATCTGCTGGGCGGGGAGCTGCTGCTGACGGCTGGGGTGCATGTCGTGCCGGAGACGGCTGATGTTGTCCCGGGGACGGCCGGTGTTCCGGGGACGGCCGGTGTTCCGGGGACGGCCGGTGTTCCGGAGACCGGCAATGCTCGGGAGACGGCCGGTATCCCGGAGACGGCCGGTGTCCCAGAGACGGCGGGCGTACCGGAGACGGCGGGAGCCGCCGGGCGCGGCGCCCTGGGTGAGGCGGGCGCCCGCGGTGACGGCGGGGTTTCCGGGGTCGTTCCCGGGGCCGCAGATGTGAAGGCCGTCGGCCGCCTGGAGGCGTACTTCGACGCCTATGTCTCCCGGGTGGTGGAGGCGGGTGGCACGGCCCTCGGCTTCGGTCTGGCGCCGGTGCACGACACCGTGCCCAAGGCGCTGGTGGCGGCCTGTGACCGTCATGGGCTGCCGCTCCTCGAGGTCCCGCCGCGGACCACCTTCTCGGGCGTGGCCCGTGCGGTGGGCCAGCTGATGGCCCGGGCCCGCCTGGCGGAGCTGCGCCGGGTCACCGAGGCGCAGCAGAGCCTGGCCGCGGCGGCGGCGAGCCCCGCCCCGATCCCGGCGGTGCTGCGCCGGCTGGCCCAGCGGGTGGGCGGCCGGGCCGTTCTGTACGGGCCGGACGGAGCGGAACTGGCCGCGGCCGGACGGTCCGAGGAGGCCGCGGTCCGGGCGCTGGAGGAGCTGGCCGGGGTGGTGCGTCCCAAAGCCCCTTCGGGGTCCGCCGTCTCCGCCCCTTCCTCCGCCTCCGGCACCGTGGCCGGGACGCGCCTGGCCGCCTACGCCCTCGGCACCGGGCAGGGATTCGTCCTGGGGGTCGCCGCCCCGCGACGCGACCCGGGCGACCACACCATCTCCTCGGTCGCGGCGGTCCTGCTGTCCCTGCTCACCGGCGAGCACCAGAGCGCCGGTGGCGCGGCGCGTTCCTCGGCGCTGGTCCGGCTGCTGCTCGGGGCCCCGCCCGAGGAGGTCGCACCTCTGCTCGGGGGCGACCGCTGGGTGGTGGTGCACGCCCGGCCGGCCGGGGATCGCCCCGCACCGGACGCGGTGGCCGCGGCATCGCTCGGCGCGGCGCTGGGCTCCACGCTCGTGGAGGTGAGCGACGCCGTGGTGCGCGTC
Source organism: Streptomyces nodosus (assembly GCF_008704995.1). NCBI lineage: Bacteria > Bacillati > Actinomycetota > Actinomycetes > Kitasatosporales > Streptomycetaceae > Streptomyces > Streptomyces nodosus. Next base: position 2,844,443 of record NZ_CP023747.1, read on the forward strand.
CTGGTGCCCACCGAGCGGGAGCCTGCCGCGCAGCCGGGCTGGACGCTCGGGGTGAGCGCGCCGGTGGAGGCCGCGGGGTGGCCGGCGGCCGACGCACAGGCGTCCCGTGCGCTGGCCCGGGCCCGCGCGACCCGCACCCCGCTGTTGCGCCACGGTGAGCGCACGGGCCTGACCGACCTGGTCCCGCCCGCCCAGGCCGAGCTGCACGCCCGTACCCTGCTGGCACCGCTCGCCCAGGCCCCCGCGCTCGTCGAGACCCTGCGCAGCTGGCTCTCCCTGCACGGCAGCTGGGACCGCACGGCGGTGGCCCTGTCCGTGCACCGCAACACCGTCCGCCAGCGCATCGCACGCTGCGCCGCCTCGCTCGACGCCGACCTGGACGACCCGGATGTCCGCATGGAGCTGTGGTTCGCCCTGAAACAGACGGGGACGGTCTGACGGACGGGCGCTCCGGGTCCCCGAGTGACGCCCGTCCCACGGCGCGAAACAGCGGCTGACCCGGCGCGGCGCCCCGGCAGAATGGAGAGCATGCCGATACCCGGGACCCCCAGCCGCGCCGAGCTCGTCGACCACCTCGTCAGGACCCGTATCGCGGGCGATGTCGCCACTCCCCGCGAGAACAACCTCTCCCACTACCGCAAGCTGGCGAACGGCGACCGCCACTACTGGCTGGGCCTGGAACTCGGCGACCGCTGGGGCGACGAGCAGGACGTCCTCGCGGTGATGGCGGAGCGCTGCGGCGTCAGCGACGACCCCGAGCACCGTTACGGCCAGGACACCATCGACCCGGAGCTGACGGTCGACGCCCTGGACCGCCTCGCGGGCCGGCTGCGCAAGGCCGCCGACGGCGAGCAGCGCGTGCTGTTCGCCACCGGTCACCCCGGCGGGCTCCTGGATGTGCACCGTGCCACCGCCGCCGCGCTGCGGGCCGCCGGCTGCGAGATCGTCGTCATCCCGGACGGGCTGCGGACGGAGGAGGGGTATGTCTTCCAGTTCGCGGACGTCGCCGTGCTGGAGCACGGGGCCACCCTCTGGCACACCCACTCCCCCGAGCCGATGCGGGAGATCCTCAAGAGGCTGGAGCGCGAGGGCCGGCCGCTCCCCGATCTGGTGGTCGCCGACCACGGCTGGGCGGGGTGCGCGGGTCAGCTCGGCATCGACTCGGTCGGATACGCCGACTGCAACGACCCGGCGCTCTTCCTCGCCGAGGCCGAGGGCACCGTCCAGGTGACGGTCCCCCTCGACGACCATGTCACCAGCCCCCGCCACTACGACCCGCTCACGGCCTATCTCCTCAGCCGGGCGGGCCTGGCCTGACCGACGACCACCGTCCCGGCCCGCCGACGGTCCTCGGGGGCCCGGGACGGGGTCCCGGCCGGGTTCTCGCGGGCCTCAGCGCCGTAGGGACCTCACAGCCCCATGTCCTTGGCGATGATCGACTTCATGATCTCGCTGGTGCCGCCGTAGATGCGGTTCACGCGGTTGTCGGCGTACAGCCGGGCGATCGGGTATTCGTTCATATAGCCGTAGCCGCCGTGCAGCTGGAGGCAGCGGTCGATCACCCGATGGGCGACCTCGGTGCAGAACAGCTTGGCGCTCGCGGCCTCGGCCGGGGTCAGTTCGCCCGCGTCCAGCGCCTCCAGGGCACGGTCGGCGACCGCCTCGGCGGCGTCCACCTCGGCCTGGCAGGCGGCCAGTTCGAACTTGGTGTTCTGGAAGTGCGCGACCGGCTTGCCGAAGACGGTGCGCTCCTGCACGTACTGCTGTGCGAACCGGACCGCGGCCCTGGCCTGCGCATAGGCGCCGTAGGCGATGCCCCAGCGCTCGGAGGGCAGATTGGCGCCCAGGTAGGAGAAGCCCTTGTTCTCCTCGCCGAGCAGGTCCTCGAGCGGGACCTTGACGTCGACGAACGCCAGCTCGGCGGTGTCGGAGGTGCGCAGGCCGAGCTTGTCGAGCTTGCGGCCGACGGAGTAGCCCTCGGACCGGGTGTCGACGGCGAGCAGGGAGATCCCGTGGCGACGGTCCTCGGGCGTCGACGGGGAGGTGCGGGCGCAGACGATCACCCGGTCGGCGTGGACGCCCCCGGTGATGAAGGTCTTGGCGCCGTTGAGGACATAGTGCGTGCCGTCCTCGGAGAGCCTGGCGGTGGTCTTCATGCCCGCGAGGTCGGAGCCGGTGCCCGGCTCGGTCATCGCGATGGCCCACATCTCCTCGCCGGAGACGAACTTCGGCAGATAGCGCTTCTTCTGCTCGTCGGTGGCGAGCATCTTGAGGTACGGCAGGGCGAGCAGGACATGCACGCCTGACCCGCCGAAGGTGACGCCCGCGCGGGCGGTCTCCTCGTACTGGATGGCCTCGAACTTGTGTGTGTCCAGGCCGGCGCCGCCGTACTCCTCCGGCGCGTTGATACCGAACAGCCCCAGGTCGGCGAGCTTGTAGTAGAACTCGCGCGGCGCCTGACCGGCGGCAAGCCACTGGTCGTACACCGGTACGACCTCGGCCTCGATAAAGGCGCGAAGGGTCTCCCGGAACGCCTCATGATCCTCGTCGAACACCGTACGACGCACCCGCCACCTCCAGCTGCGGCCTGCCCAAGCGCCTGTCCAAGCGCTTGCTCAGCCCACGGTACCGGCGAGTACGAACAACCGTCCAGAGCAGTCGGCCCGTCACGCTCGTCACACATCGACCGGACCCTCCACCTCCCGCACCCCAGCGGTCCGGCCCACCATAAACATATCGAGCGACAATCACGTCAATGAATTCATCACAACCCGCTTTAAAGCTGGAATTACAAACCTCTGCTCCGATCAAGTGGACTCGTTTTCCAGCGCTCCACGAGCGGACAGAGACTTCACCGACCGGCCTACGATCACGTCCGGGAGAAACGACCCTCGAAAGGAGCCGGATCCCCATGCGTGCCCTTTCGGTGACCGAGGAACAAACCGAGGCCGGATCAAAAAAGCCCTTCTGGAGCTTCTGGAACGTCCTTGCCGTTTTCGCGGTGTCGGCGCTGTTCCATGTCGGGGTCGTTCTCTTCGTCCATCTGTCCAGTAACGGTCAGCCTCTTTATCCTGATGCCCGCCGCTATGAGCAGCAGAGCATGCTGATGGCCTTCGCCTGGCGTTATGAGTACGCCCACAGCCCGGACCAGATCGCCGGTTCGTCGTTCTGGGGTTACTCCGCCGCGATGGCCCTGTGCAGACTGCTGACGGGCGGCGGGTGGCTCGCCGCCAAGACGGCGCTGAGCCTGTTCGCGAGCACCGGCGCCCTCGCGGCCCATGGGCTGGCCACGCTCTCGGGGTGCGGCCGCAGACGGGCGACGGCGGTCGGTCTGATCGTGGGCACCAGTCCGAGCCTGCTGCTGTGGGACGCCTGGGGCCTCAAGGACGGCCTGATCACCGCCCTGCTCCTCTGGTCCCTTTTCCTTCTCCTCCGGGCACGCTTCACCCTCGCCTGCCTGACCGCCCTCGCCGGCATCCAGCTGTGCAGCTATCTGCGGGCCGCGGCGGCCATTTTTCTCGCGACCGCCCTGCTCACCCGCCTCCGGTTCCGTCGCGGATACCTCACGGGCCTGGTCGTGACCGCCGTTGCCGCTCTGGCGTTCGTCATCCCTCGTGCGACGACGCTGCTGGGTCTCGTCAGCGGACTGGAGATCGGGGCGGGGAACTATATCGACTTCTCCGGGGGATACGGCTCACGCAACCTGCTGAGCAATCCGCAGTACATCGCCCATTTTCTGTTCGGACCGTTCCCCTGGGCATTCGGGCCGGAGACCGCGACCCCGGGACGCTGGCTCTACCTCGGCACCACCGTCTGGATCGCGTCCCTCGTACTGATTCCCGTCGCGGTGAAGAAGGCATGGAAGGACACCGAGGGGGCCGGCCGAACGATGGTCCTGGCGTCGGCCGCGTACACCGCGACCTATCTGCTGAGCTTCGGCGCCGAGTTCTACCGGCAGCGCTCCGTGACCGAGTGCATGATGATGATCCTCATCGTGCTCTATGTACCGCTCTCCCCGGCCGCCGCGGCCGCCCGGGTGCTGATGTGGCTCTCGGTGGTCGCCGGTCTGGCCGTTCTGCAGGCGTCCTATCTGACGCCCACCGTGTGGAGCAAATGGCTGGCCGGCGGCGTGCTGTGCTGCATGCTGCTCACCGCTCTGGTCCGGACCCCGTTCGCACGGCTGAGACGCTGAACCGGCTGAACCGGCTGAACCACTGAACCGCCGAGATGCCGAGCCGCAGAGCCGCCGAGACGACGCCCGGTCACCCGGTCGCCCGGCCGTGAAACGAGCCCCCTCAGTCCGTCCCC